>NZ_CP032694.1:3902500-4575315 GCF_003627755.1 Rhizobium jaguaris | reverse complement strand
GTGACGCTGCAGCCGATCCGGCGATATGGCTTTGACGCCGCAATCCTGTTTTCCGATATCCTGGTGATCCCCGACGCGCTGAAGCGCAATGTACGCTATACCGAAGGGCATGGCCCCGAGATGGATCCCATCGACGAAACGGGCATTCGGGCACTGAAGGGCGACGGCGTAGTTGAATATCTGGCCCCTGTCATGGAGACAGTGCGGCGCCTGCGCAGCGAGTTGCCCGAGGAGACGACGCTGCTGGGATTTTGTGGGGCGCCCTGGACAGTGGCGACCTATATGATCGCCGGCCACGGCACCCCGGATCAGGCCCCTGCCCGGCTTTTCGCTTATCGCTATCCTAAGGCATTCGAGCATCTGTTGACGCTGCTTGCCGATATATCCGCTGATTATCTGGTGGCGCAGATCGACGCCGGCGCCGATGCGGTGCAGATCTTCGATTCCTGGGCTGGCGTGCTCGGCGAAAAGGAGTTCGAGGCTTTCGCCGTTAAGCCGGTTGCGAGGATAATAGCATCGATCAAGGCGCGGCGGCCTCAAGCAAAGATCATCGCATTTGCCAAGGGCGCTGGATATCTGCTGAAGACCTACCGCCAAAAGACCGGGGCTGATGCGATCGGTCTTGACTGGTCAGTGCCGCTCGCCTTTGCCAAGGAGTTGCAGCAGGACGGTCCGGTCCAGGGTAATCTCGATCCGATGCGTGTCGTTGCCGGCGGCAAGGCGCTCAAGGATGGGATCGATGATATCTTGGAGCATTTGGGTCATGGCCCGCTGATCTTCAATCTCGGCCATGGCATTACCCCTCAGGCCGATCCATCTCATGTCGCCGCGCTGGTCGAGCGCGTGCGTGGATGGAAAGGCTGAAAAGATGAACGAGAATCGGCAGGAGAAGCAGATAGATCCTCGCCCCGGCGCTTATGCAAGCCGGCGCGCCTATTTCATGATCCTGCTGTTCGCAGCACTGGCGATCGGCCTGTTTGCCTGGCATCCGGACAATCTCTACCTCTGGATCAAGGCTTTCCACATCATCGCGGTGATCTCGTGGATGGCCGGTCTCTTTTATATGCCGAGGCTTTTCATCTATCACACCGATGCGGAACCCGGTTCGCAGCAATCGGAAACCTTCAAGGTGATGGAGCGGCGGCTACTGCGGGTAATCATGACGCCGGCAATGATGCTGACCTGGATTTTCGGGCTCTATCTCGCCTGGTCGATCTATGATTTCCAGGGTGGCTGGCTACATGCCAAGATGGGCCTTGTCGTGCTGCTGACAGGTGTCCACATATACTTTAGTCGCGCGGTTCGTGCGTTTGCACGCGATGAGAACCGGCATTCCGCCCGGTACTGGCGGTTCATGAACGAGGCGCCGACGGTGCTGATGATCCTGATCGTGATCCTGGTCGTGGTGAAGCCGTTTGCATAAAATAAGAAGCAAAACTTAGCATTAAAGTTAAATTTCTTTGATTTTGTCGCCCCCCCTTGCGGGGCACAAAGTGAATCGCTATTTTCCCGCCATCTCTTCTTCGTGGCATGTATCAGTTCTGTCGCCTGCGAATGTCCTCATCGCGGTTCTGAATACGACCAACACTGCCTTTCCCCTTCTAAAAACAGAGTAAATCCCTTCATGGCTGAAATGAAGCTCCAAGAACTTAAGAACAAGTCCCCGACCGATCTCCTGGCCTTTGCCGAATCGCTCGAGGTCGAAAATGCCAGCACGATGCGCAAACAGGAACTGATGTTTGCCATTCTGAAGGTGCTTGCCAGCCAGGACGTAGAAATTATCGGCGAAGGCGTTGTCGAGGTCCTGCAGGACGGATTCGGCTTTCTGCGCTCGGCCAATGCCAACTATCTGCCGGGCCCGGACGATATCTATATCTCTCCCTCCCAGATCCGCCGCTTTTCGCTGAAGACGGGCGATACGGTCGAGGGGCCGATCCGCGGACCGAAGGAAGGCGAGCGCTATTTTGCGCTGTTGAAGGTTAACACCATCAATTTCGACGATCCGGAAAAGATCCGTCACAAGGTCCACTTCGACAATCTGACGCCGCTTTATCCGAACGAGCGCTTCCGCATGGAGCTCGACGTTCCGACCTCCAAGGACCTGTCGCCGCGCGTCATCGACCTGGTGGCACCGCTCGGCAAAGGCCAGCGCGGTTTGATCGTGGCACCACCACGCACCGGTAAGACGGTACTGTTGCAGAACATCGCCCATTCGATCACCGCCAACCATCCGGATTGCTATCTGATCGTTCTTCTGATCGACGAACGTCCTGAGGAAGTCACGGATATGCAGCGTTCTGTACGCGGCGAAGTCATTTCGTCGACCTTCGACGAACCGGCCGTCCGCCACGTGCAGGTTGCCGAGATGGTCATCGAAAAGGCTAAGCGTCTTGTCGAACATGGCCGTGACGTGGTTATCCTGCTTGATTCGATCACGCGTCTCGGCCGTGCCTACAACACGGTGGTCCCCTCCTCTGGTAAGGTTCTGACCGGCGGTGTCGACGCCAATGCCTTGCAGCGCCCGAAGCGTTTCTTCGGCGCGGCGCGTAACATCGAAGAAGGCGGTTCGCTGACAATCATCGCGACCGCGCTGATCGATACCGGCAGCCGTATGGACGAAGTGATCTTCGAAGAATTCAAGGGCACCGGCAACTCCGAAATCGTTCTGGACCGCAAGGTCGCCGACAAGCGCATCTTCCCGGCAATGGATATTCTGAAGTCCGGCACTCGTAAGGAAGACCTGCTGGTGCCGCGTCAGGATCTCCAGAAGATATTTGTTCTTCGTCGTATCCTTGCCCCGATGGGCACGACGGATGCGATCGAGTTCCTGATCGACAAGCTAAAGCAGACGAAGAATAATCCGGATTTCTTCGACTCGATGAATACGTGATACTTAGCCGGATTCACGGTCGCTATTAAGCGGCGAAAACTTCAGATGAGCTTATCGGGTCGCGTCGTGCGGCCCGATTTTGTTTAAGCTAAGATGGCCTCCTTAGCCCAAGGCGAATCGATTCGGATGCGGATCAATCCAATGCAGGATTTCAACGACACGATCTTCGCGCTTTCCAGCGGCAGTCTTCCGGCCGGGCTGGGGGTCGTGCGGATCAGCGGATCGGTGGCGCTCGCGGTAACCAGGGTGCTGGCGGGATCGCTGCCGGAACCACGGCAGGCCGCACTGAAAACGATTCGGACTCGAAATGGTTTGGTTATCGACCGGGGATTGGTTCTAATTTTTCCTGGTCCGGCGTCCTTTACTGGGGAAGATAGCGCCGAAATCCATGTTCATGGGGGCAAAGCCGTTGTTGCTACCCTTCTCGAAGAGCTTGCGGGCTTTAAAGGCTGCCGGCTGGCCGAACATGGCGAGTTTTCACGCCGCGCGCTTGAAAATGGCAAGATGGATCTTGTCGAAGTCGAAGGCTTAGCGGATCTCATCGCCGCTGAAACCGAAATGCAGCGGCGATTGGCCGTGGAACATACCGCCGGTGGGCTTTCGAAGCTTTATGAAGACTGGGCGGACCGGCTGACCCGTGCACGAGCCCTAATCGAAGCGGAGTTGGATTTTGCCGATGAGGACGATGTTCCGGGGTCGGTGTCTGATCTGGTATGGGCGGATATGGCAGAGCTGCAGTCCGAGCTGTCGGGGCATCTTGCGGGCGCGGATTTTGGCGAGATCATCAGAGATGGCTTGAAGGTTGTCATAGCCGGTCCCCCGAATGCCGGCAAATCGAGCTTGATGAACGCGCTGGCGCGTCGTGAGGTGGCAATTGTGACCGAGATTGCCGGGACGACCCGCGACGTTCTGCATATCGACCTTGATATTGAGGGATATGCGGCGAGGCTGTATGACACTGCCGGCTTGCGTGACACCGAAGAAGTCATCGAACGCGAGGGGATCAAGCGAGCTCTGAAGACGGCGGCGGAAGCGGATATCATCTTATCGCTTGCCGAAATCGGAACTGCCGCGCAGACCGATTTTCCAGGCTTTGGTGGGAAAGTCTTTCGCATCGGCACCAAGTCGGATATTCATCCGGCGGATGCCAACAACTACGATCTCTGCATTTCCTCAGACACGGGCGTCGGTCTCGCTGAATTGCATCAGTTGTTGGTTAATGATTTGCAAACACGATCTGCTGCCTTCTCATTGGCCTTGCCGAGCCGGTTGAGGCATCGAATGTTGCTGATGGAAAGCCTGGATGCACTGACGCAAGCGGTGAGTTCGGTGTCAGCAGGGCTGGATATCCGAGCGGAATTCCTGCGCCGCGCCGCACATAGCCTGGGTCGGATTACCGGGAGAGTTGATGTCGAAGATCTTCTCGACGTTATCTTTTCGGAATTCTGTATCGGCAAATGATTCACGTGAAACACGACGTCGTCAAAGATGGCGTCGGATGACGCCGTTGTAGACGTTTCACGTGAAACCTTCTTGACTCCTGGATTTGGTGTGCCAAACAGACGGCAACGCTGAGGGCCTGACAATGGTCGATAAAATATATGACGTGATAGTCGTCGGTGGTGGACATGCGGGCAGTGAAGCTGCGGCCGCGGCTGCGCGCTTGGGTGCATTGACGGCTCTCGTCACGCATAAGCGCGAGACGATCGGTGTGATGTCGTGCAATCCGGCGATTGGTGGTTTGGGCAAGGGCCATCTGGTTCGAGAGATCGATGCGCTCGATGGCTTGATGGGTCGAGTTGCAGATGCGGCCGGTATTCAGTTTCGCATGCTGAACCGGAGAAAGGGTCCGGCCGTTCGTGGCCCGCGCACCCAAGCGGATCGAAAGCTTTATCGCCTTGCGATGCAGGCTGAGATCGGTGCGATCGAGAATCTGGATGTGATCGAGGGGGATGCTTTCGATCTGACTATCGAGGAAGGTCGCGTTTCAGCGGTAACTCTGAAGGACGGCCGCGTCCTTCGATGTGGCGCTGTTGTTCTGACGACCGGCACTTTCCTTCGCGGCCTGATCCATATCGGCGATAAAAAGATTCCGGCCGGCCGGGTTGGGGAAGAACCGTCGGTGGGATTGTCGGCGACCTTGCAGCGTTATGGATTGGCGTTGGGCCGCCTCAAGACAGGAACGCCGGCACGGCTTGATGGGACGACCGTCGACTGGGATTCTGTCGGGCGCCAGGGTGCCGATGATGAGCCGGTGCCGTTTTCATTCATGACGGATACCATCGTCAATCCGCAGATCGAATGTGGCGTGACGAGGACTACGCCGGCGACGCATAAGATCATTGCCGATAACCTTATGCGTTCGGCGATGTATTCGGGCCAGATCGAGGGGGTGGGACCGCGTTATTGCCCGTCGATCGAAGACAAGATCGTCAAGTTCGGCGAACGTGACGGCCACCAGATTTTTCTTGAGCCCGAAGGATTAGACGACACGACAGTCTATCCGAATGGGATATCGACGTCACTTCCCGAAGATGTGCAGGACGCCTTTATCCGAACCATTCCGGGTCTGGAACGAGTTCGAATTTTACAGTGCGGCTACGCGATTGAGTATGATCACGTCGATCCACGCGAGCTGAAGCCTTCGCTCGAGGTGATGAAGATCCCCGGGCTGTTTTTGGCCGGACAGATCAATGGAACGACTGGGTATGAAGAGGCGGGAGCGCAAGGTTTGATCGCGGGTCTGAATGCGGCGCGCCTGGCCTCAGGTGGCAAGGCCATCCAGCTCAGCCGCACGGATTCCTATATCGGCGTGATGATCGATGACCTCACCTCGCGTGGGGTGGCTGAGCCCTATCGGATGTTCACGTCTCGCGCGGAATATCGTCTGTCGCTGCGAGCGGACAACGCGGATGTTCGTCTTACGCCAATCGGCCTATCCATCGGTTGTGTCGGCGCCGATCGCGCATCGCGCTTCAGCGGATATATGGAGAAGCTTGAGCAAGCGCGCGTCCAGTTGAGGGGATTGTCGGTTACGCCCAGCGAGGCGGAGAAGGCGGGATTGCATCTCAATAAGGATGGTCAGCGTCGATCGGCATACGATCTTCTGTCCTATCCGGGGCAATCTATCGAGTCGCTGTCTGGGTTATGGGCGGAATTGCGATCGATGGATCGGCGCGTTATCGACGCCGTTGAAATCGAAGCGGCCTATTCGGTCTATATGGACCGTCAGACCTCAGACATTGTGCAGGTCCGACGTGAGGAAGAGCGGGTCATACCATTGAACTTCGATTTTTCTGCACTATCCGGCTTGTCGAATGAGCTGAAGCAGAAGCTCGCGGCGGCGAGGCCGAAAAATATCGCACAGGCTTCGCGAATTGATGGGATGACGCCGGCGGCGATATCGCTCTTGCTTGCGTATCTCCGAAAGCTGGATGTAGCGGAAGAGCGGAAGCTCGTTTCCTGACATTGCAAGGTGTGAGAGTCCTCCCATGGAATTAAACGGTGTGCGTGTTTCACGTGAAACACAGGGACGATTACAGCACTTTGCTGAGCTTTTTCAAAAATGGGCGAAGACCATCAATCTGGTCGCGCCCTCTACAATCAACGACCTCTGGCAAAGACACATTGCGGACAGTGCGCAGATCTTTCAACTTCATCCGAAGCCGGCCCGATGGGTCGACCTCGGAAGTGGAGGCGGTTTCCCTGGCGTCATTACCGCGATTCTTCTGGCAGAACAGGCAGATGGACATGTTGATCTCGTAGAAAGCAATCAGAAAAAGGCTGCTTTTTTGCGGGTTTGCTTGAGGGAATGCGAAGCTCGCGGTTCGGTCCATGCCATCCGTATTGAAGAAGCGCCAAAGGTCATTGGTCACTGCGAGGTGATCTCGGCGAGAGCGCTGGCTGAGCTGGATGTGCTGTTGGACTACGCAGCACCCTGGGCGGAGCGCAATGAAAATATACGTTTGTTGCTGCATAAAGGCCGGGATTACGAGCGCGAGGTCCAGAAAGCCCGTGGTCGTTGGGAATTCGATCTGGTAAAACACAACAGTGTTGTCGAGCGAGATTCTGTTATTTTGGAGTTAAATCGCCCTCGACGTCGAACTTAACCATAATTGGATATGTGGCAATGATCGGCGAGCGAAACCGCATTATTACTATCGCAAATCAAAAGGGTGGCGTCGGCAAGACAACCACCGCGATTAACCTGGCCACGGCACTGGCCGCCATTGGCGAACGTGTCCTCATCGTTGATCTCGACCCGCAGGGGAATGCCAGCACCGGTCTGGGTATCGAGCGGCGGGATCGTAAGCTGTCGTCCTATGATCTTCTGGTCGGCACGCATACGATTCTCGACACAGTTCAAGAAACGGCAGTTCCCAATCTCTTCATCGTCCCGTCCACGATGGATCTGCTCGGTATCGAGATGGAGATCGCTCAGCAACCCGATCGTGTCTTCCGACTTCGTCGGGCCCTGAATGGCGCTGGCGCGACCGCTTTCTCCTATATCCTGGTCGATTGCCCGCCTTCGTTCAATCTGCTGACGATGAACGCCATGGCAGCCGCACATTCGGTTCTGGTGCCGCTGCAGTGCGAATTCTTCGCGCTGGAAGGTCTCAGCCAGTTGTTGGAAACCGTCGACCAGGTGCGGCGCACCGTCAATCCCCTTCTCGATATTCAGGGGATCGTGCTGACGATGTTTGATTCTCGCAACAATCTCGCGCAGCAGGTCGTCAACGACGTGCGCACGCATTTGGGCGAGAAGGTCTACCACACGTTGATTCCGCGCAACGTCCGCGTGTCCGAAGCGCCGTCTTACGGCAAGCCCGCAATCCTTTACGATCTGAAATGCGCCGGCAGCCAAGCCTATCTACAGTTGGCGTCGGAAGTGATCCAGCGGGAGCGGCAGCGTAAGGCGGCGGCCTGATTTTATTGTTTATTCTGGAGTGAGTGATTGCGATGAATGACGATCTTTCGAAACGGCGCCTTGGCCGCGGTTTGGCCGCTCTCATCGGAGAGATGGATCAACCCACGCCGGTGGATGCCGGCAGACCGGGGGTCAATCCAGATCGGATGGTGCCGATCGAATTCATCAGCCGCAATCCAAAGAATCCCCGTCGCTATTTCGACGAAACTGAATTGTACGATCTTGCCAGTTCCATCCGGCAGCATGGCATTGTGCAGCCGGTTGTCGTGCGTACCGTCTCGATCGATCGCTATGAAATTATAGCTGGCGAAAGACGGTGGCGCGCGGCGCAACTGGCCGGTCTGATCGAAATTCCGGTTATCGTTCGCGATGTCGACGATAAGACGGCTCTGGAGATCGCCATTGTTGAAAACGTTCAACGTGCCGATCTCAATCCGCTGGAAGAAGCGCTGGGCTATGAACAACTGATTGCCGAACACGGCTATACGCAAAACGATCTTGGAGAGATCATCGGCAAAAGCCGCAGCCACGTCGCCAATTCGTTGCGGCTGTTGAAGCTGCCGGAGCCGGTTCGCGATATGCTCGCCGGCGGCAGCCTTTCCGCCGGTCATGCACGCGCGCTGGTTTCGACTTCCGATCCGGCTGCACTCGCCCGCACGATCGTTGCCAAGGGCATGTCCGTGCGCGATGCCGAGCGGCTGGCGCAGAACGATATCAAGGCTCAGAACGATCCGCGACCGGCTGCTGCCCGCAAGGATGAGAAGGATTCCGATACGCTGGCGCTGGAAAGGACATTGTCCGACACCCTTGGGCTCGATGTCACGATCAACCATCGCGGCAGTGGCGGTCAAGTGAAGATCTCCTATAAGACCCTGGAACAGCTCGAGGAGATCTGCCGGCTGTTGGAGCGGCGTTGAGCTGCCTCGCGTGAGGTGGAGCGCCGTGCGTTTTTTTGAATGCACAAAAGTCGCTCTCGTCTTTTGAATTTAGAGCATCTTATACGCTTGCAGGTGGCTTCACCTGACAGCGGGATGCTCTAGCCCTTACGGGCTGATTGCAATGTGGTCGCCAGCAGCGTCTGCGTGGCGATCGTGTCTTCCAGGCTGGCACGCTGCCTGGTCTGGAGAATGGCAGCCTGCAGCCGGTTCATTTCACGCGCAATTGCCGGAGCGGTCCAGCTCTTGAGAGCCTGCTCGACGATCGGCTTACGGCGAAAGTGGAGATGCCGCCCGAGAGTTTGCATCACCTGTGCCGGCGGCACGCGTTTTTCATCCATTTCCGTACGCATCATATCCAGCAACTGGAATTGCCTCAGGCAACCCTGCAGCACGAGAAACATCGGTGTCTTGGAGGAGGCGATCTTCTGCATCGAATTCAGAAAAGCTTCGGAATCGCCCTTGAGAATGGCATCCACAGCGTCGTCCGCCGAAACGGCGCTGGCGTCGCCGATGATATCAACGACGTGATCCTCTTCGATTGTCCCCTGCCCGCGGCAATAAAGCGCTAGCTTCCGTACTTCGTTGCGTGAAGCGATGCGGTCGCCACCTAATAATTCCAACAGGATCTGGCGCGCCGCCGGCGTGATACGCAGATTTTCATTTGCCAGCTCAGTGTCGATGAGGCCATTGAGTGCGCGAATATCGTCGGAATAACAAGGAATGGTTGCGACTGCCCGCGAGGTCTCGGCTACTTTGCGAAGGCCGGAGCCCTTTTTGAGATCACCTGCCTCAACGATGACAAAACTGGCGTCGGGAGGGTTGTCAGCAATGATCTGCAGTGAATCGACCAGGCCCTTTTCGTTGGCAGCGCCACGAATCCATACCAGTTTTTCGCCACCGAACAGACCAATGGCATTAACCTCATCCAGCAAGCGGCCGGCGTCATTGTGAAGATCGCCGACGTCGAGTTTGATCAGGGAAAAAGGGTCATTCAGATCGACGCCGGTCTTGCCGGCGATCTGCGCTGCCCGCTCGGATACGAGACCGCGGTCCGGTCCATAGATGACGAAGAGACGATAATTGCGCGCGGCGCTTTGAAGAAAACCTTCAAACTCGTGGGATTTGATCTCCGCCATGCCGTGCGCTCATCTCAGCGGCTAAGCGCGGCTGCGATATCGGCGCCCACCAGTTCGGCAACTTCGCGTGCAGCACGGTCTTCCGAATCGCGGATAGCGCGCGCCTTGGCGAATTCCTGGGTCGGGAAGTCGACCAGCGATGTAACTGCACGACTGCCGGATTTCAGAACTTTACCGTCACTGGCGCTCTTCAGCGTGAAGGCTGCGGTCACCGTGGTGCGGCCTGCGCCTGAGGTGTCTGATGACGGCAGGTAGATAACGCCGCCGGTGCCGGAACTGACGCTCAGATCCACCGTGTATTTCGGAGTTTTCGTTTCGCCGGCCCCGCGACCGGCGATAAAGATCAATTGATTGCGAACCACCTGACCGACGCGCGAGCCAGCGTCGGAAAAGGAAACGTCGGCAAGCTTCTGGTTAACACCGGTGCTTTCGGCATAGAGCGGCCGAACCTGGCAGGAGGATAAAAGACCGGCAACGGCGATCAGAGACGCAACGCCAGCAGCGCGAGCGAGCTTGAAAAGATTATCAGACGACAATGTTTACGATCCTCTGTGGAACGACGATGATCTTCTTTGGCGCCTGACCATTCAATGCGCTTCCGACGGCATCCAGGGCGAGTACAGCCTCTTGGACGGCATTCTGATCTGCATCGCGAGCAATTGTCAATTCGGCGCGCTTCTTGCCGTTGATCTGCACCGGATACACGATCTCGTTCTCGATGACGAGCACTTCATCGTATACCGGCCAAGTGCTCATCGCGATCAGGTGCGTGTTGCCCAGCGCAGCCGAGCATTCCTCGGCCAGATGCGGCGTGATCGGTGCGACCAATGCAATCAGGATCTCGACTGCCTCACGGACAGCGGAACGATAGCCGGCATCCGTCTCGCCAGCGGCGACCTTAGCTAATGGAGCAGCCAGTGCGTTGACGAATTCGTAGATGCGGGCGACGGCCTTGTTGAAGGCGAGCTTGTCGTAATCGCCCTGAACGGCTTTTAGCGTGCGGTGGGCGATTTGTGAAATCGCCAGCGCTTCGCCTTCCTTAGCCGGAGTCGCAGGGACCGCCTTCAGAGCATCAGCGGCTTCCGACACCAGGCGCCACATGCGTTGTGTGAAACGATGTGCACCTTCGACGCCGGCTTCCGACCAGATCACGTCACGATCGGGCGGCGAATCGGACAGCACGAAGAAACGGGCGGTATCGGCGCCGTAGGAGGCGATGATATCGTCCGGGTCGACGACGTTCTTCTTCGACTTCGACATCTTCTCGATCGCGCCGATGGCGATCTCTTCACCGGTCGACAACAAAGTCGCGCGCCTCTGACTGTCGGTTTCCTCGACGCGTATGTCGGCTGGCGACACCCATTCGCGTGTCAGTCCATTACCGCGGCTATAGGTCTCGTGAACCACCATGCCCTGCGTGAACAGACCCTTGAAGGGTTCCTTCGCTTCAACATGGCCGGTCTCGCGCATGGCACGAGTAAAGAAGCGGGAATAGAGCAGATGCAGGATCGCATGCTCGATGCCGCCGATATATTGATCGACGGGCAGCCAGCGGTCAGCCGCAGCCTTGTCGGTCGGTTCGTGTTCCCACGGCGCGGTGAAGCGGGTGTAGTACCAGCTCGAATCGACGAAGGTATCCATGGTGTCGGTTTCGCGACGGGCGTCCTTGCCGCAGTGCGGGCAGGCGACGTGGCGCCATGTCGGATGACGGTCGAGTGGATTGCCCGGCTGATCGAAGGTGACGTCATCGGGCAGCTTGACCGGCAGATCCTGCTTCGGCACCGGCAAGACGCCGCAATCATCGCAATGGATGACCGGGATCGGGCAGCCCCAATAGCGCTGGCGCGAAATGCCCCAGTCACGCAGGCGGAAATTCACCTTGCGCTCGGCCTGCGGCGCATTGCCGAGGCTTGTCCCCGACAATCTTGCTGCCACCGTCTCAAAAGCTTCTTCAATGCTCATACCGTCGAGGAAGCGGGAATTGATCATGACGCCGTCACCGTCATAGGCGGCATCACCGATGGTGAAGCTGGCAGCATCACCATCCCTGGGCATGACGACGGGCACGACAGGCAGACCGTATTTGCGGGCGAAATCCAGGTCGCGCTGGTCGCCGGAGGGGCAGCCGAAGATCGCGCCCGTGCCGTAATCCATCAATACGAAATTGGCGATATAGACCGGCAGTTCCCAGGATGGGTCAAGCGGATGGCGGACGCGGATACCCGTGTCCATGCCCTTCTTCTCGGCGGTCTCCAATGCGGCAAGCGAGGTGCCGGCGCGGCGGCATTCTTCGCAGAAGGCATCGATAGCCGGATTCGCAGCCGCTGCTTCCTTGGCGAGCGGATGATCAGCCGATATAGCGAGGAACGAAGCGCCGAACAGGGTGTCCGGACGCGTGGTATAGACGGTGATTTCGCGTTCGGAGTTGGGCGATGTCTCCGGCACGATTTCCCAACGAATCGTCAGGCCTTCGGAGCGCCCGATCCAGTTCTTCTGCATCAGCCGCACTTTTTCCGGCCAGTGGTCGAGCGTATCCAGCGCGTCCAAAAGCTCCTGGCTGAATTCGGTGATCTTGAAGAACCATTGCGTCAGCTCGCGCTGCTCGACGAGGGCGCCGGAGCGCCAGCCACGGCCATCAATGACCTGCTCGTTGGCAAGCACGGTGTTGTCGACCGGGTCCCAGTTGACCTTGGACTTCTTGCGGTAGACCAGGCCCTTCTCCATCATGTCGATGAAGAGCATTTGCTGGCGATGGTAATAGTCGACATCGCAGGTGGCGAATTCGCGGCTCCAGTCCAGCGACAGGCCCATCGCCTTCAACTGCGCCTTCATCGAGGCGATGTTCTGATAGGTCCATTCCTTCGGGTGCACTTTGTTGTCGCGCGCGGCGTTTTCCGCCGGCATGCCGAAAGCGTCCCAGCCCATCGGATGCAAGACGTTGTAGCCACGGGCGCGCTTGTAGCGGGCGACGACGTCGCCCATGGCGTAGTTGCGCACATGGCCCATGTGGATGCGGCCCGACGGATAGGGGAACATCTCGAGGACGTAATATTTCTCGCGCGGATCGGCGTTGTCGGTGAGGAAGACCTTTTCCTCGTTCCATTTCTGCTGCCAGCGAGGCTCGGCGTCGCGCGGATTATAACGTTCGGTAGCCATTTGATCTTGTATTCCGGAATATCATGGGGAGTTGGCCGTGACCTTCATCACGAAACCAACCAAGCGTCAAGTTTTGCAGGTGCGGCAAGTGCCTTATCTTGCAAAGCAAAGCCGGATTCTGCGGCATCGGCCCTTGGCAAAGGCCGCCTGCCTCATTACTGCAAAGTCGTAAGGATAGGCGCAAATATCGAGGCAAAAAGATGGAACTTCAAGAGCGGTTGAACGCGGTTCGTGCCCATATTGCGGCGGCGGAACATCAGGCCGGTCGGCCGGCGGGTGCCGTGCAGCTTGTCGCCGTTTCCAAGACCTTCGACGCGGAAGCGATCCGCCCCGCGATTTCGGCCGGCCAACTGGTGTTCGGTGAAAACCGGGTGCAGGAAAGCCAGGGCAAGTGGCCGGCGCTGAAGGCGGAAACACCCGGCATCGAGCTGCATCTGATCGGGCCGCTGCAATCGAACAAGGCGGCGGATGCGGTGGCGTTGTTCGACGTCATCGAAACGGTCGACCGGGAAAAGATCGCCCGCGCCTTGGCCGATGAAATGAAACGCCAGCGCAAGGTCCTAAGGCTTTATGTGCAGGTCAACACCGGGCTGGAGCCGCAGAAGGCGGGCATTGCGCCTGACGATACCTTTGCTTTCGTCGATTTCTGCCGGAAAGAGCTTGGGCTTTCGATTGCGGGGCTGATGTGCATCCCGCCGGCCGATGAGAATCCGGGGCCGCATTTCGCGTTGCTCGCCAAGCTCGCGGCCAAGGCCGGCGTCGAAAAGCTCTCCATGGGCATGTCGAGCGACTACGAGATTGCCGTGGCTTTCGGCGCCACGAGCGTTCGCGTCGGTTCCGCGATTTTCGGCGCGAGGTAGGCCCACAAAAGATAAGCCCCGGCTTTCACCGGGGCGTCGAATCACGGGATCGGTCGCGTCTCAGTAGCGATCGTCGTCGTCATCGTCCGGCGTGGTGGACTTCAGCGACTTCAGCTTGGCGAAGACGGCGTCGGCATCGATTTCCTTTTCCTTCTCGTCGTCGCGGTCGTAGCTGAAGCCGAGCTTCTCGGTCTCCTGTGCCGGCTGCAGCGTCGCGCCGAGTTCGGCGGCGGTCGGCAGCGGACGGCCCTTGGCGGCCTTTTCCACTTCCATGTCGAGGTCGATCTGGCTGCAGAGGCCGAGGGTTACAGGATCCATCGGCGTCAGGTTCGTCGAGTTCCAGTGCGTGCGGTCGCGAATCTGTTCGATGGTCGACTTGGTGGTGCCGACGAGCCGGGAGATCTGTGCGTCCTTCAGTTCCGGATGGTTACGCACCAGCCAGAGAATGGCGTTCGGCCGATCCTGGCGCTTAGAGACCGGCGTGTAACGCGGGCCACGGCGCTTGGATTCCGGCACGCGAACCTTCGGTTCGGAAATCTTCAGCTTGTGGTTCGGGTTGGCTTCGGCGCGGGCGATTTCGTCGCGCGAGAGCTGACCGGTGGCGATCGGGTCGAGGCCCTTGATGCCCTGGGCGGCTTCGCCATCGGCAATAGCCTTGACTTCGAGCGGATGCAGCTTGCAGAACTGCGCAATCTGGTCGAACGACAAGGCTGTATTGTCGACAAGCCAGATGGCAGTTGCCTTCGGCATGAGCAATTGTTGAGCCATGGATATAGTCCTTCTGTCAGTCCGCGCCGGTGTCGCGGTCCGGGGTGTAACACCACATTGTCCGGGAAATATGGCCCTATATAACCGCAGTGTTGCGGAATTGCAATTCTTTGCGGATGAAATGCGCTTTGTCCAATTGCTGTCGTAACTTGAGCTGCTATTGATTGCGTGGAATGAGCGCCATAATCTCGCAAGACGGTGCCAAGATCGAGGAGGAAAACATGTCGGAAAAGATTCATCCGGTGACGAAGCCGGTTAAAGCGCAGGCTTTGATCGATGCGGCAAAATATCAGAAATGGTACAGGCAGAGCGTCGAGGATCCCGACTATTTCTGGGGCAAACACGGCCAGCGGATCGACTGGTTCAAGCCCTATACCAAGGTCAAGAACACGTCCTTCAGAGGGAAAGTCTCGATCAAATGGTTCGAAGACGGGCTGACCAATGTTTCCTACAACTGCATAGACCGTCACCTGAAGAAGCATGGCGATGACGTGGCCTTCATCTGGGAAGGCGACAATCCCTACATCGACAAGAAGATCACCTATAACGAGCTTTACGAACACGTCTGCCGGCTGGCGAATGTGATGAAGAAGCATGGCGTCAAGAAGGGCGATCGCGTCACCATCTACATGCCGATGATCCCCGAGGCCGCCTATGCGATGCTCGCCTGCGCCCGCATCGGCGCGGTGCATTCCGTCGTCTTCGGCGGCTTTTCTCCTGAGGCGCTGGCGGGCCGCATCATCGATTGCCAATCGACGTTCATCATCACCTGCGACGAGGGCCTGCGTGGCGGCAAGCCGGTGCCGCTCAAGGAAAATACCGATACGGCGATCCACATTGCCGCCAGGCAGTATGTCACCGTCGAGAAGGTTCTGGTCGTGCGCCGCACCGGCGGCAAGACCGGCTGGGCGCCGGGCCGAGACCTCTGGTATCACCAGGAAGTCGCAACGGTGAAGGCGGATTGTCCGCCCGCGAAGATGAAGGCGGAAGACCCGCTGTTCATCCTTTATACGTCAGGCTCGACCGGCAAGCCGAAGGGTGTGCTGCACACGACCGGCGGTTATCTCGTCTATGCGGCGATGACGCATGAATATGTCTTCGATTATCATCCCGGCGAGATCTTCTGGTGCACCGCCGACGTCGGCTGGGTGACCGGTCATTCCTATATCGTCTACGGGCCGCTGGCGAACGGCGCGACGTCGCTGATGTTCGAGGGCGTGCCGAATTTCCCGGATCAGGGCCGCTTCTGGGAGGTCATCGACAAGCACAAGGTCAATATCTTCTACACGGCGCCGACGGCGATCCGTTCGCTGATGGGTGCCGGCGATCACTTCGTCAAGCGCTCTTCGCGCTCCAGCCTGCGCCTGCTCGGCACGGTCGGCGAGCCGATCAATCCGGAGGCCTGGGAGTGGTACTACAATGTCGTCGGCGACGGCCGTTGCCCGATCGTCGATACATGGTGGCAGACGGAGACCGGCGGTCATATGATCACGCCGCTACCGGGCGCCACCGACCTGAAGCCGGGTTCCGCAACCCTGCCCTTCTTCGGCGTCGTACCGGAGCTGGTGGACAATGAGGGCAACCTGCTCGAAGGGGCGGCCGACGGCAATCTGGTCATTGCCGACAGTTGGCCGGGTCAGATGCGTACGGTCTATGGCGATCACGAACGCTTCATCCAGACCTATTTTTCCACTTATAAAGGCAAATATTTCACCGGCGACGGCTGCCGGCGCGATGAGGACGGCTATTACTGGATCACCGGCCGTGTTGACGACGTGCTCAATGTCTCCGGCCATCGGCTTGGCACGGCGGAAGTCGAATCAGCCCTGGTGTCGCACCAGGACGTCTCGGAAGCTGCCGTTGTCGGCTATCCGCATGCGATCAAGGGTCAAGGCATCTATTGCTATGTGACGCTGATGGCCGGCCATGAGGGTACGGAGGCGCTGCGGCAGGAGCTTGTGAAACACGTGCGCGCCGAAATCGGTCCGATCGCCTCGCCCGACAAGATCCAGTTTGCCCCCGGCCTGCCGAAAACCCGCTCCGGCAAGATCATGCGCCGCATCCTGCGCAAGATTGCCGAAGACGATTTCGGCTCGCTCGGCGATACGTCAACGCTGGCCGATCCGGCTGTTGTCGATGATCTGATTGCCAACAGGCAGAACAGGGCGGATGCGGCTTGATCGAAGTTTATCTCGTCCCCTGGCGGGCGGGATAACAACATCCTGGAATTAGGCGAGAGTTGATCCCTCGCCTAATTCTTGGTTGTCACCTGGACGTGTTGAAAAAGGCGACTGCCGTGCGGGCGACGTGGTCGTGTACGCTCTTTCGCTCTAAGCCAACGGCGTCTTGGAAGACCGCCGGCTCCGCTTTCATGCCCTGAGGCGTGGGTTCTGGCAAAAAAGTGTAGTGGCCCACGCCACCTTGCATGATTTCCAGGGAACTCGACCGCATTTTGTTGTGAAGCCAAGAACAACATTCTGTGGCCGGTGCGATAGCGTCCGCATCGCCTCCGATGATGTGAACAGGCGTTTTTATCTGCCCAAGGCTTTCTTCGGTAATGCCAAGGACCGAGCGGCCTGGCGCGATCGCCAAGGCAGCCTCAAATCTATCATCCTTGAAGCTGTTCCTTCGTCGATTCCATGATTCCAGAAAAATTCTGTTCCGAAGCAGCGAAGGAATGTGATCGGCCAAATCCGGGAATTCTCTTGGGCCTCGTATTGGACTCTTATGGGGATTATCCGGCTCGAACTGCGAGTAGCCAACGCGCGCACCTGAGACCAGCATCGTGGTGTAGGCGCCGGCGGAGAAGCCCGCGACATAGGCACGGCTTTCGAGCGCCCCACCCAAAGCCTCTTTCCAGTCATGGGCATCGAGCAAGGCGCTCAAGTCGCTCGCTCTCTCCCAGAGACAGAGGAAGCCTTCGGGTCTGTATGGCTCGGTGCCTGTATGACCATGATGGTTGACGCCCAGGGCGACAAAGCCGGATTGCGCCAAACCATGTCCAAGCCATTCCAATCCAGCAACGACACCGCCCGAGCCATGAGACAAGAGCACTACAGGTCGCGGATTAGGAGATATTTTGATCGCCGCATTGAGGGCGACCGGTTTTTGCTTAAACCAAGAAGGCGCGGACGGTGGAATTTCAATCGCCTTATCGACGGCAGGATACCAGGCAGACCAAGCTAGCGGACGCGGGCCGGTGCCGTCCCAGTTCGTTCGATTCCCATCGAAAGATAAACCCTGACGAAAGCCTACGGGCATCGCTTTCCCTTTTGCGGCGACAATCTGAGTGTTGCCGCCGGGCAGTTTACGGCGTCATTTGCGGCAACACATATGGGATCGTGGATGACTTTCTGAAGCCGATCTCAAAAATCGATCGCCCGCCCATTGATCTCCCAATCGCCGAAGCGCGAGGGTTCGGCGCCACCGCGGCCGCCGGTTTCAGGGGGAAGTTCGGGCTGGGCTTGGGCTTTGCGGCGCTCTTCGGCCTCGGCGAGCGCTCGCTTGGCAGCCGGCGAAAGCGGTTTGCGGGGCGCTTCGGCGGAGTCGATGTCGCTTTTATTATCGTTATCTGCAATCTGCATGGCGTGATGGGGCCTAGAGCTGTTGAAATAGGCGGGTGAATAGCCAAATCATAGTGCGTCCGACCGCAAAGAAAAAGGTTCGGGCTGACGATGTGATGGAGACATCAGATGAACCTCATGCGCACTGCGATGTTGCTTGCCTTCATGACCGCCCTGTTTATGGGCGTCGGCTATTTGATCGGTGGTCAAGCCGGGATGATGATTGCGCTCGTCGCCGCCGCCGGCATGAATTTCTTTTCCTATTGGAATTCCGACCGCATGGTGCTCTCCACCTATAACGCACAGGAGGTGGACGAGCGCGGCGCACCGGAATTCTATCGGATCATTCACGACCTTGCGCGCAATGCTGGCCTGCCGATGCCGAAGGTTTATCTCTATGACAGCCCGCAGCCGAACGCCTTCGCCACAGGCCGCAATCCCGAAAACGCCGCAGTCGCCGCCTCGACCGGCTTGCTCAACGCCCTGACTCCAGAGGAAGTGGCCGGCGTGATGGCTCATGAACTGGCGCATGTGCAGAACCGCGATACGCTGACGATGACGATCACGGCGACGCTGGCCGGGGCCATCTCCATGCTCGGCAATTTCGCCTTCTTCTTCGGTGGTCGCCGCGACAGCAACAATCCTCTCGGCATTGTCGGCGTGCTGGTGGCGATGATCGTTGCGCCCCTTGCAGCCATGCTGGTGCAGATGGCAATCAGCCGTACGCGTGAATATTCGGCCGACCGTCGTGGTGCGGAAATCTGCGGCAATCCCCTTTGGCTCGCCTCGGCGCTTGGCAAGATTGCCCGCGGGGCGGAGCTTATTCCGAATGAGGAGGCCGAAGGTCATCCGGCGACGGCGCATATGTTCATCATCAATCCGCTTTCCGGTGCCCGGATGGACAATCTGTTCTCCACGCATCCGGACACGGAAAACCGCATCGCTGCGCTGCACGAGATGGCGCGGTATGGCGGCGGCGCAGGCCCTACCATCAGCACATCGCCCGGCTTTGGCTCGACGGGACCGATCTTGACTGCTAATCCGGTGCGCAAATCGCGCTCCGTACCGAATACGGGTCGCGGTGGTTCACAACCGCCGAAGGGGCCTTGGTCTTGAATTCCAACAATAAGAAGCCTTTCAACAAAGACGGAAGACAATCGCGAAATCGCCCACCGCAGCATCGGCCGCCTGATTCGGCGCCTGCCAAGCCCGGATTTGCCGCCCGCGCCGCCGCGACGAAAATCCTGGCGGCCGTTATCGACCGCAAGACACCGCTCGACGGCATGCTGGATGCCGAAGGCGGCAATCCTGCCTATAAGGCGCTTGGCGAGAGCGACCGAGCGCTGGTGCGTGCCATTCTGAACTCGGCGCTGCGCCATTTGCCACGCATCGAGGCGGCGATCACGTCGCTGCTGGATTCGCCGCTACCGGAAGGTGCGCGCGCCCTTCATCATGTGCTGGTGGTGGGCGCCGCGCAGATACTCTATCTCGACGTGCCGGATCATTCCGCCGTCGATATCGCGGTCGAGCAGGCCAACCAGGACCCGCGCAACCGCCGTTTTGCCAAGCTGGTCAACGCCATTCTCCGGCGAATTGGGCGGGAGAAGCAGGAAATTCTGGCCCGTGTCGCCAATGTGCCGGCCATGCCGGCTTGGTTCCTCGCGCGTCTGGAAGCAGCCTATGGCACTGACGCGGCATTGAGGATTTCCGATACGCAATTGCAGCCGGCAGCGATCGACGTCACGGTGAAATCCGATGCTGAAGATTGGGCGAAACGCTTGAATGGCGTCGTTCTGCCGACCGGCGGCGTGCGGCTTGCCGCCTTCGAGGGCTCGATTCCGTCGCTCGATGGATTTTCCGAGGGGGAATGGTGGGTCCAGGATGCCGCCGCCAGCATTCCGGCAAAATTGTTCGGTTCGCTTGCCGGCCGCAAAGTCGTGGATCTGTGCGCTGCACCCGGCGGCAAGACCGCGCAGCTCATCCTTGCCAGTGGCAAGGTGACCGCGCTCGACCAATCCGCCAATCGCCTCAAGCGGCTCTCCGCCAATCTGGCACGGCTCGGGCTGGAAGCGGAAACCGTCGTCGCCGATATGGCCAGGTTTCAGCCCGATGATCTCTTCGACGCCGCTCTTCTCGACGCCCCCTGCTCTTCGACGGGTACCACCCGTCGTCATCCCGACGTGCTCTGGACCAAGGGGCCGGAGGATATCGCCAAGCTTGCTGCTCTGCAGGAGCGCTTGCTTCGCCATGCGTTGACCCTGGTCAAGCCCGGTGGACTTGTCGTCTTCTCCAACTGTTCGCTCGATCCCGAAGAGGGCGAGGATCTCGTCGCGCGCGTCCTGGCCGAGACGGACATGGCCGAGCGCGTGCCGATCAAGCCCGAGGATTGGCCGGGTCTCGAGGCCGCGATCTCACCTCTCGGCGCTTTCCGCACCACGCCCGACATGCTGCCGCTTTCCGGCGGTTTCGCGTCCGGGCTGGATGGATTCTTTGCCGTGGTGCTCCGCCGCACACGATAGTGGCGAGCCTCTCTCAATTGCTTACGCTCGACTTGATCAAAAATAGGGCACAATGTCCTTATTTGGCATATTCCTAACCTCTTCTTAACCACCGAGATAGAGAGTAAGCATAAGCAAATATGCAGGTTTTCCGGCAGGGTTCGGTGAGTTTACACATGCGGGAAGCATGGCGGCGAATGTCGCGCCGCACGGCGTTGGCGCGATTGCGTCTTACCCGCCACACGATGCGTGTGCCGGAACGATTGATCGTGGCTCCGACGGACCTGCGCAGCATCGATCCGTTCTTCGTCGAAGAGCTTTTGAACGGCCGCATCCTCCTGGCCGGCCGGGTGCTGGAATTGGAGGGGCAATCACCCTTCGCCCTGGAGCTGCCGTCGCAGGCTTTTGCCGCCCGACTGCACAGTTTTCGCTGGCTGCGGCATTTGCGGGCGGAAAAGAGCGATCAGGCCTCGGCCTTAGCGCGATCCATTCTCAACGACTGGATGGCCGTGCACGGCCGGCGGCTAAAGGGAATAGCCTGGGCGCCTGATACAGCTGCCCAGCGGCTAATTGCCTGGCTGTCGCATTCGCCCGTGGTCCTGCAGGGCACGGATGGCGGCTTTTATCGTCGTTTCATGCGCATGCTGGTCTTCCACGTCCGTTATCTCCGCCGCGTGGCGGCAACGACCCGTGACGGCGAGACGCGGTTCCGGGTGCGGATCGCGCTTGCCCTGTCCTCGGTCGCCATGCCGAACGGCGCCTCGACGTTGAAGCGTGCCGGCCAGGCGCTCGACCGGGAAATCGACCGGCAGATCCTCCAGGATGGCGGACATATCTCGCGCAATCCGCGTGTGGCGCTGGAACTGCTGCTCGATTTGCTGCCGCTGCGCCAGACTTACGTCAATCTTGGCCATGATGCGCCGGCCCGGCTGATCCCCGGCATCGATCGCATGTATCCGGCCCTGCGCTTCTTCCGGCATCAGGATGGCGATCTCGCGCTCTTCAACGGCGCGACCTCGACGCTGGCCAACGAGCTGATGTCGGTGCTGCGTTATGACGAAACCGCCGGTCAGGTGTTCAAGGCGCTGCCGCATACCAAATATCATCGGCTGGCCGCCGGACATGCAGTGGTCATCGTCGATACGGGGGCGCCCGCTTCCGCGGATTTGAGCCGGACGGCGCATGCCGGCTGTCTGTCCTTCGAAATGTCCTCAGGCAAATCCCGCTTCATCATCAATTCCGGCTCGCCGAATTTTGCCGGTGACCGCTACATCCAGGCGGCCCGCGCTACGGCGGCGCATTCCACCGTGACGCTCGACGATACCTCGTCGAGCCAGTTTTCCAAGTCGAAAACCCTCGGCCCGGTGATAGTCAGCGGCGTGAAGAAGGTCATCGTCGAGCGCGCCGAAACCGAAGATGGTCGCGATTATGTCCGGGCTGTCCATGACGGCTACCTCTCGACCTTTGGTTATGCCCATGAGCGCGAGTTGAGCCTGAATGCCAACGGCACCATTCTTGCCGGCCGCGACCGTTTTTTTGTGCCGGAGGGCAAGAAATCGCTGCTGAAGGGCGATGGTCTGGCCTCAGCGCGTTTTCACATCCATCCTTCCATCAGCCTGCTCCAGACCGAGACCGACTCTGCCTTGCTAATCGCGCCGGATGGGGAGACCTGGGTATTGTCCTCGCCGGGCAACGAGGTGCTGGTCGCCGAAGATATCTTTTTTGCCGATGCTTCCGGCATGCGTTCTTCGGACCAGCTCGAGATCGTTTTCCCGATCGCCGAAAAGCCGGAAATCCGCTGGTTTTTATCCTATCGGCCATAGGCTAAGTGCTTAAGCTGTGTTAACGGGGCGGGCATATTGTCCCGCGCCGTTGTCGCCGGACATCTCCTCACGCTAGACTGGAGAAAGCACATGGCCGTCGTTTCCAAAAAAATCCCAGCCCCCGACAAAGTGAAGGTGAAGACCGCGCTTCTGTCCGTCTCCGACAAGACCGGTATCGTCGAGCTCGCCCAGGCGCTCAGCGACAAGGGCGTGCGGCTGTTGTCGACCGGCGGCACGCACAAGACCATTGCGGCCGCGGGCCTTGCCGTGACCGATGTGTCCGACGTGACGGGTTTTCCGGAGATCATGGACGGCCGCGTCAAGACGCTGCACCCGAAGGTGCATGGCGGCCTGCTTGCCATCCGCGACGATGCCGAGCATCAGGCGGCGATGAAGGAGCACGGCATCGAGGGCATCGACCTGGTCGTCATCAATCTCTATCCCTTCGAAGATGTCCGAAAGGCCGGTGGGGATTATCCGACGACAGTCGAGAATATCGACATCGGCGGCCCCGCAATGATCCGCGCTTCGGCCAAGAACCACGCCTATGTGACGATCCTCACCGATCCGGCCGATTATCCCGAGCTGCTGGAGCAGCTTTCGACCGACGCCGGCCAGACCGCCTATGCCTTCCGCCAGCGCATGGCCGCCAAGGCTTTCGCTCGTACAGCGGCCTATGACGCGATGATCTCCAACTGGTTCGCCGAGGCGCTGGACATCGCCACGCCGCGCCATCGCGTCATCGGCGGTGTTTTGCGCGAGGAAATGCGTTACGGCGAAAACCCGCATCAGAAGGCGGCATTCTACGTCACCGGTGAAAACCGGCCGGGTGTCTCGACCGCGATGCTGATCCAGGGCAAGCAGCTCTCCTACAACAACATCAACGATACCGATGCGGCCTATGAGCTCGTTGCCGAGTTCCTGCCGGAGAAGGGTCCGGCTTGCGCGATCATCAAGCATGCCAACCCTTGCGGCGTCGCTACCGGCCCAAGCCTGGTCGAAGCCTATAAGCGGGCGCTGGCCTGCGACTCGGTGTCGGCCTTCGGCGGTATCATCGCGTTGAACAGCATTCTTGACGCCGCGACAGCGGAAGAGATCGTCAAGCTCTTCACCGAGGTCATCATCGCGCCCGAGGTCACCGAGGAAGCCAAGGCGATCATCGCCCGCAAGCCGAACCTTCGCCTGCTGTCGGTCGGCGCCCTGCCCGATCCGCGCGCTCCCGGCCTGACCGCAAAGACCGTATCCGGCGGTCTGCTCGTCCAAAACCGCGACAATGCGCTGGTCGAAGACATGGAGCTGAAGGTCGTCACCAAGCGCGCGCCGACGGCTCAGGAACTGGAAGACATGAAGTTTGCCTTCCGTGTCGCCAAGCACGTGAAATCGAATGCCGTCGTCTATGCCAAGGATGGCCAGACGGCCGGTATCGGCGCCGGTCAGATGAGCCGTGTCGATTCGGCCCGCATCGCTGCCATCAAGGCCGAGGAGGCCGCCAAGGCCATGGGGCTTGCCGAACCGCTGACGCGCGGCTCCGCTGTGGCTTCCGAAGCCTTCCTGCCCTTCGCGGACGGCCTGCTTTCGGCAATTGCCGCGGGTGCTACAGCCGTCATTCAGCCGGGTGGCTCGATGCGTGACCAGGCAGTCATCGACGCTGCCAACGAGCACAATGTCGCGATGGTGTTCACGGGCATCCGGCACTTCCGCCATTGACGACTTTACCCTCGCCCCTTCGGCAGGGGAATCGCATATGAGGAAGTTGTGGCGTTTGGTGAGGAATTGGATTCTGTAGGTTCTCCAGAAGTTGGTCTGGAGAGATTGCATGCGAGGCTTGCAGGATCTGTTTTGCGAATTGCCGGATGGTCGGGCAGCGAATGCCCGGCATTCTTTGGCTGATGTGTTGCTGATAGCCTTTGCTGCCATGTTGTGCGGGGCGGAAAGTTGCGTGGACTTTGCCGCCTTTGGCCGCGACAAGCAGGATGTGCTGAGCGAATTTCTGCAGTTGGATCATGGCGTTCCCAGTCACGACACATTTAGCCGGACGTTTCGTCTGCTGGAGCCTGCGGCATTCGAGGTGGTGTTTCGTCGCTTCATGACGGCCTTTGCCGCCGCGCTTGCCCATGCGCAAGGGGATCAGGACGAAAGACTGCCGGTGCTGGCGATTGACGGCAAATCGCTGCGCGGAGCGGTCGAGGCTGCTGGCAGCACGACGCCGCTGCATTTGGTGACGGTCTGGAGTGCCGAGCAACGGCTGGTTCTGGGCCAACGCCTGGCCGCCGGCCGCAGTGAAGTGACGGCGGCGCGTGAGATCATCGCCCTGTTAGATCTGGCCGGCAGCATCGTTACCGCCGACGCCTTGCATGGCAGTCGCCGGACGGCGCAAGCCATCCGGGCACGCAGTGGCGATTATGCCCTGATGATCAAAGGCAATCGCGGTCCGCTTCATCGGGCCGCGGCAGCCTTGTTCGCCAATGTCGAGCCGGCTGCCGCCGCAAGCCCGCACACATCCGCCGCGCACGGCCGGGTGGAAGAGCGTCGCGCCTGGGTCCGGGCGGTCCCGGATTGGGCCGAGACCTATCGCTTCGACGGCTTGGTCGCCATGGCCAGGATTGATGCGCGCCGCCTCGTCAACGGGCAGGAAGAACGCCAGACGCGATATGTCGCCCTATCGTGCCTGCTTCATCCCGACGAGGTCCTCAGGGTGGTGCGGGCTCATTGGTCCATCGAAGACAGCCAGCATTGGATTCTCGACGTCGCCTTCGGCGAAGATCGTATCCACACACGAAACGATCACACTGCGCAGAACCTCGCCATCCTCCGCCGTCTCGCCCTCAACCTGCTGCGATCCGATCCAACGAAGGACTCCATCCGCCTCAAAGTCAAAAAGGCGGGATGGAACAACTCCTTCCTCAAATCTCTCCTCGCTCAAATGCGATAGCCCTGCCCCTTCGGGGAGAGGGGCGCGCGAAGCGCGCGGGGTGTTACTGGGAAGTTATATATTGTTCGCAATGATATAGGCTGGTTCCGAATACGCCGAGCGACCCCCTCATCCGCCCTTCGGGCACCTTCTCCCCGCTGGGGAGAAGGGAGGAGCATATCCGCAAATCGATAGAGGGATATCTTACTTTGTCCTGTCAGCGGGATAGGGTGTCGGCAGCAGAAGCAGCAGCCCGCCGGCGAGGAAGACGATGAGCGTTGCCATGCCGAGGCGGGCGGAGCCGCTCCAATAGGTCATCAGCGAGAACAAGAGGGTCGCCATGAAGCTGGTGGCGCGGCCAGACAACGCGTAGATGCCGAAATAGCGGCCCGCTTCGGCAAGGCTGACGCTGCGGGCGAGATAAGAGCGCGATGAGGCCTGCACCGGGCCGAAGGCGAGGCCGATCAACAGGCCGTAGCCGATATAGGCCTTCTCCGCGGCCGTGCCGAACAGGCCGCCGGAATCGACCGTCGAAAGCGGCACGAGGCCGAAGAGCGTGAAGCCCGGTCCAGTGGAGATGATGCCGAGGGCAGCCAGCAGCAGCATGGTCAGGCTGATGACGACCGTTATCTTGGAACCCAGCCAGCGATCGACATAACCTGCGACGAAACAGCCGAAAATGGCGACGACGTTGAGGATAATACCGTAAATGCCGATCTCGATGGTCGGCCAGCCGAACATACCAGCGGCGAAGGTGCCGCCGAGGATTAGAAGGCCGTTGACGCCGTCCTGGTAGATCATGCGTGCAAGCAGGAAGAGACTGATGCCTCGGCGGCGCTTCAGTTCGCCGAGCGTCGCTGCGAGCTCATTCAGGCCGGAGCGAACCGATGCACCGAACGGACGGCCGCGGGGAGCATCCGGGGTGAAGAAAAACATCGGCAGAATGAAGAGAAAATACCAGACGGCGGAAATCGGCCCGGTGATGCGGGCATCTTCGCCGAGAGTGGCGTCGAGGCCGAAGAGCGGTGTCAGGCCGAGGATGGTCTTGCCGGTTTGCGGGTTGCCGGCCAAGAGCGCTACGACGGAGATGAGCACGATCATGCCGCCGAGATAGCCAAGCCCCCAGGCGGCATTCGACAACCGGCCGATATCGCTCTTGCCGACGAGCCGCGGCATCATCGAATCGTTGAAGACGATTGAAAATTCCGCTGAGATCGAAGCGAGGATCATGAAGATGACGGGATAGATCACCGGTGAGCCGGGTGCGGCTCCCCAGAGGCAGAAGAGGCTGGCGATCTTGATGACGGCGAAAAAGGCAATCCAGGGTTTGCGTCTGCCGGATTGATCGGCGATCGAGCCGAGCACCGGCGACAGCACGGCGATGATCACCGAGGAAATCGTCGCCATATTGCTCCAGGTCGTCTGCGCCGAGACCGGGTCCGCCGTCAGCCGGGCGACAAAATAGGGGCCGAAGATGAAGGTGGTAACGACGGTGAAGAACGGCTGCGCCGCCCAGTCGAAGAACATCCATCCCCAGATGCCTCGCGCCGGCACCTTCGCCGGCGCATCGTCTCTTATTTCTGTAGCCACCAAATGCCTGCCCCTGATTCCATAGCTCGTCTAGAGCGGTTCAGCGTTTCGCAGAATCGCTTTCCCGCTCTATCCCTTTGTTTTTTCGCATTCCGGACGGAAAACCGCTTCGCACTTTTCCTGGAATTGCTCTATCGAGCCGGGCGGACTGTCTCATCTCGCCCGGTCGTGCGCAAGGTCGGTCAGGAGGCCGGCGGCGACGGTGATCCGGGCAAGGTTCGGATCACCGCTTTCGCTGAGGCCCACAAGCTCTTCGGCAATGCGGTTGATGCGGATGCGGTCTTCGGCGTGCCATGCCAAGATCGGTTGCTTGTCCTTGGGATGGTTGCTGAGCGCCGAGATGACGATATCGCGACGGGCGCCGGCGATCTGGTCGAGACTGCGCGCCAACGCCAGGCTTTCATAATGATCGCCGGTGACGATGCGGTTACCGGCAAGCAACAGGCGGCCGACGCGGAAAGTCTGCGACACGGTGAAGTAGCTTTCGGCGGCGCGGTTGAGCGTATCGCCGGTGCGCTCGGCGATCTGCATGATCTCCGGCACAAGAACGAGTGCGTAGATCGTCGCAATCTCGGCGGCGAGCTTCTCCGGAAGACCGGCGGCCTGATAATCTGCCTGCCGGGTCGCGATCTCGGCGGCGAAATCCACCGGGATTTGGCTGAGGAAGACCGGCCGCAGCTTTTTCAATGCGGCCTGAAGCCGGCTAACAGTTTCCTCGATATCGCCCTTGGCGGCCCCGGTTTTCAGCAGCAGACGGGTCAGCACCGTATAGACTTCGGTGATTTCGCCATAGACCCGGTTCTGTGTCTGGCCGCCGACCTTGCCATCAAGCGCATCGGTCCCGTTCCACAGTCTGTCGAGATCGAAGCCGTCACGTGCCAGCACGGCAGCCTTGACCACTTCGGCGGCAGACGCCGCCGTCGCATCCATCATGCTGATGGCGAAGCCCGGCCCGCCGCGGTTGATCGCTTCGTTTGCGAGCGCCGTCGCGATGATTTCGCGGCGTAGCCGATGGCCAGCGATGTCGCCGGCATTCGAGCGCTGCATCTTCGCTGGGAAATAACGGCTGAGCGTCGCGGCAAAATAGGGATCGTCCGGCAGGTCGCTCGCTGCCAGGGCATCGAAGAGGACGATCTTGGCGTAGGAGAGCAGGACACCGATCTCGGCGCGGCTGAGCGGTCGGCCATTGGCGTAACGTTCGGCAAAGGTCTGGTCGTCCGGCAGCGTCTCGACCTTGCGGTTGAGCTGCTTGGCCGCTTCCAGCACGCTCATGAAGCGGCTGAGCTCAAGGGCGTTGCCGGTGCCTTTGCGTTCGGTCAGGGAGATCGCCAGCGACTGCAGATAGTTGTTGCGCAGCACCAGCGCCGCCACTTCGTCGGTCATCGAAGCCAGCAGCGTGTCGCGCTTGGCGCGCGTCAGGCGGCCGTCGAACATGGCGGATGCCAGAGCGATCTTGATGTTGACCTCAACGTCCGAGGTATTGACCCCCGCCGAATTGTCGATGGCGTCGGAATTGCAGCGCCCGCCCCTGAGGCCATAGGCGATGCGGCCCTTTTGGGTGACGCCGAGATTGGCGCCCTCGCCGATTACCTTGGCGCGAACCTCTTCCGCCGTGATGCGGATCGGATCGTTGGCACGGTCGCCGACTTCCGAATCCGTTTCGGCCGGCGCCTTCACATAGGTGCCGATGCCGCCGAACCAGAGCAGATCCACCGGGCTCTTCAGGATCGCCGTCATGATCTCGAAGGGTGTTGCCACCGTCTTGTCGATGCCGATGGCGGCAACTGCTTCAGGCGTCAGCGTTACCGATTTCGCCGAACGCGAGATGATCATCGCGCCTTTCGACAGGATGCTCTTGTCGAAGTCCTGCCAGCTCGAGCGGGCAAGGTTGAAGAGCCGCTGTCGCTCGGCGAGCGTCTTATCCATGTCCGGATCGGGATCGATGAAGATATCGCGGTGATCGAAGGCGGCGAGCAGGCGGATTTTCGGCGACAGCAGCATGCCGTTGCCGAAGACGTCGCCGGACATGTCGCCGACGCCGGCGACGGTGAAGGGCGTCGTCTGGATGTCGATATCCATTTCACGGAAGTGACGCTTGACGGTCTCCCAGGCTCCGCGGGCGGTGATGCCCATCTTCTTATGGTCGTAACCGGCCGAGCCGCCTGAGGCGAAGGCGTCGTCGAGCCAGAAGCCGGCTTCCTGAGCCAGGGCGTTCGCGGTGTCGGAGAAAGTAGCAGTGCCCTTGTCGGCGGCGACGACGAAATAGGAGTCGTCGCCATCCAGCCGTACCGTGTCCGGCGGTGGGACGACATCCGTACCGGAGATATTGTCGGTGATCGACAGCAGCGTGCGGATGTAAGTCTTGTAGGCTTCGCGACCAGTATTGAAGATTTCGTCGCGGGTGCCGCCGATCGGAAGCTTTTTCGGATAGAAGCCGCCCTTGGCGCCGACCGGCACGATGACGGCATTCTTCACCTGCTGCGCCTTTACCAGGCCAAGCACCTCGGTGCGGTAGTCTTCAGCGCGGTCCGACCAGCGCAGCCCACCGCGGGCGACCTTGCCGAAGCGCAGGTGAACGCCCTCGACCTCAACGCCATAGACGAAGATTTCGCGGAAAGGCCGCGGCTCCGGCAGACCATCCAGCAATTTCGGGTCGAGCTTGAAGGCAAGCATGGCCTTCGGCGTACCGTCCGGGCTTCTCTGGAAGTAGTTGGTGCGCAACGTCGCATCGACCGCGTTGACATAGCGTCGGAGAATCCGGTCATCGTCGAGGCTTGGAACGTCGGCGAGCTCGGTTTCGATGGTCGCATGCAGCTCGGAAAGCCGTTTCGTGCGGCTCTTGTCGCTGAGCTTGGGATCGAGCGTGTCGTGAAACAGGCGGAAGATCGAGCCTGCGATGCGTGGATATTTGTCCAGCGTCGCGGCGATATAATCCTGCGAATAGGCGATGCCGGCCTGGCGCAGATAACGGGCATAGGCGCGCAACACGTTGGTTTCGCGGGCGGAAAGATCTGCTGAGACGATCAGCCGGTTGAAGCCGTCATTGTCGATCGTGCCGTCGAAGGCGGCGAGGAAGGCTTCCTCGAGCGCTGCGCCATGTCGGGCGAGATCGATCGTCATGCCGCTGCGGGCTTCCAGCTCCATGTCGTGGAGAACGACATGGCCGGTCGCAGCGTCCTTGGCGGTGACGTATATGTCGAAGGTCCGCTCGCTCAAGACATTGAAACCGAGATTTTCGAGCAGCGGTACGCGGCGCGACAGCGCCAGATTGCCTTCGCCATGGAAGATCTTCAGCGACAGGATATCCCCTGCCTCGTCCTTGCGGATGTAGAAGGCAATGCGGATCTGTCCGGGGCCGGCAATGGCCGTGATATCGGGCAGGTCGGCAACGGCGTCGTCGGGCGAAAAGGCCTCCTGGAAGGCCTGGCTGACGGAGATATGCGGCGCCTTCGGCCCGGCCAGCATTTCGAAGCGGTCGTCCCAGCGGGCGGTGATGGCGCGGATAGCCTCTTCGAGCTTGGTCTGCGGAATGTGCGGAGTTTTGCCGACGCTGCGGCCGATGATGAAATGCACGCGCGCCACGCCGCCTTCCGGGAAGGCCGGATAGTAGGCGGAAACGCGGCCGTCATAGACGGTCTTCAGATAATTGCCGATCTTCTCGCGGACGACGGAATCATATTCTTCGCGGGGAACATAGACGATGACCGAGACGAAACGGTCGAAATGGTCGATGCGCGGCAATGCACGCACGCGGGGCCGGTCGGCAAGGTCGTTGATCTGTTCGGCAAAGCTTGCGAGCAGCATCGTGTCGATCTGGAAGAGATCGTCGCGCGGATAGGATTCCAGGGTGTTGTCCAGCATGCGTCCGGAATGGCTGGCCGGGTCGAAGCCAAAATGGTCTTTGACCTTCTGCACCTTCGAACGCAGCAACGGCACCTCGGCGGCAGCGCTCGTATATGCGGTCGAAGTGTAGAGGCCGACGATGCGCAGCTCGCCGGTGACATTGCCGTTGGCATCAAAACGCTTCACGCCGACATAGTCCATATAGGCGCGGCGGTGCACGACCGACTTCACATTGGCCTTGGTGACGATCAGGAAATCCGGGCCATCGAGAAAGGCGAGGATTTCCGGTGTGGTGGTGACGGCGTCCTTGCCCTGGCGCAGGACACGGACATCGGGATTGGAGAGGATGCCAAGGCCGGCGCCGCGGTCGCGCTCCACCTTGGCGTCGGTGCCTTTGCCGGAATAGACGTATTCGCGCATGCCGAGGAAGGTGAAATTGCCGTCGCGCAGCCAGGCGAGGAAGGCCAGCGCCTCGTCACGATCCGCCTTGCGGCGGCCGGCGGCCTCATAGGTGGAAAGCTCCGCTATCACAGTGTCCAGCCGCGCCAGCATCGGCTTCCAGTCGGAAACGGTCAGATGTGTCTGATCGAGCACGGTTTGCACGCGCTTGATCAGGTCTGCCGTCTGTGCCCCGGTTAGCGGCGACAGATGCAGTTGGATGTGGCTGACGCGATGGGAGGGATCGCTCGGTTGATCGGCGGAATAAAGCGCCGGCTGCTTGCCGTCTTCGACGACCAGGATCGGATGCACGGCCATGTAAAGGTCGCGGTAGCTGCTCGTCACCTCACCCATAGACGATTCGTAGAGGAAGGGCATGTTGTGGTCGGTGATCGACAGGATCGAGACAGGCACGCCGTCGGGGTCGATATTGGCAACCTGCTCAATATTGACGCGCGGAGAAGCGCCGCTCCAGGCCGCCAGTTCCCTGGCCGCATGCACTGAAGCAAGGGCGAGCATTTCCGGGCTGTAGCGCTCCAAATCGTCATTGCTCGCCCGGCCGAACAGAATCTCCGGATCGAGATGTGCCTCGCCGGTCGCGGCGGCGATCTTGCGCGCCGCTTCGATCTGCTTTTCGCGCTTCGGATTAGTCCTGGATGCCATGAAATTCCTCCCTTATTTCAAGAGTTTTGGTCACCTTATCAGAAGGTCTATCGAAAAAACTGGCAAAATGAATGCGGATTTCATTGCTTTTCGACCGATCTGGCCTCGAATTTTGAAGAATCTTGCTGGCCTGTGAGATCTCACTGCAAACCGCATGAAAATTGGGGCAAAATTGGCGGGCATTCGCTACTCAACAGAGGGTTTCATGACTCTGTGAAGTGTAGTTGACAGAGTGACGATAAAGAGATCATCAACGGCGCCATCGAAGTCGCAAGATCGGAACTGGAAGCAAGCATCATGTCGGACACTGCGGCGGGCGCCGTTATCGTCATCTCCAGCCATGTCGTCAGAGGTTCCGTCGGCAATCGCGCCGCCGTCTTCGCGCTGGAAACCTTGGGGCATCCGGTCTGGGCACTGCCGACCGTCGTTTTGCCCTGGCATCCCGGCCATGGCCGTTCGACGCGGCTAACCTTCAACGAGGCGGATTTCGACCACGCGATCGACGATCTCATCGCCGCGCCCTGGCTGTCGGAGGTCAAGGCGGTGTTGTCGGGTTATTTCGGCAATGCCGCGCAGGCACGCTCCGTCGCCCGGCTGGTGACGGCGCTGCGGGAAAAGAACCCCGATCTCTTCTATGCCTGCGATCCTGTGATCGGCGATGCTGGCGGACTCTACGTGCCCGAGGCAACCGCGGAAGCAATTCGCGATCACCTCATTCCGCTGGCATCATTAGCGACGCCGAACCGCTACGAGCTTGCCTGGCTCGCCGGTGCGCCGCTGGAGGACAACAATGCCGTCATGGAGGCCGCCCTGGCGCTCGGACCATCGCGCATGCTGGTGACGTCGGCCGTGCCGATGATGACCGGCGGCACCGGCAATCTCTATCTCAGCGGTCGCAACGCGCTGTTTGCCGAACATCGCAGCATTGACAATGCCCCGAACGGGCTTGGCGACCTGCTGTCGGCCGTGTTCCTGTCGCGGCTTCTTTCCGGCATGGAGGAAGAGAGGGCTTTGCAATTGACCACGGCCAGCGTCTATGAAGTGCTGGCGCGGGCAGTCAAGCGCGGCAGCGACGAGCTGACGCTCGCGGCCGACGCATCCAGCCTGTCGACGCCGATGGCAATGGTGCAGATGCGGCGCTTGCTGCATCCGGCGCAACGGCGGAAGAAGTAGCTGTCCAGTACGTCGGGGACGTTTTTGCGGTGCAATAGTTGCCATCGGCCGCGCCGCACTGTAATTCAATGTCATGCAAAGCTTTCCTACCTCCCTTCTGAACGGCTATCGCAACTTCATGCGCGGGCGTTACGTCGATGAGCGCGAACGCTATCGCAGCCTTGCGGAGGAAGGGCAGAATCCCGCGACCTTGGTAATCGCCTGTTCCGATAGCCGCTCGGCGCCGGAGACCATTTTCGATGCCGGTCCCGGAGAGCTTTTTGTCATCCGCAACGTAGCTAATATGGTGCCGCCCTACGAGCCGGACGGCCATTTTCACTCGACATCCGCAGCTCTGGAGTTCGCGGTACAGTCATTGAAGGTCTCGGATATCGTTGTCATGGGGCATGGTCGCTGTGGCGGCATCCGCGCCGCGTTGGACCCGAATGCCGAGCCGCTGTCGTCGGGCGACTTCATCGGCCGGTGGATGGGCCTCGTAAGGCCAGCCGCCGAACAGATCCAGAGCAATGATGTCATGACTCCGGCCGAGCGGCAGACGGCGCTGGAGCGCATCTCCATCCGCAATTCGCTCGACAATCTGCGTAGCTTTCCCGATATCAAGGCGCTGGAGGCGGAAGGGAAATTGAACCTGCACGGCGCATGGTTCGATATCTCCACCGGCGAGCTTTGGGTGATGGACCCGAAGACGCGCGATTTTATCCGGCCGGAAATCTGAGACCACGATAGGGCAACGAAAAAGGCGCTTCGGACCATCTGGCCGAAGCGCCTTTTGTTATACCCATAAATAAACCTCCACCTATGGTGGAGGACTGGACGAGTTCTACACGGTAGTTGAGAGACCTCCTGCTTGAACCGCTGGCGCGGCCCAGACTTCGAACAAGGAGGTTCTATGGATGAGCAAACGCTCTCGCATGCGACGTGGGACTGCAAGTATCACGTTGTTTTTGGCAGCAAATACCGAACGAAAAGACTCTACGGGGACGTACGGCGTGAGTTGGGAGAACTCTTACGTCGGCTGGCACAGCAGAAAGGCTGCCAGATCGAAGAGGGTCATTTGATGCCCGACCATGTGCATATGTTGATATCGATCCCGCCGAAATACTCGGTTGCGCATATTGTCGGCTTTTTGAAGGGCAAGACAGCCCTTTACGTTGCCAACAAATATGCGCGCAAGCGCCGCTACAAGGGTTATCACTTTTGGGCGCGCGGGTATTTCGTATCGACGACGGGCTACAACGAGCAGGTCGTCAGACAATATATCCGTAATCAGGAAAAGGCCGACAAAGCTTCCGACTTTGCCGACCTCTTCAATCGTAGCTACTAAGCGCTAACAAAACCGCTTCTAGCGGTTCAAGCGCAGCGTTTCAAACCTCCACCTTTGGTGGAGGTTATGACTTGGTTTATGGCCGTAATTATTGGCCGTCGATCTGCTTGCCAATATAGGCGATTGCCTGCTGGTAGACCACTGCATCGTTCCAGCCGCCGATCGCTGCGAAATTCGGTTCGCCCGGCTGATAGCCGAGACCCGGCTGCCAGCCATGGCCCCTCAGGAAATTCGCAGTCGAGGCCAGCGCGTCGGCACGGGAGCCGACCAGATCGACCTTGCCGTCGCCATCGCCATCGACACCGAAATTGACGACGTTTTTCGGCATGAATTGCGTCTGGCCGATTTCACCATGGGCCGCGCCGCGGGCGGACGGGCTGAGATAACCTTCGCCAACAAGCTTGAGCGCGGCATAGAGCTGATCGGTGAAAAAATCGGACCGGCGGCAGTCATAGGCAAGGGTCGACACGGCTGAGAGCGTATGCTGGTCACCCATGAAGCCGCCGAAACCTGTTTCCATGCCCCAGATGGCGATGATCGGGCCGGCGGGCACGCCGAAACGCTTCTCGATTTTTTGGAACAACGCGGCGTTGGCCTGCTTCATGCTCCTGCCGCGGCTGATGATCTGCTGGCCGCCGCGCTTCTTCATGAATTCGTCGAAAGAGAGTTTGAAGCTCTTCTGGCCGCGATCGGCGCGGATGGTTGGTTGATTGTAGTGCACGTTGGCAAAGGCTCGGTCGAGGACAGAGGCGCTAACGCCCTGAGCCTGCGCTTCCTGCTTGAACTGCTGCACCCAATTCTCAAAACCGGCAGACGAATTGCCGCAAGATGCGGCATTCGCGGCAAAGGGCGTTACCAACAGCAACCCGCCTGCCACGAGAGCTGCCATTCCAGACTTTGTCATGCGCATTCAGAGTCCCCGAATTCTTACCGCGCGAGGCGCGGTAACCGTTTTCGATGGCGCATAAGCCTTGCGTTTTCTGGGCTTATGCGCGGTCTTGTTGTCACCGGACCATGCCAGTATCCGGCGATTCTGTCATTATCACGTTTTAGCGATCAATATTTTCGCTTCACGTGAAACATTGTACCTGATGGCTACTTTGCAAAAGCCCCGCCTTTCTATCGGAAATGGCGAGGCTTTACTTTGAATCCTGCTTAACCAGCAAAGGTTGAAAAACCGTAAATGGTTTATAAACCGTTTATGCCGCCTGCTTGCGCGGCTTGATCAGGGCGCGGTTGATCAGGAGTTCGGCGATCTGGATGGCGTTCAGCGCCGCGCCCTTGCGCAGATTGTCGGAGACGACCCAGATGTTGAGACCGTTTTCGACCGTCGCGTCCTCGCGGATGCGTGAGATGTAGGTGGCGTCCTCGCCGGCGGACTCGTAGGGCGTGATGTAGCCGCCGTTTTCACGCTTGTCGATGACAAGGCAGCCCGGTGCCTCGCGCAGAATATCGCGGGCCTGGTCGGCGGTGATTTCGTTTTCGAACTCGATGTTGACCGATTCCGAATGGCCGATGAAAACCGGCACGCGCACGGCGGTGCAGGTGACCTTGATCTTCGGATCTAGCATCTTCTTGGTTTCGGCGAGTACCTTCCATTCTTCCTTGGTGTAGCCGTCTTCCATGAAGACGTCGATGTGCGGGATGACGTTGAAGGCGATACGCTTGGTGAACTTCTTCGACTCGATCGGATCGGCGACGAAGACGGCGCGGGTCTGGTTGAAGAGCTCGTCCATGCCGTCCTTGCCTGCGCCGGAGACGGATTGATAAGTGGAGACGACGATGCGCTTGATCTTGGCAAAGTCATGCAGCGGCTTCAGGGCCACAACAAGCTGCGCGGTCGAGCAATTCGGGTTGGCGATGATGTTGCGCTTGGTGAATTGGGTGACGGCATCCGGATTGACTTCCGGCACGATCAGCGGCACGTCGGAGTCGTAGCGCCAGGCCGAGGAGTTGTCGATGACGACGCAGCCCTGGGCGCCGATCTTCGGCGAGAACTTCTTGGAGACATCGCCGCCGGCCGACATCAGGCAGATATCGGTGTCGGAGAAATCGTAATTTTCCAGGTTGGAAACCTTCAGCGTCCGGTCGCCGAAGGAAACCTCAGTACCCTGCGAGCGGGCGGATGCGAGTGCTACGACCTCATCGGCCGGGAAACCGCGTTCGGCCAGGATGTTGAGCATTTCGCGGCCGACATTCCCGGTCGCGCCCGCTACTGCAACTTTGAAACCCATTTCTCAAGCTCTCTTTCTCTTCTCTCCTCTTGGGCGAGGGGGGAACAGCGGCCATGACGACCGGTTCCTGTCCCCGGCCGGGCCGGGGAGAGAGCGGCAGGCCAGAGACGTCAGACGGTTTTCGTCGTCGTTTTGGCCTTGGTTTTGGAAGAAACCGGAAAACGGAACTCCTGCCCGGCAAATTCTGCCAGGTGACCGAAATTATCGATCTGCTCGAAGCGAAGCATGGAGGTCTTCCTTTTCCGTCGCCGGTTCTAAGAGGTTTTCCACAGGAGTCAAGGATTTTGCGTTCCCACTTCCGTGGGAACGCGGAAATCAGGGGGAACTTTTAACGGTTGGTGTTGCGTGTGGATTCGTACAGGAACCAGGTGCGGCGTTCCGTCTCGTCCAGCCAGTTTTCGAGAAGGCTGGCGGTGGCGATATCGCCATATTCATCGCAGACGTTGTGGGTGGCGCGGATTTCGGCAGAAAGCTTGAGATTGTCGTCGGCCAGTTCGGCAAGCATGTCCTGCGCGTCGACATATTCGGCATCATTATCGGGGATACGCTGCAGCTTGGCGATATGGCCGATCGAGCGCAGCGTTGTGCCGCCGATCTTTCTGGCGCGTTCGGCAATTGGATCGGTCATGGCGAAGAGCTGCTCGCCCTGCTCGTCCAGCAGCAGGTGGTAGTCTCGAAAATGCGGCCCGCTCATATGCCAATGGAAATTCTTGGTCTTGAGATAAAGGGCAAAGACATCGGCCAGCAGGGCATTCAGCGCTGCGGAAATATCGCGTGTCGCTTCTTGGCTGAGGTTGGTACGGGTGCCCAATTTCGATTTGGTATTGGCGGTATTCATGATGACGTGCTCCGTTTCGTTGGTCGCAACAGCGATCGCTCAGAGTTTTTCGCAGGAATTAATGGCGTGCGCGTTCGCATGGGATCGCATTGCAGACAGGATCTGTCTTGAAAGTTTTCGCGGTCAAGATGTCGTTTGCAGCAAAACCGGCTGCGGGATCTACGGAAAAACCCGAATGGCAATGATAGTATGAAGACGGAGGCGGTTTGGCAATTGTCGCTGGAGTGGTCGACCGGTTCGGGACCATGGCATCAGGGAACGCCGCTTCCCTCGTCGAGAGGAAAGCGGCTCTACGGATAAGTGGTTACTTCAGGCCGCCGCCGGCATAGAGGGTTTCGCCCGTCAGCCAGCCGGAGTCCTTCGAGGCGAGGAAGACGGCAATCGGGGCGATATCTCCCGGCTGTCCAAGGCGGCCGAGCGGCGTCTGCGAGACCATCTGCTTTTCGAAATCGCTGCCGATGATGCCTGCGGCAATGACGCCTTCGGTCTCGACGCCACCCGGCGAGATGGTGTTGACGCGGATGTTGCGCGGACCGAGCTCCTTGGCAAGGATCTGGGTAATCGAAGTGACGGCGGCCTTGGTCGCCGTATAGACCGTGGCGGTCGGCAGGTTCATGGTGACGGCGGTCGAGGCGATGTTGATGACATTGCCGCCTTCTGGGCCGAAATGTTTCACCGCTTCCTGCGTCGTCAGCAGCGTGCCGAGGACATTGATGTTGAATTCGCGATGGAATTCCTCTTCGGTGATCTCCTCCAGCGCCTGGAATTGATAGACGCCGGCATTGTTGACGAGAATGTCGACGCCGCCGAATGCTTCCTTGGTTTCAGCAAAAAGACGCTTCACGTCGGCGGATTTCGAAACGTCGCCATGAGCCGCGATCGCCTTGCCGCCCTTGGCGGTGATCTCGGCCACGACCCTGTCGGCGCCTTCGCGGCTCGACGCATAATTGACCACGACGGCGGCACCCGCCTCGCCCAGTGCCTTGGCGATGCCCGCGCCGATACCCTTCGATGCTCCGGTCACGATCGCGACCTTACCTGCCAGCTTGCTCATGTTATCTCCTATCGAGATGATCGTTAGATAATTGGATGATTATCGAATTATTGGCGGAGATAAGGCCTTGATATGGTGGCCTTCATCCCGTCAGTTCGATATTTAGATAATCATCTAACTGATACAAGAGGAGAGGGTGCGGTGCGCAAGGAAAATGCCAGGAAAATGATTGTCAGATATTGGCGAGTTCCGCCATGTAGGCGCTCAGGACATCGCGCCGAAACACCAGGCTCGCGAACTTGCCGTCGCGTAGGATCTCGATGAGACCGGCGTTCTCGAGTTCCTTGAGGTGATGGGAAATCGTCGCGGCGCTGACGGTGTGGCATTGCGTCAGCACGCTGCAAGGCATGGGCTCGCCTCGACCGCCGATTTCCTTCAGCATCTGCACACGGCGCGGCTCGGCGAGCGCCCGGGCAATCAGTCCCATCTGCCTTTCGCTCAGTCGCGTCTGTCCTACATCGGTCATCGTCTTCGCCACACTCAAACGGGATGAATTTCCCGCAAATTCGCTGCTTCAGATATATGAATGCGGAGGATGCTTGGCAACCATTCGGGGTGTAGCGGTGAGTTGTACGGCATATCCGATGAGAAGGACTTTCTTTTTCCCGATCCGCCCTCGTGGTTCGAGGGCGCTGCGCGCCACCTCACCAAGGGCTAACCTCTCCGGCTTCCGCTTCTAGGGAAGGGCCTATCCTCTGCGGCTGGGCGCGGCATGCGCTCCACCCTCATCCTGAGCCTGTCGAGGACGAGGGTGGCTAAAGCTGCAGCCAAGATATCGCTGCCCCTTCAACAGCGGCAATCTCGGCACCGGCCAGCCGGTCTCGTCGATGCGGAAGAGCAGGCCGTAGCGGGAATAGACGATCGCCATCATGAAGGAAAACCAGCCGCCGAGCGCGAGGCCGGCGATGACATCGCTCGGATAGTGAGCGCCGATCATCACGCGTGTCGTGGCCAGCCAAAGGGCACATGCGGCGAAGATGTAGCGGTAACGCGGGAAGAGGAAGGCAAGCGCCATGAAGAAGGCGCCGATGGTGGTCGCGTGGCCGGACGGAAAGCTTTCAAAGCCAGCATGGCCGTTAAAGGGCGAGAAGCCGAAAGGACCCCAATCCGCAAAATGCGTGGGACGTGCGCGGCCGATGGCGCGCTTCAGGAGATTGGCAATGATACCCGAAAGCGCGATGGTCGTCAGCAGATAGCCGCCGATCTGACAGATGCGCAGGGCCTGGCAGCGGCTACGCGGCGATTGCAACAGCCGGCTACCGGCCCAGCCTTCGAAGAACAGGAAGGCGCTGAGCAGGATGATCCAGCCGGATTCGCCGAAATTGGTGAGCAACTTGCCGAAGAAATGAATGGGCGGAGCTATGTTCTTGATGTTTGCGCCGACCGGCCAATCGAACAGCAGGGCCGCGAGCAATACCAAATTGGCAGTCAGGAACAGGCAGACCTTCCAATGCGAGGGCGCAAAACCACTCTTGTTTCGCCGCCACCGCCTGTCGAGAGACGTCAAGATTGCCTGCATATCCACCGCCTCGCCACCATTTTCACCAGGTCGGCGATCACGCGTAGCAGGCTCCTGCTACAGTTTTTTAAAGGATTTGCGACGGCTGCTGGATCAGCGAAGCCCATGGTTCAGCCGCGGCCGCGGCCAACCATCTCGTCCCGTGGAAAAGACCAGGCCGAAACGGGAAAAGAGGATCGCGACGGCGAAGGCGATCCAGGCGCCGAGCGCCAGACCGGCGGCGACATCGCTGGGATAATGGACGCCGATGATGATGCGCGAGGCGCCGAGCCAAAGGCCGACGCTAACGAACAACAGCCGGAATCGCGGGAAAAGCAGGGCTAGAGCGACAAAGAGTGCGCCCACATTGGCCGAATGCGCGGACGGAAAGCTCTGAAACAGGAAGCCGCCGTGAAACGGCTCAAAACCGAGAATGCCATACTGGTCGTAAAGCAGGGGTCTTGCCCGCCCGATCGCGTCTTTCAGAAGATTGACGATGATGCTGGTGGAAACAACAGACAGGCTGACATAGGCAACTATCCGGATGAGATGGGCGGTGCGGTAACGCCTATGCGCCGGCGAGCGTCGTCGGATGACGGAAAGGCTGACGGCAAACACGACGGCGATCGCGGCGAGAATCGAGGCCAGCCGGCCGATATCGGTGACGGCGCCTGCGACGGCGATCAGTCTCGGCGAGAGGTTCTTTACAGCCTGCCCGAGCGGTGTGTCGAAGACGAGGAAGGCGAGAATGACGATGTTGGTAGCGGTCAGCGTATAGGCGAGCCAAGGAAGGCGGCCATGACGGCTGCGGCGAACGTCATAGCGCCGCGCCAGCCTTTGCCAAGGTCGTAACTGCCGCTGGATTGTGGTGCCTGGCGGCGATGTCGTTTCCGTGCCCATGCAACGGGAAATAGGGGTCTATTGTGTTCAGTTCAACAAAAAGCCCTCGCTGAGAGCGAGGGCTTTGAATGTTTCACGTGAAAATCGGGTAGCGCTTACGCCGACAGAGCCTTGAATTCGGCGAGGATGGCATCGCCCATTTCGGCGGTGCCAACCTGGCGGCTGCCGGCGGACATGATGTCGCCGGTGCGGATGCCGCTGTCGAGGACGTTGGCGATCGCCTTTTCCAGTGCGTCGGCTTCGGAAACCATGCCGAAGGAGTAGCGCAGGCACATGGCGAAGGATGCAATCATGGCGATCGGGTTGGCGATACCCTTGCCGGCGATGTCGGGCGCGGAGCCATGAACCGGTTCATAGAGGGCCTTGCGCTTGCCGGTCTTGGCATCGGGTGCGCCGAGCGAGGCTGACGGCAACATGCCAAGCGAACCAGTCAGCATGGCGGCAACGTCCGAAAGCATGTCGCCGAACAGATTGTCGGTGACGATGACATCGAACTGCTTCGGCTGGCGCACGAGCTGCATGCCGCCGGCGTCGGCGAGCATATGTTCGAGCTGCACGTCGGCATATTTTTCCTTGTGCGTCGCGGTGACCACCTGGTTCCAGAGCACGCCGGACTTCATGACGTTGCGCTTTTCCATCGAGCAGACGCGATTGTTGCGGGTGCGCGCCAATTCGAAGGCGACGCCGGCAATGCGCTCGATTTCGTAGGTGTCGTAAACCTGCGTATCGATGCCGCGCTTCTGGCCGTTGCCAAGGTCGATGATCTCCTTCGGCTCGCCGAAGTAGACGCCGCCGGTGAGCTCGCGGATGATGAGGATATCGAGGCCGTCAACCAGCTCCGGCTTCAGCGAGGAAGCCGATGCCAGCGCCGGATAGCAGATGGCCGGGCGCAGGTTGGCAAACAGCTGAAGATCCTTGCGCAGGCGCAGCAGGCCGGCTTCCGGGCGCACTTCATAGGGAACGCCGTCCCACTTCGGACCGCCGACGGCACCGAAGAGCACAGCATCGGCCGCCAGCGCCTTGCCCATGTCTTCCTCCGAAATGGCCGAACCATGCGCATCATAGGCGCAGCCGCCGACCAAGCCTTCGTCGGTGACGAAACCGGCATTCTTCGCCTCGTTCATATAGGCAATGATCTTGCGGACTTCGCCCATGGCTTCAGGGCCGATGCCGTCACCCGGCAGGAGGAAGAGATTGCGCACTGTCATGGGAAAAGCCTCCGCAAAAGAAACAAGTTGCGGGTTCTTAGACCTGCAAATGCGGCTTTTCAAGCGAGGAAGGCGGTGAAACGGTACGGTTTGGTCGAGTTTGGGTCGAGGATTTGCCCTCGCCCCTTCGGCAGGGGAATCGCATATGAGGAAGTTGTGGCGTTTGGTGAGGAATTGGATTCTGTAGGTTCTCCAGAAGTTGGTCTGGAGAGATTGCATGCGAGGCTTGCAGGATCTGTTTTGCGAATTGCCGGATGGTCGGGCAGCGAATGCCCGGCATTCTTTGGCTGATGTGTTGCTGATAGCCTTTGCTGCCATGTTGTGCGGGGCGGAAAGTTGCGTGGACTTTGCCGCCTTTGGCCGCGACAAGCAGGATGTGCTGAGCGAATTTCTGCAGTTGGATCATGGCGTTCCCAGTCACGACACATTTAGCCGGACGTTTCGTCTGCTGGAGCCTGCGGCATTCGAGGTGGTGTTTCGTCGCTTCATGACGGCCTTTGCCGCCGCGCTTGCCCATGCGCAAGGGGATCAGGACGAAAGACTGCCGGTGCTGGCGATTGACGGCAAATCGCTGCGCGGAGCGGTCGAGGCTGCTGGCAGCACGACGCCGCTGCATTTGGTGACGGTCTGGAGTGCCGAGCAACGGCTGGTTCTGGGCCAACGCCTGGCCGCCGGCCGCAGTGAAGTGACGGCGGCGCGTGAGATCATCGCCCTGTTAGATCTGGCCGGCAGCATCGTTACCGCCGACGCCTTGCATGGCAGTCGCCGGACGGCGCAAGCCATCCGGGCACGCAGTGGCGATTATGCCCTGATGATCAAAGGCAATCGCGGTCCGCTTCATCGGGCCGCGGCAGCCTTGTTCGCCAATGTCGAGCCGGCTGCCGCCGCAAGCCCGCACACATCCGCCGCGCACGGCCGGGTGGAAGAGCGTCGCGCCTGGGTCCGGGCGGTCCCGGATTGGGCCGAGACCTATCGCTTCGACGGCTTGGTCGCCATGGCCAGGATTGATGCGCGCCGCCTCGTCAACGGGCAGGAAGAACGCCAGACGCGATATGTCGCCCTATCGTGCCTGCTTCATCCCGACGAGGTCCTCAGGGTGGTGCGGGCTCATTGGTCCATCGAAAACAGCCAGCATTGGATTCTCGACGTCGCCTTCGGCGAAGATCGTATCCACACACGAAACGATCACACTGCGCAGAACCTCGCCATCCTCCGCCGTCTCGCCCTCAACCTGCTGCGATCCGATCCAACGAAGGACTCCATCCGCCTCAAAGTCAAAAAGGCGGGATGGAACAACTCCTTCCTCAAATCTCTCCTCGCTCAAATGCGATAGCCCTGCCCCTTCGGGGAGAGGGGCGCGCGAAGCGCGCGGGGTGAGGGGGCGTTATCGGGAATTTCCCGTTGCCCAATAACAATGTTCAGCAACGGCGCTTTGCGCCCCCCTCATCCGCCCTTCGGGCACCTTCTCCCCGAAGGGAGAAGGTAAATGGGAAACTTACTCAGCCAATCCAAGCGAAGCGAGGTAGGCTGCCGATGCCGGGATCTTGGACTTGTCCTTGATCTCGATGATCAGGCGCGGATTGCTGTCGAGCTTGGCAAGGGCGGCGAAGACGGCGCGCCAGTGGATATTGCCTTCGCCAAGGCTCCAGTGACGGTCGGCATAACCGTCGGCATCCTGGAGATGGATGTGCCGCAGGCGATTGCCGGCGGCGTGAACATAGTAATCTACGGGCGGTGCGCCGGTGTAGCCGTGAGCGTACTGGGCATGGCCGGTGTCGATCGAAACGGCGACGGCGGGCGAGTTGAAGCTGTCGGCGAGATCGACGCGGATATGCGGATCCTTGTCCTCGATGTTTTCGATGACCATGGTCAGGCCGATATCTTCGGCGCGCTTGACGGCCTCTTTCAGCGTCTGATGGGTATATTCGATGATCTTTTCGCGTTCGCCCTTGTTGTTGTCGAGGTTGTTGTAGGACCAGGACGTATAGGGGCTATGGATGACCATCTGCGTGGCGCCGATATTGGCGCAGACGTCGAGGGCCTGCATCAGGCGCTTGGAAACGACGGCGCGGATATCCGGATCCTGCGAGGCGATGATGAAACCCCAGAACGGGCCGTGGATGCCGAGGCGGCCCTGATGACCGTCGAGCAGCTTCTTGGCTTGCGCAGCAAGCGGCGCCCAATCGCCGTTCAGGACGTCGGCTTCGACGAAGCTCTGCAGTTCCAGGTCGCGCGGCTTTGCGAGCAGCCAGTCGCGGTGGATTTCGACGTCAGCGAGCGTCATGGCGGCGCCAGCAATAGGAAGAGAGGTCATGGAATGCTCCGTTCGGGAGGGGAAGAAGAGGGGTAGGAAAAGCCGCTTGGGCTTCCGCAGAGGCTATATGAACCCGCTTCTTGTCGGAGATATTACAGACCGACCAAATGTCGTGACCTTACGTGACGGAAACAAAAAAGCCGGGCGATGAAGCCCGGCTTTGAAACGTAGATGCGATGATGAAATCGATCAGGCAGCCCAGGGGTGGGATGAGGCATTCGACTTTTCGAAACTGTCGATCGCCTTGGCTTTTTCCAGCGTCAGACCGATATCGTCGAGGCCGTTCAGCAGGCAATGGCGCTTGAATTCGTCGAGTTCGAACTTGAGCGTGCCGCCGTCCGGGCCGGTGATTTCGAGGTTTTCCAGATCGACCGTTAGAATGGCATTGGAGCCGCGCGAGGCGTCGTCCATCAGCTTGTCGAGGTCTTCCTGGCTGACCTTGATCGGCAGAATGCCGTTCTTGAAGCAATTGTTGTAGAAAATGTCGGCGAAACTGGTCGAAATGACGCAGCGGATGCCGAAGTCGAGCAGCGCCCAAGGGGCATGTTCGCGCGAGGAACCGCAGCCGAAATTGTCGCCGGCGACGAGGATCTTGGCATTCTGATAGGCGGGCTTATTCAGCACGAAATCCGGGTTCGGCGAGCCGTCCTCATTGTAGCGGGCTTCAGCGAACAAACCCGTGCCAAGACCGGTGCGCTTGATGGTCTTCAGATAATCCTTCGGGATGATCATGTCGGTGTCGACATTGACGACCGGGAGGGGTGCTGCGACACCGGTTAACTTCACGAACTTGTCCATGGGGGTCCTGCCTTCAATTTTCGGCTATGCACGAATATCCTGCCAATAGAGCAAATCCCTGCAAAAATGAAGGGGAATCTTGGAAATGCTCTGAAACCGGGCGCTTAGGCCGCAGATCCGCATGTCAAGAATTGCGCGTGGGGAAGTGCATCGGAGAACGGCAAGGAGCCGCTCTGCCCGCGGTCTTGTCTTAGAGGTCGATGATCGTGCCGCGACCGTCGTTCCAGATGCGCATTTCGCGCTGACCGTTCGCCTTGGCACGGACCGGAGCAGGCTTCATCCGCAATGAAATCGCGCGGCCCACCATAAGCACGGTGAGGATGCCGCCGACGGCGAGCGTGAGCGAAACGGTAAACAGCGCCAGGGCTGCAAACACGGTGATGCCCGCAAGCGCGATAAACAAGGAACGGATATTCTGCATGGTCGAGACCTCTCTACTCATGGCAATGTGGTCCTCTCTCCTTTCATCTGCAAGAGGAGCATGGCTTTTTGTTGTCTTGCCCGTTGTTATCTTGCCTGATGGCTGAAAGCGCGGCAAAACTCTATCATGAGCCGACCCGCCCCTCCCAGTTCCGTCCGCCTGCGCCGCTCGGTGCTGAGTGTCCCAGCGATCAATCGCCGTGCTCTTGAAAAGATAGCCAGCCTAGATTGCGATGCGGTCATCTTCGATCTCGAGGATTCCGTGGCGCCGGAGAAGAAGGCGGAAGCGCGGGAGAACTTGCGGACATTTTTCGCCGATCCGCCGCCAGCCGGCAAAGAAGCGGCCGGCAAAGAGCGGATCATCCGCATCAATAGCCTGTCGTCCGGTTTTGGCGCCGATGATCTGGAGTTGGTGCTGGCGCTCGAACCGGATGCCGTTCTTCTGCCCAAGATCGACGAGCCGCAGGATGTAATGACGGTTAGCGACAGGCTTGCCGAGGCGGATGCGCCGGACAGCCTGCGCATCTGGGCGATGATCGAGACGCCGCGCGGCATCTTGAACGCCGCGGCAATAGCGGAGGCCGGCCGTACGGCAGGAAGCCGGCTCGATTGTTTCGTCGTCGGTCTCAACGATTTGCGCAAGGAAACTGGTGTGTTACCGCAGCCGGGCCGCACCTACCTCGTGCCCTGGCTGATGCAGGTGGTGCTGGCTGTCAGTGCCTATGGGCTCGACGCCATCGACAGTGTCCTCAACGATTTCAAGGATATGCAGGCCCTGGATGCCGAATGTGCCGAGGGCCACGCCATGGGCTTTGTCGGCAAGATGCTGATCCATCCGAGCCAGATCGAGCTCGCCAACCGGCATTTCGGACCGGACGAGGCGGCTCTTGCCGAGGCTAAAGCCATTGTCGCCGCTTTCGCCGATCGGGCGGCGGCCGGCCTCAACGTCGTGAACCTCGGCGGGCGTATGGTCGAGCGGCTGCATCTTGTCCAGGCGGAAAGACTGGTCCATAAATCCGAGCTGATTGCAGAGCGCTCCATTGCACAACGAAAGACCGTTTCATGAAACTCTATCGCTTCCTCACCGGCCCCGACGACGCTTCCTTCTGCCACAAGGTGACCGCGGCGCTGAACAAGGGCTGGGAACTCTCGGGCTCGCCGACCTACGCCTTCAACGCCGCAACCGGCCTGATGCAGTGCGGCCAGGCAGTCGTCAAGGACGTCGCGGGCAAGGATTACGATCCGGAAATGAAGCTTTCGGAGCAGTAAGCCATCGCAATGGCTTAACCGCAAGAAAGGATAGACTGGCGATCCTGCCATCTCTTCATTCGTTGTCTCCAGGGATTCAATTTGTTTGATATAACGGATACGTTCCGAGATGCGCTCAAGTTAAAAGGTAGATGGAATAAGGCATCGTTCTCAAAGCTATTGAAGTCATTGGGAGCGAGGGTGCCAGATGGCCGCACGGATTGGGAAGAAGGGGTCGAAAACTGGGGAATGGTGTTCAACGGTGAGAAATTAATTTCTTACGTTTGCGAACCTATCCCTATTGCTTTCCTCGACAAGGAATTCTCGAAATATCTCAATCCCATTTTAGATGCATCCGGTGTCATCCATGTTGATGCGGAAGATTTAAGTGCGGAAGTCTATAGAATCGACAAGAATATTCTTGAAGAGATATTTTTGGCTATGACAGATGTTGTTGATTATAATTGCATTTGTCTTAGGGATATTTGGTACGCAACGGTCACTAGACCGGTCCGCAAAGACTAATCAAGTATATGCGGGAATGCTTCACCGATCCGTCGCTTCCTCGGCGCTGGCTTCGATGCGCTCCATGTCCTCGTCGCTGAGGCCAAAATGGTGGCCGATCTCGTGGATCAGGACATGAGTAATGATGTCGCCGAGGGTTTCTTCGTTTTCCGCCCAATAATCGATGATCGGCCGGCGATAGAGGCGGATCTTGTTGGGCATTTCCCCGGTTTGGGCGGTGAAACGCTCCGAGATGCCGCGGCCTTCGAACAGGCCGAGCAGGTCGAAGGGCGTTTCCAGCGCCATATCCTCGAACACCTCGTCGTCGGGAAAATCTTCGATGAGAATGATGAGATCGCCGGTGAGCGAGCGAAATTCATCCGGCAGGTGGCCGTAAGCCTCCATGGCCAGCGATTCAAATGTGCTGATTGAGGGCGCGTGGCGGTCCCGCCAATCCTCGCTCTGGTCAATGCGGGCCATAAATGCTCCCTTTCTTAGCTGGTCATATAGAGCCTTTGTTTCGGTTTTTCGAGAGTGGAATCAGGCAGAGGAATATTTTCTCATAAAATGGTGTTGACTCTTCCTTGGACCTCTGGAATCCATAAGAACATAACAGGAACATAATTGATCTGGAGCTAACGTCATGGCTGAGGCCGCCGTGGCGCGGGAGACGCTTTTTGCCCTGCGTGAAACCATCGCCCGACTGGAAGGCAGGCCGATACCGGCGCTGGCAGCCGTGGCGCATGAGGCGCTGGTGGCGGAGCCGGGGGCCGGTCCGGCGGATGTTGTCCAGCCGCTTGCGATTGGGATCACCGATCTCGACGAGGCGATGCAGGGCGGCGTGCCGCTCGATGCGCTGACGGAGATCCGGTCGCTGGCCTTGCGGGATGCCGGAGCGGCCAGCGGTTTCACTCTCGCTCTCGCTGCGCGGCTTAAAGCTCTTGCTGCGCGGTCTGGGGGGCAAGCCGCCGGCAAAACTGCGACCGTATCGCCGGTTCTGTGGATCGGCGATACGGTCGCGACGATGGAGGCGGGCCTACCCTATGCGATCGGGCTTCGGGATTTCGGATTGGAACCTGCCGGCTTTCTGCAGGCATCGCCGCGCAAGCTGGAAGAGGCGCTCTGGCTGGCGGAGGCGGCTCTCGTCAGTACGGCCTTTGCGGTCGTCATTCTGGAAGTGCGCGGCAATCCGGCCCGCTTTGGGCTGACCGAGAGCCGGCGGCTTGCGCTTCGGGCCAAGGCGGCGGGGCGGCCTTTGTTTCTGTTGCGTCAAGCGGGCGAGGAAGAGGCGAGCAGCGCTCTCTTCCGTCTGCTCGTCGAACCCGCGCCGGCCCAGGCGCGGTCCCTGCCGGACGGATCGCTGCTTGGCGGCAGCATCGGTCATCCGGCCTTTCGTCTCACCCTGGAAAAGAGCCGCAACCCGGCGCCCTTTTCCATAACCCTGGAGTGGAATGCCCATGACCGCCAGTTTGCCCCTGTCCTCGACACTCAGCGCCCTGCCTTTCCCGGCGAACACGCAGCGCATTCTGGCGCTAACCTTCCCGCATCTGCCGACCGACCGGATCTCGCGCAAGCGCTGGGGTCTGTCCTGGCGTTCGACAGGCAGGCTTGAAGCGCCGCCGCTCGCCTGCGCCGGCAAGCTGAACAATGCCATGCGGTTGACCGCGCTCAACGAAAGGGCCGAGACGATCGGCCTGAAGCTCAGTCAGGGTGTTGCCGAGGCAAAGGCGATCTGTCCCGCCCTTGACGTCGTGGAAGAAGATCCGGGCGCGGACCGCAAGCTGCTGGAGGCGATCGCCGATTGGTGCGATCGCTATACGCCGCTGGTAGCGATCGACGGCAAGGACGGGCTCTTTCTCGATATTACCGGTTGCGCCCATCTCTTCGGCGGTGAAGAAGCGCTGCTCGAGGATATCCTGATCCGGATTTCCCGTCTTGGGCTCGATGTCCGCGGCGCCATCTCCTCCGCGCCAGGCCTGTCCTGGGCGGTTGCCCGCTTCGACGAGAGTCGCGCCATTCCTCCGGAGGCCATGGAGGAGGCGCTGGCCCCACTGCCGGTCGCCTCGCTCAGGCTTGGCGAGGAAACCGTTGCGGCCTTGCAGAAGCTGGGATTGAAGCAGGCGGGCGATCTGCTGGCTGCGCCGCGTGCGCCCCTTGCCCGTCGCTTCGGTGCACAGCTGATTTTGCGGCTCGATCAGGCCGTCGGCCTCGTCGAGGAGCCGATCTCGCCGCGCCGTCCGGTTGCGCAATTGTCGGCCGAGCGCCGGCTTGCCGAGCCGGTGCAGGCGGAAGACGATATTCTCCAGCTTGCCCGCCAGCTTGCCGAAACCGTGAAGCCGGGGCTGGAAGGCCGGGGCGTCGGTGGCCGTTTGTTCGAGCTTTTGCTGTTCCGGGTCGACGGCATAGTGTTCCGCATCGCAGCCGGCGCATCGCAGCCGCTGCGGGAGCCGAGCCGGATCGCAAGCCTGTTCACGGAGCGCTTTGGCGCCATTCATGACGATCTTGATGTCGGCTATGGCTTCGAGATCGTCCGCCTCAACGTCCTTCAGCATGCACCTTTCGATGCAACGCAAGGCGATTTTGTCGGTGAAGACCGCCAGGACAGCTCGCTTTCCGCCTTTGTCGACCGGGTGGCCGCACGGCTGGGGCCGGATTGCCTGCAAGGGTTCGAATTGCAGCAGAGTCATATCCCTGAACGGGCCGTGCGACCAATGCCGGCCATGGCTATCCTCGCTTCGAAGCCGCGGACCGGCAGAGAAGATGCCGGCCATGGCTTCTTCCGCGGCGAGCGGCCGCTGCGGCTGTTTCGCATGCCGGAGCTGATCGAAACCGTTGCCGCCGAAGTACCCGACGGCCCTCCCCGGCAGTTCCGCTGGCGGCGAGTCATGCATCGGGTCAGCCGGGCCGAAGGGCCGGAGCGGCTTTCGGCGGAATGGTGGGTCGAGGAAAAGGAAGAGCCTGCCCGCGATTATTTCCAGATCGAGGATGAAGAGGGCCATCGTTTCTGGCTGTTCCGCAAGGGTCTCTACGGTCGAGGCGGAACGGGACCGGATTGGTATATGCACGGGGTCTTCGCATGAACGCGCGCCCGAGCTTTCACGAACCCGTACCCTTATTCGAGATCGGGGTGAGAACGAATTTCTCCTTTCTCGAAGGCGCCTCGCATCCGGAAGAGATGGTGGTGCGAGCCGCTATCCTGAAACTTTCGGGGTTTGGAATTGCCGACCGCAATTCGGTTGCAGGCGTCGTCAGGGCGCATGCGCATATCAAGGTTCTCCGGGCGGAATATAAGAGGACCGCCGAGGAAAACCTTGAACTTAGAGCCAAGGGGGAGCCGGAAAAGCCCCTCCTGAAACCAGTTCCCTTCCAGCCCGGCGCTCGCCTGGTGTTTTCGGACGGCACGCCCGATGTCCTTGCCTATCCGCAGAGCCGCAAGGGCTGGGCGCATCTCTGCCGGCTGTTGAGCGCCGGCAACCTCAGGGCCGAGAAAGGCTCCTGCCAGCTCGAAGAAGCCGATCTGATGGAATGGGGCGACGAGATGATGCTGGCCCTTGTTCCCGAGGCTGACAGCATCGAGACGCCGGAGGGGCAGGCAAAGCTTGAGGAATGCCTGAAGCGGCTATGGATGCGCTTTGGCCGAAAGTTCCATATGGTCCTGTCGCCTGCCTATGACGGGCGGGATCAGATGGTCTTTGCCACGCTTTCTATCCTTGCGCAGCGCAATGGCGTGCGACTGATCGCCAGCAACCAACCGGTCTATCACGCCACCGAACGCAAGCCGCTTGCCGATATCGTCATTTCGATCCGCGAGCATGTGCCGATCGCCGAGGCCGGCTTCAAGCTGGCTGCCAATGCCGAACGTTATATGAAGGATTCTGCCGAGATGGCCCGCCTTTTCAGGGATTATCCGAAGGCCATCGCCAATACGCAGAAGTTTTTTAGCCGGCTGTCTTTTTCGCTGGATGAGCTGAAGCATAATTATCCCGACGAAAGCGTTCCCGGCCAAACCGTTTCGGAAACGCTGGAGCGGCTGACGTGGGAGGGCGCCAGATGGCGATATCCCGATGAGATTCCCGAAGAAGTCGTCAAACAGATCAACGATGAGCTTACTCTTATACGCGAGCGGCAATATGAGCCTTACTTCCTGACAGTGCGTCGCATCATGGAGTTTGCCCGCAGCCAGAATATTTTGTGTCAGGGGCGCGGTTCAGCCGCCAACTCCTTGGTCTGCTATTGTCTCAGGATCACGGAAGTCAATCCGAAGATTACGACGCTTTTGTTCGAGCGCTTCATCTCGACGGAACGCGAGGAACCGCCTGACATCGATGTTGATTTCGAGCATGAGAAGCGTGAAAAAGTCATCCAGTTTATCTATGACCATTACCACATCGAACATGCCGGGCTGACGGCTGCGGTCACCAGCTATCGGGCGCGCTCGGCCGGTCGCGAAGTGGCGAAAGCCTTCGGCTTGTCGGAGGATGTGCAGTCGGCTCTTGCAAGCGGTGTCTGGGGCTGGTCGACGGAGGAGCTGTCCGAGCGCGAGGCGAAGGTTGCCGGTCTCGATCTCAAGGACAGGACGACACGGAATGTTCTTTCCTATGCTTCGACGCTAATGGGTTTTCCCCGGCATCTGACCCAGCATGTCGGCGGCTTTGTCATCACCCGGGATCGACTGGATGAAGTCGTGCCGATCATGCACACGGCGATGGACGACCGCTACATGATCGAGTGGAACAAGGATGATCTCGACAATCTCAACATATTGAAGATCGACGTGCTGGCGCTCGGCATGCTGACTTGTCTTGCCAAGGCTTTCGATCTCCTTCTGCTGCATTACGACGTGAAGAAGGAGCTTGCCGATCTTGGCTACGCCAACTATCCGGATGGCGAACCTGTCTATGACATGATCTGCCGTGCCGACACGATCGGCGTTTTCCAGATCGAAAGCCGGGCGCAGATGAGCATGCTGCCACGCCTCCGGCCTCGCAGATTCTACGATCTGGTCATCGAAGTGGCGATCGTCCGGCCTGGCCCGATCCAGGGCAATATGGTGCATCCCTATCTCAAGCGGCGGGAGGCCGATCGGGCAGGAAAGGAACTCGACTATCCGAGCCCAGAGCTGAAAGAGGTTCTGAAGCGAACGCTGGGAGTCCCCCTGTTTCAGGAACAGGCAATGCAAATCGCCATTACGGCAGCAGGGTTTACGCCTGCTGAGGCTGACAAGTTGCGCCGGGCGATGGCGACCTTCAAGCGAACCGGGACCATCCACACTTTCGAGAAGAAGATGGTCGAAGGCATGGCTGCGAGAGGGTATGATCGTGAGTTTGCCAAGAACTGCTTCGAGCAGATCAAGGGCTTCGGCGAATATGGCTTTCCCGAAAGCCATGCGGCTTCCTTTGCCTTGCTCGTCTACGCCTCTTCCTGGCTCAAGGCCTACTATCCCGATGTCTTCTGTGCGGCGATCCTGAATGCCCAGCCCATGGGCTTCTATGCGCCGGCGCAGCTCGTGCGCGATGCGCGTGAGCATGGCGTCGAGGTGCGCCCGGTGGATGTCAATCATTCCAGTTGGGATTGCCTGCTAGAGAAGGCGTCTTTCGATCGCAGTTCGGTCGAGCCGCGCCATGCGTCAATGCGCGAGATCATCAAGACGCAATGTGCCGTCCGTATCGGCTTCCTGCAGGTCAAAGGCCTGTCCGAGGATGAGATGAAGCAGCTCGTCGAGCGGCGTGGCGATGGCTATCGGTCCGTGCGGGATCTCTGGCTGCGCTCCGGCCTTGCCAAGTCCGCTATTGAGCGTCTGGCCGATGCCGATGCCTTTCGTTCGATCGGGCTCAGCCGTCGCGAGGCGCTCTGGGCCGTGCGGGCGCTCGATGCCGGCAGCGCCGCTGAAAAGCTTCCCCTCTTCGATCTTGCCGACCGCACCGACCTGCAAGTCGAGCCAGCGGTTTCCCTGCCGGAAATGCTGCCCGGCGAGCAGGTGATCGAGGATTATCGCTATCTGTCGCTGTCGTTGAAGGCGCATCCTGTTTCCTTCCTACGGGCCGATTTCGCACGTATGGGCATCGTGCAGAACCGAGATCTGACCAATGTCGCTAATGGACGGATGGTGACAATCGCCGGACTGGTGCTGGTGCGCCAGCGGCCGGGATCGGCGAAGGGCGTGATCTTCATGACGCTGGAGGACGAGACCGGCGTCTCCAATGCGATCGTCTGGCCGAAAATGTTCGACAAATACCGCGCCATCGTCATGGGCGCCCGGTTGGTCAAGATCCGCGGCCGACTGCAGAGCGAAAGTGGCGTCATCCATGTGGTGGTCGACTATATCGAGGATATGACCTCGGCGCTGGGGATCCTACAATGCGAAGCTAGGCGCTTTGGGGTCAGCGATCGGGCAGATGAAGCCTTGCGCCCGACCATGGATCACCGGCAAAAGAAACGGCTCATCGAGGCAAGCCGGCTGGCGCGGGCGCAGGCGGCCGAGACCGTGGCAGATGGCCACAGAGATGTCACCGAAACGGCAAGTGTCATGCCGCGAGGCCGTAACTTCCATTGATACGCAGGGGTAAGTCTCACACTGAAGTGACCCTGCCCCGCCTGTCGTCATGAAAAATGAATCGATTCTTTCTTGACAAAGATCGTCTTCTTTCGCAGAAACAAGACAGCAGATGTCATGTTTGACGGGCTGAGCGAAGATGCTGGTTTGCAGTTGTAATTACATCACCGACAAAGAAATCCGGGAGACCATCATTGAGCTCCTTGATCAGGATTGTTGGCAGCTCATCGTTCCCGCCAAGGTCTATCACGCCATGTCGAAGCGCGGCCGTTGCTGCGGCTGTTTTCCGAATGTCGTCGACATCATCATCCAGACGACCGAGGACTATCATGCCCGCCGCCACTCGACTGAGGCGGAGATATTTGATTTCATGTCCCGCTTGAAAAAGTTCCACGAAGAAAACAGGAGAGCGGACATTGAAAGGCGACAAAAAAGTCATCGAGCGGCTTAACGAGGCGCTGTTTCTCGAACTCGGTGCAGTCAATCAATATTGGGTTCATTACCGGCTTCTGGAAGATTGGGGCTATACCAAGCTTGCCAAGAAGGAGCGTGCGGAATCCATCGAAGAGATGCACCACGCCGATCGTCTGGTCGCTCGGATTATCTTCCTCGAGGGGCATCCGAACCTGCAGACGCTGGCGCCGCTGCGCATCGGCCAGAATGTCAAGGAAGTCCTGGAAGCCGATCTCGCCGGCGAATACGACGCCCGCACCGCCTACAAGAAGTCACGCGATATCTGTCACGACGCCGGAGACTATGTTTCAATGAAGCTGTTCGAGGAACTGCTGGCGGACGAGGAAGGTCATATCGACTTCCTGGAAACTCAGATTGATCTGCTCGAAAAGATCGGTGAGGCCAAATACGGCCAACTCAACGCCGATTCAGCCGACTCCGCCGAATAATTCGCCTAGCGCATGTCGCGCAAGGTGTGCGGCGGTTTTGCGATAACGACACGCATAAATACAAAGAGCTAAAGCGTGGCAAGCGAATCTGAAAGATCGCGACACGCTTTAGAGCAATTTCAGAAAAAGTACGGAATTGGGAAGAAAAACAAAAGGATAGAGCGGTTCTGAGATTCTGCGAAAAGCTGAACCGCTCCAATGATTCCGGCCGTTTTTTCGGCGGCCGGGCTTCGCTCAGTCTTCCGCCTTCAAACCGGCTAAATGCTGGAATTCAGCAACGACCTGGTCGTAGACAGACCGTTTGAAGGCGACGATCAAGCCGGGCAGCTCCGCCATCGGCTTCCATTCCCAGGCGTCGAATTCCGGTTCGTGGCCGCCCGGCGGCGGATTGATAGCGATTTCGCTTTCGTCGCCGTCAAAGCGGAAGGCAAACCAGCGCTGCGTCTGGCCACGGAATTTTCCCTTGAGGCCGATGCCGATCAGCTGCGGCGGCAGATCGTAGTTGATCCAGTCCTTCGCTTCGGCGAGCAGCGTCACGGTTTTTATACCGGTTTCTTCATGGAGCTCGCGATAGGCCGCCTCCAGCGGGTCTTCGCCCTCGTCGATGCCGCCCTGCGGCATCTGCCAGAGCTGCGGCGAGCCGTCATATTCGGAATTGACATCCGGGATGCGCTTGCCGGCCCAGACCAGCCCTTCGCGGCTGAGCACCATGACGCCGACGCAAGGGCGATAGGGCAGGTCTTCGGCTCTGACGGGTTGATGGCTCTTGCTCATGGTTATCCTCTAACGATCAGGGATGTTTGGGGTCGTCGGCGAGGGCCGAGACGGCAACGATCTCGATGCCGCGCATGGCTGCCTCCTCGCTCCATTTGCTGATGGCATCGACGCTCTCGTCGAAAGCGGCTGCAACGCCGATCGCCGAGCCATTGCGGCGCGCGATGCGCTCCAGCTCATCGAGTTTCTTCAGGATGGCATCCTGCTGCAATTCTCCGTCGAGCTGCACGTCAGCAAAAGCATGCGGCACCTCCAGCGCCTTGGCGATGGTGCCGGATTTGGACTGTGCCGAGGAGCCGTCATCAAGGAACAGCAGGCCGCGCTTGCCGATATCGCGCATGACAGGTTCCATGGCATCGGCATTCGAAAGGAACCGTCCGCCGAGATAGTTCATCACGCCGGTGTAGTTGGTGATCTCGCCCATGGCCTTGTGCAGGTCTTCGATATTCTTGGCTGCGGGCTGCGAGGTCAAAAGCGTATCCGGCCCGGGATTGTTTCCGGGATAATCGAAAGGCTCGAAAGGCACCTGGAGCAGGATCTCATGGCCGCCTCGCCGCGCCTCCTGCATCCAGCGCTGCAGGCTGTTGCCGGTGGCGGCAAAGGCAAGCGTGATCTCCTCGGGCAGCTTCTCGATGGCGCGCTGCGTGCCGGTCTGGCTGAGGCCGAGACCGCTGACGACGATGGCAACGCGCGTGCCGCGGGCACCGGACCAGGGCCGCGCATATTGGTCCATTGGTCTCAGCCCGCTCGGTGCCGTGATCGGCAATTTGCCGGAGGGCGAGTCCTCCAGCAGGCTGTCGTTCGGCGTTGCCGCCATGCGCGGATCCTGGCCGACCTGATTGGCGTTGATCAGTACCGGGCCGCTGCCGTCGCGCGAGTTCGGGCTGAACATCGTCACGACGGAACCGTCGCTGGTGACGATGCGATGGGTATCGGCGCCAGATTGCGGGTCGACTTGCGTCAGGCCCGTTTGGTTGCTCGTGGTGGGCTTTTCGGCCGCCGCTGTTGGGGGTGGCGAGGTCTTCTCGGCTGTCTCGGCTGGCGGAGTTTTCTGAAGATTGTCGCGCAGCAGCGCCGAATAGAGGGAAAAACTGGCGATCGCGATCAGGCAGAACCCGGCAAGGATGCGCCCGAAGGGAGGGCGCTGCCATTTGCGGCCAGGGCTGCGGTTCTGGCCCAGCGGTGCATGCAAATCCGTTCCCAAAGTCCGTATCCACCCCAAGCGGGAAGCTGTCCGCCCCAGAGCATTCCGCTTTCAAGCGTAGCCATCAAAGCGGAGAGGACGCTCCAGATTCCAAACACCCAAGCATGATCCAAAATGGATTTCGAATAAGATCGCACTTATTCAAACAGCAAGAGCGAGATGAGATAGATCACCTCGCTCCGGATATGAAAGCGCCGGGTCTGTTTCCAGCCCGGCGCTGTTTCCTTATTTGGAGGAAACCGCCTTTTCCGGATTGGGCGGGAAGGACGGGTCCGTCTTTGCGCCGCGCAACAGGTCAAGCGCGTAGTTGAGCTGAATGTCGTCCTTCGGATCCGGCGGTACATAGGCGGCCGAGCCGGAACCTTGGTCGGTTTCGCTCTGGCCCTTAATGTGGCCCGGCAAGCTGGATTCGCCTTCGGTCACCAGCTTACCCTTCAGATCGTCGGGCAGTGGTTCGTCGACCTTGACGTCAGGCGTGATACCTGTGCCCTGGATCGAACGACCCGATGGCGTGTAATAGAGCGCCGTCGTCAGGCGCAGCGCACCGTTACCATCGCCAAGCGGGATGATGGTTTGCACGGAGCCCTTACCGAAGGACTGGGTGCCGAGAACGGTGGCGCGGCGCAGATCCTGCAGGGCGCCGGCGACGATTTCCGAGGCTGAAGCCGAACCGCCGTTAATGAGCACGATGATCGGCTTTCCGTCGGTCAGGTCGCCCGGGCCGGCGTTGAAGCGGCGGGTCTCGTCCGGATTGCGGCCGCGGGTGGAGACGATTTCACCACGCTCCAGCACATCGTCGGCGACGTTGATCGCTTGATCGAGCAGGCCGCCCGGATTGAGGCGCAGATCGAGGACGTAGCCCTTCAGCTTGTCGGCTGGAATGTCCTTCTTGATCTTGGCGATCGCGGCTTCCAGGTCCGGAGTGGTTTTTTCGGTGAAGGAAATGATGCGGAGATAACCGACGTCGCCGCCTTCTTCGCGCGACTTGACGGCGGCAACAGCGATCACGTCACGGATGATGGTGAGTTCGATCGGCTTGTCGGCGCCCTTGCGCATCAGCGTCAGCTTGATCGGCGTCTTGACGGCGCCGCGCATCTTCTCCACGGCGTCTTCCAGCTTAAGGCCGCGTACGGACTGGCCGTCGATGGCGGTGATATAGTCGCCGGCGAGAACACCGGCCTTGGCGGCGGGCGTATCATCGATCGGAGTGATGACCTTGACCAGGTCGTTATCCATCGTCACTTCGATGCCGAGGCCGCCAAATTCACCCTTGGTCTGGGTGCGCATGTCGTCGGCATCCTTGGCATTCATGTAGCTCGAATGCGGGTCCAGCGAGGACAGCATGCCGTTGATGGCGGCTTCAATAAGCTTGTCTTCCTGGGGCGGTGTTACGTACTGCGCGCGCACACGTTCAAAGACATCGCCGAAAATCGACAATTCCTTGTACGTGGAAGCGCCTGCGGCTTCCGCCGGCGCTACCGCCGTGTAGATGACGCTCATCGCGGTCGCACCCATCAATGCGCCAACGAGAACAAGAGAAGCCCTACGTATCATTGCGTGCCTTTCCAGTGTCTTTGGAGGTCCACCAAGGTCGAGAATCGACCGGCTTCCCATCTTTTCGAAATTCAATGTAGAGCGTTGGCCGATCCGTTTCCAGCGCCAATGCAGTCGCGCTCGCGACTCTTTTTTCGCCCATCACAGCGAGCGGCTCTCCGGCGAAGACAAATTTGCCGAGACGCGTCTTGATCGCGTCCATTCCTGACAGCACCATGTGATAGCCGTCGCCCGTGTCCAAGATAACCATCTGGCCGTAGCTGCGAAACGCGCCGGCGTAGACGACCGTCCCATCGGCAGGAGCGGTGACGAGCGCGTCGGGGCCGGTCGCGACGGTTATGCCCATCGCCGTATGTCCCGTTCCGTCATCGTCGCCGAACTGGCGGAGAATATCACCCGCCACAGGCAGCTCCAATTTCCGTTTAAGGTCGGAGAACGGATATGCGGGCGCAATGCGGTTTTTATCGGGCACGCCGCCTTCGGCCAGTGCCTTGGCCTGTTCGCGCTGCTGGTCGGTCATCTGCTCTCGGCGCGCCTCTTCCGCCCGCGCGGCGGCAGCGGCATCGCGCACCGAGCCGATCTGGCTTTCCAGGGACGCGACGAGACCCTCGAGACTGGTCGCTTGACCCGCCAGTTCTTCGGAGCGCTTGCGCTCGGCATCCAGTTTAGCAGCGTTTTCGTGGGTCTGCTTGTCGTTCTCGGCGATCAGAAGGTCCATGCGCCGTTCCTCCTCCAGACTGTTGGTCATGGTGGCGGTGAGATCGGCCTTTTCGGCAGCCGTGGCGGCATGCAGTTTGGTGAGATCGGTAAGGTCGGCGACGAGCTTGTCCGTCTCCTTGCGCATGCCGGGAACGACGGCACCGAGCAGGATAGCGCTGCGCACGGAGGCAAGCGCATCGTCCGGCGTCACCAGCAGCGCCGGTGGCGGGTTGCGGCCCATGCGTTCCAATGCGCCCAGAACTTCGGCCAGCAGCCCGCGGCGCTCGTGTAACGATCCTCGGATTTTGTCTTCCTTGACGGCGAGATCGGTCAGCGTCTTCTCGCTCTGCTGAATCTTGCGATCCATATCCCTTCGGCGGGCGGCGCTGTCGATCAGCGCCTGGCGCAGGCTGGCGGTGCTCTTGTCGAGCGAGGCGATACCGTCTTCCAGCGCCTTCGTCTTGTCGGCCGAAAGGTTGATGGTCTTTGACAATTCTTCCAGCTCGGCGCGGGTCTGGTCGCGCTTTCGGGCGAGATCGGCAGCCGGGTCGGGCGTCCGCTCCGTCGGCTGCGCCGATGGTGTGGCTGAGGCGGGCTGATCGTCCTTGGTCCGCGTGGGTGACGCGCCGCCATCTTCCTGAGCCTGGGCCATGTCGCGGAACTGGAGCGGAGTTTCAACATAGACACCCACGCCAAAACACACCGCCAGAGATGGCAGCAACAGGCGGGAAAGCGTGGGCGGGGTTTTTCTCATCCAGTCGTTTGGGCTCAGCCCCTCAAATCGCGTGAAATTAAACCGATTTGCCGCGATTATCCAGGAAGCATCATCAATTTTGCGGCGGGAATCAAAACACGCCTGTGTGAGCGTTCCGTTAACGCAAAATATCCGAAAGCCAAACTGTTTTCGAGTGTTTCGATTTCCGGCGGCGCTACGTCAAACCCGATGGTAGGGGTGGCCGGACAGAATAGTGACGGCGCGATAGAGCTGTTCGGCGATGAGAATGCGCACCAGTTGATGCGGCCAGGTCATTTTGCCGAGGCAGATGGTGGCGTCGGCCTTGTCGTACAGGGATGGGTCGAGACCATCCGCGCCGCCGATGGCGAGCGTCAGGTCGCGCTTGCCCTGGTCGCGGAATCCACCGAGCAAAGCAGCGAAGGCTTCGCTGTCCAGCGCCTTGCCGCGCTCGTCGAGGAGGATGAGAATGCCGCCTTCGGGATGGGCCTTCTGCAGCAGGACCGCCTCTTCACGCTTGCGCGTCTCACCGTTGGACGCGCGGCTTTCGGCGACCTCGGTCATGCGCGCCAGTTCGAGGCCGATTGCTGGACCAGCCTTGGCGAAACGGTCAAGATAACGGGCCGCAAGATCCTTTTCAGGGCCGGTTTTCAACCGTCCCACCGCAAAAAGACCTATCCGCATTCCCGCTCCCAAGCATATCCGCCATCATGGCGGCACAGATATAGATCGTTGCCGGACAAACATGTCCGGAGATTCGATACTGCCAACCGGGACCGGGAATAATGCCCGGAACAGGTTAGTGCAGCGTGCCTTCGTCGAGATCAGGAGCAGCCCACATCTTTTCGATGTTGTAGAACTCGCGGATCTCCGGACGGAACACGTGAATGATGATGTCACCGGTGTCGATCAACACCCAATCGCCGCCTTCCAGGCCTTCGACGCGGGCGCTGCCCAGGCCTTCGTCCTTGAGGTCGGTGATCAGATGATCGGCAATCGCCAGGACATGCCGGTTCGAGCGTCCGGAGACGACGACCATGTAGTCCCCAAGCGCGGATTTGCCAGCAATGTTGATGGTGACGATATTTTCGGCCTTGGAGTCCTCGAGGCTTGCGAGGACAGCGTGCAGGGCTCGGGCAGCGGCATCGGCGCCACGTTCCGGGCTCTTCGGGATAACGACAGGCGTTCTTCCCTTGGCGTGTACTGTTGTCAGTGCTCTTCCTTCCTTGAGTAACAGAACATGCACATAGGTGATCTGAGTCGATCACGCTACAAAGATAGGCACCAAAGCATTAAGGTTTCAAGACGCTGGTCGTCACCTATTCGACGTAGAGACAAGGTTTTGTATTAAATTCCCCCTCTTTCGCACCAGATATGGGCAATCGTTCGCGAAAGTTGCAGCGGAAGCGGCAGGTAACGTAAGGTAAGGCAGAGTGCCGCGGCCGCCATCTCCCTTCGCGGGCATCCCATGTACAGGCGAGCGAAGGGCGCGTATACACAAGATGAGATCGAAACGCTCCGACACCATGACCAAAGCTCCGCAACAATCCCTGAAACCTATCCTCCGCATCAGTTTTTCGGGGCAGGACCGGCTTGGGCGCGGCAAGATGGAACTCCTTGAACATATTCGCGAAACCGGCTCGATCTCAGCTGCCGGGCGCGCCATGGATATGTCCTATCGCCGTGCCTGGCTGCTCATCAGCGAACTCAACCATATGTTCCAGGAGCCTGTCGTCGAATCGCAGCGTGGCGGACAGAAGGGCGGCGGTGCTGCGCTGACGCCATTCGGCGAGGAATTGTTGCGGCGGTTCCGCGGCATGGAAAGCTCAGTGCGGGCGGCCATCGCTGGCGATCTCGAATGGCTGGAGGCCAATCGCAACCCAAGTGATGCCGCTGCAGAGCCGCGGGCGGACTCCTGATCTTTCTTAGGATTCGAGCGCTACGGTCTTGATGACCGCATGAACGGGCAGTCCGATCCGCAGACCCAGCCGCTCGGTGGAAAATTGCGTGATGCGGGCAAGCACCTTGTCACCACCGCAATCGATCTTCACTTCAACGGTGCCGTCGGCCGCCGTGCCGATCGCGATCACCCGGCCTTCGAGGATGTTGAGGGCGCTCAGGCCTTCGGGGCGCGCCGTTGCCAGCATGACGTCGCGGGCGGGAATGTGGACGCGGACGGCCTTGCCAACGCCAGCCGCTTCGCCGGGCACGAAAAGCTTTGCCGCTTTCAGCGCCACGATAGTCAAACGGTGCTGGCGGTCGATATGCTCCACCCGACCCTCGAGCAGAACACCGGCTTCGCGACGGTCGGTCGCCTGCGGGCCGGAAAGCTGGCTAAAGATTTCTACCGCCGGCCCCATTGCCTCCACCTTGCCGTCGCGCAGGACGACGACGCGGTTGGCCAGCCGTGCCACTTCGGCGATCGAGTGACTGACATAGATGATCGGCACCTTCGTCTCGTCACGGAGCCGTTCGAGATAGGGCAGGATCTCGGCTTTGCGGGCCTCGTCGAGTGCTGCCAGCGGTTCATCCATCAGCAGCAGCCGCGGTGAAGACAGCAGGGCGCGGCCGATGGCGACACGCTGTTTCTCGCCGCCGGAGAGTTTTGCCGGTCTTCGATCGAGAAGTGCTGCGATGCCCAGCAGATCAACGACGCCGTCGAAGCTCTCGCCGCGCTCGCTTTTCGGGGCGAACCAGCGACCGTAATTCAGGTTTTGCCGCACCGAGAGATGCGGAAACAGCCGCGCCTCCTGGAAGACATAACCGAAACGGCGGCGGTGGCGCGGAACGAAGACGCGGGCGTCGGCGTCGGCGAGCACTGCGCCGTCAAGAGTGACGCGGCCATGGTCCGGTTTGGTAAGGCCGGCGATGATGCGGATGATCGAGGTCTTGCCGGAGCCGGAGCGGCCGAACAGGGCGGTGACACCGCCGTCGGTTGTGAAGGCAGTGTCGAGCGAGAAGGCGCCTAATCGGTGGCGGATATCGACACTGAGCGTCATTCCCAATGCACCCTCTTGCCGGCGAGATAGGCGAGGAATTCCGAGGCAAGCAATGCCGCCATGGAAATGACGATAGCGACGATCGTCAGCCGCAGCGCACCGGCATCACCACCGGGCACCTGCGTGAAGGTGTAGATCGCCGACGATAGTGTCTGCGTTTCGCCGGGAATGTTGGAGACGAAGGTGATGGTGGCGCCGAACTCGCCCATGGCCTTGGCGAAGGACAGGATCATGCCGGCAATGATGCCGGGCAGGATCAACGGCAAGGTCACGGTGAGGAATATCCAGAGCGGGTTTGCTCCAAGCGTTCCGGCGGCCTCCTCGAGCTTGCGATCGACGGCTTCGATCGACAGGCGGATGCTTCTGACCATCAGCGGAAAGCCCATGATACCGCAGGCAAGTGCGGCGCCGGTCCAGCGGAAGGAGAAGACGATACCGAGATATTGGTCGAGCAAGGCACCGATCGGGCCTTTGCGGCCGAAGAGGATCAGGAGGATAAAGCCGGTGACGACGGGCGGTAGAATCAGCGGCAGATGGATGATGCCGTTGAAGATCGACTTGCCCCAGAATTTACCGCGCGCAAGCAACATTGCTGCGGCAATGCCGAAGGGCAGGCTCACCAGCATCGCAACGGTCGAGACGCGCAGGCTCAGCTCGATCGCCGTCCATTCGTCGCTGCTCAAACCCAATGCGTCCAAGTCCGGCCTCACAAAGAAATGTCAGGCCCGCCGAGGTCCGGCGAGCCTGTCGAAACAAACAGAATGCCTACGGTTGAGCGATGCTGCTCACTGCTTCAGAACCGTGAAGCCTTCATGCTCGAAGAACGGAACAGCCTTAGCCGATTTCAGATAGTCGAAATAGGCCCGCGTGTCCGGGTTGGTGCTGCTGACAGTGATCGCGATCGGATAGATGATCGGCGGATGGCTGTCTTCCGGAAAGGTGCCGACGACGGCGACGCCTGGATCGGCGGAGACGTCGGTCTGATAGACGATGCCGTAGGGTGCTTCGCCACGTGAAACCAGCGCGAGCGCGGCACGTACGCTTTCAGCGCCGGCGACCTTCTTCTCGACGGAAGGCCAGACGCCAAGCTTTTCGAGCGCTGCCTTGCCGTATTTGCCCGCCGGCACTGATTCCGGCTGGCCGATCGCCAGGCGTCCGTCGCCGAGAAGGCCGGCAAGATCCATACCCTGCTTGACCTCGACGGGCTTGGCCTTTTCCTTGGCGGCGACGAGAACGATTTGGTTGCCGAGCAGGTTGACGCGGCTGTCGTCCTTGATCAGCTTTTTCTTGGCGACATAGTCCATCCAGTCGGTATCGGCGGAGATGAAGACGTCGGCCGGTGCGCCGTTTTCGAGCTGCTTGGCGAGTGGGCCGCTTGCCGCATAGGAGACGGTAACCTGTTTGCCGGTTTCCTTGGTGAAGGCGGCGTCGATGTTATCCAGCGCGTTTTTCATGCTCGCGGCAGCAAAGACGGTGATCTTGTCAGCGGCGAAGGCCGGCGCAGGAATGACCGACATGCCGAGCCAAGCGACGGAAAGGGCGGCAGTTGCAAGCTTGATCCATTGGTGGCGGCGCGTGGCCATCATATTTCTCCCGGAAAGTATCGACATATTTGGACAGATATAACGGCTGACGAAGCTTGGCTAGAGGGATATATTTCGAAAATATAGCGTCGCCGGAAAGCGTAACCCTACGAATATGATGGAGTTTTGCCTTCGGGGCGCATATTAGAGCATTTTGTCATTGCAGAAATGCATGGCTGGATTCGCCCAGGAGGATAGCGAACGCTCACGGTATGAGACTTAACGTTACGAATCGTGCGTTTTCGCAAATCTCTTCACGGCAGGCGGTCTTGAAAGGAGGCTATAGCGCGCTTAGGTAATGTAAAAGAAGCGTTTTTTGGGCAAAGTGTTTTCGCAGTTATGATCAAAATGCATTGCTGCAATGCGCAATCAGCGTTTTACCATTCGGTCAAATCTGCTAAAACATAAACATCGAAACGGCGATCTCCTCCTCCCAACGCCTTTCGATAAGGGTCGGCAACCCTCCTCCTCCCAATTGCCGACCAGGTTTGAAGGCCCGACGGATCTCCTCCCCCGTCGGGCTTTTCATTTTTGGGGGATTTTCCTGAAAATCAGACTCTATATCGCGCAGATGCGGTTATTGCGCGGCGCGCAGTGCGGTCGAGCTCAATGTCGAGCGCCGGCCGTGGATGAAGGTCCAGGCAGGTGCGGGTTTTTTCCACAACACCCGTGCGTCGTCTTCGTCGACGCGTGCATAGTGAAATGTCTTGGCCATCTTTGCAGAAAGATAGGACAGCGTCGATCCAGGCCGGTCGATGACGGCGATCGGAAAGGTGCGGGCAATCTCCTGCCATTTCTGCCAGCGGTGAAACGTGTTGAGGCTGTCGGCACCCATAATCCAGATGAAATGAACCTGGCTGTTGCGCGCCTTAACGCAGGCGAGCGTATCGGCCGTGTAACTCATGCCGAGCGCCTGCTCGAATGCCGTCACCTTGATACGCGGATTGTGGAGAATCTGCTCGCTGAGTGCGATGCGCTCGGCGAGCGGCGCTAGATGATTGTTGTTCTTCAGCGGATTGCCCGGTGTCACCATCCACCAGAGTTGATCGAGGCCAAGCCGGCGAATGGCGATCTCGGCCACCAGCGCATGGCCGCGATGCGGCGGATTGAAGGAGCCGCCGAAAAGACCGACCACCATGCCGCGTTCGGCATGCGGCATGCGCAGATAGCGGTAATCGATCTCTTCTTTGTGCACGTCAGGGCCGTATCTGTCCGGTGCCGCGCACGCGATATTTGAAAGAGGTAAGCTGCTCGACGCCAACCGGGCCGCGCGCATGCATCTTGCCCGTGGCGATCCCGATTTCCGCGCCCATGCCGAACTCGCCGCCGTCGGCAAATTGCGTCGAGGCGTTGTGCAGCAGGATCGCCGAATCGATTTCGGTGAAGAAGCGCTCGACCACGGCGGGGTCCTCGGCAATCACGGCTTCGGTATGATTGGACGAATATTTGCCGATATGGGCGATCGCGCCCGAAATGCCGTCGACAATGGCGACGGAGATGATGGCGGCGAGATATTCGGTCGACCAATCCTCTTCCGTCGCGGCTTTCAATCCCGGCACGTGGCCCAGCACCTCGGCGGAGCCGCGGATTTCACAGCCGGCGTCGGAGAGCGCGTCGAGCAGCGGTTTCAGATGCGTCGGCGCGGCCTTGGCATCGACCAGCAGCGTCTCGGCCGAGCCGCATACGCCCGTACGGCGCATCTTGGCGTTGACGATGATCGTCTTTGCCATCTCCAGATCTGCCGAGCCGTCGATATAGACGTGGCATAGGCCTTCAAGGTGAGCGAAGACCGGTACACGCGCTTCGCTCTGTACGCGCGCGACCAGGCTTTTGCCGCCGCGCGGCACGATGACGTCGATCGTACCCTCCAGCCCCCGCAGCATCGCACCAACGGCGGCGCGGTCGCTGACAGGGACGAGCTGGATCGCATATTCCGGCAGGCCAGCGACCTTCAGCCCTTCGACCAGGCATTCATGGATTGCCTGAGACGAGCGGCGCGAATCGCTGCCGCAGCGCAGAATGACGGCATTGCCGGCCTTCAGGCACAGCGCGCCGGCATCGGCGGTGACGTTCGGCCGGCTTTCGAAGATGACGCCGATGACGCCGAGCGGCGTGCGCACGCGCTCGATCTTCAGGCCGTTCGGCCGGTCCCAGGCAGCAATGACCTCGCCCACCGGATCCGGCAACGCCGCAATGGCGCGAATGCCCTCGGCCATCTCAGTGACGCGTTTGTCGTTGAGCGTCAGGCGATCGACGAAGGAGGCAAGAATATCCGTGCCCTCGACATCTTTCAGGTCCTTGGCATTCTCGGCAAGGATACGGTCCTTGCGGGCAAGAATGGCATCCGCCATGGCGTTCAGTGCCTTGTTTTTGCTTCCGGTCGACGCGAATGCCAGTGGTCGCGACGCAGCCCTGGCCTTGCGGCCGATATCGTTCATCAAGGTGTCGATGTCGGGGCTTTGCGCGACGGTATCAAGCATGAGCTTCATCCTTCTTCAGTTTTTCAGCCTTCGTCTTGACGGTCGCGGTCATGACGAGGTCGTCGCGGTGCACCATGGCGGCGCGGCCGGGATAGCCGAGGATTGCCTCGATCTCCGCCGACTTGCGGCCGGTAATCTGGCGAGCCTCCTCGGCGTCGTAGCCGGCAAGGCCACGGGCGATTTCCCGGCCCGACGGGCCGATGACGGCAACGGTGTCGCCGCGGCCGAAATGGCCGACAATATTGCGCACGCCGGCAGGCAACAGGCTCTTGCCGGCGCCGAGTGCGGTCACGGCACCCTCGTCGACATGCAGCTGGCCGGCCGGCTGCAACTGTCCGGCAATCCACGTCTTGCGGGCGGTGACGGGCGTGCCCGAAGGTGCGAACCAAGAGGAGCGTGCGCCGTTTGCGATGGCATTCAACGGCCGATCCGTCTTGCCCGAGGCGATGATCATGGCGCAGCCGGCACCCGTGGCGATCTTGCCGGCATCGATCTTGGTGCGCATGCCGCCACGCGACAGTTCCGAAGCCGCGCCACCAGCCATCGCCTCAATTTCCGGCGTGATCTCAGCGATCGTTTCCAGGAATTTCGCTTCGGGGTCGAGATGCGGCGGAGCGGTGTAGAGCCCGTCGATGTCAGACAGCAGGATCAGCAGGTCGGCTCCGGTCATGGTGGCGACGCGGGCGGCCAGCCGGTCATTGTCGCCATAGCGGATTTCGCTGGTGGCGACCGTGTCGTTTTCATTGATGATCGGCACAGCGCCGATCTTCAGGAGCTGATTGATGGTGGCGCGCGCGTTGAGATAGCGGCGGCGCTCTTCGGTGTCGCCAAGCGTCAGCAGGATCTGACCGGCGACGATATCGTCGTGCGACAGGCTTTCCGACCAGGCGCGCGCCAGCGAAATCTGGCCGACGGCTGCTGCCGCCTGGCTTTCCTCAAGCTTCAGCGCACCGGAGGGCAGGTCGAGCACTGAACGTCCCAGCGCAATAGCGCCGGAGGAAACGACCAGGACATCGACGCCCTTGGCCTTCAGCCCGGCAATATCGGCGCACATGCCGTCGAGCCAAGCCTTTTTCAGCCCAGTCTTACGGTCGACGAGAAGGGCTGAGCCGATCTTGATGACGATGCGGCGATAGCGGTCGAGCGGCTTGCGGGCAGTCATCCCTGATGGTCCTCGTGGTCCTCACCTTCGCCTTCGTCATCCGAGACCAGCATGTCGCGGTGGCGCAGCTTCGGTGCTTTCGCCGGCTTTTCTTCCTCGGTGCCAGCGTTCGCCTCGACAATCACGTCGCGCAAAGCGCGCAGCACCTCGGTCATGCCGCTGCCGGTGACGGCGGAAATGCGGAACGGCGTCTTGCCGCAGGCCCGCGCCAGCTCGCGCGTCTTCTTCTTCAGCGTCTCGTCATCCAGCACATCGATCTGCGACAGCGCGACGATCTCCGGCTTGTCGGTGATGTCGTTGCCATAGGCTTCCAGCTCGTGCTTCACCGTCTTATAGGCCTTGCCGACCTTCTCTTCCTGCGCGGAAACGAGATGCAGCAGCACACGGGTGCGCTCGACATGGCCGAGGAAACGGTCGCCGATGCCCACACCTTCGTGTGCGCCTTCGATCAGGCCGGGAATATCGGCCAGAATGAACTCCTGGCCGTCGATGGTGGCGACGCCGAGATTGGGGTGCAGCGTCGTGAATGGATAGTTGGCTATCTTTGGCCGAGCGCGGCTGACGGCGGCAAGGAAGGTCGACTTGCCGGCATTCGGCAGGCCGACGAGACCGGCATCGGCGATCAGCTTCAGCCGCAGCCAGATGGTCTTTTCTTCGCCCGGCAGGCCGGGATTGGCCCAGTCGGGCGCCTGATTGACCGAGGATTTGAAATAGGCGTTGCCGAAGCCGCCATTGCCGCCGGCGGCCAGACGAAAGCGCTGGCCTTCCTGCGTCAGGTCGCAGATCAGGGTTTCCTCGTCTTCTTCGAAAATCTGCGTGCCGACCGGAACCTTCAGCGTTACGTCGTCGCCTTTGGCGCCGGCGCGGTTCTTGCCCATGCCATGCATGCCGATCTTGGCCTTGAAATGCTGCTGGTAGCGGAAATCGATCAGCGTATTCAGCCCGTTGACAGCCTCGACCCAGACATCGCCGCCACGGCCGCCATCGCCGCCATCCGGACCGCCGAACTCGATGAATTTCTCACGCCGGAAGGAAACGCTGCCCGCGCCGCCATCACCAGACCGAATATAGACCTTTGCTTCGTCGAGAAATTTCATTTTACTTCCGTCACTCGGTATTGGCGCATGGCCCCTTGGATCGAATGGGACTTAGGAAAGCCTATGCGCTCTTTTCAATTGTTACCGCGTCCTCTGCTTGTCCACCAGGACAGGCGCGGTCATTTGCCCGTCATGTCGCCTTCGATATAGGCCGTTCAGCCGGAGGTCAAAGATTATCGTGAAGTTGGTGAGCTATAACATCCAGTACGGCTTCGGCCTCGACGGCAGATATGATCTCGAACGCATCGTCGCAAACCTTGCGGGCGCCGATGTTGTTGCCCTGCAGGAAGTAACCTGCGGTTTCGCGAGCAACGGCCATGTCGACATGGTCGCCGCGATCCAAGCCCTGCTGCCGAATTATTATTCCATCTACGGGGCTGGGCTGGACGTGCTGCCGCCAGGCGCCGGCCCACGAGATCCCCGGTTTCAGTTCGGCAATATGGTGCTGTCGCGCTGGCCGATCCGTGCGACACGGACGGTGCCTCTGCCGCGCAGCCGCACGCTTTCCAAACTCAATCTGCAGCGGGTTGCCGTGGAAGCGGTGATCGATGCGCCCGGCAGGGCTTTCCGGGTCTATTCCGTGCATCTCGATCACGTCTCTCCGGACGAGCGTATCCGCCAGATTCACTATCTCAAGGACCATGCGGTCAACTTTGCGCGCGACGGCGGCTCGCTGACGGGCGGCCTGGAGATCGGCTACAGCGATCCGCCGCTGCCGGAGGATTTTGTCCTGATGGGCGATTTCAACATGGGGCCGGAATCGCCGGAATATTGCGCGCTTGCCGGCCTGAGGGATGCCTTCTACGGGCGCATGCCGCGTTTCGACATGCCGGTCGACGCGCTCGATGCCGCCGGCTGGCTGAAGCCCGGAGCCTATAGCTGGATGGATCCGAAGGATCGTAACAAGCGCATGCATCTCGATTACTGCTTCATCAGTTGCGGGTTGAGTGATCGTCTGCGGTCGGCCCATGTCGATATCGACGCGGAAGGTTCCGATCATTTTCCGGTATGGGTCGAGATCGATTGATGGTAGCAGGCGTGTCCGCCGTTGCCGCGCGTCTGTGCCTGGCCCCTCACCCTAGCCCTCTCCCCGTTTGTACGGGGAGAGGGAATTTCCGTGTTAAATCAGTCGCTTCGCAACTGGCCGCGAAAGAGCGGCAACCGCTAAGTTGGTCCCCTCTCCCCGCCTTGCGGGGAGAGGGTTAGGGTGAGGGGCCGGGCACATCGCATCTTGATACGGGCACGCCTGACCAGCCTCATCCTCTATTTCACGCCGCCTGCGAGAGCCGCAGCGCGCCCGGCTTCAGCACGGTTTCGATATGCGGAACCATGGTGTTGCGGGCGAAGCTGTAGACCTCCGCGCAGCCGATGATGTCGAAGCCGAGCTTCTGCTGCAGCTTCAACGACGCCGGATTGTCGGCGAAGACGCCGGAGAACACGGCGACCTCGGGCATGCGGCGGGCGAAGCGCTCGAGCGCGGCCGTGACCGCCTCGGTCATGATGCCGCGCCGCCAGTAGTAGCGGTTCAGCCAGTAGCCGAGATGCCAGCGGCCATGCCTGAGGTCGATGCCGACGCAGCCGATATGGACATCGTCCCGCTCGGTGATGGCCAGCATCCAGTCACTGTCCAGATCGCCGCAGGTGCGCGGGACCAGCCAGTCCAACGCATCCTGACGGTCGTAGGGCACCGGCACGCGGGCCAGCATGCGGGTGACGGCGAAATCCGACAGGGATTCCGTCATCGCGTCGGCATCGCCGAGCCGGTGCGGGCGCAGCGTCAGCCGTTTGGTCCGGATGACCGGCGTCGGTCCGGGCGCCAGGGTCCTGACGTCGCGGCGGTGCAGGATGGCGGCGTTCATCTCAGACCTCCCCAGCTTCTCAAGGATATCCAGGTCTTGCGGTCCAGCCGGTACCATTCGACCGATACCGTGCTGCCGAGCGCCAGCGACGCGGCAAGGCCGGATCCCTGGAACTGGAAGCCGCACTTCTGCACGACCCTCCTCGAGGCAACGTTCATCACCCGGCAACGGGCATCGATCTGGGCGACGTTCTCGCGCGTACGGAAGACCATGTCGATCAGGGCATGGGCGGCTTCCGTCATATAGCCCTGGTTCCAATAAGGCTCGCCCAGCCAATAGCCGATCTCGACGGTCTGCGGGTCGGCCGTCGGCTCGACGCCGCAGCAACCGAGAAAGGCGCCGTTGTCGGCTTTGGTGATCGCATAGACGCACTTGCCAATCTCGCCAAGCTTCGTGCGTCGCACGAAATCGGCGGCATCGGCGGTCGTATACGGGTGCGGCATACGCGATACCATTGTGGCGACGTTGGCGTTGTTGGCGAGATGGGCAAGGGCGTCGATGTCTTCTTCGTGGGGCGCGCGCAGAACGAGCCTTTCCGACAACAAGACAGGGCAATCGGTCCTTAACCGCTCCGGCCTCAGCCGTTCTTCGGGAGACCTCGATTGGCCTTCCCTTAACAATTCGCCTTGCATGGTTCAGTCCTCCTGGTTGGGATAAAGAAAAAAGGGGAGATGGCGCCCCATCTCCCCTTTTCTGACTGAACCTGTTGCGATCAGCCGGGTCGATGAGACGCCGGCTGTTTTTGAGCGCTACCGGCTTATTCCGCTGCTTCCGCTTTCGGCATTACAGACACGTACACGCGGCCATTGGCCTTCGTACGGTAGTCCACATTGCCGGCCGTAAGCGCAAAAATGGTATGATCTTTGCCGAGGCCGACATTGGCGCCCGGATGCCACTGCGTACCGCGCTGACGCACGATGATGTTGCCTGCTGCGACGGTTTCGCCGCCGAACTTCTTCACGCCAAGGCGCTTGGATTCGGAATCGCGACCGTTACGCGAGGAACCGCCAGCTTTTTTGTGTGCCATTGGAGTTCTCCTTTAAACCTTGATCCCGTTACTTACTTGGCAGCCACGATGTCCGTGATGCGGACGACCGTGTGATGCTGGCGATGGCCGCGCGAACGCTTCGAGTTCTGACGACGGCGCTTCTTGAAGGCGATGACCTTCTTGCCGCGGTTGTGCTCGACCACTTCGGCCTTGACGGAAGCGCCCTTGACGAAGGGAGCACCAATCGCAGCGTCGGCGCCTTCGCCGATAACGAGGACTTCGGTGAATTCTACGGTGTCGCCGGCGGTGGCTTCCAGCTTCTCGATGGTCAGCACGTCGTCGGCTGCCACACGGTACTGCTTACCGCCGGTCTTGATGACTGCGAACATTTTTTATCCTTTCATGTTCGTTCCGGCTCTCTCGCCCAGAAGGACAAGCGGCCGTCTTTTTATCAGTCTAAATTTAGCAGGGATTTCAAAGGCTTGGGCCTTCAAAAAGATCTGCCGGTGAAGCCCTGCACAAAGCTGGGCGGGCAAGGCGCGGACTTGTCCACACCTATTGCGTCGCACGGGATATATAAGGGCCTGTGATCTGTCAAGGCAAAAGGATGAAAACCTTGAATATTCACCCTTGCCATCCCATCCTTCTCTCGCTATGAGAACGCCCGCGCTGAGAAACGCGCCGACCAGCATAACCGGAGAGGTGGCAGAGTGGTCGAATGCACCGCACTCGAAATGCGGCATGCCTGCAAGGGCATCGTGGGTTCAAATCCCACCCTCTCCGCCATTTTTGTGACATTTCTTCATTGAAATCAGATAGTTAGCGCTCGGAACCGGGTGTTATGATACAAACTGTGCTACAAAACGCACGTTTTCCGCAGCGAACGCTGCTCGCCATTACCAGCTACCTGAGAAATATACTTGTATAACAAAAGTTTGTACTTTGGAATTGTAAGTACAATATTTCATAATTTAAGTATAGATTTCTCGCATCTAAATTAAACCTTGACAAATAAGGGAATTTTAGCTACAAACCTTGTCATTGATTAATTATCAATTGAAAGGAAATCATTTGAAGCTAAATTATTTACACATTAGGGACGGTTTTTATTATTTTCGAAGGGCTATCCCTCCTCGATTGAGGTATCAGTTCGATAACAAACGAGAGTTTGTGATTTCGTTAGGAACAAAAGATCGCAGGTTGGCCACGCTCAATTACTCAAAGCTGGATCAGAAATACGATTCTCTGCTTAAGCTTGCAGCGCAAGACCCAAATTTCATCGGCGCGACAGAGTTTCAAAAAATGGCAGCCGACTCAGGAATCCATTCGTTTCCCGATGATGTCGGGTCCTTGTCGGTGCCCGAACTCATAGAGCTAACGGGAAAGAACCTTGATATAATCAGGTCTTTGCCAAGCAATCCGAGGATCAGAGCTGGCGTTCTAGCAGCGGCTCTAAACTCAAGTGTGAGACTCGCAGATATCTATGACCGATATAAGGTCATTACTCGCGACAAAGACCTCAGGCGTACTCCTAGAGAACGGCAAAAGGCTCAAAAGCCAATTGAGCTTGCTATCAGTGAATTCGTCGTAGCAATCGGTGATTTGGATGTTCGAAAACTCACCAAAAAGGAGGGGTATCAATTCAGGGACAAGCTGATCTCTGATATCGAAAGCGGAAAGATCTCTGCATCTACGGCAAACAAGAAGATTATGCATCTTCGTAAGATCATTAATGCCGTTTTCCAGGCGGATTATCCGGAACTAGTCAACCCCTTTGAAGTTAAGGCGATTGAAGACACTGAAAAGGGTCGTCGGAAGCCATTCAGTGAAATCGAGATCGAAGATATTACGGAGAAGCTTCATTCCAACAATGTAAATGACCAGCTTAAGGCCATTATGTTTGTGTCGATGTTTACTGGAGCGGGGTGCAAGGAACTGGCCCTACTCACGTCATCGGACATCGTTTTAGACGCGGATATCCCTCATATTCGTATCAAACCAAACGAATTCCGAACGAAAGTGAAAGGCGGCGGAGAGCGTCATCGGTGAGCGCGACGAACAGCCCACCTTTTCTTTTGTGAATGAGGCCGCGAGATAAGCTCTATCATTGATAGGAGTGGACCGGGATGGTTGGAGATCGCGCTGATGCCATGCTTGAAGTCATGGATGAAGGCATGCATGAAGCCAGGCATGAGGGAAAGTATCGGCGGATCGAGATGATCACCGGTCGGCGGCAGCGGCGGAATTGGACTGACGAGGAGAAGGCGCGGATTCTCGCGGAGAGCGCAGAACCTGAAGTGAACATTTCGGCTGTTGCGAGGCGCTGGGGCGTCAATCGCGGCTTGCTGAATGTGTGGCGACGGGATGCCGGACTAACCTCTCAACGGTCGGCAAAGGCCAGCTTGCCGCCTGCCGTATTCGTGCCGGTGACAGTGGTTGGGGATGGCGCACGACACGAAGGCTCGCCATCGAATGCCTCGGAGGTTCTTGCTGGCCGGATTGAGATCGAGATTGCCGGCGCGCGCATGACGGTTATCGGTTCGGTAGCGCCTGAGCTGGCACAAGCAATGGTGGCGGCGTTGCGAGGACGCCGGTGATCGGAGTTTCGCCAAATGGCGTGAAGATCATGATTGCGACGCAACCTGTCGACTTCCGGCGCGGGATGAATGGCCTGGTGGCATTGGTGGCTTCGGCGCTTGCTGCTGATCCGTATTGTGGCGATGTTTTTGTGTTCCGCGCCAAGCGTCTCGATCGGCTGCGCTGCATCTATTGGGACGGATCCGGCATGATCCTGGCAACGAAGTGGTTGGAAAGCGGAAAGTTCGTTTGGCCGCCGATCTGCGATGGCGCGATGCAGATGAGTGCCCAGGAGTTCTCGCTTTTGCTGGCCGGCATTGACTGGACGAGGGTCAAACGAAACGCGGTGAGAAGGCCCTCAAAAGCAGGCTGATCCTATTGGTTTTGCTTGAAGATTCAGACTCATATGGTAGGGTCTGTCATGCCGCTTCGACCCGATCCCTTGCCCCAGGATGCTGCGCAATTGACCCGGATCATTCTCTCGCTCAACGAAGAGAATGCCGATCTCAAAGCGCGCGTGGCCTTCCTTGAGCGCCAACTCTTCGGGACGAAATCGGAGAAGATGACGGTGCTCGATCCGACGCAGGCAATGCTCGATCTTGGCGATCTAAGCGACATTCCCGTTGCTGCCAATGACGATGTCGCGCCAGTCGATGACGACAAAACGCAGGCACGGAGATCGCCAGCCCGCAATATCGGCCGCTTGCCCAAGCACCTTCCGCGTTATGACGAGGTCATCGAGCCGGAGAGCAAGACTTGCCCCTGCTGTTCGTTCGAACTTCATTGCATCGGCGCTGATGTCAGCGAGGCGCTCGGCATCGTGCCTGCGGTTGTCCGGGTGAAACGGACGATCCGGCCGCGCTACGCATGCCGGGCTTGCGAAAGCGTTGTTGTGCAGGCGCCGGCACCAGCGCGCGTGATGGATGGTGGCATGGTGACCACGGCGTTTGCCGCGCATGTCGCTGTTTCGAAGTTTGCCTGGCATCTCCCGCTCAATCGCCAGGCCCAGATGCTGGCCTCCTGCGGCGTCATCATCGATCGCGGCACACTCGGCGCCTGGGTCATGCGGGTCGCCTGGTGGCTAGAACTTCTCTATAACGAGCTACTCGCCTTCATCCGCTCGCAGCCGAGGATGTTCTGTGATGAGACGCCGTTGCCGCGCCTCGATCCGGGGCGCAAACGAACCAAGCTTTGCCAGTTATGGGCGCAAGCAGTTGACGACCGCCCCTGGAATGGTCCGGCGCCACCGGCGGTGGCCTATACTTTTGCCGAAAGCCGCAGCGCTCGCGAGGTTGAGGGGCAACTGTCGTCGTTTGCCGGCGTGCTTCAGGTTGATGGATACCAAGCCTATAAAACCATGGTCAAACGACGCGGCAAGAGCAACGTTGCCCCCATGCGGCTGGCCTTCTGCCTGGCCCACGCCCGGCGAAAGTTCGTCGATGTCGTCAAGCTGACCGGCTCTTCGGAGGCCTTGTCGATCCTTGCCAGGATTGCCGAAATCTATCGCATCGAAGCAAAACTACGAGGGGAAGATGAAGATACCCGGCTTAGCGGCAGGCGTCGTGAGGCAGCTCCCATCATGAGAGAACTGAAGGTCCATCTCACCGAACTGAGCGACGAGGTGTCGTCGAAATCGGCACTTGGCAAGGCAGTCACTTACATGCTCAACCACTGGAGCGGACTGACAGCCTTCCTGGAGGATGGCCGGATCGAGGTGGACTCCAATGTCGTCGAGCGTTCAATGAAATCCGTGGCTCTGACGAGAAAGAACTCATTATTCGTGGGCAACGAGCGGGGTGGAAAGTCCTTCGCTGTTCTGGCATCGCTCGTCAACACGGCAAAGCTTAACGGCGTGGACCCCGACGTCTGGCTTGCCGATGTGTTGGAGCGCATCATCTCCGGCAAAGTGAAAGCCAACGAGATGGAGAGCCTTTTGCCTTGGGCCTGGAAGGCGGAGCGCGAAGCGATGACACAGCAGGAGCGACAAGCGGCATGACACAGAACAGCCAGGAGATGACGCCGCGACCGAAGCTCGATGACGACGCATTCGAAGCCTTTATCAGGAAACGTCGTCCGCCATCGCCTATCTGGTCAATGAGCGGTCTCGATGGCTATCTCACGGCTCTCATCATCGGCCCAAAGTTCATCGACCCACGCAAGTGGATCCCGGAACTGACCGGCCCGGATGCCCTAAACCTGCCGATGGAAACAACCGAACATCGGGCCGTGCAGACGATCGTTGCAGAGTATAATCGGATATCTGCAAGCCTTTCCGAGAGACCGAAAGACCACCGGCCAAGGTTCACCCAGATCGATGATCAGACCCTTGATCCATTTGATTGGGACCTCTGCTTTTTGCTGGGAACAGGGTATGCGCCGAAGCTGTGGCGGCCTGTCCTTCGAGGTCATGCCGTCACTGGGGATATCATCGCGCCACTCCGCAAGCTCGGCGAGATAAAACGGAAAGCGACCCACCAGGATGCTGCTGCCGTCGCCGAAGCACTCGTCAATATCCGAACCTATTTTATGCCGAAGCGGGCAAAGCAGAAGTTCTGACCGAGAGCCAGAAACCTATTTTAGTCAATCACAAAAGCCGTGGGCCATTCATTGCGCTCACCGTCATCGCGAGATACCGCTGTATGGAGAGTCGTTGACTTGGATGAAGCGTTTTCCGAACGGCTTTGACCGATATCGTCGTGACAACGGTGGCGAAGCAGTGAGCGTTGCTGCGCGAAAATTCCTAAGCAAATATCCTGAGAAGACATTCTACTCCTTCCGGCACCGTCTTGCGGATCTCCTTCGAAATAGTGGGTGTGAGGATAGACTCGCCAATGCAATTCTTGGACACAAGCAAAATGTGATCGGAATGCATTACGGGACGGGATACACCCTCAAAAATAAGTATGATGCTCTTGCCGAAGCGCACAAAAACGGGAAAGCGCACTTGAAAGAAAGGCAAGAAAAATATGCGAAACCATAATCGAGATATACTTTTAGATTATTCATATAGAGAACAATTTTTCAGCGAACTAAAGCAGGCTATTATTGTATTCGATAATAACGGTGACTATAAGAATTACATTAAGGCAAAGAGTATCGCAATAGCGATCAAGGGATATATTGATGAAATGGATTCTTTTTAAGAAATACGCACTGTTGTAATTTGGCAACTCGATTTAATTTTGTCTTAAAATAAAATTTTTAAGAATTATTTCTCTGAATATACTTATAATTAGTATAGGTTATTCATTTACTTCTGCTGCGATCTTCAAAAGAACAGCGCTTTTTCCGGATAAATTTTCCGATAGGTGGCTTAGATAATCAAACAGAATTTATCAATTAAAATAGTCAGGTTCTCCTGACTATTGTTTAGGAGTATTTAAGATAAAGGATTAATATGTATAAAAACTATATTGGAAATAAATTGAACTCAATGCCCGATTTTGTTCAGAGAACATTCGAAGATAAATCGATATTTGATAACACATTTTTTCACAACGATATCGATAAAAATCTATTAGAGACAAATCTTTATTTATTGACTGCCCACTTCAAGCATACAAGTATAAAGAGCGATATATTAAAACAAGAATATGTTATGAAGGCTTTCAAACAATATTTGCCGATTCCGATGAAGCCGCCCCTTTGTTCCGAGATGATTGCGCCCCTTGATTCCGGGATGATCTCGCCCCCTGTTTAGTGGGGTCTGCAGGCGATGATTGTTGTCAGTCCATTTAGGCGGGGTGTCAAGCTTTTCGGGGCAGGTTTCGGCGTAGGCTATCGCCGCTCAATTCGATGCGATGGGCGTTGTGAACGAGGCGATCCAGGATGGCATCAGCATAAGTCGGGTTTCCTATGACGTCGTGCCATGCCGACACCGGAAGTTGGCTGGTAATGATGGTTGATCTGCGGCCGTAGCGATCTTCCAGGATTTCGAGGAGGTCGTGCCGGGCCTGTTCGTTGAGCGGTTCGAGACCCCAGTCGTCGAGGATCAGGACTTGAACATGGCCCAGGGTACGTTGCAGCCGAGCATACCTGCCGTCGCCGCGAGCAAGTGCGAGCTGAGCAAACAGTCGTGGGACACGCTGATAGAGAACGGAACGATCGTCACGGCAAGCCTTGTGGCCGAGAGCGCAGGCTAACCAGCTTTTTCCGACACCCGAGGGTCCGCAAATGGCCAGATTGTCATGAGCGTTGATCCAGTCGCCGCCGAGCAGCTTCATGAAGAGCGCGCGATCAAGGCCGCGCTCGCTGCGGTAGTCGACATCTTCCGGGGTGGCCTGGTGGCGAAGCTTGGCAAACCTGAGGCGTGCGGCAAGCTTACGATCGTAGCGGGAACTCCACTCCCGTTCGAGCAGCAGTCCTAGCCACTCGGCATGCGAGAGATGTTCGGCTTCGCCGTTGGTGACGAGCTCCCCGAAGGCCTTTGCCATGCCGGCCAGGCCCATGGAATTGAGTTTGTCGAGTGTTGGATGGGCAAGCATTCTTTGTTCTCCTTAGTGGTAATAGCGAGGTCCACGGATGTTTTCGTGTTGGATAGGCTCATGCGAAGGTGGTCCATTGGTGGAGGCGGCTCGATCGAGATGATTGTCGAGGATGGAGCGCACCGAACCGTAGGTCCGGGCCCCGATCTCAAGCGCACGGCTGCAAGCAGCGTTCACTCTGTCGCGGCCAAAGCTTTTGTTCAGGCGGATAATTCCCATGCAGGCTCGAAAGCCCTGCTCCGGGTGCGGCCTGTCGGCGAGGATCTTCTCACACAGCAATGCAACCTCCGGCCCGATGGAAGAGGCCTCGCGTTGAATGCGTTCGATCGTCCAGTCGGCAAAGCGGCGGTGGGCCGAGGGCATGTGATCGGGGATTGTGGTGTGCTTGCCGTTACCGCTGGAGCGGCGATGAGCGGCTATTCGCTCGCCTTTGTGGAATATCTCGATCGTATTGGCGGTGATGCGCGCCTCGACTTGCTCGCGAGCAAAGCGATAGGGAACGGAGTAATAATGCCGCTCGATCTCGACGTGGTAATCCAATCCAGCACGCCGGATACGCCATTCCGCAAAGACATAGCGTTCAACGGGCAATGGCCTTAAAGCGGGCCGGTCGAGCTCTTCGAACAATTGGCGGCGCGTGACGCCAACCCGGCGAAGGACACGCCTGTCGTTCAAATCATATAGCAAGTCGGCAATCGCCGCATTGACTTCGGCCAGACTGTAGAAGGTGCGATGGCGGAGGCGGCCCAGCAGCCAACGCTCGACGATACGAACCGCAGCCTCGACTTTCGCCTTGTCGCGGGGGCGTCTCGGCCTCGTCGGCAGGACGGCGCTGCCATAATGCGCTGCCATCGCGCAATACGTCCGGTTGACCTGGGGATCGAAGTGGCACGCCTTGATGATCGCCACCTTGGCATTGTCGGGAACCAGCAACGCCGGCGCACCGCCGAAGAACTCCAGCGCCTGAACATGGCATTCGACCCAGTCCGGAAGCGTCTCGGTCCAGCGCGCCTGCGCGAACGAAAGACTGGATGCCCCCAGGACAGCGACAAATAAATGGGCCTGCCGTGTTTTGCCCGACAGCCGATCAACGACAACAGTGACCGTGTCGCCGGCGTAGTCGACGAACAATTTGTCGCCCGCCATATGATCCTGCCGCATCGTCACCGGCAGCTTCAACGCCCAGCCGCGATAGAGGTCACAATATCGGCTGTAGCGGTAACCATCGGGATAACGGCTTATGTATTCGTCCCAGAGAATTTGCAGCGTCACGTGCTTGCGCTTGAGCTCGCGATGGACTTGCACCCAGTCAGGCTCCGGTGCGCGACGATGACCCGTCTTCGTCCCAGCCGCACGGTAGAGCGCCGCCTCCAGGACGGCATCACTCACGTCATCATCCAACGGCCACGAAAGCCCCGCAGCCGCCGCCCGTCGCAGCGTCTCGCGCACCGTCGAGGCTGCTGCTCCGACCCGAACCGCAATCGATTTGTGGCCCAGCCCTTGCTCGGACCGATATCTCAGTATCTCGCGGACACGCCGCATCTCCAGTCTCTCCGCAGGCATCCCGTTCCTTCCTTGTCATCATTGACGGAAGGAACTTCACACCGGCAGAACACCCTTGCCACATCCCTCCGTAGGGGGCGGCATCATCTCGGAACAAGGGGGCGACTAATTCTCGGAATTGGGGGGCGACATCATTTCGGAATCAGGGGGCGGATTGCCTCGGAATTTGCAATATTATTTGGAACTCGTGAAAACGTTGATTCCAAACAAGCCATTCAAAAACGTCCATCTGCAGCCATTGACATGGGTTTCCTACGATGTCGAGGGCAGTCGTAGAACTAAATTTGTACAGGATGCACAGATACCCCATTTGCATGGAATTATATTGGTCAATCCGAAGACAATCGATAATTTCCGCAGCGCTCTAGATTCTGGCGTGCTTAACAAGTGCGGCAGCAAAATAATTGAAAGTGTATCATTTAAAAAAATCGATTATTTTGAATTCGAATTTGCTAGAACGATAGATTATTGTGGTAAATATAGCTCGAACTTAAAGAACAACAATACTAACTATTGCGTTGACGAGTTTTTCCCAACTGTTTCAGCGAAGAAATATCCGTTTTACAAATACATGGCAAAGTGCCAATAGATTACCCATCTTGCTTTGTAAGTCGCGAAAGCGTTGAACGCGAACACCCGGTTGCCGCAACTATCGCTGACCAACTTTGACCGGATGCGAGCATTTTGCGGATTGCTTTATTCCGCTCCTTGTCTTCCGGTCTCCCTCTATATTTGCCTTCGCTCTTAGCTTTCGCAATTCCTTGTGATTGCCGCCTTCTGCGATCATCGTAATCTTTGCGTGCAATTGCAGCGAGCATATCAATCATCATCCCATTTATAGCCTCCATCATACGAGACTGAATATCGTCTGCATTGCCGTTCGCCATTATCCATGAAGTTGGAAGATCAAGGGCGACGACCTTGACCTTCTTCGATTGGATTTGGGATTTCAGCCGTTCCCAATCTTCGGCATTCAACCGGCTCAAACGATCAATCTGCTCTACCAAAAGCATGTCTCCCGGCTGGCAGTCATTGAGCAATCGAAAAAGCTCCGGCCTCTTTAGCGACGCACCACTCTCATTTTCGGAATACGCAGCAGCGATCTTTAATCCTCGCTCGGCGGCAAATCGAAACAGGTCGTCTTTTGCCCGGTTTGCATCCTGGTCTTTTGTCGAGGCTCGGAGATAGGCACGCACGAACGTCATTTCTGGCCACCCGGTTCGTTTTGACTAGTTCGCTTATATCCGGTTCTTTTTAGATGGTCAAATCAAAGTTATCGAACCAACACGAACCCGGTTCGCAAAAGGTATACCCAATTCTCAAGTGACAACGACAAACGTCGAATCGATCTCTGTCATAAGGCTGTGCGTTTTGAGATAACTTGCCGACCCGTCGCATAATCTAGACAAATCATTAAATGAATAGTTGCACTATTCACCTAATCACTCAACTAAGCAGATCGACGGGCTTACGATGTTGATAAGGGCATTAGAATTTTTTGACTACAAATCTTATTCACACTTTTCGGTGTCTGCCAAAACGCGAAACGTTCTCGTCGGGCCGAACATTGAGGTTTGCGAGCCGACGTAAAGGTGAACTGAGGTCACAGGACCAAGACGGCGTCTGCGCAACTTACTTTGTGCCTCCAACGGCAATTCAGACCGATCTCCGGTACTGTGTGCATAATTTTATGGACGGGATAAACGCAAGAATTGTAATTCGAGCCGATAATGGCTCTGCCTTCAAAATGAAGATACCGGCGAACGGTGACCTAGAGTGCTACTTGGTGACCGAAGCAAGAGCTCAGACGAAGGCCAGTTTTCTCAGGAAGCATTTCCCCCTCGATATTGTCGTCGTTCCAACCCTGAGCCCTCTAGAACAGAACGAAGAACTGGTTAACCCCGAAACGGTCGAGAGGAATAGGTATAGCAGGCTTGCCAGCCGGAACTTTCGAAACTTCTGGCTAAATCGCACGTCAAAAGAATTCGAAGAGTTTGCGGAATTGGTGGAGTTCGGCTGGCCCGGCTTAAAATTACGATTCCCGGAAACTCAACAAACCGACACGAAACCGGTCGTTAGAATGTATTTTAGAGACGGGCCGCATGTTCGTGAAGTGCAATGGGCCGGCTTCGGTTTTCAAGTTTGGATGCAAACAATGACGCATCTGCTGAAAGCGAATAAGGGGTCCGTCCTCGTTTTAGATGAACCGGATATATATCTTCATCCAGACCTACAGCACCGTCTTCTGGATGTAGTTTCACGCCGAGTTGGCCAATATTTCATCGCAACGCATTCTACTGAAATCATTAATAAAGTAGATCCGGGAGATGTTCTGATTCTTCGTCCAGGCGCACGTTCCGCCAAAAGAATTCGAACGGAAGGTGACTTTTCGGCAGTCTACGATGCAATCGGCAGTTCGGAGAACGCTCAATTTGCTCGCCTAGCAAGGACCAAAAAGGTACTCTATTTCGAGGGCCATGATAATCGTTTACTTGCCAAATTGGGACGGCTTGTTAGCGGTGAAGACTATCTTTCGGACGCCTCTGTGACCCTTATGAAGACCGATGGGTTTTCCAACTGGTCAAGAGTCTCAACGTCTGCTTGGGTTTTCAATCAATTTTTTGAATTCGACGTCAAAGTTGCTTCGCTGTTCGACCGAGATTATCGGTGCGATGCCGACGTAGCCGATTTCGTCTCGATGATGAAAGATAGCGACGTCCTTTGCCACGTCCTGCCTGTGAAGGAAATCGAAAATATTCTTCTCGTTCCAGAAGCAATCATAAAGGTAGTCAAAAAGCATTCCAAAAAGACCCTGGCAGCCGACTGGGAGAATGAGATTCTCAAGATCTTCTCTGATACGATCAGTGGTTTCAAAGATCCGGTTTTCAGTAGGATTGTGGGGAAATATATCGAGTATGAGCTTGGCAGAAATCCAAAACAGGATGTCACAACTCTCTCTGCGAACGAGGCTGATCGCTTCTCTCAAGCTTGGAATACGGAAACCTTCCGTCGTGCGAAAGTACCAGGCAAAGCGGCATTTTCATTGATTGCAAAAGACATTCAGGACAAGTTTGGAGTTTCATTGACGCCTTCGAGGGTTGTTGATGAACTCGAATTGTCGCAAATCCATCCTGATATCAGGGACCTTCTAAACAGCTTTAAGTCCTATTTTGCCGAGTAGTACCCAATTCCGCCTTGATGACTTTCTCACGCTTCCTTTGACCACCACCATAAAGCTTCAGACACGCTTCCCTGGCCGTCTCCCAGCTTTTAAGGGCAACGGCTTTGGCTCATCTTTTGGTGGAACCTGAAAAAGCTTGTCCAGCGGAGCGTCGAGCTTTCTACTGAGCATCTCGATGACGTTAATCGTGACGTTCTCCTTTCCCCGCTCTATTCGCCCGAGATAGGCCCGATCAACATCAGCTTCCAGCGCTAAAGCCTCTTGTGTAAGGCCCTTAGCAATTCTCGCTTTACGCAGATTCCAGCCAAAGATTTCCTTTGCATCCATCCCAGGATGAGACGAAATTAGAGATTGACAAATCTACGGTCCCACACTCTCCTATTATAAAAGTTGTGATTTGTTTGATGGCAGTTCGTGGCGACACAATCGAAAACCGCTTCGAGTCAAATTGCAAAACGGCCCGTAAAACTGTCCCACAAACGCCTCTTAATGGATTGCGATTATGGAATTTCGCCACGCCAAACGTTTGATATCGACTGAAACGAAGAAACGTGTATTGACCGGCCAGTACGCCGACACTCTCTCGGAGAAATATTTCGGTTTTATGCGATTTGTTATATTAACTGTATTTACCGGCTTCATCGGAGGTATTCTTGTTCTCATTTTCAAGAAAAAACGATACCATCCGATGATTTTTTCAAAGGGATCGTCTCAAGAAATTGACGTTTCTACGTTGAGTTTCATTATGTCTCGGGCTAAATACGAATTTGCTGCCGATGAGGTTCCTGAAATACTCATAAAAACTAGGAAAGACAATTTTATACTGTTCACAAACCAGAATGTTTATTATGAACTTAACGTGGCAGCGAAAATTTTGGATGGGAGAACAACAATTGGAAAGCTTCCGATTTCACAGGCCAGCGAGATACTAATCAAAAACCATCTCACTTCTGCTGAAGTAATGATGGAAAAAGAGCTATTGGGCACTCTCTATAACGGAGAGTCTCCAAGAATTTCCCGTCTCTTTAAGGAAATTTCGAAGGACGTTAGGGAGTCCCTCCATGCCTCTTAGTTTCGGTGGAATAGTTGTTGTTGCAATTGCCGCCTATTTCCTGCCATTTATTGTTTCGTGCTGCCGAAGCCTTCCGAATAAATTCGGAATATTCTTCCTCAATCTGATATTCGGCTTTACGATCATTGGTTGGGGAGCGCTGCTTTTTTATTGCCTTTTATCCAATAATTCCGGGCGTGGGAATTTCGTCTGACTTGCGTGCAGATTAGCATCTTACTCAACAGGCATCAGTCCGCTTGGATAACGATCTTCCCTGTATTTCCGATACTTTTCTTCGCACACTTCGATCAACTGAACCACCATTTGCCCGAAGGCGATTACCTCGGTAATGGAGATGGGTACAAAATTCCCCTCTTTGTCTCGACCATTGCGATGTACAAAATGATGGCGGATTTCAGCTTTCTCAAGAAAATATGCGCGAGTGTCCTCGTCGTATAAACCGGACTTAAACGCTGCCCCATAAAGCTTTTCGACCTTTTCGACATCGTGATACGTCACATGTTGGAGGTGTGCTTTGACCGTATTTTTCACTAGATCAGGGTCTTTGGCTATTTGGAAAAGACTGAATTTCTCCACAAGACCGGCTTTGCCAATCAGAGCAAGCATGATTTTTGGGTCATCCAACACTATCCCAAGCAGCCGGTCAGCTAGATACGCTGACCTTGCCCCCAAGTTTTATCCAGTTTTGAGTTCGCTCCAGTGGTTTTGGGTTGCTGTATTCGGGGCGGTAGCGGCGGGTTGCGGTGCGGAGCCATTTCGGCTGCGCAGCACCGCATCACGTCGCGGGTTGATGGTCTGAGCGAACTCGGCAGGTGTCCTCCAGCCGAGTCCAGAGTGCGGGCGGTTATCGTTATAATCGCTGCGCCAGTTTGAAAGCGCTGAACGAGCATGGGTCAGTGACGAGAACAGTGTTTCGTTCAGGAACTCGTCTCGCAGCCGTCCATTGAAGCTTTCGATGAAGGCGTTCTGGATCGGCTTGCCTGGCGCGATATAGTGCCAATCTATCTTCGTCTTGTCCGTCCATTGCAGGATCGCATTGCTTGTGAACTCGCTGCCGTTATCACTGACGATCATCTTCGGCTTGCCACGCCCCTCGATGATCCGGTCCAGCTCACGAGCAACACGCAGGCCGGAAAGCGATGTATCGGCGATGAGACCCAGGCATTCTCTGGTGCAATCATCGACGACCGTCAGAACCCGGAACCTGCGACCATCGGTGAGTTGATCCGACACGAAGTCCAGCGACCAACGTTCATTGGCGGTTACTGGTATCAGCATCGGTGCTCGTGTGCCGATCGCTCGCTTGCGGCCACCACGCTTGCGCACGGTCAACTTCTCCTCCCGATAGAGCCGGAAGAGCTTCTTGTGGTTCACAAGGTGCCCCTCGCGTCTGAGCAGCACATGAATGCGTCGATAGCCGAAGCGGCGGCGTTCATGCGCCAACGCCTTCATCCGCTCGCGAAGGCCCTGGTCGTCGATGCGGCTGCTTTCGTAACGAACTGTCATCCGGCAAACGCCGATGGCTTTACACGCCCGCCGTTCACTCATCCGATGGTGATCCATCAGATGCGCGACAGCGTTCCGCTTTGCTGCGGGCGTCACCACTTCTTTCCCAAAAGGTCTTTCAACGCGGCATTGTCGAGCATCGCGTCCGCCAGAAGCCGCTTCAGCTTCGTGTTCTCGTCCTCCAGCGTCTTCAGCCGCTTGGCCTCAGACACCTCCATCCCGCCGAATCTGGCCTTCCATTTATAGATGCTGGCATCGCTGACGCCGTGCTTGCGGCAAAGCTCCGATACTGGCGTGCCCGCCTCGTGCTCCTTCAGAATGCCGATAATCTGTTCGTCAGTAAAACGGTTGCGTTTCATTCCCTGGTCCTCTCAATGGGCCAGAGCTTACTTCAAAATGGATTATTTCAACGGGGCAAGGTCAACGCCTCCATCATGCCCATCCATTGGAGAAATGCCATGCGCGAAAATGTGACGCTATCTCGTACGGATTCGGGGACTCGCATAATCAGGGCTGCCAATTCCAATTTGGCATTATCGAATGTCGTGAGAGGATCAGTTGGATAGTAGTTATGCAGAAAGTCTTCGTACCTTGTAATTTCGTAACTCTCCAACCTCACTTTGATATTGGGGTTATCTCTAATAAATGTTTTTACCACGCCACCGTGGTTCTCAACGACTATCGTGTAGATTGTTCCTCGGCAGTCTGGGCAGGGGGCATCGGTTTCGGAAATCCCGATCGCCTGCCGAGGGTCATCTACCGTTAGCTTGTAAGGTGCAACGGTTACGTCCCAAACGTTCCCACCTTTGCAGACAGGGCAGACGAACGAGACGGTCGCCGGTCGATGGATACTTTCCTGCATAGGGTCCCCAAGTGTGAAACAGGGCTGTTAGGAATTACTGCCACATCCCAAAAAACGCCTGTATGGGATCTGCCTTAGATCCTTCTAACACCGAGCCATACGTGCTACAAATCTTGCTACAAAATCGAGATCTTTTACTGATTAATTCTTTGATATTACTGAAGAAATTTTCATGTACGGAGGACACCCTCTCCGCCAAATGCGTAACGTTTTGTTTTCTCTTGCGGTTCTGCGAGATTCCCTCAGTGTCCCCACTTTTTCCCCATTCCGTGAATGAATGGGTGGAAGTACCTACGTCCTATTCCAAGCTGAAATGTGCCAAAGTACTCAAATTTGCACGCCGGAACACACTTATGGCATGCCTCGGACGCGGTATTTCCCTGAGCTTACAACCGCTTCTTCAATTCCGTCAGGTGCTCCTCGCAAATAGCCTTGACGAGCTGCTGCAACTCGGCCGTCCGCTCACGCAGCCACAGCAGGGCCTCCTCGCTGATCTCGTAGTGCGGCGAATAGCGAGCCTTCACATAAGCCTGATTGATGGTGTTGAACCAGGCGACATAGCGTTGGCGCTCGTTTGGCCAAATCTCCACGAGGCGCCGGTCACGGCCTTCAGCTAGCGTTCTTAGGTGGTTGAGGTTATGTGAGGCTGGGCTATAATTGGTCAGCGTCAACAGTAATGTCGAATAAGCTTGCTCGATGGCCTGATGAAGTAAGAATGCCCCCTCTTTCAGCATGTTTGTCTCGATCGCGACTTTCGAGAGACGAAGAAAGTTAGTCGCACCTGGGGCTCTGCTATCAAAATGTGTTCGCGCGGCGCTCAGCTCGTCCGCGGCGGAGAGCGGTTTGGGCTCGGACAGCTCTTCATCGTCGAGCTCGAAGAGTACTATGCCGTCGCGACGGATGTCGCTAAAGAAATAGTTGCCTTCCTTCAGCGCCGCGTTGACCTCGCGGCGCGAATGCACGATCAGGCTGACCGGCGTCTTGATGAGGCGGTCGAAAGGGAAACGAGTGGCTGCCTTGTGCCAGAAAAGCGCGAAATCGGTGAGCTTGCGGTTATTCACTATGATCAGCAGGTCATAGTCGGACTTATAGCCCTTGCTGGTGTGGACCTCATCCACCCAGTCGGCACGACTATAGGAGCCGAACAAAATGATTTTGAGGATGCGCCCCTTCTTCTTGAAGTCGGCGGTGCCTTCCTTCAGCGCATCCTCGAACTCCTCATGCAGGATCTCGACGATGCGCGACAATTCGCGCTGTTTGCGTTCCGGCAGATGATCGAGGCTGGCCTTCATCGGAAGCGGTGAACCCTTTTTGACAGTTCCTTTTTAGACACGATCTGGTTGTAAAAGCCAGACCCGCTGATGCCTTTAAATCAGCAGTCGCCGACATGTGAGCTCACGCGAATAAGCTCGATGCCTTGCTATGGCCAGGGGTCACTGCACCACTTACGCTATTCCGGTCGTCGGACAAGTTTTGGAGAAGCCGTCAAATCCGAGCAACGCTATAGTGTTGACATCTATGTCTGTGATCCTCAAGCCTCCTGCTAAGGATTGGTAACCATGTCTGCTCGTGAGCACAGAGCCTCACAGAGACCAGCAGGTCCGAGCAGCACCTCCTTCAAGCCATCACGCACTTTCTGCGAGTCCGGCGCCTGCTTGCTGAGCGAGGTACGCGCCTCGAAGGCGTTGCGTTCATCAGGTCGTCCCGCAGGGTCGGGGAATCGTCGAACTGGGCCTTAGTGTTATTCGCAGCCCGCGTCGCCAAGGTCTCGGACTCAAGCATCTTGTCCCGCAGAGTGGTCAGATAGCTCAGTTGGTCACCTTCTATCGTGTCGCCGCCGAAGAGCTCGTTCACCCGCGCAATGATCTCGGCGAGTAGAGCTGTATGTTGCATAGATCACTTTGCTCGCTCCTAAAGGTTGCCGAGCCGATGGCGTCGGATCAGGCCTTCAAACCCCCATTGCCCGTGACATCGCCGATGCCGACCCCAAATCTACGGGGTTTGCATTTTTTTTGGCGCAAGTTTCGGAATGATGGCGACGCTCTGGGCGGATAGAAGCGATATCACCGTGATCAATGCCAAGAATCCTCCGATGTAGAGCAGTGGGGGTATCTGGTCGCTATGGACGAAGTGGGCATAGATTTCCGTGAAACCTCGGTGGCACATATAGATCGGGTAGGAGAGATAGCCGAGAAATATGCCAAACGGCTGAATGCGCTCCGGAATTTCCAGAAACGTGCCGGCAAGGACGACAAGCGGCGAAATGACGACACAGAAGAACAGAGCGAATTTCAGCGAGTAGACGGGCAGAAACAGCAGGCCGAAAATCAGGGCGATCGGCAGGAGCGCAAGATAGGTGGCGGCGGGCGGGCTACCCTTGCGAAGTCGGAATATGATCATTCCGACCACGAAGGAGAAAAAGACCCTCGCCAGTCCGCCATCGACCGATCGCCATTCCCAGCCGAGATCGAGAGATTGGTGGACGGAGACGGATGCCACCAGGCCGGCTAGCGAGACGGCGGCGATGAGAGCCAGATGTCTCGTTCTTATCCGGAAAAGCATCAGGGCAAATACGAGGTTGACGAGCAGCTCCCAGAACAGCGACCAGGCCGGCCCATTCAGGGGATAGAGCGGCAATATGTCCGTCGCGGATCTCGTCAGAAAGCTCGGCGAGGGCAGCATGAACAAGGTCGTTAACAAGCTTGCGAAGAGATCGGCGACGGTATCGTTCGACGATTTCCAATGGGCGAGCAGCTGCACTAGGCCGTAGAGCGTGCCGAGCAGGAACAGGGGATAGAGGCGCGCGTAGCGGGCTTTCATGAAGGCTCGGAGCGGCATGCCGCCAGCGAGCTTTTCGCTGTAGGCCCGCGCGATGACGAAGCCGCTCAGAACAAAGAAGAAATCGACCGCGACATAGGCCAAGGGCGCATAGGGCCGTTGTAGATGATAGACAACGACTGAAAACGCCGCGAGGCCCCGCATGGCATCCAACGATGCATATCGATGGCACGTCCGGCTGGCCGGCTGCGAGCGCGGCTGCCCTTGGGAGGGGATGATCTCGGAGTCTTTTTCTCTCGCCGATATCTCAGATGCGTTCAGCACTGGCCACCATCCCGCCTTGCCGGTTGTCGTAGCTGCTTAGGGCAGCGCCAAAAAATTCGCTGCGCAGGCCACGATCGAGCGGGCGGACCCGCAGGAGATTGCGAACAAGCTGGCGCGGGTGGCGAAGCGCATAGGGGCTCAAAAAATGCGAAGTCAGGAGGTTGGAAGACTTGCTGTGTGCGCCGCTGTGCCCAACCCTGTAGATGGCGCCGCGAAACGGTAGTGTACCCAACGGGCTGCCTCGTCCAGCCAGGATCCCGGCAATGCGCACGTGGCTGCCCAGCATCGACTTCACATAGTCGGCGCCGGCATCTTCGAAGGCCGCCGGCAGCTCATAAAGACTCGCTCGCACGATCAATGATGTGCCGCAGAAATTGGCAAAGTCATCGTGCTGCATGACCAACCGGCCGCCTTCGTTCCAGAGGTAGCCCTTGTCGATCTTCCAGCCATTTGCGTCGGGCTGCTCGGCAATATGATCGACGATGTTGGCGCTGACGAAATCGTCATCGTCCACGATCATGAAAAACCGCGAATCGCGGGCCGCAAGCATGCCGCGCAGCACGCGGCGCCCCTTGTCGAGGCGGAAGGCGTCGTAGACCTTTTCCTTGTCGTCGCTGTCCAAATCGTGGAGCTGGTTCGGTGGAAATGTAACGCGCGCGACGGAAAATTGCGGTGGCAGATCGGGCAGGTCCGCCCCCTCATTCGCGACGATCACGCCCCTCCAGTCGCGATGGGATTGACCGGCTATGGATCCGACTGTCTGGGACAGCCGCTCTTTCAAGGCAGGCCAATCCTTTGCATTGGCCTGGTGTCGAACCGGAATAATGAAGGTGATGAGTGACATAAATTCCCTCCTTTGCAATCACACCGGCCTCGGCGGGTCCGATAGAGACATTGGAATGGATGATCGTTCGGCGCCTCGCTCACAGCGCCGAACGGGCTCAAGGACGGCTATCTTTGGCGCCGCCGCAGCATTGTCTGCGCCAGGAAGAGCACTCTCTCCCGGCACAGGATGAAGATCAGGCCCGTGTAGACGATCGCGCCCACGGGAATTTCGACTGCCAGACGCAGGGCCGGGCTCCAGTCCTGCAGCAATACGGAAGCGCCGAGCACGGCGGCCAGCATGCCGACATAGGCGGCGATCGGTCTCAGAAACTGGGCAAAGTAATTTCCGATACTGAGCGCGATGAGGCGGGAAACCATCCAAAGTGTGACCGGCCAGAGCAGCAGCACTTCGAGCATCAGCACGAAGACGATGATGGTGACGCCATATCGGTAGAGCAGCAGCACGGTGAGGATCGTCACGATGTTTCGGACGAGCTGGTAATAGAACCACCAGTCCGACCTGCCCTGGCTGGTAATCAGGGATGCCTGGACAACGCCTATTCCGGCCATCAATCCGATGACGCAGAAGAAGCGAACCGGCCAGATCGCGGCGGCCCAATGCTGCCCGAAAATCAGCGGGATGGCGTCATCAGCCACGGCCGCCAGACCCATGAAAGCCGGAAACGACACGAGCGAGCAGCCGAAGGTCGCCATGAGGAAGGCCTCGCGGACCTTGTTCTGATCGTGCTGCAGCGACGACAGAAGAACGTGCGTCACCGAGGTCAGTCCTCCGGCGACGACGTTGTTGATCATCTCGAAAAGCCGCCGGGCGAAATTATAGATGCCGAGCGCGGCGGGGCTGACAAGCGTGCCGATGATGAGCTGATCGAGGCTCATGGACTGCAGAAATCGGTTGCCGGAGGCAAAGATGCCATAGTGCAGAAGCTCGCGAAGACTGCTCCACCGGATCCGCAACCCCGGCAGCCATCCCGCGCCCCAGAAGGCGGCAATGCATCCGGCGGCAGGCGCGGCGATCTGCGCGATCGCCAGTGCCCAGAGGCCGAATCCAGCGAAAATCAGGGCCAGGCACACGAGGCCGGATACGACCGTGGCGATTGCCGTGCGGACGGCGGCAAGATGAAAGGACATCGTGCGGCCGATCAGCGCATTGGGAACGATGATCATCATGTCGAAGAAGATCTTCAGGCCGATGATCATCAGCAAGCCGACGATTTCGTCATGGCCCAGGGCATGGGCGATGTAGGGCGACCCGGAGAAGATTGCGATATAGAGGATGGCCGCCGACACGAAGGAGAGCCAGAACACCGTGTCGAGGTGGCTGCGCCGGATGGTCTTCTGCTGGATCAGCGCTTCGCCGAATGCGGTCGGCCCGAGGCCGGCGGCAAAGCTGACGATGCTGAAAGCAAGCGCCACGAGGCCGAAATCATGCGGCAGCAGATATCTCGACGTGACGATGAAAACGAGGCTGTTCAACGCCGTCGGTATCAGCGTGTCGAGCGCCGACCAGAACGCGCCCTTCACCGCCGCGTGAGACCGGTTTTCACTCAAGTGTTCGAAGACGATTTCGTCCGCCTCGGGGATCATGCTTTCGCTTTCCCAGGTGGGCGGCGACTTCAAGCCTTCATTCGATTCACTAGCGATGTTGCAACTCCATCTGGTTTGTGCCGAGGGCAGTTGTGCATGGTTAAGAATTCGAACGCAGTTGTCTCAAATGGCTCCGAAACGCGTCAGGTCAAGCGGCTGATGTTGCCGCCGGGTTCGGCGTTAAGACGAAAAAGGGGCGAGTTTTTGACGCGCTGCGATGTGTTTCCGTCTTTTTGCTGCGATGCACATTTTTGATGGAAGATGATCGCAATGACTTTCTCCACGGGCCAGCGACATGCGCCGACGCGGTGAAGTGAAAGGCAGCGGGCCGCGCTCAGACGTCGCGGCTTGACTGATGCGATCACAATTTGCGATCACAATTGATGTGAAGCCTGCTGCGGCGATGTTCCGCTCAAGGAGGATTGCTGCGCGACCGCAGTCGCCGTTGGCCTACAGATGCTCATCAATAAGGCGAATAGCATTGCCGGCGGGGGCCGTTGTAGGGCTGGTACGTATTGTCGTAGGCCCGATAGGATCTATAGCGCTGATAGCACCAGCTTGTATGTCCGCCGCCGCTGTAATAGCCGCGTTGCGAGGCGATGATCCCGCCGATAATGGCGCCGGCCGCCAGGCCGCCGATGATGGCGCCAGCATCGTCATGGTAGTGATCGTGGTAGTAGCCATGGCCATAATATCCGCCATGGCGGTAATATCCGCCGTGGCCGTAGTATCCGCCATAGCCGCGGCGCCAGTAAGGACGGTTCCACTGACCCCTCATGTTGCCGCGATCGCCCATATACTGAACGGTCTGAACGTCCGATGTTGTGATCTTTAGCGGACCAGTTGTCGGAAAAGCTTCAGCGGGTGTGACCACGCCGGTCAGCGCGGTTACGCAGGATAGAGCTATAATGGCGAGCCTGTTCATCTTCTTCACCTCGCTCTTTAACGCGAAACACGGTCCCGCGGTTCCGGCAGAGGTCGGGGTCGATCGTGCTGGCGATAACATCGCGATCGACGCGCGCGGGGTCATTTCAGGCGCCTTTCCATCATCGCGCCATTCATCGCGCAATGATGCCAAAGTCAGGCCGGATTGGCATCGACGAGGTGCGTGAGCTGGTTGTGCCAGGACTATCCCTCGGCTTCCCCTACCAGCATTTATAAAAGGCTAATTCCGAAGCTCTTCGCAGAGCGTAGGCATCACCCATTCTAGCTACTTTAAGAGTGTTGATTGACGATAAACAACTCAAGGTTCATTGTCATTTCTCTAAGATAAGGGAGGAAGGCATGAGGACGATCGTGTGTTTTCTCGTCTTACTTTGGGGCGGTGCGGCTGCAGGCGCGGCGGAAAACGTTATACGTGTGTCGTCGATAATACCTGCTGCCGAGATCGCACAAAGTGCCCTGTTGCTACCCGGCCGAGGGGACGCTGCCTGGTGTGACTACAACGGCCATCATAAAAAATATGTTCAGGGCGATGTTCGCTCATGCTGCCGGCCGGCTTCCGGCTCATCGTCGATCGGGCCCGCGTCCGCAGGGGCGCGAATGGCCATTCGTCCGTGACGTCGCTCGCATGATATGCCGCGATACAGGCTCGGCCGAGGCCGCGTACCGAGCCGATGACGAAGGCGGGCAACTCAGGCCCTATTCTTCTGTCGATTCGTCCGGCTCCGCCGCTTTGGGTTTGCCAAAAAGGCTCTTCAAGGCATTGGTCTTTGCCTTCGATGCTTTGCTGGCCTTGAGGGCGCGTGTGGCCGCTTTGGCCTGCTCGAGCATCATCTCGATCTGGATCTGCTGGATTTCCGTCAGCCGCTCCCACTGGCGATTGAGGAGATGGTCGACTTTTTCATGCAGGTGGCGGATTTCCAGTTCGGCTTTCAAGTTGACCTTATAGTCGTTGAGCGCGCGCAGCCGGTCCTTCGCTTCCTGCCGGCGCTGACTCATCATGATGATCGGCGCTTGCAGGGCGGCGATCGTCGAAAGGATCAGGTTCAACAGGATAAACGGATAGACATCGAAGGCTTGCTTTTCGCCCATGGCGAGATTGATGCCCATCCAGACTGTCAGGAACAAGCAGAACGAGATGATGAAGGTCCAGCTGCCGCCGAAGGACGCGACGACATCGGCCATGCGGTCCCCGATGGAACGACGATCTTCGTAGTCCTCTTCGATGTTCTCGGCCAGGGTGTCGTGCGTCTTCAGACTTTCGACGACTTCGTCTTCCAGGTTCGAAAGTTCGCCGCGCTCGTGCGTCAACAGTTCGGCGATATATTGGGCGCGATAGTCGTCCATCCCCTTACGGCTTATGTAGTCGTCGGAGCGAATGCCCGGATGTTTCTGGCGCACGAATTCCGCCAGCGATGGGCGCAGGTCATCGAAATGCACCGCATCCTTCTTCTTGAGCGTTGCGCCGGTAATGGCATCGACGAGTTTGACGGACTTGGCCTTCGCCTGGGCAAGGCTTTTCGTGTAGTCGTCCATCTCCACGGTCGCTGCTTCGCCTTCGCCCGCGTCAAAATCGACTATTCCTTCCGCCGGATCAAAGGTCTTCGTCTCTGCCATATGTCGCCCTCTTTTGCTGCTGCCTGTTTGTCTAGCCAATGATCGGAACAGGATTGTGACTGTAAATTGGCGGTTCCAGCCGATCACCCATTCATTGCAAATGATTGTAGCGATCTTGCCCTAAGCAATGGCAAACAAAATATGCCGCAGGCGCGTCGGCGCGCCGGGCACCCGCCAATCAAGGCACCAGAAACAATTAACAACTAATCCGGGAACCATTGAAAACATTTGCAAAATCGGAGCGTGTCTGCGTCGGATTTTACCATTTTCATCCCTTGACCACAGTTGATGGCCTTCTATTTGCTGCGATGCAATAGATGCCTCGCAAGCCGATTAAGTGATTAGATACAACGAGTTTATCAATGGGACTCTGTCTGTCGCTGCGGATCTGCGCGCGTGCGGAAAGGATACCTATGCAGAACTCTTCGGCAAATGACTTGGAGTCCGTCGCCCGACAAGGCGGACGTCTTAAGCGAATGGCTGTCCGCATACCCACCTATCTGGCAGATGTGAAAGAAAATCCGGCTTGGCTGCCCATGTTCCTGCTGGCCCGGACGATGCCGTTTCGGCGCATCCACTGGTTCGCGACCAGGCGCCCCGTGGCGCGTCCGGAGCCCGGTACATCGATGTTCTCTGGGATTGAGTGCAATGCGGTCGTCAACGCGCTCCGGACGGACGGGTTTTTCCCCGGCTTGGTGCTGCCCGAAAACATCCATCGGGAAATTGCTCAATTTGCAGGGTCCACCGGCTGCTTCGGGAATTTCAACAGGCAGCTTGAATTCATAGCGCCCGAACACGCGGATGCCGAAGCACGATTTGGGCGCCCTCTGCTCAGCGGGCATTTTTTCGAACGCTCGCTTGATTGCGCCTCGGTCGTTGCGGTTCAGCACGACCCTTTGCTTGCTGACGTTGCCAAACACTATCTCGGTGGGCAGGCTCAGGTGATCACCACCCGCATCTGGTGGAGCTTTCCAACAAAATCGGCCTCCGAGGCCGATCTAAGCCGTGCCTCGTTCAAATATCATTTCGATCTCGATGACTGGCGGATGCTGAAGTTCTTCTTCAACCTGGTCGATGTGGACGAAGGCACCGGGCCGCATGTCTTCGTCAAGGGCAGTCACAGACGGCGGCGGATGAAGCATCAGTTGACGCTCCTTGTCGGTCATCCGGAAGAGGAGGTTCTCGGATTTTACGGGAAGGGAAGCGCCGTGACGCTGACAGGCAAAGCCGGTTTCGGCTTCGTCGAGGATCCCTTCGGTTTCCACATGGGCACCGTGCCGACGCAGAAACCGCGGCTGATGATGGAAGTCGGCTTCGGCGTCTCGAAGCCATCGCGACGCCGCTTCCATGGGGAGCCGGTTCTGCGGTAGCGGATCGTACGCCCGGCTCTACCGGGACACTGCCCACCCAGGCGATCTCCTGTAATGGGATGTAGACACCGCCATCGCGCGGCGACCAGTTAACCTGGCAACCGGTCCGCCAGGACATCCGGTTTCTTGATGGCGAGCGGGCCTTCGAAGAGTTCGTCGTGACCGGCCATCAGCGCGGCCGCGATCGGGCCGTTGAGGTGAGCCTGGCGGCCATCCTCGCCGTCGAAGGCGTCGAAAATGGCGAAGGTATTGTGGTCGAAACGGACGGCGAACCAGGCGACGGTCTGTGGTTCCTGCGTCAGCAGGCCGACGGCGCTTTTCAGGAAGGCGGCGACCTCTTCCTCCTTGCCGGTCTTGGCTTTCAGTTCGACGTAGAGCGCGACCTTGGTCATGGCATGTCTCCTCTTTGGATAGATCAGTTTCGGATCGTTCGGGGCGAAAGGCGGCACCTCTCTCATCCTTGAACTCTGGTGTCGTCTTCGTCTTGCGTTTTAGAACGCTCGTTTTAAATTACAGGACGAACATTATCCGCGCCATTCGGGCAGGGATCAACTTCTTGGGAGACTTGGGCCATGGCCCGGCCAAGGGAATTCGATGAGGAGGCTGTGCTGCTGCTGGCGGTCGAGCGTTTTTGGGAGCACGGCTACGAGGCGACCTCGATCCGCGATCTCGCCGCGGTTATGGGCCTGACCAGCGCCAGCATCTACAATACCTTCGGCGACAAACGCTCTCTCTACCGGCGTGCGCTCGATTTTTATGTCGACCATAGTTTCGGCGATCGCGTCGGCCGCTTCGAAGGCAATCTGCCGCCGCGCCGGGCGATCGAGGCTTTCTTCAACGAAATCGTTGCCCGCTCGCTGGAAGATACCAAGCGCAAGGGTTGCATGCTCGTCAACTCGGCGCTGGAGGTTGCGCCGCGCGATCCGGAGTTTCAGCGGGTGGTTGCCAATGTCCTTGTTCAAGTCGAGGCCTTCTTCCGGCGCTGCATCGAAGCGGGCCAGCGAGACGGCACCATCAGCAACGGACAGTCGGCGGACGACATGGCGCGGATGTTGCTCGGCATGCTGCTCGGTATTCGCGTTCTGGCGCGCACCCGGCCGGAAAGGGCCCTTCTGGAAGGGCTCATTCGTCCGGCCTTTGTACTGCTTGATCCCCGGAGCGTCGCGCATTGATGGCCAGGGTGACGATGCTGTCCTTCATAAGCCTATCCCCGCAAAGAGTATGAACCGTCATGGGCTTGCACTGACGTCTACGGAGCCGCCTTGTGATTGTTACAGACGCAACGACAATTTTTTTGAATGTGACCCAAGCTTCTGCAACGGCAAGTCTATTATTCTATTCTCTGCGTATATACCGGGGGCAATAAATGAGATTTGATTCCGCACGGATGACGCGCCAGCATGGGACGGGGCGGAAACGATGCCTGTGCGTCGCCGTTCCATGCCGTACTGTTTCTTGTTGCTCTCCGGTAACATCACCGGATGATGCTCAATCTTCAGGGCATCTGTTTTCGGCCGAAATTCGATTCGGACGAGATTTTGAAAAAAGAAGGACTTTTGCCGGTAACGAAATCGTGCTGTCGCGCGTAGGAGGAAGTGTCGAATGAATTATTCGGCGCGCGAAGAGGAATGGGCAGTCTTGATGCGAGCCGCCGTCGACGGCGATGCGCAGGCCTATCATCGTTTCCTGTCCAACGTCACTCCGCATTTGCGCGCCATGGCGCGCAGACGCTGCGATCAGTTCGGCGCGCCGGCAAGCGAGGCCGAGGACGTGGTCCAGGAAGTATTGCTGACGATGCATCTCAAACGCGGAACCTGGGACACTTCTCGCCCCATCGGTCCGTGGATATCGACCATCGTGCGCAACAAGCTGATCGACAGCCTGAGACGGCGCGGGCGGCATACAAGCGTGCCGATCGACGATGTCATTGATATTTTGGAGGCGGAGCAGCAGACGAGTGCCTTGGATAGGCTTGATGTCGATCATATGTTGGAGCAATTGAAAGATCCGCAGAGGACCATCGTGCGCTCCATTTCCGTCGAAGGAACCAGCGTGCGCGAGACGGCCAATCGGCTGAAGATGACGGAGGGTGCGGTGCGCGTGGCCCTGCATCGCGCATTGAAGGCGCTTGCCGCCTTATATCGGAGTGAGACAAGTGAAAACCGATGACCTCATCAACCTTCTGGCGCAGGATGCGCCGGTCCGCTCGCGGATCGGGCAGGCGCTGACGCTGGCGGTCATCGGTGGCATCCTCATCAGCGGGGCGATCTTTTTCACGGCGATCGGTTTTCGCGCCGATATCGATAACGCCATGGAAGCTGTCCGCTTCCTTTTCAAGTTCGTCGTCACTATCACGCTGGCCGTCACTGCCGGTGCCGTTGTCTTCCGCATCGGCCGCCCCGGCGTATCGCTGCGCCCTTGGGGCTGGATGCTGCTCGCCGCGCCGCTGCTGCTGGTCGCTGCCGCACTTGCCGAGTTGATGGTCATGCCGGCCGATACGTGGGGTACGCGTATGATCGGGCACAATGCCCGTTTCTGTCTGACCTTCATTCCGCTGCTGTCGATCGGCCCGCTCGCGTGTTTCCTCTTTGCGCTGCGTCAAGGTGCGCCGGAAAAGCCAGGTGTCGCGGGTGCGGTCGCCGGGCTTGCGGCAAGCGGCATTGCCGCCACCTTCTATGCTTCCAACTGCACGGACGACAGCCCGCTCTTCGTCCTGCTCTGGTATCCGATCGCAATCGCCGTGGTGACGGCGGTCGGATATGTCGTCGGCAAGCGCATGCTGCGCTGGTGATGGATTAGAACTGCCGCCGTTTTGCCATAGCGGCCGCGCGCGGCAAACGATTTTGGATAATGCCTGGAAACGCCGCCATTCACGGACTATCCTGTTGTATGCCTGTGCCTTGCCTAAAAAATCGCATTCGTCGGCGTTAAAGTGTTTGCATCCGCGGCGAATTCCATTATAGAGGCGCTGCTTTCCCCGCGGGGGCGTCCATCGCCCGGCGGCTGTTGGGAAATAGTTCAATGGTAGAACAGCGGACTCTGACTCCGTTAATCTTGGTTCGAATCCAGGTTTCCCAGCCATCTGTTTTTGCTAGCGTTTTTCCGTTTTAATTCCAGAACGTTTCAGGTCAGTTGGAAACTCAGTTGGGAGATTTTGTTCTCGCTTCGAGCTTCCGGATGGCACTTTCGGCTAGGGCCACGTCGCGTTTGAGGTAGTTCGAATCAAGGATCGAACGCACCTCACGAAGCGTATGGCCGGTAATTGTCGCGATCTCCGCTTCCGTGCAGCCGGCCAGAGCCAAGCGCGTTACGGCGGTTCCGCGAAGGTCGTTGAAGGTTACATTGAAGATTCCGGCCGCTCGGCACGCCTTGCCCCATGACGAGCGGAAGCCGTCGCTGGTCCAAGGATCTCCGTAGCTGTTGACCAGCACGTTCCCTGATTTCTGGCGCAGCGGATCGAGCATGGCCTTTAGCGGCGCGCCGACCGGGATCGTGACGTTGATCTTCGTCTTGCCCTGCTTCAGGCGGATATAGTGGCCGTCGTACTGCATCCACGCCAGCCGCAACAGGTCGCCTTGGCGTTGGCCGGTCCAGAGGGCGAGGATCAGCGGCAAATGCAGATGCTCGTCAGCGGAGGCCAGGAAGGCCGCCTCATCCGCGTCCGACCAGACGAATTCATTGCGGGTCGTGCGATATGTTCTGCCCCCCTTCTCGCAGGGGTTGGCGACCACAAGGCCGCGATCCTTCGCCCATGAAATGATGCGCGCCAGAACCTGCCAACCATAATCAGCCTGGCGGCGCGATTTGAGCGCGCGTTCATCCCTCCATGCGAGAAAGACGCCCTTGGTACGTTGATCTGCAAGCGCAGAGAGCGGGAACGTCCCGAATTTCTGCTCGATCACCTTGATGAGCTTGATGTAATCGCTTTGTGTCCGATCGGCGAGATCGTGCCAATCGGTGCTTTCCTGGAATCCGTTGAGAATGGATTGCAGCGTGCCGCTGGCGGGCGCTTTCTTGGTGGAATGCGCCGCATTATAGGCTGCATCAAATTCCGGATCGCCGGGCTTGCCGGGCAATCGTGGGCCGCCCTTAGGAGAAAGCGTGGCATTCGTGCAGGACAATCACAGCCGGTCCGGCAAGGGCGTCCTGCGCGGTCTGCACTATCAATTGCCGCCGCACGCTCAGGCCAAGCTTGTCCGGGTCGTCATCGGAGAGGTGTACGACGTCGCCGTCGACATCAGACGGTCTTCGCCGACCTTCGGCCAGTGGGTCGGCGTCCTTCTGTCGGAGGAAAACAAGCGTCAGCTGTGGATCCCGGAAGGGTTTGCGCACGGATTCCTGACGCTGAGCCACCGTGTCGAATTTCTCTACAAGACCACCAATTATTATGCTCCGGAAAGCGACCGCGGGATTCGCTGGGATGATCCGAAGCTCGCAATCGATTGGAAACCAGTCGGCGCCATGACGCTTTCCGCCAAGGATCAGCTGCAACCGTTGCTGACGGATGCCGAGATATTCGACTGATACCGGATTTGCCGCGAAGGCCGCGAGGCTGGGCGAACAAGGAGGGATTGTCCGGTATACGGACGGCATGAAGGATTGATCTGACATCCGGATCTTGCGACACCGGTTATGGACCTGCGCAGCTTCTCTCGCTACAGGAATGGAATGCGCGTTCTACATTTTTTCAAAACATATTGGCCGGATACTTTCGGCGGGGTCGAGCGGACAATCCACGCGATCGTCAAGGGCGTCGCAAGGCATGATATACAGTCCGATGTTCTCTCGCTCAGCAAGACGCCTGAGAAAAACACTGCTGAATTCGATGGCCATATGGCTCATAAGGCCAAGCTCGACTTTGAATTCGCGTCTACCGGCTTTTCGCGCGAGGCATTCGGGCGTTTTCGGGAGCTCAGCCGGAAGGCCGATATCATCCACTACCACTTTCCCTGGCCGATGATGGATATCGTCCATCTTGCCGCACCGCCCGGCAAGCCGACCGTCGTGACCTACCATTCCGACATCGTGAAGCAAAAGCTTCTGCTGAAACTCTACGAACCCGTCATGCACCGCTTTCTCAAGAGCGTTGACGCGATCGTTGCTACCTCCCCGAATTATCTGGCAACGAGCGAGGTTTTGCAGCGCTACAAGGATAAGACCACTGTCATCCCACTTGGCCTGGATGAGGCGGATTATCGTGAGGCAAGCGAACAGGATAAAGCGCGCTGGCATGAGCGGTTTGCCAAACCGTTTTTCCTCTTTGTCGGGGTGCTGCGCTACTACAAGGGCGTTCACATTCTGCTTGAGGCTGCAAGACAGACGGCCATCGATATTGTCATCGTCGGCGAAGGTCCGATGGAGGCTTCGCTGAAGGAATACGCGCAGCAGCACGGTCTGCGAAACGCATTTTTTCTAGGTGCACTGGCAGATGCAGATAAGACTGCCCTTCTCGAACTGTGCACCGGGGTCGTATTTCCTTCCAATCTCCGTTCGGAAGCATTCGGCCTTTCGCTCGTCGAAGCTTCGATGTTCGGCAAGCCGATGATTTCCTGCGAAATCGGCACTGGCACCAGCTTCGTCAACCAGCACGGCAAAACCGGCTATGTCGTGCGGCCGGACGATCCGTCGGCGCTTGCGGAAGCAATGGAACGTCTTGTGGCTGATGGTGAGGCAGCAGCGTCCTTAGGCAACGCGGCTCGCCTGCGATACGAAGAGTGTTTTACCGCAGAGCGGATGGGTAATGCCTATGCAGTGCTTTACAAAAGACTGCACAGTCAAATGCCTTCTGGCGCTAGCGAAAGAAAGCGCTAGAGCGTTTCCGTTTTTAGCTGAATCGGAAGGGATTCCGTTTTTGCTTGTTTTGTGATTCAAGATGTTGGCTGGAGTGGAGGCCAGCATCAGATGACTCGACCTCTTTCAAATGATCTTCGTAAGCGTGTTGTTGATGCGATCGAGGCCGGCGAGAGCTGCCGGTCGGTGGCGGCACGGTTCGGTATTGCGGTGTCTTCAGCGGTGAAGTGGTCTCAGCGTTATCGTTCGAGCGGATCCGTCGCGCCCGGGAAGATGGGTGGTCACCGCAAGCGTGTTCTGGAGCCGTACCGGGCGTTTATCGCAGAGCGGATCAACCAGACGCCGCATCTGTCACTGCACGGGTTGAAGGAAGAGTTGGCCGCACGAGGGGTGAAGGTGTCCCACGATACCGTATGGCAGTTCCTGCGGCGCGAAGGGCTGCGGTTCAAAAAAAACACTGTTCGCCCTTGAGCAGGCGCGTGCCGACATAGCGCGGCGACGACAGCGCTGGCGGTCCTGGCAGGCCGGTCTCGATCCAAGACGGCTGGTCTTCATCGACGAAACCTGGATCAAGACCAACATGGCGCCGCTTCGAGGCTGGGGGGCGAGGGGCAAACGCCTGCGCAGCTTCGCCCCGCACGGCCATTGGCGCACCCTGACTTTCCTCGGCGCGCTGCGCTGCGATCGGCTCGCCGCACCTTGTGTCTTCGATGGACCGATCAACGGTCAGTGCTTCCGTGCCTATGTCGAGCAACAACTCCTACCGGTGCTCGAACCCGGCGACATCGTCGTGATGGATAACCTCGGTTCCCACAAGTCGGTCGCCATCCGTCAGATGATCCGCAACGCCGGTGCACGGCTCTGGTACCTGCCGCCCTATTCACCCGACCTCAATCCGATTGAGCAGGCCTTCGCCAAAATCAAGCACTGGATGCGCTTGGCTCAGAAGCGAACCATCGATGACACGTGGCGTCACATCGGACAACTCGTTACAACAATCCAGCCCAACGAATGTAGCAACTACTTCGCCAATGCCGGCTACGCTTCCGTCAAAACCTGAAAGGCTCTAGAGGGGCAGGGGACCCGTCGACCACAGGGTTGCTGTGCCCACCCGCTCATGATCAAGCGCTAACAGCCTCTGCCTGTTGTTTTTTCGCCGGTATCAGCAGACGTTCCCCACTCAAGCGTATGCTGCACCAGCAGGCGAAAGCAGAGCTTGTCAGTGCAAGGCTTTCGCCGATTGCAAGGCGGTTGTTGGAGTTGCTGAGCAAGGTCAATGCAAAGAAGAACAGGCAGACAGCGTAGGCATGCCAGGCGGTGCGCGGTATGAGGCCTGCCTTGCGTGCACGCCAGACATTGGCGATGAGCCCGACGAGAATGACCGTCATGACAAGGCCGCCGAACAAGCCATGGCGCACCAGCATTTCGAGATAGCCGTTGTGCAGCAGCGTATATTGGACGTCGGCATAGCGCGTGTGCTTCCAGCGTTCCACCCATTCACCGCCCCAGCCGAAGATAGGCGCGGAGGAGAAGAGCTCCCAGCCGTTCGACCAGAGCTGCAGCCGCGCGTCCATGGCAAAGGGCGTGGTATCGGAGGTTATCGTGCTAGACACGGCGTCACTGAGATCGTCATTTTTGGTAATGTTGTCGATCATCTCGATGGTGGAAGACACCGTCGGACCAGCGGTTTTCTCAATATTGTGCCGCACTCCATAAGCGCCGGCTAGCAGAAGCACCGCCGCGCAGGCGACGACGATAAGGCCGGTTTTTAAGCGCAGATAAGTCAAGGTAACCAAGCCCAGCACCGGCAGCGTGGCGCCGAGTGCCAGCCAGACGCCTTTCGACTTGGCGCCGTAAATGGCCATCAGACAGAGAGCGGCGATCAATGGCGAGACGATATAGGCGAAGCGAGCGATCAATCGATTGCTGGATTTGTCCGTCAGATAGTGCAGCAGCCAGAACGCGGTGAAGATCAAGATCATGCCGCAAGCGACCGCGCCGTGAATCTGATTGTTCATGATTAGCGGGCGCACCGTTTCGCCGGCAAAGACATCGCGGAAATGCTGCGTGGCGATCAACATGATGAGCGCGACGGCGAAAACTGCGGCGATGATTTTCTCCAGCACCGGTTCATAGAGCAAAAAGGCAACGCCAAGGATCGGAAAGAAGAAGGGATAGGCATAGAGCCAGTCGGATGCACCGATCGTATGCTCCGGCGTCATGAGGAAGATGGCGACGAAGCGAATGAGCACATAGGTACCCCATCCCATGCACAGCCAGCCGAGCCAGTTGGTGCGTGGACGCACCGATGCCGTCCTGTAGTAGTGTAGAGCGATGAGGGCGAGGAACGGAGCGACATAGCGATAGGCGGCGCTTTCGACGAATAGCGGCGATACGACCACGAGCCACAGGAGGCTACCCAGGATGATCAGGCTTTGTGGCAGGACAACGGGCACGAGTTCGCCGGCATTATTTCCAGACGCGAGATCGACCGGTGGTTTATTCATCTGCAACTGAGCCAATATCTTCGTCCGCCTTCGTCTACATTTCAGCCATCCCAGAAAGCCTCAGCCTTCGCCTGCCGGCCAGTAAGGTCGCAAGGAGGCAGTAATACGGCATTTTGGTGGCCGGCGTTTTGCGTCGTCCGTTTATGATATCGAAATCTTATAATATCGCTGTCGCATTAATGAATGACACCGTCACTGCGCACAACTTTCAGCGCCGTCAGGACAATGATCTTGAGATCGAAGACAAAAGAGCGTCGGCGCAGATACTCCTCGTCCAACGCCACTTTTTCCGGGATCGGCAGCTCGTCGCGGCCGTTGACTTGTGCCCAGCCGGTCAGGCCCGGCAGAAGGGCTTCGACACCGCGCTCGGTGCGCAATGCAATCAGGTCATGCTGGTTGAAAAGGGCGGGGCGAGGGCCGACGATGCTCATTTCACCCTTCAGGATACACCAGAGCTGGGGCAGCTCATCCAGGCTGGATTTGCGCAGGAAGGAACCGATCGGCGTCAGATAGGCGTTGGCGTCCTTCAGAAGATGGGTGGCAACCGCCGGAGTGTCGGTCCGCATACTGCGAAATTTCGGCATGCGGAAAATCCTGTTTTCGCGGCCGATGCGATCCGACCAGTAGAGAACTGGGCCCGGAGAGGTCAGCCGGACGGCGATGGCAACGATCAGGACCGGGATGGAAAAAATCACGGCTGCGCTGAGGGCGGCAAGGAAGTCGAAAAGGCGCTTGGCGATCGTATAAGGCATCGTTTCTGATGGTTCTGCCGGGGCTCGTGTCTCATTGCGCCGATGACGGCTTTGTGCGGAGTGCATCTCATATCACGGGCTTGTTCACAATCACTCTGCCCGCGAATTTTGTCGGACTTGTTCCCTGCTGAGGGAATGTGCAAAGCATGATGGGAGTGAAAGCCGGGCGGAACAAGAGGTGGCAGACGCATGATCCTGGTGACGGGCGCGACGGGTTTTGTCGGGGAGGCGCTTTGTGTCGAGCTTTCGCGGCGAGAGATGGCCTATCGACCGATCAGCCGTACGCCTAAGCCAGGTTTTCTGGCCTTGGGCAGCTTCGATGGCGAAACGGATTGGGCCGGCGCGCTTGCGGGCATCGAAACGGTCGTGCATCTGGCGGCGCGTGTCCATGTCATGAACGACACAGCGGCCGATCCTCTTGCCGCCTTTCGCGCCGTCAACGTCGAGGCTACGGTCAATCTGGCGCGGCAGGCGGCGCGGGTCGGTGTAAAGCGCTTCATCTTCCTAAGCTCGATCAAGGTCAATGGTGAGGCGACCGCAAGGGGCAGGCCGTTTACGGCGTCCGACAGACCGCATCCGGAGGACCCCTATGGGCAGTCGAAGCGGGAGGCGGAGGAGGCACTCCTGGCCATCGGCAAAGAAACGAACATGGATGTCGTCATCATCCGCCCGCCGCTCATCTATGGGCCAGGGGTGAAGGCGAATTTCGCGAGCTTGATGAAATGGGCCAAGCGCCCGCTTCCTTGGCCTTTCGGCCTCATTGCCAATCGCAGATCGCTGGTGTTCGTCGGCAATCTCGTCGATTTCATCCTGCTCTCCGCGCGTCATCCCGATGCGGGGAACCGAGTGTTCCTCGTCAGCGATGGCGCGGATCTTTCCATTGGCGAATTGATCGGCAAATTATCTTCGGCAATGGGGCGCAGAGCGCTGCTGCTATCCGTGCCGCCGCGCTTGTTGGAAGGGCTCGCCGCGTTGCTTGGGCGTCGTGCGGCGGCACAACGGCTGCTGGGCTCGTTGCAAGTCGATATCGGCGAGACAGTAGCGATCACCGGCTGGTCGCCGCCATTTTCTATCGAGGACGGCCTGCGGCTGACGGTTGCGGCACTCGAGAAGGATCGCTGACTGCTTACAGACTCCAGACTGCGTGCCCTTTGAGCAGCGGATTGCTTTGTTCCAGCGCTGCCTTCACGTCGACCACCACGCCATTCTCGCCGAGCAGATCAAGAATCTGCGCTGCGCCGTCGGTCAGATAGGACTTGTGCGGTACGGCAAGCACGAGGGCGTCAAGCTTGCCGAAATCCTCGAGTGCCGCCAGCCGCACGCCGTATTCCTCTTCCGCTTCGTGGTGGCTGGCCATAGGATCGTGGACCAGCGGTTCGAGGCCGAATTGATGCAGTTCGCGAATGATGTCCGGCACACGGCTGTTGCGGAGATCGGGTACGTTTTCCTTGAAGGTCAGGCCGAAGATGCCAATCCGAGCACCGTTGATCGGCTTTTGCGCTGCTACCAGCATCTTGATCAGTTTCTGGGCAATGAAGGCGCCCATGCCGTCGTTGATACGGCGGCCGGAGAGGATGACTTCGGGATGGTAGCCGAGTTCCTCGGCCTTGGCGGTAAGGTAATAGGGGTCGACGCCGATGCAGTGGCCGCCGACCAGGCCGGGCGTGAAGGGCAGGAAATTCCATTTCGTCCTGGCCGCCTTCAACACGTCGGCCGTGCGGATGTCCATTTTCTCGAAGATGATCGACAGTTCGTTCATCAAGGCGATGTTGAGGTCGCGCTGGGTGTTCTCGATGACTTTCGCGGCTTCCGCCACCTTGATGCTGGGCGCGCGGTGAATGCCGGCTTCGACCACCGCGCCATAGACGGCGGCGATTCTCTCCAGCGTTTCCTCGTTGTCGCCGGCGACCACCTTCACGATGCGTTCGAACGTGTGCTCCTTGTCGCCGGGATTGATCCGCTCCGGCGAATAGCCGACGTGAAAATCCTCGCCCTGACGCAGGCCCGAGACCTCGGCAAGCACGGGGCCGCAGACTTCTTCCGTTACGCCGGGGTAGACCGTCGATTCATAGACGACGATGCCGCCTTTCTTCAAAGCCTGGCCGACGGTGCGCGAAGCGGAAATCATCGGTCTCAGATCCGGTTGCCGGTTCCGGTCGATCGGCGTCGGAACGGCCACGATGAAGATTTCGCGGTCCTGCAGGTCATGAATGTCGCTGCTGATGCGCAGCCCGCTTTCCTTCAGGCGTGCCGGCGAAACCTCACGGGTATCGTCTTCCCCGGCTTTCAGGGCGGCGATGCGCGATGGCTTGATATCGAAACCGACCACATCGGAAAATTTCTCGGCCAGGGCAATCGCGACAGGCAATCCGACATAACCCAGGCCAATGACGGCAATTTTTTCGCTCAACACAATCTACCTCGAACAATCGGCCTGAATTAGCCCAAACCTCGCCGGCATGTCAGCGCAAATCTTTGTTTGCAGACGCCAATTCAGGTGCAAGTCAGATCAATGTGACTATCGGGCCGAGGCTTTGCAATAGGCGCATCGGCGGGGCGCTTTCGTATGCTGCCCATCTTTTTGAGGTCGCCGAATAAAGAGGAAGCCTCACGTGTTTGCTGCCTGTCCCTCCCAAGGAGATCGTAAATCATGAGTAATTTCAATATGACCGCCGCGGATGCGCGGGCGGCCCGCTACGACCATTTCACCATCACGCTCCACTGGCTAACAGCCCTTCTGGTCCTGACCTTGTTCGCGTTGGCTGAGGCCCGAGGCTTCGTTGCCCGCGGAACGCCCCTTCGCGCGGATCTGATCTTCGTGCATATCTCGCTCGGCGTTCTGCTTGCGGTCGTCCTCATCCTGCGCATCGTGTGGCGCATCGCGACCCATCGGCGTACGGCGCCAGCGGTCTCCGGGCTTCACTATGCAGTGTCGACTTTTGTCCACCTTGCTCTCTATGTGCTGATGATTTCGCAGGTGTCCTATGGCTTCCTGATGATTTGGGCCTCCGGCAACGGACCGAGCTTCTTCGGCCTGTTCTCCGTGCCGCCCTTGGTCATCGTCGATCAGCCAACGCGGCATGTGATCGGTGAACTGCATGACTATACCGCCTGGGCGATCATCGCCGTTGCGGGAATTCACGCGGCCGCAGCCCTCATGCATCATTACGTGCTTCGTGACCGCGTGCTTGTCCGGATGATTCCCGCGCGCGGATAGGCGGCTAGGCCGCTTCTCGCTATGAATGCCGCGGCGGGCCAAAAGGTCGCGCCGCCCCCCATCGAAACCTTTTCGCCGCGAACTTATTTAGTATTCAGAGAGATGTTTCTCGGAATGCGTGGTTCGCGATGCGTAACAAATATCTTGCCCAATTACATGCTAGACGCTCGGAGCTGGAATCTAAACTCGAGTTGCACATAGCGCGCTATTGTTTTGGCGAGGGAGAGGTCGACGACGGAACCGAGGCGGATTTGAGGGAACGAATCCGGGAGGTTTCCGATGAGATCGCCGCGCAAGAAAACGAGCACAGCCAATAGGGTAGTCTTCCAAAATTCTTTGCAGGATGGCTGGCGATATCTCGACATCGCCTCCGGTTCCGCGTGATAACAACCGAAATCTGGATTGGATCACAGCGAAACGAGGAGCCAATGAAGCCGAGCCTGCCGACTCTTCTCAGCATCAATGGCGGCTATGTCGACACCGCCGGGTTTCTTGCCTTGCAGGGCCTGTTCACGGCCCATGTCACTGGCAACTTCGTCACCTTCGGCGCTTCGGTGGTGCTGGGAACGTCGGGCGCGACGGCCAAGCTGCTGGCGCTACCGGTCTTCTGCATCGTCGTGATTCTTGCCCGCCTGTTGGGCGATGGTCTGTCGCGGCGCAAGTTGCCAGTGCTGCGGATGATCTTAACGTTGAAATTCCTGCTGCTCCTGCTCGCCGCGATCTTTGCCATCAGCTTCGGTCCCTTTGCCAGCGGTGACGGTTGGCAGGCGATCCTCACGGGGATGACGCTGGTTTCGGCCATGGCTGTTCAGAATGCGTTGCACCGCGTTCATCTAGCCTCAGCGCCGCCGACGACGCTGATGACGGGTACGACGACGCAAATCATGATCGATATTGCCGATCTCCTGCAAGGACCTGCCCCGGAGGCGAAAGCCGCCATCAAGGCAAGACTTGGCCGGATGGGCGCTGCGGTCGGTGGTTTTGCCTGCGGCTGCGCGGCGGCGGCCCTGCTCTTCATGTTTGCCGGCACGAAATGTTTCCTCGTGCCGCCAATTTTGGCGCTGGTAGGAATCCTGTTTCATACGGCCAAGGCCGAGACAAAGCCGGCATAGACAGTTTCGGCGTTCTTCGTTCTTCGTCGAGCTAGCAAATCTCTCGTCTTTTTCTGGTCTTGCAACTGATCTACAGGTCTCTAACTCTACGCGGGGATTCGAGCACGATGCTGCGTGCTTGGACAGTCAGTCTTTGAGAAGAGGTGATTATGGCAGGCGAAACGGTTCTGGTGGTCGGGGGAGCTGGTTATATTGGCTCGCATACATGTTTGGATCTGGCGAATAAGGGGTTTCAGCCGGTCGTCTACGACAATTTTTCCAACGGTCATCGCGAATTCGTCAAATGGGGCCCGGCGGAAGAGGGCGATATCCGGGACCGGGCGCGGCTCGACGAAGTCCTGGCGAAATACAAGCCAGCCGCCATCCTGCATTTCGCGGCGCTGATCGAGGTCGGCGAATCGGTCAAGGATCCCGTCTCCTTCTATGAGAACAACGTCATCGGCACGCTGACGCTGCTGTCGGCAGCTCAGGCGGCCGGCATCGGGGCTTTCGTCTTTTCTTCCACCTGCGCGACCTATGGCCTGCCGCAGAGCGTACCGCTGGATGAGGGCCACCGGCAGGTGCCGATCAATCCCTATGGCCGCACCAAATATATCGTCGAGCAGGCGCTTGCCGATTATGATCAGTACAAGGGTCTGCGCTCGGTGGTGCTGCGTTATTTCAATGCGGCCGGCGCCGATTTCGAAGGGCGCATTGGTGAATGGCATACGCCGGAAACCCATGCCATCCCGCTGGCGATCGATGCGGCGCTTGGCCGCCGCCAAGGCTTCAAGGTGTTTGGCAGCGATTATGATACGCGCGACGGCACCTGCGTGCGCGACTATATCCACGTCCTCGATCTTGCGGATGCGCATGTTCGGGCGGTGGAATATCTGCTGCGGGGCGGTGAATCGGTCGCGCTCAATCTCGGCACGGGTACGGGCACCACAGTCAAGGAATTGCTATCGACGATCGAAACGGTGTCGAACCGGCCTTTCCCGGTCGAATATGTCAGCCGCCGCGAGGGCGATTCGACCACGCTGGTCGCCAATAACGACAAGGCCCGCGATGTTCTCGGCTGGTCGCCGAAATATGATTTGTCGCGTATCATCGAATCGGCCTGGAATTGGCATGCCAAATCCAACCAGCATTGAGCGGCGTGCTTCGGGCAAGCGCTCAAACGTGTTGCTGATATCGGCCGATCAATGGCGGGGCGATTGTCTTTCCGCCGTCGGTCATCCCTGTGTGAAGACGCCCAATGTCGATGCGTTGGCGCGTGACGGCGTGTTGTTCCGCCGGCATTTCGCCGGTGCGGCGCCCTGTTCTCCGGCGCGGGCGACGCTTTACACCGGCCTTTATCAGATGAACCATCGCGTCTGCCGCAACGGGTCTCCGCTGGATGCCCGTTTCGATAATCTGGCGCTTGCCGCCCGGCGTGCCGGCTACGATCCGACGCTGTTCGGCTATACCGATACGGCACCGGATCCACGCGGCATGGATCCGAACGATCCGCATCTGACGACCTATGAGGGCGTGCTTCCCGGCTTCAGCGCGCGCCAGCTCCTACCCGAACATGAGAGGCAGTGGCTGTCGTGGCTGCGCTCGAAGGGGCATAGCCAGGCCGAAAGCCGCGATATCCATATTCCTGTCGGGGCCAAGCCCGGTGAAATCTCCAATGCCGCTCCGGCCTATTCCAGGGATGAGACGCAGACGGCTTTTCTGGCGGGCGAGTTCATTCGCTGGCTCGGCGAACAGGACGAGCCATGGTTCGCGCATGTCTCGTTCCTCAGGCCGCATCCGCCGTTTTCTGTGCCGGAGCCTTATAACCGCATGTTTGCTCCAGGCGACGGTCCGGCTTTTGCTCGCGCTGCCGACCGCCAGATGGAGCAGGCGGCGCATCCCTTTCTCGCTTTCGCCATGCCGCTGATCGGCAAGGGCGGCTTCATCCATGGCGGCGAGGGGGCAGCGAGTGATTGGACGGCTGAGGATTTGTCGGCGATCCGCGCCATCTATTACGGCATGATTGCCGAAGTGGATGCGCAGCTCGGGCGGATCTGGCAAGCGCTGAAGGATGCGGATGCCTGGGATGATACGCTAATCATCTTCACATCAGATCATGCGGAAATGATGGGCGATCACTGGTTGCTCGGCAAGGGCGGCTTTTTCGACGGCAGTTATCATATCCCGTTGGTCATCCGCGATCCCGGACAGCCCGGCGGCATGGGCGGGGAAGTGCAGCGCTTCACCAGCGCCGCCGATATTTTTCCGACTCTCTGCGATCGCCTTGGCCTCGTGCCTGACAATCACCTCGACGGTGAGACGCTTATGCCTTTCGTGCAAGGCGCGGAGCCGCAGGACTGGCGCGATGCGGCGTTCTGGGAGTTCGATTTCCGCGATATCGCCCTGAGCGAGGCGGAACGGCATTTCGGCCTCAAGTCGGATGCCTGCAACCTTGCTGTCATCAGGGACGAGCGTTTCAAATACGTCCATTTCGCCGGCCTGCCGCCCCTGCTGTTCGACCTGGCGAATGATCCGATGGAGCTCACCAATCTCGCCGATGACCGGGATTATGCGGCAACCCGGCTTGCTTACGCCGAAAAGCTGCTGTCGCTCAGGGCACGGCATCTCGATCAGACGCTTGCCTATACCGAACTGACGGAAAAAGGGCCGGTATCGCGCCGGCCCTGATCGCGCTTCGATAGCAGGCTATCATGAAAACGAGCCGAGATAGGTCATCTTGCCGACCGGCAGCCCACGGCTGCGCAGGATGTCGTGCGCGGTGGTGACGTGGAAGAAGAAGTTCGGCAGCGCGAAGCTTGCGAGATAGTCTTCACCGCTGAACACGGTCTTGTTGCCGCCGAGCGAGATCGTTACCTCGCGGCTTTCGGTGCCTTCCATCGTCTCGGGCGTCACCATCGTCAAGAAATCCTGCGTCTTCTTCAGGCGTTCGCGCAGCTCGGCAACGGTGGTCTCATTGTCCTCGAAGCGTGGCGCATCGATGCCCGTCAGCCGGGCGATCGCAAGCTTGGCGCTGTCGGTGGCGCGTTGAAATTGGCCGGAGAGCGGCAGCATGTCGTCAATAAGGCGTGCGCTGACAAGCTCGTTCGGATCGGTGCCTTTTTCTGCGGCATAGGCCTCGATCTTGTCGAGATAGGTCGAAAGGTTTGCGAGGCCGCGTTGAAAGACGGGGACTGAGAAGCGGTACATCGAGGGCATGCTGGTTCTCCATTGTCGGCCGGTGGGGGTTGGTTTCGGCCTGATATCGACGGTATTTTACGCCATTCAAATGTAGATGGAATGTCCGTTCCATCGGATTGGGCGGCTCACATGTAGGCCCGATCGTCACCTTTTACAGCCTTTTCCGTTGAAACTTCTTCTGTCGCCCGTCGATCGCCGGTTCCAGGCGCGCGGCTACAAAATAGTGTTGACGTTTCCACCGAGAAATGGAATAAATATTCCGCATATGGAGTTTAACGGTCTGTTTGTTCCGTTTTGGGGTTGTCGTTATGGGAGTAACGGCCGCCCGGATTATTGACCCTGCGGTGGAGACCGGGGGTTCCGGCGTTGAGGAGGGGTGTAGCCGGACACCGTAGTTGGAGGAAAAATCATGAAAAAACTCATTCTGGGTTCCGCCATGGCGCTTATGCTGTCGACGGCCGCACATGCCGAAAATATCGGCGTGTCGATGGCGCTGTTCGACGACAACTTTCTGACCGTTCTGCGCAACGGCATGCAGGACTACGCCAAGTCGATGAAGGGCGTGACGCTGCAGGTCGAGGATGCACAGAACGACGTCGCCAAGCAGCAGAGCCAAATCCAGAACTTCATTGCCAGCCACGTCGATGCCATCATCGTCAACCCGGTGGATACGGATGCCACGGCGGCCATATCGAAGCTGGCAGCGGATGCAAAAATTCCGCTTATCTATGTCAACCGCGAGCCGGCGAACGTCGATAGCTTGCCGGACAAGCAGGCCTTCGTCGCTTCCAACGAGCAGGAATCCGGCACCTTGGAAACCAAGGAAGTCTGCCGTCTGCTGAAGGGCAAGGGCAAGGCCGTCGTCATGATGGGTGAGCTCTCGAACCAGGCGGCCCGCATGCGCACCAAGGACGTGCATGACGTTCTTGCCACCGATGATTGCAAGGGCATCCAGATCGTTCAGGAGCAGACCGCCAACTGGCAGCGCACCCAGGGCTCCGACTTGATGACCAACTGGCTCTCCAGCGGTCTCGATTTTGATGCGGTCATTTCCAACAATGACGAAATGGCGATCGGCGCGATCCAAGCGCTGAAGGCGGCCGGCAAATCGATGGATAAAATCGTCGTCGGCGGTGTCGACGCGACGCAGGATGCCTTGGCCTCCATGCAGGCCGGCGACCTCAAAGTCACCGTTTTCCAGGACGCCGCCGGCCAGGGCAAGGGTGCGGTCGATGCCGCGCTGAAGCTTGCCAAGGGCGATAAGGTGGAGAAGAAGGTCTATATCCCCTTCCAGCTCGTGACGCCCGCAAACGCCAAGGACTTCGTCAAGAAGAACTGACGGCTGTTACCGACGGATGCGGGCGCTAGCGCCCGCATCCTCAAATTCCGCCAGCCCCGGAGGGAAAAGATGGTTGTGAGCCCATCCACCATGGCTGCCGTGCGCGCCAGCGGCGCGGTCCCCAACGCCACCTATCTGCTGAGTGCCGAAGGCATCCGCAAGGAATTTCCGGGCGTGCTTGCCCTGGACGACGTTTCCTTCCGTCTGAAGCGCGGTACCGTGCATGCGCTCATGGGTGAAAACGGCGCCGGCAAGTCGACGCTGATGAAAATTCTGGCCGGCATCTATACGCCGGATCAGGGCGAAGTGCGTCTGAAGGGCGCCGAGATCCGACTGAAATCGCCGCTGGATGCGTTGGAGAACGGCATCGCGATGATCCATCAGGAGCTCAACCTGATGCCGTTTATGACAGTCGCGGAGAATATCTGGATCCGTCGCGAGCCGAAGAACCGTCTGGGCTTTGTCGATCATGCCGCGATGAACAGGAAGACCGAGGAACTCTTTCGCCGGCTGAACATCACCATCGATCCGGACATTCAGGTGCGGGAGCTTTCGGTCGCCAACCGCCAGATGGTCGAGATCGCCAAGGCGGTATCCTACGATTCCGATGTGCTGATCATGGACGAGCCGACCTCGGCGCTGACCGAACGCGAGGTGGCGCATCTCTTCGAGATCATCCGCGATCTGCGTGCGCAGGGCATCGGCATCGTCTACATCACTCACAAAATGAATGAGCTGTTCGAGATCGCCGATGAATTCTCGGTGTTTCGCGACGGAAAATATATCGGCACGCACCTGTCCACCGATGTCACCCGCGACGACATCATCCGCATGATGGTCGGCCGCGAGATCACCCAGATGTTCCCGAAGGAAGAGGTGCCGATCGGCGAGACCGTTCTTGCCGTCAAGGACCTCAGCCTCAACGGGGTCTTCTCCAACGTCTCCTTCGAGGTGAAGGCGGGCGAAATCTTGGGCGTCGCGGGGCTCGTCGGCTCAGGCCGCTCGAATGTCGCCGAGACGCTGTTCGGCGTGACGCCGGCCTCATCCGGCACGATCGAGCTTTTCGGCAAGAAGGCGGATATCTCCTCGCCGGCGGCGGCGATCCGGCACGGCATGGCGTTTCTGACGGAGGACCGGAAAGATACCGGCTGTCTGCTGATCCTCAGCGTACTCGAAAACATGCAGGTCGCCGTGCTGCACGACAAGTTCGTGAAGGCCGGTTTCGTGCAGGAGGGCTCGATCGAGGCGACTTGCGACGACATGGCGCGCAAGCTGCGCATCAAGACGCCGAGCCTCGACGAGCGTGTCGAAAATCTATCCGGTGGCAACCAGCAGAAAGTGCTGATCGGCCGTTGGCTACTCACCAATCCGCGAATTCTGATTCTGGACGAGCCGACCCGCGGCATCGATGTCGGCGCCAAGGCGGAAATCCACCGTCTGGTCACGGAGATGGCGCGCAACGGCGTCGCCATCATCATGATCTCATCGGAAATGCCCGAAGTGCTCGGCATGAGCGACCGCATCATGGTGATGCATGAGGGACGGGTGACCGGTTTTCTCGATCGTGCGGATGCAACCCAAGTCAAGGTGATGGAGCTGGCGGCGCAATGATCGGGCCGGCCGTCGCAAAGGAGGATTGAACCATGGTTAGCAAAGTTGCAGAGGCGACCGCACCGTCCGTGACGCGTCCCAGGCGCCGCCGCGTGCCGCCGGAGCTCGGCATCTTCCTCGTACTGATCGGCATTGCACTCGTCTGCGAAATCCTCGGCTGGATTTTCGTCGGCCAGAGCTTTCTGCTCAATATACAGCGCCTGAAGATCATGATCCTGCAGGTCTCCGTTATCGGCATCATCTCGGTCGGGGTGACGCAGGTCATCATCACCGGCGGCATCGATCTTTCATCGGGCTCCGTCGTCGGGCTGACTGCCATGGTAGCGGCGAGCTTCGCACAGTCCTCCACTTGGGCGCGGGCGCTTTATCCAGCGCTGACCGATATGCCGTTTTTCGTTCCGATCGGCATCGGTTTGCTGATCGGCCTTGCTGCCGGTTACGTGAACGGCCAGCTCATCACGAAAACCCAGATTCCGCCGTTCATCGCGACGCTCGGCATGATGGTGTCGGCACGCGGCCTGTCGAAATTGTACACGAAGGGTCAACCGGTTTCCGGCCTCACTGATCAGTTCAATTTCATCGGCACCGGCATCTGGCCCGTCGTGGTGTTTCTCCTCGTCGCGCTAGTCTTCCACATCGTGCTGCGCTACACGCGCTACGGCAAGTTCACCTATGCGATCGGCGCCAATGTGCAAGCGGCGCGGGTATCGGGCATCAATGTCGAGGCGCATCTGGTCAAGGTCTATGCGATCGCCGGACTTCTGGCCGGTCTGGCCGGTATCATCACTGCCGCCCGCGTCCAGACGGCGCAGGCCGGCATGGGCGTGACCTACGAGCTGGACGCGATCGCCGCCGCCGTCATCGGCGGCACCTCGCTCACCGGCGGTGTTGGCCGAATCACCGGTACGATCATCGGCACCGTCATTCTCGGGGTGATGATCTCGGGCTTCACGTTCCTGAACGTCGACGCCTATTACCAGGAGATCGCCAAGGGCATCATCATCGTCGCCGCTGTCGCAATCGACGTTTACCGCCAGAAGAAGCGGGTTAAACACTGAAACGACCGAGGCTTTGCCTGATATGTCAGGGCGGGAGTTTTGCTCCCGCCTTTTCCGTTTGCTGCGACATTCTATGCTAATGCAGATTTTTTTCATTTAGGTATGGCGAATCCCGCCATCTTTTCTATTCTGGCCGCTTCCACTCCGCTCGTTCGAGCGCTTTATCCAGGATAGACAATGCAATCCGTATTCGATGGCCATAACGACGTTCTGTTGAGACTCTGGAATCACGCGCGCGAGGGTACCGATCCGGTCGCTGAATTCAGGGATGGAATATCGGCCGGCCATATCGATGCGCCGCGCGCCAAGGCCGGCGGGCTGGCCGGGGGTCTTTGCGCCATCTATATCCCCTCCGGCAATCTCGTCTTCGCCGATCCCGACCGCAATGGCCACTATGCAACGCCGCTCTCGCCGCCGCTGGAACGGGCGCCCTCGCTCGATACCGCGCTTGAAATGGCAGCGATCGCTCTCCGGCTCGATCGCGCCGGTGTCTGGAAGCTTTGCCGCTCGACTGCCGAAATCCGCGATTGCATGGAAAAGGGCATCTTCGCAGCGGTAATGCATATGGAAGGCTGCGAGGCCATCGGCGCCGACCTCGTCGCGCTCGAAACTTTCTATGCGGCCGGCCTGCGCTCGCTCGGTCCTGTCTGGAGCCGCAACAACGTCTTTGCTCATGGCGTACCCTTTGCCTATCCGAGTTCGCCGGATACCGGCCCGGGTCTGACGGATGCCGGTTTTGCGCTGGTGCGCGAATGCAACCGCCTCGGCATCGTCATCGACCTCGCCCATATCACCGAAAAAGGCTTCTGGGATGTGGCGAAAACAACGGACCAGCCGCTGGTTGCCAGCCATTCCAATGCGCATGCGCTGACCCCTGTCGCCCGCAATCTGACCGACAAGCAACTCGACGCCATCAAGGAGAGCCGTGGCATCGTCGGCCTGAACTATGCGACCGCCATGCTGCGCGAGGACGGCCGTTCGGATGCCAACACGCCGATCGAGGCGATGGTCCGCCATGTCGACCACCTCGTCAAACGTGTCGGCATCGATTGCGTCGGCCTCGGATCGGACTTCGACGGGGCGACGATTCCGGAGGAAATCGGCGATGCAGCAGGCAATCAAAAGCTGATTGCTGCGCTCAGGAACGTTGGCTATGGTGAAACCGATCTTGTGAAGCTATGCAGGGAGAACTGGCTTCGGATTCTGGCGTCTGCTTGGGGAGAAAGCAGCGGATCGCGTGCATAACATACAGTAACAAAAGCTAAAATAAGGGAACGAAAACATGATGATGACCAAGATGAACCGCAACTTCCGCGCTCTTTCGGCCGGTGCGGCTCTCACACTTCTAACGATGGCCGTGCCGAGCGCATACGCTGCGACGCCGAAGGATACGCTGGTCGAAGGTTTTGCCTTCGATGACATCCTGAGTATGGACCCGGCTGAAGCTTACGAACTCTCCGCTGCCGAAGTCACCGGCAACACCTACAGCCTGCTCGTTCGCCTCGACATCAACGACACCTCCAAGATCCAGGGCGACCTTGCCGAGAGCTGGTCGGTGTCCGACGATCACCTGACCTATACGTTCAAGCTGAAGCCCGGCCTGAAATTCGCCTCCGGCAATCCGATCACCGCCGATGACGTCGCTTGGTCCTTCGAGCGCGTCGTCAAGCTCGACAAGAGCCCGGCCTTCATTCTCACCCAATTCGGCCTGACGGGCGCCAATGTCACGGAAAAGGCGAAAGCCACCGATCCCAGCACGTTCACCTTCACCGTCGACAAGCCTTATGCACCGAGCTTCGTGCTGAACTGCCTGACGGCGACCGTTGCCGAAGTGGTCGACAAGAAGCTGGTCATGCAGCATGTGAAGCCGGTAACGCCGTCGGCTGACAACAAATATGACAACGATTTCGGCAATGGCTGGCTGAAGACCGGCTTTGCTGGCTCCGGCCCGTTCAAGCTGCGCGAATGGCGCGCCAACGAAGCCGTCGTTCTGGAGCGCAACGACAATTATTACGGCACCAAGCCGAAGCTCGCCCGCGTCATCTACCGCTTCATGAAGGAAAGCTCGGCACAGCGTCTGGCACTGGAGAAAGGCGACATCGACGTTGCCCGCAACCTGTCGCCGACCGATGCGGCCGCTATCGAGAAGAACGCACAGCTCACCTCGACGAGTGCGCCGAAGGGCACGATCTATTACATCAGCCTCAACCAGAAGAACCCGAATCTTGCCAAGCCGGAAGTGCAGCAGGCGTTCAAGTACCTGGTCGACTATGACGCCATCAGCAAGACGCTGATCAAGGGCATCGGCGAAATCCATCAGACCTTCGAGCCGAAGGGCATGCTTGGCTCTTTGGATGAAAATCCGTTCAAGCTCGATGTCGCGAAGGCAAAGGAGCTGCTGGCCAAGGCCGGCTTGCCGAACGGTTTCTCCGTGACGATGGACGTGCGCAGCATCGAGCCGGATACCGGTGTGGCCACTTCGGTCCAGCAGACGCTAGGCCAGGCCGGAATCAAGGTCGAGATCATTCCGGGCGACGGCAAGCAAAAGCTCACCAAGTATCGTGCCCGTAACCACGATATCTATTTCGGCAACTGGGGTAACGACTATTGGGACCCCCATTCCAATGCCGATACCTTCACGAACAATCCTGACAATTCCGACGCAGGCACCAATAAGACGCTTGCCTGGCGCAATGACTGGACGACGCCTGAACTGGACAAGGAAACCAAAGCCGCCCTGTTCGAGGTCGACGCCGCCAAGCGCGGCGCCATGTATCAGGATATCCAGAAGAAGTACCTGGATGCCAGCCCCTTCGTCTTCCTGTTCCAGCAGACGGAAGTCGCCGGCTATCGCAAGGATGTGAAGGACTTCAAGCTCGGTCCGAGCTTCGACACCAACTTTGTCTGGCCAGTGTCGAAGTGATGGTCCGATAGGACTAGTTCTTTGAGCACAGTCGAACGGAAAATGGAGGTGCGGCCCAAAAAGGGCCGTGCCGCGCCCATTCTGATGGGTGTTTTGCGCTTCCTGGTCGTGGCGGTCACGACCTATCTCGGTCTTCTTGCCGTCACCTTCTTCATCGGGCGCGTCATCCCGATCGATCCGGCATTGGCGATTGCCGGTGACCATGCGCCTACGCAGGTGCTGGAGCGCCTGCGCCGCGAAATGCATCTCGATCAGCCGCTCTATGTGCAGTTCTATTTTTATCTGCTGAGTGCGTTGACCGGCGATTTCGGCACGTCGGTACTGACGACCAATCCGGTGATTGACGACATCAGGCGCGTCTTTCCCGCGACGATGGAGCTTGCGACCGTTGGTACGATCATCGGCGCGGCTTTCGGCGTCCCCTTTGGTGTGCTCGCTGCCGTGCGCCGCAACAGTTTCATCGACCAGATCGTCCGCGTCATCGGCCTCGTCGGCTATTCGGTGCCGGTCTTCTGGCTTGCAATGGTGTCGCTCCTCATCTTCTATGCCCAGCTGGGCTGGGTGGCCTATCCCGGCCGCATCGACATCGCCTACGAATATACATTCACGCCGATCACCGGCTTCTATCTGGTCGACAGCGCCATGCAGGGGCAATGGGATGTGTTCTGGGACGCATTCCGCCACATTATTCTGCCTGCCTCGCTGCTCGGCTATTTCTCGCTTGCCTATATCAGCCGCATGACGCGCAGTTTCATGCTGAATGAGCTGGGTCAGGAATATATCGTCGCTGCTCGCGCCAAGGGACTTTCGGAGACGCGGGTGATCTGGGGCCATGCGCTGCGCAGCGCCGTCGTGCCGCTGATCACGGTGATTGCGCTCTCCTATGCCGGGCTACTGGAAGGCTCGGTGCTGACGGAGATCGTGTTCTCCTGGCCGGGCATCGGTTTCTATATCACCAGTTCGCTGCAGAACGCCGATATGAACGCCGTGCTCGGCGGCACGGTCGTCATCGGTACGGTCTTCGTCGGGATCAACCTGCTTTCCGACCTGCTCTATCGCACTCTAGATCCAAGGACGCGACGTAAATGACGGCTGGGACCACGCAACTTTCCTGGCGTGAGTGGCTGCTGTCGGATCGGCCGCGGTCGCGCCGACAAGCGAGCCTCGGGCGCGCCTATGTCACCTGGCGGCAATTTTCCGCCAATCGACTGGCCGTTCTCGGACTGCTGATCATCGTCGCCCTCATTCTCGTGGCGGCACTTGCCGATGTTATCGCCCCCTATCCGCCAAGCATCGGGGATCTTACCAATGCCTATTTGAAGCCGCCCGGCACCGGCGGCTATCTTCTCGGCACCGACAATCTCGGCCGTGATATACTGTCCCGCCTGATCTACGGGTCGCGATGGACCCTCTATATCGTTGTGCTCGTCGCGATCATCTCCGCGCCGCTGGGCCTGTTTATCGGTATGATAGCTGGCTATGCAGGCGGCTGGACCGATACCGTGCTGATGCGCATCACCGATATCTTCCTCGCTTTCCCGAAGCTGGTGCTGGCGCTCGCATTTGCTGGTGCGCTCGGCCCCGGCATCGAGAACGCCATCATCGCGATCGCCATTACCTCCTGGCCACCCTATGCGCGCCTGGCGCGGGCCGAGACGATGACCGTGCGGCGCTCAGACTACATCGCCGCCGTGCAGCTGATGGGGGCATCGCCAATCCGTATCGTCTTCCGCCATATCATGCCGCTTTGCATCTCCTCGGTGATCGTGCGCGTCACGCTCGATATGGCCGGCGTCATTCTAACGGCGGCGGGCCTCGGCTTCCTGGGCCTCGGCGCACAGCCGCCACTGCCGGAATGGGGTGCGATGATCGCCACCGGGTTCAAATACTATCTCGACCAATGGTGGGTCGCGGCAATGCCCGGCATCGCCATCCTGATTGTCAGCCTCGGCTTCAACCTGCTCGGTGACGGTCTGCGCGATGCGCTCGATCCGAGGGAGAGCGGCCAATGACCACGCTATTGACGGTCGAGAACCTGAGGGTTCGCTATCCCACACGCACCGGCATCATAGAAGCGGTACGCGGCGTGTCGTTCACGCTCGGGCGCGAACGGCTTGGCATCGTCGGCGAGAGCGGTTCCGGCAAGTCGCAGACTGGCCGCGCCATCATGGGGCTCACGTCGTCGCATGGCATCGTCACCGCCGACCGGCTGAATTTCAGCGGCATCGAGCTGCTGTCGATCTCAGCCAGGGAGCGCCGGTCACTGCGCGGCAAACGCATCGCCATGGTGCTACAGGATCCGAAATATTCGCTCGACCCGGTGATGACCATCGGCCGGCAGATCACCGAGACGCTGCGCACGCATGAGAAAGTCAGCAAGGCGGAAGCACGCGACCGTGCGCTCGCCATGCTGGAAGCCGTGCAGATCCGCGATCCCAGGCGCGTCTACGACCTGCATCCGCATGAGGTGTCCGGCGGCATGGGGCAGCGCGCGATGATCGCGATGATGCTGATCGCCGGGCCGGAACTGCTGATCGCCGACGAGCCGACCTCGGCGCTCGACGTCACCGTGCAGCTCGATGTGCTCAGGATCATGGATAAGCTGGTGTCGGAACGCGGCATGGGGCTGATTTTCGTGTCGCACGATCTGAGGCTGGTGTCTTCCTTCTGCGACCGGGTCATCGTCATGTATGCCGGCAAGATCGTCGAGGAACTAAAGGCTTCCGAGCTCAACAATGCGCAGCATCCCTATACGCGCGGCCTGTTGAACTGCATGCCTGTGATCGGCGAGGACCGCCATCCGCTGCCGGTTCTCGACCGCAAACCGGAGTGGGCGGCATGACGGCAGCGCTTGCAGTCGACGGCCTCAGCGTCGTCTATGATGGCTATTATGCCCTCGATGCCGTCAGCATCGGTGTAGACAAGGGCGAATCATTCGGCCTTGTCGGCGAGTCCGGTTCCGGCAAATCGACCCTGTTGCGCGCCGTCGCCGGTCTTGCGCCGGTCAGCGGCGGCGCCATCCGCATCGATGGCGAGGCGCTGACGGGTTCGAAACGTAGCAAGACTTTCTATCGCCAGGTGCAGATGGTGTTTCAGGATCCCTACGGCTCCCTGCATCCGCGTCAGACCATTGATCGGCTGCTGCTGGAACCCCTGGCAATCCACGGCATCGGCGACAGCGAGACGCGCATCACGCGGGCGCTTGACGAGGTCGGCCTCGGCAACGGCTTTCGTTTCCGCTATCCACATCAATTGTCCGGCGGCCAGCGTCAGCGCGTGGCCATCGCCCGCGCGCTGATCGTCGAGCCGTCGATCCTGTTGCTCGACGAGCCGACCTCGGCGCTGGACGCTTCCGTACAGGCGGAAGTGCTCAATCTGCTGGAGCAAGTGCGCAGGGATCGCCGTCTGACATTCGTGATGGTCAGCCACGATCTCGGCGTCGTCACCCATATGTGCGAACGCCTCGTGGTGATGCAGAACGGGGCCATCGTCGAGCGGCTGAGCGCAAAAGAATTGGCGACCGGCGATGTCAAGCAGGATTACACGCGTAATCTGATGATTGCTAGCAAGGGGTTCGTCCGCGCTTAACAAACTGTAATCATTAGGCTTTCAGCACTCTTTTAGTTAAGGAGTGTTTAAAAGACGACCAATCGTATAGACTATTGACACCTGCCGCATTTCTGTCATGATCCCGTTAATGGCGGTTAACTTTCGTGATCCCAGTTTTGGGTCATACACGAGTGGAGGCAGGCATGTTTTTCATGGGTGGCATGACCATGGGTTATCTTCATCCGCCAATGCCGGCGAAAGAGGAGGACGTGTTGACCGTCACTCTGCCGGAAGAAAAGAGCCGCGGTCAGATCGGTCCAACCGAAACTCCGGCTCCTGAAGCAAGCGCCGTAGAGCGCACCTTGATCTGGGCTCGCCGCATTCTCTGCTGAATTTGGCGTTGCTGATCTTTCGAGCCTGACCGTAGTCCAGTGGTTTATTTTTTCTTCGCTGTCCCCTGGACGAAAAATCATCTCTACCTAATTGATAGGGATTGTATGAATGTCGAGCGCGGGCTGGTCTCGTGAAACATCGACAAAAAACGAACGGAGGCAACACATGGCGAATTTGGGTATGTCGAATACGCATGTGAATCAGTTCGACGGTTCGAAGCGTGTCGCAGCGACGCGGCATAAGATTCAGACTGCGATTCACGTTGCGCTGTTTTCCGCTGCGTTCCTTTTCATTGCCGCCATCGTCTTCGGCATCGTGGTCTGAACCCTCGCAAAGATGACATGACCGGCAGTGGTCGATCATGATCATCGACGGATGGCTGCTGATGTGGTGTGTGCCACATGGTCGTGGCTTAAGTTTAATCCCCCTTTTCTTTCTCAACGGCAGCAGAGGCTGATCGGGCGGATATCCAGATGAGCCCGATTTGGCGCTGCGTCGCCCCTTCTCATTCCAAGTTGAAATCCTTCCGCTACGGCAATTCTTCTTTCTCAGCGCTGTCAAAACTTCGCCGGGCAAAGAAAATTTCTTGTTCCCAATAGAATGCGCTTCATGAAAACAGTAAGCTCCGCCAAAATACAAAATAGAACGGGGCGGAAGCATGACGAAGGCGGAGGCTGGGCACAGCAGGCGGAACGGTGTTCACGGAGCGACGGCGGTTCTGAAACAGGACCCGCATGCGCTACGCGGCGCGAAGGAGAACAATCTCGAATTGGCGATCGGCCACGAGGTCCGCGCCTTTCGCAAGAAGCTCGGCATCACCGGCGCCGATCTTGCCTCGGCCACCGGCATATCGCTCGGCATGCTCTCGAAGATCGAAAACGGTAACACCTCTCCCTCTCTGACCACATTGCAAGCCTTGGCGCGGGCGCTCGGCGTGCCCGTCACGTCGTTTTTCCGGCGTTTCGAGGAAAAGCGCAATGCCGTCTTCGTCAAGGCGGGCGAGGGTTTGGAGATGGAGCGGCGTGGTACGCGCGCCGGTCATCAGTATAATCTGCTCGGTCACATCGGCAACGGATCTAGCGGACTGCAGGTCGAACCCTATCTTATCACGCTGACTGCCGATTCCGATGTTTTTCCGGCGTTTCAACACGAAGGGTTGGAGCTGATCTACATGCTGGAAGGCGAGGTCGAATACCGTCATGCCGATAAGCTCTATGCGATGCGGCCCGGCGACAGTCTGTTCTTCGACGCCGATGCGCCGCACGGTCCGGAAGTGCTCGTAAGCCTGCCGATCCGCTTCCTGTCGATCATTTCCTACCCTGAGAAAAACGGCTCGTGAGAGGAATTTGCGAATCTTTTGAGGGAGTTCAGTTTAAGTTCATCTTCTGCGGGATATGGAGGGCTCAACCTGCCAAGCCCTGCTGAATTCCGATCGCAAGAAATCAGCCTAAGGAGAATGCCTCATGACCTTGATCGATTGTCTTTGACACGTGCGGACAGCTGCCGGAATCATCCGGCCGCGTCTCAAGTTTCACGGAAGCCAGTTTCGAATGGTGGCGCAAAATCGCCATGATCCTGAAGAAGAGGCCGTGAAAATCTTCGCCTGAATACGTTTGTTCTAAGCCGTCACTTCGAATTCATCCCCTTCGCACGCCGGGAAGCGAAGCAAAGGGTCCAAATGCGTGAATAGTTGTGTCGGGCAGGGCAAAAGACGTTGAAGGCGACAATGCCTGTCACTCTGTTTGGACCCAGAACACGAATCCATGACATCTCAAAATCTCTCCACTGTTCCGCCGCGCGATTCTGAAGCCAAGCAGATCGATCATAACGATTCGATCCGTGCTGCCTATTTCTCCAACGATCAGATCCGGGAATGCGGTTCTGTTTTCGCCCGCAACGGCGCCAACACGAAGCTGCCGGGCTTTGCGCCCTTCGATTTCTTCGCCCGGCACAAGGAGAACGAAAAAGAGATCCTGCGCGTCTACCGTTCGGCCAATGCCGACGTCGATGCCGGCGAATCGATCACGCCGGCGGCCGAATGGCTGCTTGACAACCACTACATCATCGAAGAAGCGATCCAGGAAGTCCGCCGCGATTTTCCGAAGAAATTCTACGATCAGCTGCAGACGATCACCATCGACGGCATGGTGATGCCGCGCACGCTGGCACTCGCCTGGCTCTATGTCGCCCACACGCACAGCACCGTGTCCAACCAGGGCCTGCTCGCACTCGTCGAAGGCTTCCAGTCGCACGAGATGCTGAAGATCGGCGAACTCTGGGCGGTTCCATCGCTGGTGCGCTATGTTCTGGTCGATAACCTGCGTCGCATCTCCAGCCGCGTCGAGCAGAGCCGCCTGACGCGCAAGAAGGCCAACGCCGCCGTCGATGAACTGATCCGTATCAATGACGACGCCAAGGTCACCGAGTTTCTGAGGACGCTCGAACCCTACACATCAGACAATACCTTCGCCACGCAGTTCCTCTATCGCCTGCGCGACGGTTCGCACACGTCGGGCCTTGCCGTCACCTGGCTGGAAAGGCGTTTGGCGGACGCCGGCACCGACGCCGAAACCGTCATGATGGCCGAGCACAACCGCTTGTCGTCCGGCAATGTGACGATGGGCAACATCATCAAAAGCCTGCGCCTGATCGACGACACCGACTGGTCGGGCTGGGTCGAGGAGGTCAGCGCGGTCGACAAGCTGCTCTGGGACGAGACCGACTACGCCAAGCTCGATCCTGGCTCGCGCAACAGCTATCGCCGCGCCATCGAAAAGCTTGCGCGCCGTTCCGACAAGACGGAAATGGAGATCGCTCAGGTCGCCATGGCCATGACCGAGGCGGCCAAGGTCTCGGGCGAGCCGCAGCCGCATGAGCCGAATATCGGCGATTTCATCGTCGGCCAGCAGATCGAGAAGCTGGAAAAGGCGATCGGCTTCAGCCCGAAGCTGTCGCAGCGTTTTGTTCGCCAGTGGCGCAAGTTCAACTGGCTGGCGATCGCCGCCCCCGTTCTTCTGCTCACCGTCATCGCTCTTTGGATCGTCGGTTATTTCATGATCCAGGCTGGTATGGGCTGGGCTGAAACCATCATCCTGCTGTTGATGTTCTCGCTGCCGGCATCCGAGGGCGCCACCGGCCTGTTCAACTTCGTGGTCACCATGTACCTCACGCCGGCGCGTCTCGTCGGCTATGAGTTCAAGGAGGGCATTCCGGAAGAGGCCCGCACGCTGGTCGTCGTGCCGACATTGATCGCCAATCGCGACAGTGTCGACGAACTGGTGCGCAACATCGAGGTTCATTATCTCGCCAATCCGCTCGGCGAGGTCTATTACGCGCTGCTCAGCGACTGGCCGGACAGCAAGGAAGAAGAGAGCGAACGCGATCTGGAAATTCTGGATTACGCCCGCCGCGAAGTCGCCAATCTCTCGGCCCGCTATGCAGAGGACGGCAAGCAGCGCTTCTATCTGCTGCACCGTCGCCGCCTCTACAATCCGGCTGAAGGTGCCTGGATGGGCTGGGAGCGCAAGCGCGGCAAGCTGCACGAGCTGAACCTGCTGCTGCGCGGCGATCGCGATACGACCTTCCTGCCCGGTGCCAATGCCGTGCCGAAGGACGTGAAGTACGTCATGACGCTCGATTCCGACACGCGCCTGGTGCGCGACACGGTCACGAAGCTCGTCGGCAAGCTGCATCATCCGATCAACCGGCCGGTGTTCGATCCCGAGAGCAAGCGTGTTGTCCGCGGTTATGGTGTGCTGCAGCCGCGCGTCACCCCGTCGTTGACGACCGGCAAGGACGCCTCCGTGTTCCAGCGCGTCTTCTCCGTCAATCGCGGTCTCGACCCCTATGTCTTTGCTGTCTCCGACGTCTATCAGGACCTGGTCGAGGAAGGCACCTTCACCGGCAAGGGCCTCTATCATGTCGATGCTTTCGAGGCCTCGCTGAAGGGCAAGATCGAGGAGAACGCGGTTCTCAGCCACGATCTGCTCGAAGGCTCGATGGCGCGCTGCGCGCTCGTCACCGACTGCGAACTCGTCGAGGATTTCCCGATCCGTTACGAAGTGGAAGTCTCGCGCCAGCATCGCTGGGCCCGCGGCGACTGGCAGCTGCTCCCCTATCTCTTCAATCCGAAGCGCGGCGTCACCGGCCTCGGCCGCTGGAAGATGATGGACAATCTGCGCCGCTCATTGACGCCGATCGCCTGGTTCTTCGCCTCCGTTCTCGGCTGGTATTTCATGGGACCGTTCGCCGCCCTTATCTGGCAGATCCTGTTGATCTTCTGCCTGTTCGTGGCACCGACGCTGTCGCTGATCAACGGCATCATTCCCCGCACCAGCGATATCGTCGCCCGCGCCCATCTCTATACGGTCTGGTCTGATATCCGCGCCGCCAATGCGCAAGTGGCGCTACGCATCGTCTTCATTGCCGACGGCGCCTGCATCATGGCTGACGCCATTGGCCGCTCGCTCTACCGTGCCTTCGTCAGCCGCAAGCTGATGCTGCAATGGCGCACGGCGGCCAGCGCCCAGGCAGCGGCACAGACGACGATCCTCGGCCATTACCGCGTCATGTGGCACGCGCCGGTGCTGGCGCTGCTGGCATTGGCCTTCGCATCGGTGTCCGGCGACAACGCCTTCTTCGTCGGCATTCCCTTCGCATTGCTCTGGATGTTGTCGCCGGCCATCGCCTGGTATGTCAGCCAGACGGCGGAAACCGAAGACAAGCTCGAAGTGCCGGAAAGCGTTTCGGCCGAGCTGCGCAAGATTGCGCGGCGCACCTGGCGCTATTTCGACACCTTCGTGGTCGACCAGCAAAACCATCTGCCGCCGGACAACGTGCAGCAGACGCCGCATGCCGTGGTCGCTTCGCGCACCTCGCCGACCAATATCGGCGTCTACCTGCTCTCGGTGATCTCGGCCCGCAATTTCGGCTGGACCTCCTTCGAGGAAACCATCGATCGCATGGAAAAGACGATGGCGACCGTCGAGAAGCTCGAGAAGTTCCGCGGGCATCTCTGCAACTGGTATCATACCGACACGCTGAAGCCGATGGGCGCGCGCTATGTCTCGGCGGTCGATAGCGGCAATTTCGCCGGCCACCTGATCGCCGTGTCTTCGGCCTGCCGCATCTGGGCGGAAGCGCCCTCCGCGCATATGCAGGGTAATCTCGACGGCATCGGCGATGTCGCCGGCATTCTCGGTGAAATGCTTGCCGAACTGCCGGATGATCGCAAAACCGTACGTCCGCTGCGTCATCGACTGGAAGAGCGCATCATCGGCTTCCGCAACGCTCTGGCGGCGGTCAAGCGCGAGCACGAGTTCGCCTCGATACGCATCATCAACCTGTCGGTCCTGGCGCATGATATCCAGAAGCTTGCCGCCAACCTCGACCATGAGGTCAAGTCACCGCAGAGCGGCGAAGTGCTCACCTGGTCGGAATCGCTGGTGAAGGTCTGCGAAGGCCATATCGCCGACAGCGTCTTCGATCTTGCCAATGTCGATGCGCTACGTCAGCGCCTGGCAAAGCTGCGCGACCGCATGCGCGAGATCGCCTTCGGGATGGATTTCAGTTTCCTCTACCGTCCGGAACGGCGCCTGCTTTCCATCGGCTTCCGCGTGGAAACCAACGAACTCGATGCCGCCTGCTACGACTTGCTGGCGTCGGAAGCCCGCCTCACCAGCCTCTTTGCCATCGCCAAGGGCGATCTGCCGACGGAACATTGGTACCGCCTCGGCCGCCAGGTCGTGCCGATCGGCTCGCGGGGCGCGCTGGTTTCCTGGTCCGGCTCGATGTTCGAATATCTGATGCCGCCGCTCGTGATGCAGGAGCGCCAGGGCGGTATCCTCAACCAGACGAACAATCTGATTGTTCAGGAGCAGATGAACTATGCCAAGCGCCTGGGCGCGGGCATTCCCTGGGGCATTTCGGAAGCGGCCTTCAACGCCCGCGACCATTATATGCACTACCAGTACACCAACTTCGGCGTGCCCTCGCTCGGCCTGAAGCGCGGCCTCGGCCAGAATGCGGTCATCGCGCCCTATGCCTCTATCCTCGCCAGCCAGTACCGTCCGGAAGCGGCACTCGAAAATCTGCAGAAGCTGCGAAAGGTCGGCGCGCTCGGCACCTATGGCTTCCACGACGCTGTCGACTTCACGCCGACCCGCGTTCCGGAAGGCAAGAAGTGCGCGGTTGTCTACAACTACTATGCCCACCATCACGGCATGTCGATCGCGGCTATTGCCAATGTTGCCTTCAACGGGCGTCTGCGTGAACTGTTTCACGCCGATCCGGTGATCGAGGCGGCCGAACTGCTGTTGCAGGAAAAAGCACCGCGCGACATTCCGGTCATGGCTGCCAAGCATGAGAGCGACCAGCCGGCCAACATCCAGGAAGATATGCTGCGCCCGGAAATCCGGAAGATCGCCGATCCGGCCACGCAGGATCGCGAACTCGCCTTCCTTTCCAACGGTCATTACTCCGTCATGCTGACAGCGACCGGCGCCGGCTATTCGCGCTGGAACGGCCTGTCCGTCTCGCGTTGGCGGCCCGATCCGACGGAAGATCGCTGGGGCACCTTCATCTTCCTGCGCGATACTGTCTCCGGCCAATGGTGGTCCACGACGTCGGAGCCGCGCAGCGTCGAAGGTGAGAAGGTCAAGGTCTCCTTCAGCGACGAAAAGGTGGAATACACCAAGACCATCGGCGATCTGACCAGTGAGGTCGAGTGCATCGTCGGAACAGAAAACGATGCCGAAGGCCGTCGCGTCACGCTGCTCAACATGGGTACGGAAGACCGCTTCATCGAAGTGACCTCCTATCTCGAGCCGGCGATCGCCAGTGATGATGTCGATTCAGGTCACCCCGTCTTTGCGCGCATGTTCGTGCGCACGGAAATCGGCAGCAGCGGCGACGTGATCCGCGCCGAGCGCAACAAGCGCGATTACAACGAACCGGATATGTCGATCGCCCATCTGGTCGTCGACAATGCCGGCTCCGAGCGTCCGACCGAATTCGAGACGGATCGCCGCAAGTTCCTCGGCCGCGGCCGCACGCTTGCGGAAGCTGCGGCATTCGATCCGGGCGCAACCTTGTCCGGTACGGACGGTTTCACGATGGACGCCTGTCTGTCGCTGCGCCGGGTCGTGCGCGTGCCTGCCGGCAAGAAGGTCAGCATCATCTTCTGGACAATTGCCGCGCCGAACCGCGAGGATGTCGACAAGGCTGTCGAACGCTACCGCAATCCCGATACCTTCGGGGTTGAGCTCACGCAGGCCTGGACCCGCACGCAGATGCAGATGCGCCATGTCGGCGTCACCTCGCAGCAGGCGGCAGCCTTCCAGAAGCTCGCCCGCTATCTCGTCTATCCGGATATGCACCTGCGCGCCGACGGCGCCACCGTTCAGGCCGGCCTGCATTCGCAGTCGGCGCTCTGGCCGGTGACCATCTCGGGTGATTTCCCGATCTTCACCTTGCGCATCAACGACGACATCGACCTTGAAATCGCCAGAGAAGCGCTGAGCGCGGCGGAATACATGCGTTCGCGCGGCATCAATGCCGATCTTGTGATCGTCAACGAGCGCGCAGCAGACCTCGCCCAGGACATGCAGCGCGAACTGGACAAGCTTGTCGAGCACGTCCGCCACAATCAGGGCGACGGGCTGCGGCAGAACATCTTTTCGGTGCGCAAGGATCTGATCGAGAACGAGACCTACCAGCAGATCCTCGCCACCTCGCGGGTGATCTTCCATGCGCGCAACGGCAAGCTCGTCGACCAGATCGCGCGTGCCGCAACGCTCTTCGCGTCCGCGCAGTCCGATGAGTCGGCACCAGTCAATCGGCTTGCCGTTCCGATGATACCGCAGGGGTCGGTCTTCGCGTCCGATGTTTTGGAATCGCAGGACGATCTCGATTTCTGGAACGGTTATGGCGGCTTCGCCGACAATGGCCGCGAATATGTCGTCCGGCTTGCCGGCGGCCAGTCGACGCCGCAGCCGTGGGTCAACGTCATCTCCAACGAGCGCTTCGGCTTCCATGTGCCTGCCGAAGGCGGCGGTTTCACCTGGAGCCACAATTCCCGCGACTATCAGTTGACCCCGTGGACCAACGACATGGTGATCAACCGTCCGGGTGAGGCGCTTTACGTGACCGACCTCGACAGCAACACGGTGATGACTCCCTATGCGGGCCTGTCGCGCAACCCGAAGGTCCAATATGAGGCCCGTCACGGTCTCGGCTATTCGGTGTTCTCGAGCGAACAGGACGGCATAGCGCTGGAACTGGCGCAAACGGTCGACCGCGAGCGCCCCGTCAAGCTCTTCCGTCTGCGTGTCCGCAACACGGGCGCCGGTGCCCGCCGCCTGCGGCTCTACAATTATGCGGAATGGGTGCTTGGCACCAATCCGCATAAGACGAGACCGTTCATCCTGTCGTCGCTGGACGAAGAGACCGGTGCGCTGTTTGCCAACAATCCCTACAGCATCGACTATTCCAAGCGTGTTGCCTTTATGGCGGCAAGCGAGGCGCATTCGAGTTTCTCGGCCAGCCGCCGCGAATTCATCGGCCGCTACGGCACGGTGCAGATGCCGGAGGCCGTCGTTTCTGGCGCCGTCCTTTCCAACTCCACCGATCTCGACGGCGATCCCTGCGCGGCGCTCGCCTTCGACCTGACCGTCGCAGCCGGCGAGCAGAAGGATATCTGCTTCTATATGGGCGATACGGCTTCTCTCGAAGAGGCGCGTGCTTTGGTCGCCGATATCCGCAAAGCCGATTTCGAGACTGTGCTTTCGGCCAGCCGCGGCTTCTGGGATGGCTTCACCGGCCGTCTGCAGATCTCGACGCCGGACAAGGCGATGAACAACATGATCAACGCTTGGCTCCCCTATCAGAGCCTTGGCTGCCGCATCATGGCACGCACCGCTTTCTACCAGTCTTCGGGCGCCTTCGGCTTCCGCGACCAGCTTCAGGATACGCTGGCCTTCCTCATGCATGCGCCGGAGCTTGCCCGAAAGCAGATCCTGAATGCGGCGCAACGCCAGTTCCGCGAAGGCGACGTGCAGCATTGGTGGCTGCCGGGCAGCGGCGCGGGCGTGCGCACGAGTATCTCGGACGACGTCGTCTGGCTCGCCTATGCCATCGACCAGTACTGCACCGTGACTGGTGACAAGTCGCTTCTCGACGAAGAGCTTGCCTTCGTCGAAGGGGCCGCCCTGATGCCCGGCACGCACGACGTCTTCTATCAGCCGACCGTTTCGCAGGATAAGGTCAGCGTCTACGAGCATGCGGCCTTGGCCCTCGATCTCGCTATCAAGCGCAAGGGCGGCAACGGCCTGCCGCTGATCCTCGGCGGCGACTGGAACGACGGCATGAACCGCGTCGGTATCCAGGGCCGTGGCGAAAGCGTCTGGCTCGGCTGGTTCCTGGCTGGCACCCTCACCGCTTTCCTACCCTATGCGGAAGCGCGGGGCGACAAGGAGCGCGTCGAGCGCTGGAAGAAGCACCTGCCGGAATTGCGCAAGGCGCTGGAAACGGCGGGCTGGGATGGCAGTCACTATCGCCGCGGCTATTTCGACGACGGCAGCCCGCTCGGCTCGGACGAGAATTTCGAATGCCAGATCGATTCGATCGCCCAGTCCTGGAACATTCTCTCCGGTGAAGGCGATCGCGGGCGCGGCGAGATGGCGATGAATGCCGTTCTTGAAAAGCTTGTAGACGATGACAACCGCATCATCCGGCTGTTCACGCCTCCATTCGCCAAGTCGGCGCGCGATCCGGGCTACATCAAGTCCTATCCGCCGGGTGTGCGCGAAAACGGCGGCCAGTATACCCACGCCGCGACCTGGGTGGTGATGGCGCTGGCGGAAATGAATCGTGGCGACGATGCCTGGCATTGCTTCGACATGCTCAACCCCGTCAACCATGCACGCGATCGTGATCAGGCCGATACGTATCGTGTAGAGCCCTATGTGGTTGCTGCTGATATTTACGGTGAAGGACAATTGACCGGCCGTGGCGGCTGGACTTGGTACACGGGGTCAGCCGGCTGGCTGTATCGCGTCGCTGTCGAAGGCATTCTCGGTATCCGAGTGAAAAACGGCCGACTTTTCGTCAAGCCGGCATTGCCTTCGAGCTGGGATAGCTTTGCGGCGGACCTCGATCTGCCGAGCGGAAATTACCGCATTTCCGTCTCAAAAGCGCCCGATGCTAAGGGATACTTGGTGTCCGTGAATGACAGGGCGATCGCCCATCCCGAAGAGGGCTATCCGATCGGACAGTAGCGTTTTCCTGCACTGTTTCGCTTCGACGATCGGGGCCAAAGGGGGAACTCTTTGGCCCCGATCGCATTTGATTGTCGGAACAGGAGAAGTCCATGAATTCCAGGGCAAATATCGACTTGGCTTCGGCGACTCGAGTGAGCTTGCCGAAGGCGGCGACGCAGCGGGATACGAGACTGGATGTTCTAAGAGCCTTGGCCCTGATCACGATCTTCATCAATCATGTGCCCGGCCAGTTCCTCGAAGGGCTGACCACCAAGAATTTCGGCTTCTCCGATGGAGCGGAGGCGTTCGTGCTGATCTCCGGCATTTCCGTCGGTCTCGCTTACGGCACGCGATTTAAGCCCGGCAATAAGCTTTCAATTGCCTGGAAGGCGATCAGGCGCGCCTTGACGCTTTATGCGGCGCACATGATTACCACCTTCATCACGCTGGTGCTGTTCATCTCCGGCGCGTGGATATTCCGTCAGCCAGGCCTGCTCTGCGAGGTGAACATCCTTGCCGTGCTGATGGATCCGGCTCGGGGTATTTCGGCCCTGCTGCTGCTTGGGCACCAGATCGGGTACAACAATATCCTGCCGATGTATGGTGCGTTGTTCCTGATGCTGCCGCTGATCCTGGTGCTGGAGGCGCGAAGCCCGCTGCTCTTGCTGTCGGTTTCTGGCAGTGTCTGGCTGGTCGCCGGCATCTATCATATCGCGCCGCACACAATGCTGCTGGACGGCTTCTGGTTTCTCAACCCGCTCTCCTGGCAGTTTCTGTTCGTCATCGGCTTCGTCGCCGTCATGCATGTGACGCGTGGCGGCCGGATATCCTATAATCCGATCCTGTTTGCGCTATCGCTCGCCTATGTCGTTCTGTCCCTCATCTGGGTCACCGACAAGCTCTGGATGCTCGGCGATCATCTCGCCGCGTTTGGTCTGCCCACGGTTGTCACCGGTTTCGACAAGACCTTTCTGTCGTTGCCGCGACTGCTACATGTGCTGGCGCTTGCCTATCTCATCATCAGCATGCCGACCGTCTCGCGATTGCTGCGCCGGCCCGCAGATCATCCGCTGGCAATCCTCGGGCGGCATTCCCTCAACATCTTCGTTGCGGGCACGATCCTCGCCATGGCCGGCCAGGTCATCCTCTACGTCACCAACAAGGACCCGGCTGTCGGCGGCGCCTATGTCCTCGTCGGCATCGTCGCGCAGTTCGCCTATGCCTATTATCTCGAGCATAAACGGTTGAACACAGCCGGCCAGCGGCCCGTTGCGACGTCCGTGGGTGCGATTCCGCTGCCGATGCGCATCGAAAAACGTCGATAGTCGGTTACGCGGCCATTCAATACCGCAGCATATAATCCATTGAATTATATCGACGATTCGTTTTGCGACATTTTCGTGAACGAATTGTGACGTGATTTTTCTGCAACGCACTGGTGTTCCTGTGCGTTGCAGCAAAGATTATATTGCTCAAAATCTTGTTGTGCAAAACTGAATTTCCTACATCGAGACCGTGACGGTGCTCGGGGAGTGCCGCCACCCCGGCGCCATAGGCGCCCGAACGGGTGCATGACGCAATCGTGGGGATTGTCAAAACGGGAATGGGGTAGGGAACGTCGAATTTTCGGCGCGATAGCTCATGCCCAATCGATACTAGATTGGAGTATTTATGAATATCAGAAGTCTTCTTCTCGGTTCGGCCGCCGCCCTGGCAGCCGCGTCGGGGGCACAGGCGGCTGACGCCATTGTGGCCGCCGAGCCGGAACCGCTTGAATATGTTCGCATCTGCGACGCCTATGGCGCCGGCTACTTCTTTATTCCGGGCACCGAAACCTGCCTTAAGATCGGCGGACGCGTCCGTACCGAAGGCGAATGGTACGATGCCTACAACCCCAGCAGCAAGAACGGTACGCTCTGGCACACCCGTGCCGAGCTCAGCATCGACACGGCGACCGATACCGAATACGGCCCGCTGAAGACCAACACCGTCTACCGTTGGGACTGGCAGGAAGGCGGCACCACCTCCACCAAGCTGCTTTGGGCCAATATCAGCCTCGCCGGCTTCACCGTCGGCAAGCTCGACTCGCAGTATAATCTCTACATGGGCTATGCCGGCAACGTCATCAACGACGACGTCGTCTATGACGGTCCGAAGGAACTCAACCAGTTCACCTACAAGTATGACGCCGGCAACGGCTTCACGGCGGTGATCTCGCTGGAAGATTCCAACTCGTCGGCCGATACCTCGTCCTATGGCGGCGCGTGGCAAACCGGCAAGGCCAATCATTATGCTCCCGATGTCGTTGCCGGCGCCGGCTACAAGGCGGGTGCATGGACCCTCCGGGTTATCGGCGGCTATGACAGCATTGTCGAGGAAGGTGCCGTCAAGGCGCGGATCGACGCCGATTTCGGCGACTTCAAGGCCTTCCTTATGGGTGGCTGGAACACGGATGGCGACAAGCTGAACAAGTATGCCGGTTCCTACCTCAACACCAACCGCGCAGCTTGCCCGACGAACGGCGCGGATTGCGGCTGGGGTGACTGGGCCTTCTGGACGGGCGCCAGCTATCAGCTGACGCCGAAACTGCAAGCCAATGCTCAGGTCGCCTACACTGACTCGAAAATCTTCGCCGCCACCGCCAACGTCGCCTGGCGTCCGGTCAAGGACCTGCTGATCGAGCCGGAAGTTTCCTACACCGATTGGGACGCTGCCGACCAGGACCAGTGGGCCGGCGTGCTCCGCTTCGAGCGTAAGTTCTGATCTGATCCCGGTTTGACGCCAGTCATAACCGGTTTGACGTCGGCCATGACTCCAGCTTGACGTTAGCCGATTTGACCTCCGATCAGAGAAGGAGAAAGGTCCGGTTTTCCCTGCCGGGCCTTTCTTGCTTTTGGTTTCGTGTAATTGAGAGTGCGTTCCGTGCGGGTATGGCCCCTCACCCTAGCCCTCTCCCCGCAGGCGGGGAGAGGGGACCTGTTCCGTGTTTGCGCTATGGACTGAAGGTGCCGATTTTACGCGATAAGCTCCCTCTCCCCGCACGCGCGGGGAGAGGGTCGGGGTGAGGGGCTGGGCACAGGGTTGCGACGACATCGTGCTTGCCTGACAAGCGTCGCCTCGTCGGAAATCGGGCAACAAAAAAGCCGGGAGAGCAGCTCTCCCGGCTTCGATCTCTAGGCCCGTTGTAACTATCAGGCGGCCTCGTTTTCCGTAGCGTGTGCCTTGCGGACCTCGTCGTCCGTCAGGATGCCGCTGGCGCGCAGCAGGGCGGCGAAGCGGCCGTTGCTCTGGCTGAGCTCGTTGAAGCTGCCGTTTTCGATCACACGGCCGTTGTCGAGGAAGAGGACGATATCGGCCTCGCGGACCGTTGACAGGCGGTGGGCGATAATGAAGGTCGTGCGGTTCTGGCGCAGATTGTCGATCGCCGCCTTCACCCGGTTTTCGGTCTCCACGTCGAGAGCGCTGGTCGCTTCGTCGAGCACGAGGATCGGCGCATCCTTGAGGATGGCGCGGGCGATGGCGATACGCTGACGCTCACCGCCGGAGAGCTTGTTGCCGCGCTCGCCGACCCGGGTCTCGTAACCGCTTTCGCGGTTCTCGATGAAGTCGTTGGCGGCAGCCGCTTCGGCGGCGCGGACCATCTCCTCTTCGGTCGCACCCTCGCGGCCGAGACGGATGTTGTCGCTGATCGAGCGGTTGAGCAGCCCGGCATCCTGGAAGACGGTGGCGATATAGCGGCGCAGTGACTTACGCGTCACCTTGGTGATGTCGTGGCCGTCGACGAGGATCTGGCCTTCCTGAGGATCGAAGACGCGCTGCAGCAGGTTAACCAGCGTCGTCTTGCCGGCGCCGGTCGGACCGACGATGGCGACGGTCTGGCCTGCCTTCACCGTGAAGTTGATGTTGTGCAGGCCCTGTGATGTGTTGCCAAAGCCGAAGGATACGTTACGGAACTCGACTTCACCCTTGACGTCCTTGATCTCAGCAAGGCCGGCCGGTTCTTCACGGTCGCGGACGGAATCTTCTAGGGTGTAGAAGTCTTCCAGCTTGGCGCGCGCTTCGAAAATCTGGTTGGCGAAGTTGCGCAGCTGTTCCAGGCGGCCGATCAGCACGTTGGCGAAGGCGATGAAGGTGATCAGCGCGCCAAGGCTCAGGCTGCCGTCTTGAACGAGCAGTGTACCAATCATCAGGATCGCCATCATTGCGACGGTCGAGGCCGTGCGGTTCAGCGCACCGGCGAGAGCCCACCAGTCGAGAACCGGATACTGTGCGGCGAGCAGTCGTTCGGTGAAGGACTTCAGCGCCTTGGTTTCGGCTTCGATGCGGTTATAGCTGTGCAGCACGGAAACGTTGCTGATGCTGTCGCTGACATGCGAGAACACCGTGTTATAATGGCTTTCTACCGAGGTCTGGCCATCCTTCGTCCGGCTCATGACGAGGCGGCCGATGATCCAGTAGAAGATGCCGAGCAAAATGAGAACGGCTGACAGACGCAGATCCATGGACATGGCCGTCGGAATCATCACGACAAGCGCGACCGCCGTCGAGAGATGGTTGCGCATGAATTCGAGCCACAGGCCGAACAGGGCTTCGCAGGCACGCAGCAGCGTGTTCAGCGCGCTCGCCGTGCCGCGCTGGCTGTGCCAGGAGAGCGGCATGGAGATGATGCGGCTGAACGCTTCAGTCAGCAGTGATGCGCGACGCCCATGGGCGAGACGGTCCGCCTCGCGGGAAACCACGATGAACGCCACCGCGCTGAAGACGGCGAAACCTGCCCACAGCATCATCGTCGGCGCCGCGGCCTGTTTCTTGGCGATGGCATCGAAGATGCGGCCGAACAGGACCGGCTCGTAAATGGTGGTCATCGCCAGCGCGATGTTTGCGATGACAACCATCCAGACACGATATCGATACGCGCCAAGGTACTTCAGGGCTCTTGCATAGACTTTGAACAGCGACACGTCGGGCACCCTTTGTGCATTCGCAAAATTAGGAATGCTGGATGCTACAGATTGCTACCTGAACCGGCGATTAACGGAATCTAACACTGTTTTTTCAAGGAAATTTTCACGCGTTTGGCTCATATCCGCAAGGGCGTTCAAGCGGCCGCCCGAGAATTGTGACAGATTGCGAATAGTTGATGTATTGGCATTGTCGCGCAGCGATACGACCGCTATTTAAGGTTGATCTGTAAAATTTTCGCCAAATACGTTAATTTATTTTCGATCTAAGTATGTTTGCCCGCCATCAGCCGCGTCGGAGGCAAAGCGGATCATGATGACGGCATCTGCTGACGAACAACCAGGCTTCTAAGCCAGGGGGTGCATGTGAATATTCATGCCTTGATACAATTGCTTGTGGTCATTGAAGAATGCAAGCAGGCCAAGAATGTTGTGGCAGAGCTGGAACAGGTAGTACGGTCCTACAAGTTCGAATTTTATGGCCTGCTGAGGCAGCCGCGGCCGGATGCCGATCCCGTGAATCTCGTGCTTGCCGGACGTTGGCCGGATAAATGGCCGCTCACCTATCTCGCCAGGAAATACATCCTGATCGATCCCACCATCCGCTATCTCGGCCGGGCGCAACGACCTTTTCGCTGGCGCGATGCCGTGGCGGCGCTGAAAGGCGATCCGCTCCGCCGGCGCATGGACCAGATGATGGCCGATGCGCGCGCCCATGGGCTCCTCGACGGTTATATTTTTCCCATTCACGGGCGCAATGGTTTGCTTGGCAATATGACGATCGGCGGCAATGTGGTCGATCTGTCGCCGGTCGAAATCTCTCTCTTCGATGCCGTGGCGAAAAAAGCCTTCTGGAGGCTTTTGGAACTGCGCGACGAAGCGCGATTCCTGGAAGAGGTCTCCGAGATCGATGCCAAGTTGACCAGGCGCGAGATGGAGGTGCTGAACCATCTGGCGGAAGGCATGACTTCGATGGAAATCAGCCGGTCGCTCAAGATCTCAAATCACACCGTCGATTGGTATATGAATAGTATCCAGGATAAACTGAACGCCAAGAACCGCCAGCACATCGTTGCTATCGCTTTTAGAAACGGTCTTATTCCGTAGTGGCAACAATTTTGATGTCGGATGTCGCAGGAGAAATTGAACTTCTTGTGACATGAAGTTAAGAATTCTCTTCGCGGGTGCAGCATTGCCCGTTTCGATGCCGTGAGGAGAGCGCATTGCCCATTTCCAAGATCCTGGTTGCCAACCGTTCCGAAATCGCCATCCGCGTATTCCGCGCCGCCAACGAGCTTGGCATAAAAACGGTGGCCATCTGGGCCGAGGAAGATAAACTCGCATTGCACCGCTTCAAGGCGGACGAGAGCTACCAGGTCGGCCGCGGTCCGCATCTTGCCCGCGACCTCGGCCCGATCGAAAGCTATCTGTCGATCGACGAAATCATCCGCGTCGCCAAGCTGTCCGGTGCCGACGCCATCCATCCCGGCTACGGCCTTTTGTCGGAAAGCCCGGAATTCGTCGATGCCTGCGATGCCGCCGGTATCATCTTCATCGGCCCGAGGGCCGATACGATGCGCCAGCTTGGCAACAAGGTCGCGGCCCGCAATCTGGCGATTTCCGTTGGTGTTCCCGTGGTGCCGGCCACCGAGCCCTTGCCCGACGACATGACCGAAGTCGCCCGCATGGCCGAGGAGATCGGCTATCCGGTCATGCTCAAGGCTTCGTGGGGCGGCGGCGGCCGCGGTATGCGCGTCATCCGCTCCAAGGCCGATCTCGCCAAGGAAGTGACCGAAGCCAAGCGCGAGGCGATGGCCGCCTTCGGCAAGGACGAGGTCTATCTCGAAAAGCTTGTCGAGCGCGCCCGCCATGTCGAAAGCCAGGTTTTGGGCGACACGCACGGCAATGTCGTGCATCTCTTCGAGCGCGATTGTTCCGTTCAGCGCCGCAATCAGAAGGTCGTCGAGCGCGCGCCGGCGCCTTACCTCACCGAAGAGCAGCGGCAAGAACTGGCCGCCTATTCGCTGAAGATCGCCGAGGCCACCAACTATGTCGGCGCCGGCACCGTCGAATATCTGATGGATGCCGATACCGGCAAATTCTACTTCATTGAAGTCAATCCGCGTATTCAGGTGGAACACACCGTCACCGAAGTCGTCACCGGCATCGACATCGTCAAGGCGCAGATCCATATCCTCGACGGTTTCGCCATCGGCACGCCGGAGTCAGGCGTTCCCAAGCAGGAAGATATCCACCTCAACGGCCATGCCCTGCAGTGCCGCGTCACCACCGAAGACCCTGAGCATAACTTCATTCCGGATTATGGCCGCATCACCGCTTACCGTTCGGCTGCCGGTTTCGGCATCCGCCTCGATGGCGGTACGGCGTATACCGGTGCCATCATCACCCGTTTCTATGATCCGCTGCTGGTCAAGGTGACGGCCTGGGCCTCGACGCCTTCGGAGGCGATCGCCCGCATGGACCGGGCGCTGCGCGAATTCCGCATCCGCGGTGTCGCGACGAACCTCACCTTCCTCGAAGCGATCATCACCCATCCGAAGTTCCGCGACAACAGCTACACGACGCGTTTCATCGACACGACGCCGGAGCTGTTCCAGCAGGTCAAGCGCCAGGACCGTGCCACCAAGCTTTTGACCTATCTTGCCGACGTCACCGTCAACGGCCATCCGGAGGCCCGCGGCCGGCCGGCACCGTCGCCGAAGGCGGCAGAGCCGGTATTGCCCTATATCGACGGCAAGGTTCCTGATGGCAGCAAGCAGCGGCTCGACAAGTTCGGTCCGCAGAAATTTGCCGAGTGGATGCGCAATGAAAAGCGCGTGCTGATGACCGACACGACGATGCGCGATGGCCATCAATCGCTGCTCGCCACCCGCATGCGCACTTTCGATATCGCCGGGATCGCCGGCGCCTATGCGCGCGCCCTGCCGCAATTGCTGTCGCTGGAATGCTGGGGTGGCGCCACCTTCGACGTCTCCATGCGCTTCCTGACCGAAGACCCGTGGGAACGCCTGTCGCTGATCCGTGAAGGCGCGCCGAATCTGCTCCTGCAGATGCTGCTGCGCGGCGCCAACGGCGTTGGCTACACCAACTATCCCGACAATGTCGTGAAGTACTTCGTCCGGCAGGCGGCCAAGGGCGGCATCGACCTTTTCCGCGTCTTCGACTGCCTGAACTGGGTCGAGAACATGCGCGTGTCGATGGATGCGGTCGCCGAGGAGAACAAGCTGTGCGAGGCGGCGATCTGCTATACGGGCGATATCCTCAATTCCGCCCGTCCGAAGTACGATCTGAAATATTACACCGATCTCGCCGTCGAGCTGGAAAAGGCAGGCGCCCACATCATCGCGCTCAAGGACATGGCCGGCCTGTTGAAGCCGGCTGCGGCCAAGGTGCTGTTCAAGGCGCTGCGCGAAGCGACCGGCCTGCCGATCCATTTCCACACGCACGACACCTCTGGCATTGCGGCGGCGACGGTGCTGGCGGCCGTGGACGCGGGTGTCGATGCCGTCGACGCAGCGATGGATGCGCTGTCCGGCAGCACGTCGCAGCCCTGCCTCGGCTCGATCGTCGAAGCACTGAAGGGCACGGAGCGCGATCCGGACCTCGATCCTGAATGGATCCGTCGCATCTCCTTCTACTGGGAAGCGGTCCGCAATCAGTATGCTGCCTTCGAAAGTGACCTCAAGGGACCGGCGTCGGAAGTCTACCTGCACGAAATGCCGGGTGGTCAGTTCACCAATCTCAAGGAGCAGGCCCGCTCGCTTGGTCTCGAGACCCGCTGGCACGAGGTCGCGCAGGCCTATGCCGACGCCAACCAGATGTTCGGCGACATCGTCAAGGTGACGCCGTCCTCCAAGGTGGTCGGCGACATGGCGCTGATGATGGTGAGCCAGGACCTGACGGTTGCCGATGTCGAGAACCCGGCCAAGGATATCGCCTTTCCGGACTCGGTCGTTTCCATGCTGAAGGGCGATCTCGGCCAGCCGCCGTCCGGATGGCCGGAAGCGTTGCAGAAGAAGGCGCTGAAGGGTGACAAGCCCTATACCGTCCGCCCCGGTTCGCTGCTGGCCGAGGCCGATCTCGATGCCGAGCGCAAGGCGATCGAGACCAAACTGGAACGCAAGGTCGACGATTTTGAATTCGCCTCCTACCTGATGTATCCGAAGGTCTTCACTGACTATGCCCTGGTCGCCGATACCTATGGCCCGGTCTCGGTGCTGCCGACGCTGGCCTATTTCTACGGGTTGAAGGAAGGCGGCGAGCTGTTTGCCGAAATTGAAAAGGGCAAGACGCTCGTCGTCGTCAACCAGGCGATGACGGCGACCGACGACAAGGGCATGGTGACGGTGTTCTTCGAGCTCAACGGCCAGCCACGGCGCATCAAGGTACCGGATCGCGCGCACGGTGCCTCCGGCACTGCCATCCGCCGCAAGGCCGAGGCGGGCAATGCCGCCCATGTCGGCGCGCCGATGCCGGGCGTCATCTCCACTGTTTTTGTCTCGTCCGGCCAGGCCATCAAGGCCGGTGACGTCTTGGTATCCATCGAGGCGATGAAGATGGAAACGGCGCTCCATGCGGAAAAGGACGGCACAATCGCCGAAGTCCTGGTCCGCGCCGGCGACCAGATCGATGCCAAGGATCTGCTGGTGGTTTACGGGGCTTGAACGCCCATTGCGAAACAAGGAAGGGGCAGCTCTCGGAGCCCGTCCCTTCCTTGAATGTGGAATTGAAGACGAAATCGCATCAATGACAATCAGTTCCCGCCGCTTCGGGCAATATGACGTTATCCTTCTGCGTGACGGCGTCTTTGAAGCGCCAGCGGATAGGCTGATCGATGCGGATGGCAGCGTTGCCCGGCAGCGCGCCATCGATGCGTTGGGTAAGCCGGCGTTTCAGGTGGACGTAAACTGTTTCGTCCTGCGGGACGCGGACGGCATTATGCTCGTAGATGCCGGTACCGGTACGTCGTGGGGATCCAAATATGGCCACGCGCGATCTGCGTTGCATGAGGCTGGAATCACGCCTGACCAGATCCAGCATATATTGCTCACCCATATCCATGGCGATCACGCTCTCGGTTTGTTCGATGGAGACATCCCGTATTTTCCTCATGCTGAAGTGCTTGTGCCGGAGAGCGATTTCGCGTTTTTTACCGATCCGGCGGCTCGACAGGCAACGCCGGAGGCGCGGCGGGGTGGCTTTGCCGTGGCCGAACAGCTTCAACGCGTCTATGGATCCCGAGTTCGACAGATTCCGGAAGGTCCTGTTTTCGCTGGCATAGAGGCGCGTTCTCTGCCGGGCCATACTCCCGGTCATACCGGATATCTGGTGCGCGGCGACGATAATGCTCTGTTGATCTGGGGCGACACCTTGCATCTACAAGATCTTCAACCTGGTGATCCAAAGATCGGGCTGGTCTTCGATCTCGACCCCGAGATGGCGGTGCAAACTCGCCAAGCCACGCTGGAAGATGCTGCCCGTGAAGGGTGGATCGTTGCCGGTGGCCATATCACTGGCTTTGGCCGCGTACAGCGGGCCTCCGAGGGCTACCAAATCTCGGTCGCGTGAAAAAGCAGGCTTTTATCGGCAGCAGTTCGCGCCCGACGAACGGCACCTATTTGGAATAGGCTTCTCGCGTCGCTCATGTCTCCGGCCGTTCATATGTCGTAGGTATGCCCGGCATTCAGCGTCGAGATGAACTGCTTCGTCCGTTCCTGTGTCGGTGCGCCGAAGATGCTGCGGGAGGGGCCGGTTTCGACGATGTTGCCGGCCTCGAGGAAGACGACGCTGGTGGCGATTTTCGAGGCTAGGCGCAGGTCGTGGGTCGCCATCACCATGGTCGTGCCTTCATTGGCTAGCTTTCCGAGAACGTCGACGACTTCAGCGGCAAGTTCGGGGTCGAGCGCCGAGGTTGGTTCATCGCAGAGGAGAACGCGGGGCGAGGGGGCAAGCGCACGGGCGATCGCCACGCGCTGCTGCTGCCCGCCCGATAACGTCGAGGGCCAGGCGTCCATTTTGTGGGCCATGCCGACCTTGGTCAAAAGCTCGACGGCACGGTTACGCGCCCTTTCGGCCGGCCAGCGAAGCACGGTCACCAGGCCTTCCATGACGTTCTCAATTGCCGTCTGATGTGGGAAGAGCTGGAAATTCTGGAAGACCATGCCGGTCTGCCGGCGGATTTTCTGAATGTCCTGCCAGCCGGTCTTCTTGCCCGGCAGGAAAGTGACTGCCTCCCCGCCAATGCGGATCGTGCCTGATGTCGGGATTTCCAGAAGGTTGATACAGCGCAGCAGCGTGCTCTTGCCGCCGCCGGAGGGGCCGACGAGCGCCGTCACTGTGCCTTCCGGGATCAGCAGGCCGATGTCTTTCAGGATGACATGCTCGCCGAAGTGTTTTTCGATATGCGACAGCTCAATCATGTCCGTGCCTCCAGCGTGCCGCCATAGCGCGCGAAACGGCGTTCGAGAGAGACCTGCAGCGCCGATAGGAAAGAACTCATGACGAGATAGATCAGGGCCGCCTGGACATAAAGGATCAGCGGCTCGTAGGTCGTCGCCACGATGCGTTGTGCGGCCTGAAACAATTCCGGCACGGTGATCGCTGCAGCAAGCGAGGTGTCCTTGACGAGCGAGATGAAAGTGTTCGACAGCGGCGGCACGGCGACGCGTGCGGCCTGCGGCAGGATGGTGCGGTTCATCGCCTGCCGCCAGCTCATGCCGATGGAATAGGCTGCTTCCCATTGGCCCTTCGGCACCGAGGAGATGACGGCACGGATGATTTCGGAGGTATAGGCGCCGACACTGAGCGTGAAACCGATCACGGCGGCAGGAAAGGCATCGAGCAGGATGCCGAGGCTCGGCAGGCCGTAGAAGATGACAAAAAGCTGCACCAGCAGCGGTGTACCGCGGATGACCCAGACGTAAAAACGCGCGATGGCGACGAGCGGCGGCGGGGCAAAAAGCCGCGTAACGGCGGTGAGCAGGCCGAGCAGCAAGCCAAGGACGAAGGTGATCAGGGTGAGCGGGATGGTGAAGACGAGCCCAGCCCAAAGCAACGTGCCCAGAGACTCCCACCACAGTTGCAACCAGTGCTGCACGAAGAAACGGCCTTTCAATAAGAGAATGCGTCCGGAAAGGATTCCGGACGCATCTTTTTCACAGTTTGACGGCTATGCCTATTACTTCGAAACGTCCTGGCCGAAGTATTTCTGGGAAATCTTGGCGTAGGTGCCGTCAGCCTTGATGTCGGCCAGCGCCTTGTTGATGGCGGCCTGCAGCTCCGGCTCGCCCTTGCGGATGATGGCGGCGGAATAATCGGCATTGGCTTGCTGAGCGACGATCTTCACCGGCGCGTCCGGCTTGTGCTTCTTGAAATCGAAGAAGGACAGGCTGTCGTTGATGGTGGCGTCCGCGCGGCCGGTCAGTACGAGCTGGATCGACTGGTCGAAGCCATCCGTGCCGACGAGTTCAGCACCGGACTGCGTGGCGAGCTTGCCGAAATTGCTGGTCAGCGACTGCGCGGCCTTCTTGCCCTTGAGATCGGCGAAGTCCTTGATGTCGCTATTGCTTTCCTTGACGATCAACACGGCCTTGGAAGCAATATAGGGATCGGAGAAATCATATTTCTGCTTGCGGGCATCGGTAATGCCAACTTCGTTGATGACGGTATCGTAGCGGTTGGCGTCGAGGCCGGCGATCAGGCCATCCCACTTGCCTTCGAGAAACTGCGCCTTGACGCCGAGCTTGCCGGCAATGGCTTCGGCGATCTCGACATCGAAGCCGACGAGCTTGCCGCTTTCGTCATGATAGGTGAAGGGGGCATAGGTGCCTTCCGTGCCGACTTTCAGGGCGCCAGCGGACTGGATCGCCTTCAAGTTATCGCCGGCGTGGGCGGGGAGCAGGAATGCAGCCTGCACGAGGGCGGCAGCGGCGACAGTCTTCAACCAGTTCATTGTTTTCTTCCGTTTCTTGAGCGGCATCAATCGATGCCGAATACATTGCAGAAAAACTAGCGCAGGGAAGCGTAGAAAACTGCAAAAGAAATGGGCATGTGCGAATATTTTTCTCAAAGGGTTGAGATTTGGTGATTTTGCCAGCGCGCAGATGAGAGACAGCCAGCCAAGGAACGAGCGTCGTCGTCAGCAGCCTCGTCAGCTAATGATAATTGCCGTCGGCCGCGGAGGAGACATCATGCTCCCCGCAGATTCCAGCTTCATCGTCTCCGATGAATGCGCCATTAGTAGTAAGGTGAGACGCACGCCTGTCGTGGACCGTAATTGGGCTGGAACGTATTGTCGTAAGCCCTGTAGGACCGATAGCGCGCATAGCACCAGCGCACATGCGCATTGCCACCATAGTAGGCCGGGCGGTAATACCGTGGCGCGTAATAGCGCGGGCCGTAATAAGCCGGGCCGTAATAGCCCGGATCGTAGTAGCCAGAGCCATAGTAGCCAGAGCCATAATAATTCGGCTGCGCCAGCAACCCGCCGATTACCGCACCTGCGGCGAGGCCGCCAAGCGCCCAACCCCAGTCGTCCCCATGGTGGTGATAGTATCCGCCACCATGATAATAATATCCGCCGTGATAGCCGCCATGGTAGTCTACCGGCTGCGCCTGCGGTGCCTCGACCTTCGGGATGACAATGATGGGAAACGCCATGGCCGACGGGACGCTGGTCAGCGTCGTCGCGACCGACAAGGCAACGATTGCTAGCCTCTTCATTGACTTCACCTTTCCGTCTAAATGGCAGCCGGACATTATAGCGCGGAAAGGGCTGCGTGGCACTTAATTTCCAAGCCGGCAATGGCGTCAGTGGGGCTGACTTTTGCCGCCGTTTCTGCCTCCGCGGTCGACCGGTCTTGCGCGCCTATTGGTAGCCTCGGGCCACGCGAGCGTCTTGAAATCAATTCGCAACATTGCGAATAGCATAATCACCTCTATAAGAAAGTGGAAAATACAATTTTACCACAAAAGCACTGCCAAAATCGGAAAAATGCCCAGAATCAAAATATAAGAACTGACTATCCATAATATAGTCACAGATTCCACTTGGGCATAAGTTTATAATTGGATCAATGAAGGCAGCACCCTTTGCTGCGGCCTTTAATTGTTCATTGAAATTAGCCTCGATTATTGTTGGCCATGAAGACGAAGATTCTCCCAGCGTAGCTTTTTCAAATCCAATAACCTTAACGTCGGTAACGAACATCGGCGACTGACCTATGACGGTCACGTCCACCCCCATTCCCTTGAGGGTCGATATGGTATCTTGAAGCAAATCCAGGCCTCTGAGACGGAGATCCACCCATCTCCCCGAAAGAATGACGTGCTTCACATTGAGCGTCTTGATGAGGTTCAGCGCGTTGCGGTTAAATTGCTGGCAATTGGGCCTGGCATAAGAATAGTAGGCAAGTACCGGTGGGCAACCCGCATACGTATACTCGTAAATTTGAAGAGACGTTTGGTCAGCGTTCGCAACAATACCCGGGACATAATGCGCGGCGTAAGAGTCGCCCCATAGAAGGGCGACGTCGCCGGAGGTTTTCGTCAATTGGCAGTTTTCCGGCTTCCAGCTCTTAAAGGCGTCGCCATTCTCGAAGAAGCACTTGTCATTTCGCCAGGTCTGGTTCTCGCCCGCCGCTGCGGTTTGCTGCTTCTTTAAGTGCAGCATCTCCGTCTGTGCCTCGTAGGCAGGAAAGCGATTGGGGAAACCATTGGCGGCGATTGTTCCGTATGCGACCGTGAAAGCGGCAAAAAGCCCCATTGCGGCAGATGCAAACACTCCGCCGCGAGACGAAATAATTGCCTTTCCACGGAAAGGTCGCTCCACGAACCACCATGAGCAACTGGCCAAGATGTAGCTCGAAACAATGATAAACATTGCGTCGAACGTTCCTGGTTCCCGTAGCGTGACATAGCGCAAGAAGACCGCGATGGGCCAGTGCGCCAGATATAGCGAATAGGATATCTTGCCGGTGAACACGAACGGTTTCGTCGATAACAGCCTGGCAACGATCGAGCGTTCTGCCCCGCCGGCATAAATCAAAATGACCGCGCCGATACAGGGCAGAGCTGCGGAGAGACCCGGAAATGGCGTCGCCGCGGAATAGGTGAAAACCGCAAACAGAATTGCCGAAAGTCCGACAATTGACAGCAGGTTGTTTGCCGGGCTTGGCAGAGCACTCTGTCTGCCCCAGATCGCCAGGAGCGCGCCGATCAAAAGCTCCCAGCATCTCGTTGGGAGGAGAAAGAAATTGGCTGTCGGAGCAACGTCGGTTGCATATACGCTGAGGGCAAATGACCCGGCTGCGACCGCAGCGAAAACCGCGAGACGGAGACTGCCGGTCCACCGATGAAGGAGCCACATCGCGAGTGGCATAAAAATATAAAACTGTTCTTCGACCGAGAGCGACCACGTGTGCAGCAGAGGACGAAGCAGAGCGCTATCTTCAAAGTATCCTGAAAATTTCCAAAAGTATAAGTTGGAAATAAATAATGCAACGCTGACCATGCTCTTGGAATAATCGATAAAAAACGATGGTAAGAACAAGAGGGCCGCGAAGAACGTCGTCAAAATCAGGTAGAAGAAGAGGGCGGGAAGTATGCGCCTCGCTCTTCTTTCGTAGAACCCTACTATTGAAAAGCGTCCGTTTTTAAGTTCCTCCTCGATCAGAGTCGTAATCAAAAAACCTGAGATGACAAAGAATATATCGACGCCAATGAATCCTCCCGAAAAACCGGACAATCCAGAGTGAAAAAACACTACAGGCAAGACGGCCATGGTTCTGAGGCCATCTATTTCGGGTCGATACTTCATTCGGAGCCGATTCCCTCATAAGAATTACCAGAAACTAGTAATTGAATTACTGAAGGTATTCAGTATGCCAAATTCTGCTCGCACGAAATTCGTGGGCGACAACCTGACCCAAGAGGGTGGGTTTGTCTAGTCGTTAACGTTAACGACATTGTCGGAATCTGCCATCATAAGCGAACGGGATGGCTTAATGCGCAATAATGGCGGTCAGAAAAATACGTCTATTGGTTGAGTTTCAGTGCTGGAGAGCGTCTCGGGAGGCTCCCGCTTCGTTCAAACCGCTGACGTCAGCCGCAACCGCTCGCTGACGATGATGATCAGGCCGGCGCTGAGGATCAGGACGGCGCCTACGAAGGTGTTGATCTTGGGGATGTCCCCCCAGATCAGAAAGCCGAGAAGGAAGGCCCAGACCAGCGAGGTATATTCGAACGGCGCCAAAACCGAGACCGGCGCCTGCCGCATGCCTTCGAACAGTGCCAATTGCCCCACCCCGGCGACCACGCCGGTAGTGCAAAGCAGAATCAGCTCGTAAGCTGTCGGTGTTTTCCAGTGCAGAAAGGCCATCGTGCCCGTCAGCAGGATGAAGATGATATTGGAGACGGCCATCTGGATATGGCTTTTTTCGTGCAGCGCGGTCTTGCGCAGGAGCACCATGCCCGTCGCCCACAGCACGGCCGCCTGCAGCGCCAGATAGACCGGCCAGGAAATCGACAGGCCGACCGGATTGGAGGCAATCACTACCCCGCAAAAGCCGACGCCGACCGCCATCCAGCGGGCGACAGTGACCTTCTCGCGCAGCACGATGGTCGCAAGAATCGTCCCGACGATCGGGGCTGCGTAGTAGAGTGTGGTGACTTCGGCAAGCTGCAGGTAACGGGCAGCGGAATAATAGGAGGTCCAGGCAATCGTCAGCAGAATGCTGCGCACGATCATCGGCTTGATGATCGGCGAACGCGCCACTTTCTGCGCCAGCGATGGGCCCTCGAAGATGAAGCAACCAATGAGGATGGTGCAGCTTCGCCAGAACAGGATCTGCCAGACCGGAATGGTGACGACAAGTAATTTCACCACCGAGTCGTGGGCGGTGAACAGCATGTAGGCAAACACCGTAAGCAGGATGCCGTAGCTGATGGGATTTTTCACAGAAGCACCATGGGGAATGGCTAGAGGCGGGCCGACAAAAACTCTTTTAAGGCTCAAGCGATAGGAGGCTACTTTTTCGCCGTCAATAGGCCATATCGGCAAGGTAGATCGGGCGGGAAAGATTATTTGCGGTTGTGGCTTCGCTGCCTCCGTTTTAACAGATGGAGACGAAACGTGACCGATGCGCCTCTTTTCGGATATTGAGATTTCAATCGATTTAAATATCCTGCGGCCACCGATTTGGGGGATTTCTTATGGATGATATGACTCGATCCGGGAGCTTTCAGGCTCGCAGAAGCGGATTCTTCACAAAATCGCGCGCCGCCGTTTCCCTGCTGTTTTTGATGAATGGCTTCACCGTCGGCTGCTGGGCGCCCAAGATTCCGGAGTTCGCCGAGCGGCTGCAACTGACCAAATTCGAACTCGGGCTGATGATCCTGGTTTTCGGCCTGGGCTCGCTGGTGATGATGCCGATGGCCGGCGCGCAGATTGCCGGGCGCGGCTCGAAGATCGTTGTCAAGGCCTTTGCCGTGTTGCTGCTGCCGATGCTGCTCGCCTTGACCGTTACCCAGAATGTCTGGACCGCCGCGATCGCCATCTTTCTGTTCGGCGGCTTCATCGGCGCCATGGATGTGGCGATGAACGCCAATGCCGTGTCGGTCGAGAAGTCCATGCATCGGGCGATCATGTCGTCCTGTCACGCCTTCTGGAGCCTCGGCGGCCTCATCGGTTCGGCGATCGGCGGCTTTCTGATCTCGCGCTGGGGTGTGCTCGGTCATGCCGAAGTGTCCACCGCCCTTGCGGTTCTGTTCCTCGCTGTCGCCTGGCCCATGATCCTCGGCGACCAGCCGCATCCGGATGAGGCAAAGCCGAAGGCGCGCTTGCCGTTGATCCCGCTGCCTTGGTTGCTCGGCATGATGGCGTTGTTCTGCATGATCCCGGAGGGTGCCGTGCTCGACTGGAGCGCGCTCTATCTCGGCCAGGAAAAGGGCGCATCGGTGACGCTGTCGGGCTTCGGCTTCGCCGCCTTCTCGCTCACCATGGCGACGATGCGCTTTGCCGGCGATTTCGTCCGCGACCAACTGGGCGCCGTCAAGACGCTGCGTGTCTGCACGGTCTTTGCGATTGTCGGTATGCTGCTTGCGGCGCTCGCGCCGAATGCGGTGCTTGCGATTGTCGGATTCGCGCTGTGCGGTATCGGCATTTCCAACATGGTGCCGATCGCCTTTTCGGCGGCCGGCAATATTCCGGGGCTGCAACCGGGTATCGGCATCTCGGTCGTCACGACCATGGGCTATTCCGGCATGCTGGTCGCCCCTTCCGCGATCGGTTTTGCCGCCGAACATGTCGGTTTCTCGCCGGTCCTGATGGCGCTGCCGGTTCTGCTGCTCATCGTGCTGGCGCTATCGTCTCTGGCGCGTTACGCCGATGGAATCGGCCACAGCTCGCATTAATTTCGTCGCTTTCGGCTGTTATCGACGTGCTCCTGCCCGAGTAAAAGTAATGCCCGAAGCGGTTGACAATGACCGCTTCGTGATCCACCTGAAAGGCACCAATTTCCCGAGGCTAACGAGAGTTTTCCATGTCGTCCGCCAGTGATTTCGATCCGAAGCCGCGCCGTTCCTCCGTTGCCGTCGATGTCGGCGGCGTTATCGTCGGCGGCGGCGCGCCCGTGGTCGTGCAGTCCATGACCAATACCGATACCGCTGATGTCGATTCGACGGTGGCGCAGGTCGCAGCTCTCTACAGAGCCGGCTCGGAGCTGGTGCGCATCACGGTCGATCGCGACGAAAGTGCTGCCGCCGTGCCGAAGATCCGCGAACGGCTGCTGCATCTCGGCATGGACGTGCCGCTGATCGGCGATTTCCACTATATCGGCCACAAGCTGCTCGCCGACCACCCGGCTTGCGCCGAGGCGCTGGCGAAATATCGCATCAATCCCGGCAATGTCGGCTTCAAGGACAAGAAGGACAAGCAGTTCGCCGAAATCATCGAAATGGCGATCCGCTACGACAAGCCAGTGCGCATCGGCGTCAACTGGGGCTCACTCGACCAGGATCTGCTGACGGCGCTGATGGACAGGAATGCCGCCGAGGGCTCGCCGCTTTCGGCCCGTGAGGTGACGCGCGAGACGATCGTGCAATCGGCGCTGATATCGGCCGATCTCGCCGAGGAAATCGGCCTGCCGCGCAATCGCATCATTCTCTCGGCCAAGGTCAGCCAGGTGCAGGACCTGATCGCCGTTTACTCCATGCTTGCCGCCCGTTCCGATCATGCGCTGCATCTCGGCCTCACCGAGGCCGGCATGGGCAGCAAGGGCATCGTCGCCTCGTCGGCGGCCATGGGCTATGTGCTGCAGCATGGCATTGGCGATACCATTCGCGTCTCGCTGACGCCGGAACCGAACGGCGACCGCACCCGCGAGGTGCAGGTGGCGCAGGAACTGCTGCAGGTCATGGGTTTCCGCCAGTTCGTGCCTGTCGTTGCGGCTTGTCCGGGCTGCGGCCGGACGACCTCGACCGTGTTCCAGGAACTGGCGCAGAACATCCAGAACGACATCCGCAAGAACATGCCGGTCTGGCGCGAGAAGTATCCGGGCGTCGAGGCGCTGAATGTTGCCGTCATGGGCTGCATCGTCAACGGGCCTGGCGAAAGCAAGCATGCCGATATCGGCATCTCGCTGCCCGGCACCGGCGAAACGCCGGCCGCCCCGGTCTTCATCGACGGCAAGAAGGCGATGACGCTGCGCGGCCCGAATATCGCTTCTGATTTCGAAGCGCTGGTTGCCGATTATATCGAGAAGCGTTTCGGCCAGAAGAGCGTCGCGGCGGAGTGATCCGCCGCTGAACTTGGCCTCTGATACCTGACCTTAGATGTTGCTCGTCAGCAGTTTGATGCCGGCGAAGCAATAGAAGCCGGCCATGGCGCCCTCGATCCACCGGCGCGCATTCCTGTAAATTTTCAAGGCATGCGGTGTGGAGAATAGCGTCGCGTAGCCCATGAACACGACAAAACCGGTCGTGCAGCAGACGGTGATGATCAGCACCGCGACGGAGGCCGGTGCCCCCTGCGGCATGCCGAGCGCGATGATGGCAAGCCAGGCGAAGATCGCTTTCGGATTGGTGACGTGAATGCCGTAGCCGCGCAGGATCAGCGACTTGAAGCTCGGGCTTCTTGTTTCCTCCCTGGCGGCCGGCAAGTCGCCGCCCGACCGTACCGCGCGAAATGCCTTGTAGGCGAGGTAGAGCAGATAGAGCCCGCCAAAGACCTTCAGGATCTCCAGCGCCATGGCATAGGTCTGCAGCAATGTTGCAAGCCCGGCTGCGGCAGCGATCGCCCAGGTCAGCGAGCCGCCGAAGATGCCGAGCGAAATCGTCATGCCCGCCTTGCGGCCATGGGTCATCGATGTCGCGATGATGGCCATGATCGCCGGTCCCGGACTAACGACGGCGATGATGTAGGCGACATAGGCCGGCAGGATCTGCGGCAGATAGGCAAGCGCCTCATGCATGGGATAGCTCCGGGGGAGGTCAGAGGTGCGGCCGATTCCGCGTGCCTGACGCAGCAATGGGCGCCAGAATTGCCATGGAATCGCTGCAACGTCACTCTTGTGCCGAAAATTTCTTGTCATGGTGACATTTTGCGCCGCATCGCCATGGCGCGATGTCTTCGTATTACCCCGGCGAAATAGATTTGGCTGGCTCTCCAGCCAAACACTGCTCATAGTTGCTCGCAGATGTTCTGGTTCATTCGAAACAGATTGCCAGGATCATATTTCCTCTTGATCCGCAGAAGCCGCTCGAAGACATCAGGCCCAAAGGCGTCCCTTACAAGATTTTGGGCCTCCCCGAGGCCTGGGAAGTTCAGGTAGCTCCTCCCGGTGCTATGAACCTGCATGTCGTTCCAAACCGACTTCACCCATGCGATGTTGGCCTCATCGTCCGACGGCGACGACCAAATGGCATCGAGGCTAAGCATGAAGGGCATGGACCTGTCGCCGAAGGCGGTGGCGTCGGCGGCGATGCGGCCCACCTGTCCACCAAACTTCCAGATGGATGCGAACGTCATCTCCGACGGCCGCCTGTTCAGGCTCGCCGCAATGGCCTCGATCGTCTCCTGCTTTAGATGCGCGAGATAGGTGGACTTCCAATAGCACCGGTCGCGTCCTTTTGGGAAAAGACTATCGTAGAGCGTCTGTAAGGTGCGGTAGGGCATCCGGTCGCTGAAATCCATCAGGGGTTCGCCGAACTGACGAAGCGGCATCGTGACCAGCTCGCCGGTCTCCGCAGGACCGTCGTATACGGTCGCCAAGCTCAAAACCCTGCGGCCCCAACAATTCTGCGGATAGGCCGGATCGTCAGGAACCGCGGAGAACTCGGCCAATCCTGTGACTTCGTCGGGCGCCCCCGCCATGTAATCGCGCCACAGGGCGAGTACCTCCACGGCTCTCTCCTCCGGATAGACCGGCGCGCAGAACATGAGCAGCGGCGGGATCTCATGGAGCATGAACTCGAAATTGACGACGACGCCGAAATTGCCGCCTCCGCCCCTAAGCGCCCAGAAGAGATCTGGATTTTCCGATGCGCTGGCGCGAACCAAGCGCCCGTCGGCGGTCACCAGTTCTGCCGAGATTATGTTGTCGCAACTCAATCCATACTTTCCCCGCAGCCAGCCGATGCCGCCGACGAGGGCAAGGCCAGCCACGCCGGTCGCGGAAATGAGGCCACCCGGAGTGGCCCTGCCGAACGGCGTTGTGGCCGCGTCGACGTCGGCCCAGGTCGCGCCTCCTTCCACGAACACGCGATCGAGCTCGGGAGGCACGCGCACCGAGTTCATCTGCGACATGTCGATCATCATCCCCCGATCGCAGACGGCGTATCCCGCAACATTGTGGCCGCCGCTTCGCACGGCGATCAGGAGATCGCGCTCCCGGGCATAGTTTACGGCGAGAACAACGTCGGCGGCGTTGCGACACCGCGCGATCACCGCCGGCCGCCGGTCGATCATGCCGTTCCAGACGATCCTGGCCTGCTCATATCCGGCGTCATCCGGTTCCAGCAGCTCTCCGCGAAAGCCGTTGCGTAGATGGTCAGTCGACATGTCGAACCTCCGTCTTCTGCCCGGAATGTCACAAAGCTAGTTCAACGTCGGATGAGGTGCTAAAGCTATAACTGCCATGACCTGGTGATTTCCGCCATTTGATGGGGTGATTTCGATGACCGCAGGCGATCGACCACTGAACGTCGCGATACTCGCGGTTCCCGCGGCGACCGCTTCGACCCTCTACGGCATGCTCGATCTGTTCTCGTCGCCCGGTCGCGACTGGCCGTTCATAACCAGGGGCGAGATCTGCGAGCCACGGATGCGGCCTTATGTCGTCGCCAGAAACGTCGAGAATTTTCGGGCGATAAACGAGGTGCGGATCCATCCAGACTTCGCCTTGCATGATTGCCCGTCCCCCGACATCATCTGCATTCCCGACTTCTTTGTGAACCCGGGCCAAAGCGTCTCCGGCCAATATGAGCCCGAGGCGCAATGGCTGGCAGAAAACTACAGGCGAGGATCATTCCTTGCCAGCGCGTGCGCTGGGGCCGTGCTGTTTGGCGAGGCGGGACTGCTCTCGGATTGCGAGGCGACCATACATTGGGGCTATGTATCGACGTTGGCGGACAATTATCCCGGTGTGCGTGTGAGCATCAACCGCTCCCTCGTCCTGGCGGGCGAAGGTGAGCGGATCGTCATGGCCGGAGGAGGTTCGAGCTGGCAGGATCTCGCACTCTATGTCATCGCGAGATTCGTGGGGCTGAAGGAAGCGATCGAGGTCGCCAAGGTCTATATGCTGCAGTGGCACGACCTTGGCCAGCAGCCGTTCGCGTCTCTTACCTGCCGCCGCCGCTCGGACGATCCTGTGATCGGCAGTTGTCAGGAATGGCTGGCGCTCCACTACCGTACACGCGCGCCGATCGCATCGATCATCGCGCGATCCGGATTGCCCGAACGATCCTTCCTCCGTCGTTTTACCAAGGCGACCGGGATGAAGCCGATCGATTATCTCCACGCGATTCGGATTGAGGAGGCCAAGCAACTGCTCGAGACAAGTGACATGAGCGTAGAAGCCATAGCCGACGAGGTCGGCTACGAGGACGTTAGCTTTCTGAACCGCCTGTTCCGACGTAAGACCGGCCTGACGCCCGCCCAGTACCGGCTTCGTTTCGGCCATTTGTCAAAGCTGGCCGCTAGCTGAGGTGACAACCTCGCCCGTCCACATATCCTCTCTGCACGAAAGAATTCAGCTCTTGCGGTTCGCCACGAACTGGGCCGTCTCGATCAGGATAGTCGCTTTCTCTCGGTAGGGAGACAGCAGTTCCGAGGCTTCCGTGACCAGGCGGGCAAGTGTGGCTTCCGCCCAGGCCTGGCCGTGCAGCGCGACCAATGTTCCCTTGCCGCGGGCGGCGTCCTTGCCGGTAGCCTTGCCCATGGTAGCAGTATCGGCAGTCAGGTCGAGAAGATCGTCGGCGAGCTGGAAGGCGAGGCCGATCTTTTCACCGAAGAGACGCAGCCGCTGACAATCCTCAGCTGAGGCGCCGGCAACGATGGCGCCGGCTTCGCAGGCAAATCGGATCAGTGCACCGGTCTTCATCGCCTGCAGCATGGTGATGCCGTGCTCGTCCGGAGCCTCTTTTTCAGCCGCAAGATCGAGGGCCTGGCCGCCGGCCATGCCGCCGATACCGGCCGCGCGCGACAGTGCCAGCACGAGTTCGATCTTTCTCTCAGCCGGCAGGTCGGTTTCCGGCGCGGCGATGATGTCGAAGGCGTAGGTCAGCAGGCTGTCGCCGGCGAGGATCGCCGTCGCATAGTCAAAGGCGACATGCACGGTCGGCTGCCCTCGGCGCAGGTCGTCGTCGTCCATGGCCGGCAGGTCGTCATGCACCAGCGAATAGCAATGCACGCATTCGAGTGCCGCGCCGATGCGCAGCGCCGCGTCATCGTTGCCACCGAGAAGCGCTGCAGTCTCCATCACCAGAAACGGCCTCAGCCGCTTGCCGCCGTTCAGCACACCATGACGCATCGCTTCGAGCAAACGCGTGGGGCGAACGATTTCGCCGTTCAGGCAGGCGTCGGCAAGAAGCCCACTCAGGACAGCCTCGACTTTGCCGGCGTTGTCCCTGAGGCGATGTTCAAAGGAAGAAGTGGTGCTGTCCATGGCCGCTGTTTGGCATGAGTGCCGGTCGCTGGCAACGAGAATTGTCAACCGCCGGGGTGGGAATCTCGGCGCACTCTGGTCATCGCTCTGTGTAGACGGTATGACACTTGCAGTATTCTTGGCGCGTCCCCCGGACACGCGAAGAGTGCTCCGGGGTGGAGAAACGGTGGACCTTCAACAATTGGACATTCCGACGGACAGCGAGGAAGAAGCCGAGATGCCGCGACGGCCGGGCCGACTTGCGCGCTTCAAGGGCCGTCCGCTCTGGCAGCGTATCGTCCTTGTCCTCATCGGCTTGCTGCTGCTGCCCTATTTCCTCATCCTCCTCTATGCGCTGCCGTTCATCCATCCGATTTCGACCCTAATGTTGCGCGATGCCATCATGCTTCGGGGATATGATCGGCGATGGGTTTCCTTCGACGATATAGCACCGGTGTTGGTGCAGTCGGTCATGGTTTCCGAGGACGGGCAATTCTGTTTTCACGGTGGTGTCGACTGGGGCGAGATGCGCATGCTTGTGCAGGAGACGCTGCGGGGCGAGTCCACGCGCGGTGGCAGCACGATCCCGATGCAGACCGTGAAGAATCTTTTCCTCTGGAACAGCCGCTCCTTCGTGCGCAAGGCGCTGGAACTGCCGCTCGCCGTTTTCTCCTCGTCCGTCTGGTCGAAACGGAGGATGATGGAAATCTATCTGAACATCGCCGAATGGGGACCGGGCATCTACGGCATAGAGGCGGCGGCGCGTTATCATTTCAAGGTGCCGGCCTCGAAATTGACAGGCCGCCAGGCCGCCCTTCTCGCCGTCTCCTTGCCCAATCCGATCGACAGGGTGGCCAGCAGACCGGGGCGCGGACTGCGCCAGCTCGCGTCGCTGATCCAGCGGCGGGCGAAGAATTCCGGCGAGTACATCAAATGCCTTTATGATTGATATCAGAACTTGTCGTTCGATCCGGTAACCGTCATCTGGCATTCTTGCATGTGACGTAAGGGCGGGTGATCTGCCAACCAAAACCGGACCTGCCCATGAGCATCGATGCCTTCTCGCCCGAACTGCTGAAATATTCCAAGAGCCGTCATCCGGAACCGCCCGTTCATCTCGGTACGCGCTACGACCTCTCGGGCAATTTTCAATACGAGCCGGGCAATACGATCGTCTGCCATGTGGTGGAAGGTTCTGAGACGCAGCGCGCCGTTGTGGCGGCACGGGAGAAATTTCTGGCGATGCCGGAAGCCTCGCAATTCACCTTCACGCCGATTTCCAGCCTGCATATGACGCTGTTTCAGGGTATTATCGAATATCGCCGCACGCGGCCTTATTGGCCGGCCGATATCGCGCTCGATGCACCGGTCGATGAGATGACGGAGATCATGGGCGAGCGTTTGAAGGCCTTTTCCACGCACGATCCGTTCAAGGTGGCGGTGACGCGTGCGCGGCCGAGCGGCCTGCTGGTGGACGGCGCGACCGAGACGGATCGGAAGGTGATGCGGGAGTGGCGCAATGCCCTTGCCGATCTTCTCGGCTATCGCCATCCCGACCACGACGTCTATCCGTTCCACATCACCTTCGCCTATGTCATCGAGCGGCTGGTTGATGAGGCGCTGCCGCGCTGGCAGGCGATGCTGGACCAGGTTGCCGCCGATGTCCGCGCTGCGGTGCCGGTTATCGAGCTGCGACCGCCGGCCTTTTGTTCGTTCGACGACATGAATCATTTCGAGGAACTTCTGGTATTCGAGTTCCAAAAATAAGAAGGACAAACCATGGACAAGCTGACCCTCTATATCGGAAACAAGAATTATTCCTCCTGGTCCTTTCGGCCATGGATTGCCTTGGAGGGTTGCGGCATCTCTTTCGAAGAGGTGCTGATCCCCTTCGATTTTCCGGCCGGCAATCCGCGCATCCGCGAGGTTTCGCCGACGGGCAAGGTGCCGATGCTGGTCCATGACGGCTTCAAGGTCTGGGAATCGCTCGCCATTATCGAATATGCGGCCGAGCTTTTCCCGGATGCCGGCCTTTGGCCCAGGGATCGGCAGGCGCGCGCCACGGCGCGCTCGATCTCGATGGAGATGCTGGCGGGCTTCCGCGCGCTTCGCAATGCCTGCCCGATGAACATCCGTCGTCCCGTCAGCCGGCTCGATCTGCCCGAGGGTGTCATGGACGATGTTGCGCGCATCGAGACGATCTGGCGCGAGATGCGCGCCCATTCCGGCGGTCCCTTCCTGTTTGGCGCTTTCTCCGGTGCCGATGCGATGTTTGCGCCGGTCGTCAACCGTCTTGAGGTTTATGATCTCGTCAGCGCCGCCGACACGCTGGACTACATGGCTGCGATGAAAGCACTGCCCGCCTGGCAGAAATGGGAAAAAGCCGCACGTGAGGAGCCGTGGATCGTGCCGGAAGACGAAGCCTGATCACTGATTCGGCTTCCATCGATCCGAATCAGGTGGTGCGGGCAAAAAATGCGGGAAGGGACTGGTCAAAGTCCCTTTAGCCATGTATAAGCCCGCCCAATTTCCGAAATTGATGCATATCTGTTTCGGCCGCCTGGCTGGCCGCTGATATGTTTCGTCCGCAAAGTGGAGTAACGAGAATGGCTGTACCGAAGAGAAAAACGAGCCCGTCCAAGCGCGGTATGCGCCGCTCGGCTGATGCGCTCAAGGCTCCGACCTATGTCGAAGACAAGAACTCCGGCGAACTGCGTCGCCCGCATCATATCGATCTGAAGACCGGCATGTATCGCGGCCGTCAGGTTCTGACGCCGAAGGAAAGCGCATAATTCTAGCGCTCCCTTGGAGTTGAGATTCAAAGGCTGGCGTTTCGCCGGCCTTTTTCTGTTTGCGCATTTTGGTTCTGCTGGCTCGCGCCCGAAAACTGCTTCGCACTTCAGACCCTTTGCGGTAAAACTCGCGGCGACTTCAATTTCGAAGAGATTTTCTTGATTATGGTTGTTGCCTTCCCGCTGATGATCGTTCCCCTCGTGCTCTATAATCTGGCGACGTTGGGTCTGATGGGCGCCGGCGGCATCGCTTCCCTCAACGATGTCTTGCTTACGCTCGCCATGCTTTCGAGCGCGACATGGACGCTGCAGCTCGGCGATTTCTTCATCGTCATCGCGCTGGTCATGCTGTTTTTCGAAATACTGAAGGCGACGCGCAACGGTTCTGGCTCGCTGCTCAATCACATGCTGTCGATGCTGGTGTTCATCGCCTATCTGGTCGAATTCCTGCTGGTCAAGGATGCGGCGACGCAGACGTTTTTCGTTCTGATGACCATCGCCTTCATCGACGTCATCGGCGGATTCACCATTTCGATCCGCTCGGCCGGGCGGGATGTTTCGATCGGGCTATAAGGCTTTTTACCCTCTCCCCAGCGGGGAGAAGGTTGTGCGGAGCACGGATTTAGGATGCCCCCTCTCCTCGCTGGGGCTATGGCATTCACACATTTAGAATTGCCTATGGAGTGGAGTTCTGATTCTTCTGCAAAAAGCAGGAGAATTAAGCGATGGGTGATTTGAGCCTGGGACGGTTTGGCGACCGTCGCTTGGAAAAAGGGGGGTGTTCTTGCTGGAGCGCCTTGTTGAGACGGCTGGCCGGGGGATGCGGGTGCGCAAGCTCGGCGGCAATCGGGCTGGAGAGATCCGCTTGAGCCGGTTTTTGCGCAATGATGCGGTTGATCCGCAGGCGATGATCGATGCGGCGGCGTTGCGCACGGCCAGCCGTTGCGCGGATCGGCATATCTTGGCCATTCAGGATACGACGGTGGTGCGCTCCGGCGGCGGTGGCGGTCTTTACCTGCATGCGATGATCGGGGTCGATGCGGATGATGGCGCGATCATCGGCGCGATCCATGGGCAGTTTTTAAGCCGCGACAAAGGCAAGCGCGGCACGCAGCGCGCGCGTCCGATCGAGGAGAAGGAAAGCTATCGCTGGCTGGAGGGCGCCGACCGCGCCGCGCAGGTTTGCGCGGCCGCGCGCCACATCACCGTCATCGCCGACCGCGAAAGCGATATCTACGAGGCCTTCACCCGACGGCCCGCCAATGTCGATCTCGTCATCCGGATGGCTTGGGATCGCAGCTTCGGTAAGGACCAGCCGTCGCTGTTGGCCATGGCGGACGCCTTGCCGGTTGCGGCAAGCCTGGCCTTCACGCTGCCGGCCAAGCCGGGCCGCAAAGAGCGCGACGCGCAGTTGGCGATCCGCTTCAGTGCGGTGACATTGCCGCGCCCGAAGAATGGCATCTACAACAACGTCCCGGATGGTGTGCGCCTCTTTCTGGTGGATGTGCGCGAGGGCGCACCGCCGCCGGGCGAGACGCCGATCCATTGGCGGCTGCTGACAACCTACGAGGTGTCGGATGCAGGCCAGGCGGCGGCGGTCATCGCCCTTTATCGCCGCCGCTGGGCAATCGAGCAATTGTTCCGCACCCTGAAGACGCAGGGCTTTGATATCGAAGCCCTGCGCATCGAGGACGAGGTGCCGCTGAGCAATCTAGTGATGGCCGCCTTCGTCGCGGCCGTGATTGTGCAGCAACTGGTGCATTCGCGCGACGGCGCTCCTCCGGGCGGCGCCTTGCGCCCCATCGAAGACGCCTTCGAGCCGAGCGACCGGCCGCTTCTGGAAGCCTTCAGCGCCAAGCTGGAGGGCACGACCGCCAGACAGAAGAACCCTCATCCCAAAGGCTCGCTGGCCTATGCCGCCTGGGTCTGCGCCCGCCTCGGCGGTTGGACCGGCTACTACGGCAAGCCGGGCCCAATCGTCATGCTCGACGGCTGGCAACAGTTCCAAGCAGCCAAGCGCGGCGTATCCCTTCTCCTCTCCGCTTGCGACTATGTGTGAATCTAATAGCCTCGCTGGGGAGAGGGTGAGATGCTCACAAACTATCCAGCTTGTTCTGCATCGCGCGGAGCTGTTCTTTCAGCTCGTCGATGTCCTTTGCCTCCGCCTTGCGGCTTTCTTTCGCCGGCGGTTTCATGAAGGGCGAGAACATCTGCATGGCCTGCTGGAACATTTCGGTATTGCGACGGACCTGTTCCTCGACCATCTGGATCGGCAGTTGCAGGTTCTTGCCGAGCGGCGTTTCGCCAAAGGCGCGATTGATCTGCTCGCGCATCTGCGTCTGCTGCTCGGTAAAGGCGCGCATGGAGTGTTCGAGGAAGCTCGGCACGACCATCTGCATCTGATCGCCGTAATAGGTGATCAGTTGCCTCAGGAACGAAATCGGCAGCAACGTATTTCCGGTCTTCGATTCCTGTTCGAAAATGATCTGCGTCAGCACCGAATGCGTGATCTCCTCACCGCTTTTCGCATCCTGGACGATAAATTCCTCTCCCTTTTTTACCATCTCCGCCAAGTCATCCAACGTCACGTATGTGCTGGTGCCGGTATTGTATAGGCGGCGGTTGGCATATTTCTTGATTACGATCTGGCCCTCATTTTTTGCCATTATCAGTCTCCTGGCCCCGTCTGATTGTATGGAAACTCCTCCACTGCCAAGTGTAGACGCAAAAGAAGCTTGGTGACAATCGGTTTGTGCGATGCGGCAAGCCCTTTCCTTTGATTGTATTTTTTGCCGGGTGATGACGACTTCGTGAAATCTGGAAGACCAAAATTCTTGTCGTTTGACTCGGGCGCAAAGCTTTGACAGTTTCGGCTTATATATGTTCAACCTTTGAGGAGGCTTCCATGAGCAATCCATCCATCGTCGTCGCCAGTGCAGCTCGCACTGCTGTCGGTTCCTTTAACGGCGCCTTTGCGACCATTCCGGCTCATGAGCTCGGCGCGGCTGCGATCAAGGGCGCGTTGGAGCGCGCTGGTGTCGAGGCCAGGGAAGTCGACGAGGTGATCCTCGGTCAGGTGTTGCAGGCCGGCGAAGGGCAGAATCCGGCTCGCCAGGCCGCCATGAAGGCCGGCGTTCCGCAGGAGGCCACCGCTTGGGGCGTCAATCAGCTCTGCGGTTCCGGCTTGCGCGCCGTTGCGCTCGGCATGCAGCAGATCGCTTCTGGCGATGCGAAGATCATCGTCGCCGGCGGCCAGGAATCCATGTCCATGGCCCCCCATGCTGCGCATCTTCGCGGCGGTACAAAGATGGGCGACATGAAGATGATCGACACGATGATCAAGGACGGCCTGACGGACGCCTTCTACGGCTATCACATGGGCATCACGGCGGAAAACATCGCCCGTCAGTGGCAGCTTTCGCGCGACGACCAGGATCAGTTCGCCGTTTCCTCGCAAAACAAGGCCGAAGCCGCCCAGCTCGCCGGCCGCTTCAAGGACGAGATCGTGCCGTTCATCGTCAAGACCCGCAAGGGCGACGTCAGTGTCGACGCCGATGAATTCATCCGTCACGGTGCGACGCTGGACGGCATGACCAAGCTGCGCCCCGCCTTCGACAAGGAAGGGACGGTGACGGCGGGCAATGCTTCCGGCCTTAATGACGGCGCGGCGGCTACCGTGCTGATGACCGAGGCTGAAGCTTCGCGCCGAGGCATTCAGCCGCTCGCCCGCATCGTTTCCTGGGCAACCGCCGGCGTCGACCCGCAGATCATGGGTACAGGCCCGATCCCGGCCTCGCGCAAGGCGCTGGAAAAGGCGGGCTGGTCCGTCGGCGATCTCGACCTCATCGAGGCCAATGAAGCCTTTGCCGCGCAGGCCTGCGCCGTCAACAAGGACCTCGGCTGGGATACGTCTGTTGTCAACGTCAACGGCGGCGCCATCGCCATCGGCCACCCGATCGGCGCTTCCGGCGCCCGCATCCTCAACACGCTGTTGTTCGAGATGAAGCGCCGCGGCGCCAAGAAGGGCCTCGCCACGCTCTGTATCGGCGGCGGCATGGGCGTCGCTATGTGTTTCGAAGCGCTCTAAAGCATTCCGCTTTCAGGTGGGATCACCTGAAAAGCGGACAAGATGCTCTGGATTCAAAAGGCTGGAGCGATCTTTGTGCGTTCAAGTGAACGCACAGCGCTCTAGGGCGCTTCGCTCCGTCCCCAAAATGGTACGAGATGGTTTTTAATAAGGTCGTGCTAAAGTAAATAGCGAGAGAAGGATCAAGCGATTCGAGAGTGCTGATCCGCTTTGGCGATAACAGAGGGGAGTGGAATATGAGCAGAGTGGCGTTGGTGACAGGGGGTACGCGCGGCATCGGAGCAGCCATTTCGATGGCGTTGCGCAATGCGGGCTACCGGGTTGCGGCAACCTATGCCGGCAATGACGAGAAGGCGCGGGCTTTCCATGAAGTGACGGGTATTTCCGTCCATAAGTGGGATGTGTCCGACTACGAAGCCTGCGGTAAGGGCATCGCCGCGATTAAGGACGAACTCGGTCCGATCGAGATTCTCGTCAACAATGCCGGGATTACCCGAGATGCCATGTTCCACAAGATGACGCCGCAGCAATGGCACGAGGTCGTCAACACCAACCTCACCGGCCTGTTCAACATGACGCACCATGTCTGGCAGAGCATGCGTGACCGCAGCTTTGGCCGCGTCGTGAATATCTCTTCGATCAACGGCCAGAAGGGCCAGATGGGTCAGGCGAATTATTCCGCCGCCAAAGCCGGCGATCTCGGCTTCACCAAGGCGCTTGCCCAGGAGGGTGCCGCCAAGAATATCACGGTCAATGCCATCTGCCCTGGCTATATTGGTACCGAGATGGTGCTTGCGGTGCCGGAAAAGGTCTTGAACGAACGGATCATCCCGCAGATCCCCGTCGGCCGTCTGGGCGACCCCGAAGAAATTGCCCGTATCGTCGTCTTCCTCGTCGGCGATGACGCCGGATTCATCACGGGATCGACAATCAGCGCCAATGGCGGCCAATTCGTCGTTTGATCTGGTAGGTAAATACCCGATGATTGCCGGAATGCCCGGCAATCATCGCCGGCTTGAATTTGCGGATCGCCGTTGCCGGGGTTTGAAATCCAAGACGACCGCCTCCACGGGCATGCGGCGCATTTCCTTGTCCCGCATCCATGCGGCATAACCCAGCACAATAAACGTGGTGCCGACAAAAGCGAGCCCTGCGATGCTTGCAATGATCTCGGTCATGGCGCCGTTCCTTTCCAAAAACGTTAACCCGACCCCCGCCAGACCGGCGTGGGTATCTTCGTCTCAAGAAAAATGTCGGTCCAAGGTTGTCGGCGCGAGGATTTGTCTTTTAAGACCGATCGTCGACAGCGCGTTGACGATCGGCCGACAGAAATCGATCTTCGCCTGTAACCGCCTTAGCGGCAGCGAGCCTCATAGCGGCGGCCATTGCGGTCACGATAGATGCAATAGCCAGGATGCTCCTGGGAGCGGCCGATCAGGTAGCCGACAGCACCGCCAGCGACGGCGCCGATTGCGGCACCACCCCAGCTATTGCTGGCGACACCGCCTATGATCGCGCCCGTGCCGGCGCCTATGGCTGTTCCCTTTTCGGTTGCGGTGCAGGAGGCAAGTGCGCCGACAAGTGCGATCGCGACGATGATTTTCTTCATGATAATGCTCCCTAGTGTGTGAGGTCTTCAACAATATCGGCCGGATCAGATCCGGCCCATCAGCAGCAGTATGAGGATGATGACAAGAACGAGTCCGAGACCACCTGATGGACCGTAACCCCAACCCCGGCTGTAACCCCAGTTCGGAAGTGCGCCGATCAGCAACAGAATCAAAATCACGAGTAATATCGTACCAAGCATGGCGTATTTCCTCCGCGTCAAGCGCCTAGAGCATCCCGCCGGAGTGACGTCGTCACACAAGCATATCAGATGCGCTAAGTTGATAGTCCCGATGCGTTCTTTACCCGTCCCCCTCTAATGAGTAGCGCACCAGTGTCGCTGTGAATAGAAACTTATTTCGCGAGAAATTGTTCCGGCTCAGAAATAACAACTCATCGGGTTGAGCCGGCAAGCTGCGCAAGAATGTTAACGCACGCACCTGATGCATGCGGAAAATGCCCGCCGGCGACCTTTGTATATGGTTAAAAATTGCTTTAAATACAATATGTTGCGGTGAACGAAACGGGAAAATGGACCTGTCCGTGATTCGTCAGCGATTCGTTCTGCATTTGGGCTTTGGTTAACGTCGGGATGATCGGCTCATCGGAAGATCTACCTCTTTCGATGAGGTAGACTTAAGTTCAATCGCCGAAAAGTGGTACTTCGCTAGCGAAATAGTTAATTCCGGCGAATTCCGAGGCTATCCATATCTCCTCTTCATTCTCCATTTGGATGAGCCGCCCTACCCGAAAGCTATATCTAGCTGAGAACAAATAGAGTACGTGAACGAATCAGCGATTCGTCGCTGATTCGTTCCGGCTTTGGTCGATGTGTTAACGGGTTCAATTTCTGCGCGAATTTATGGATTTATCATGTGCGGCTTCGCTTAAAAATTAATCGCAATCCCTGATTCGGCAGGATTCTGCGTTTCAACCATCCGGAGTCCTGCGCGTTTTGCTCGGAATCACGCTAGATGTTGTGTAGAACAAATACAGAATCGGCCGGAGTCAGCGATTCGTCGCCGATTCGTTCCGGCTTTGACCCAATTCTTAATTCGAAAGTTTCCTGGCTGGATTCTCATGGAAATTCATATAATTAACAAATGGTTAATTATATTTTTCAAACGCGGGTGCCATCCTGCCGGATTCGTCACATGACTCCAATTCACGTAAAAAGGGGTCTAGATATGAATCAGTATTTGGTGGGATTCTGCGAATCAAAATCCATATATAGTGGTGAACAGAAAGGGAACTACAGTGAGTCAGCGATTCGTCGCCGATTCGTTCTCAAGCTGTTCCGGACTCGTCGGGACTCGCTTGGGATGCAGGGACAATGTAGCTTTTGGTTGAGGCCGCCAATGAGGAAATCGCATATTGCGACCGTTGTTTTTTCATTCAGGTCTTGCCTTTGTCACATATGGTCGTCATCTCTTCTTCTCTTCCCTGGGGAGCTTGTTGATCGGAAGACAGCGGTTTCTCGCCCATGCATGGACCTATGACTCAGACCTCGCAGCCAATGATCCTGAGCGGACGCGGCGTGACCGCGGTGCTCGGACCGACCAATACCGGCAAAACCCATTATGCCATCGAGCGCATGGTGGCGCACGGCAACGGCGTCATCGGCCTGCCGCTGCGGCTGCTGGCGCGCGAGGTCTATACCCGTGTCGTCGAAAAGGTCGGGGCGCAGTATGTCGCGCTGGTCACCGGGGAAGAGAAGATTTCACCGCCGAATGCGCGTTATTCCGTCTGCACTGTCGAGGCCATGCCGCGAGAGACGCGCGCGTCCTTTGTTGCCATCGATGAAGTGCAGCTCGCGGGCGATCTGGAGCGCGGCCATATCTTCACCGACCGTATCCTTCATCTGCGCGGGCGCGACGAGACGCTGCTGCTTGGCGCGGGCACGATGCGGCCGATTCTCGAGCAGTTGTTGCCGGGGATCACCGTCGTCGAGCGGCCCCGCTTGTCGCATCTCTTTTATGCCGGGCAGAAGAAGATCACGCGCCTGCCACAACGCACGGCGATCGTCGCCTTCTCCGCCGACGAGGTTTATGCCATCGCCGAACTCATCCGCCGTCAGCGCGGCGGAGCGGCGGTTGTCCTCGGCGCGCTCAGCCCACGGACCCGCAATGCGCAGGTGGCACTCTACCAGGCCGGCGATGTCGAATATCTGGTTGCGACGGATGCGATCGGCATGGGCCTCAATCTGGATGTCGATCACGTCGCCTTCGCCCAGGATCGCAAGTTCGATGGCTATCAATTTCGCAATCTCAATCCGGGCGAACTCGGCCAGATCGCCGGCCGCGCCGGCCGTCACCTGAAGGACGGCACTTTTGGTGTGACCGGTCAGGTCGATCCGTTCGACGACGAGTTGGTGCGGCGCATCGAGGGTCATGAGTTCGATACGGTTAAAGTGCTACAATGGCGCACCAAGGAATTCGATTTTTGCTCGATCGCTTCGCTGCGCGCGAGCCTTGAGAGTGCGCCGCGCGTACAGGGCCTGACGCGCGCGTTGCCGGCGGTTGATCAGCAGGCGCTGGAATATCTGTCGCGCGATCTCGAGATTTCCGATCTCGCCAACAATGCGGCGCGGGTCGAAAAATTATGGGAAGCCTGCGCGCTTCCGGATTATCGGCGGATTACGCCCGCCCAGCATGCCGATCTTATCGCCACCCTCTTTTCCGACCTCGTGCGCTATGGCACGGTAAAGGAAGACTTCCTTGCCGAACAGGTGCATCGTGCCGATCGGACGGATGGCGAGATTGACACGCTTTCGGCGCGAATCGCGCAGATAAGGACTTGGACCTATGTGTCGAACCGGCCCGGCTGGCTTGCCGATCCGACACACTGGCAAGAAAAGACGCGGGAAATCGAAGATCGATTGTCCGATGCGTTACATGAAAGGTTGACGAAACGCTTTGTTGATCGCAGGACATCTGTGCTCATGAAGCGCCTGAGAGAGAATGCGATGCTGGAAGCTGAAATCAGTGTGAATGGGGATGTCTTCGTTGAGGGGCATCATGTGGGACAGTTGACCGGTTTCCGGTTCACGCCTATCGCGGGAACCGAGGGGCCGGACGCCAAGGCTGTCCAGACGGCCTCGCAGAAGGCGCTCGCGCTGGAGTTCGAGGCGCGCGCCGCCCGTATCCACGCGGCCGGCAACAGCGATCTGGCGATCAGCGCCGATGGCCTCGTCCGTTGGCTCGGCGATCCCGTGGCGCGGCTCTCGGGCAGCGATCACGTCATGCGTCCGCGCGTCATCCTGCTTGCCGACGAGCAGTTGACCGGCAATGCGCGCGACCATGTTGCGGCGCGCATCGAGCGCTTCGTGAATCATCATATCAGCACGGTCCTAAAGCCGCTCGACGATCTGTCGCGCGCCGAGGACCTGCAGGGTCTTGCCAAGGGGCTGGCCTTCCAGCTCGTCGAAAGTCTCGGCGTGCTCTTCCGCCGCGACGTCACCGAGGAGGTGAAGTCGCTCGACCAGGACGCGCGTGCCTCGATGCGCCGCTACGGCGTGCGCTTCGGTGCCTACCACATTTTCGTGCCTGCCCTGTTGAAGCCGGCTCCGGCCGAGCTCATCACCCTGCTTTGGGCGCTGAAGAACGACGGCCTCGACAAGCCGGGGTATGGCGACCTAATCCCGGTTCTGGCCGCCGGCCGCACCTCCGTCGCCACCGATCCGAGCTTTGAGCGCATGTTCTACAAGCTCGCCGGTTTCCGTTTCCTCGGCAAGCGTGCGGTGCGCATCGACATTCTCGAACGGCTGGCGGACATCATCCGTCCGCTGCTGCAGTGGAAGCCCGGTCAGGCCTCGCGTCCGGAAGGTGCTTATGACGGCCGCCGCTTCACGACGACGACGTCGATGCTCTCCATCCTCGGCGCAACGTTGGAAGATATGGAAGAGATCCTGAAGGGTCTCGGCTATCGCGCCGACGCCGTGAAGGCGGAAGATGCGTTGGCCTTCCTCGCGCAGCAGGATGCCACTTCGGCACCCGCTCCGGCGGCGCAGGCTGCTGAAGCAGCTGCCGATAAGGCTGACCATGACGATGCCGATGGCCACAGCGATGAGCCGGCTACGGAAGGTGAAGCCGTCGCACAGGATGCGACCCCTGCAGCCGAAGTTCAGGCTGAGCCGCCTGCAGCCGCCGAGCCTGCGGAAGCCGTTGTTGCGGCAACCGAACTTCCGGGTGCCGATGTCGTTGCTGCCGAGCCGGTCGAGCCGAAGCCGGTTCTGCTTTGGCGTCTTGGCGGACGCGGTGACAACCAGCAGCGCCAGGGCGGACGCGGCCATGGCGATCATCGTCGCGGCCAGCACAGCCAGGGCGAGGGACGTGGTCATCAGGGCAATCGCCGCAACGGCGGCGGTGAGCAGCAGGCGAATGGCGAAGGCAATCGCGAAGGCCGGGATAATCGTGATGGGCGCGAAGCCCGTGGCGATAACAGGGGGCCGCGCGGCAATCGCGATGGCGGTCGTCCGCAGCATCAGGGCAACAGATCCGAACGCAACGATCGCCAGGATCGCGGTGATCGGAAAGAGCGCAATGATCGCAATGACCGGAACGACCGCAACAATCGCGGCGTATCGCAGCCACTGCGTTTCGAAGCCAAGCCGCCGCGCAAGGAAAAGCCGATCGATCCGGATTCTCCTTTCGCCAAGCTCGCAGCGCTTAAGGAGCAGATGAAGAAATAGGCCATGACGGACGAGAGGCAGCCATCTTCCGGTTCGCGCCAGCGCATCGACAAGTGGCTGTTCTTTGCCCGTATGGTAAAATCCCGCTCGCTGGCGCAGGTCTATGTCCAAAACGGCAGCGTGCGGGTGAATGGCGAGCGGGTCGTGCAGCCGAGCTATGGCGTCAAGGCCGGCGACCGGATCGAACTTTCGCTGGAGCGGCGGGACGTCGTCCTGATCGTGCGTCTCCCAGGCGACCGGAGAGGTCCTTTCGAAGAGGCGAAGCTGCTTTACGAGGACCTGACGCCGCCGCCGGATGAGACAAAACGTCTCACTCCGTTCGAGCAGGCTAGCCGCGCGCCGGGCACTGGACGGCCGACGAAACGCGATCGGCGCGCGATCGACCGGCTGACGTCAGAGGATGATTAGAAAACTCTATCCGACCTCCATGGTTTTGGGGATTGTTTGTCCTTGAAATTGGCCAGCAAAGTCGATACCTCACGGTCAACCCGCTGGTAACCAGTCGGTCGGCATGCCTGCGCATAGCGCATCCGTTGCCCGCCGGCTTCCGAGGGAAAGGCGCGACGTTCCAGGTTGCGCATCCACGGAAAACGATAGATATCCCTGGAGTGCTTCATGACATACGTCGTGACCGACAATTGCGTTCGCTGCAAATACACCGACTGCGTGGAAGTCTGCCCTGTCGATTGCTTCTATGAAGGCGAGAACTTTCTCGTCATCCATCCCGATGAATGCATCGATTGCGGCGTTTGCGAGCCGGAATGTCCTGCCGAGGCGATCAAGCCCGATACGGAGCCGGGCCTCGACAAGTGGCTGAAAATCAACGCGGATTATGCCTCCATCTGGCCGAACATCACGGTCAAGCGCGATCCGCTGCCGGAGGCCAAGGAAATGGACGGCGAACAGGGCAAGTTCGAGAAGTATTTCTCGGCCAACCCCGGTTCCGGCGACTGATCGAAGGCCGTGACAGGCCGTCGATAAAGGTGTAGTCGATAACGCATCAAGACGAATCAATGCCGTTGGCCGCATGAGCGGTCAACGTGGCCGATTTGGTGTGCGTAAAGCAAATTATTGATTTCCTCAGATTTTTGTGATAGCTTCCTCACACTGATCCACTGCGGCATTATGTGTGCCCCAAACCATCACGAAAGCAAATAAGCAATCCGCACGCGGTTTCCTTGACATATCAACATTTTGAGTTGTCGGGTCTGGGATCGCGATGAACGGATTTCTTTTTGCATGCGTCTGGCTGGACCAGGATGAAGTCACCCCGACGGTGCTTCCGTCTCATCCGGGCCTGACTGACCCGGCCCCGGTTTACGCCGGGTGCGTAACAGGGAGTTTTTGAAAAGAATGACGATCCAGCAGAAAAAACCTTCAGCAGCACGCCATGGCTTCAAGACCGGTGAATCGATCGTATATCCCGCTCACGGCGTGGGTACGATCACCGCGATTGAAGAGCAAGAAGTCGCAGGCATGAAGCTTGAGCTTTTTGTAATCGACTTCGAAAAAGACAAGATGCGTCTGAAGGTGCCCGTGGCAAAGGCCATGAGCATCGGAATGCGTAAGCTTTCCGAGACGGATTTCGTCGATCGGGCGCTTAAGGTTGTCCAGGGCAAGGCCCGCGTCAAGCGCACCATGTGGTCGCGTCGCGCCCAGGAATATGATGCCAAGATCAATTCGGGCGATCTGATCTCGATTGCCGAAGTGGTTCGCGATCTCTATCGCGCCGAGAACCAGCCTGAGCAGTCCTATTCCGAACGTCAGCTCTATGAAGCTGCACTTGATCGTATGGCGCGCGAAATTGCCGCCGTCAACAAGATGTCCGAGACCGAGGCCGTTCGCCTTGTCGAGATTAATCTGAACAAGGGCCCGAAGCGCGGCAAGGTCGTCGAAGACGACGATTCCCAGGACGAAGCCGCATAAAGTCACAGGACAAGACACCACGTCCAAAAAACCCGGCCATCGTGCCGGGTTTTTCTTTGGAACCTTTTTCCGTCTGCTGCGTTTATGCCTCGTATTCGCGGCCGGTGTGAGTTCTCTCGTGATATGAGTTTCTCAGCCAGCCGTTTCCCTTAACGTTCACGAGGACCGGACCCCATGCGTTTTGATTGGAAATTTCCCGGCGATCTGAAGCCATTTCGTTCGCTAGGTCATTTCGGTGAAGCCGAAATAGACCCTTAACCGACCGTCCGGACATCGGGCCGGTCTCCAATTGCATTCAATTCATAGATTTTCATCCGCGCAGCGATGTCCGGAAACGAAGTTTGCTGCCTTTTCCGTTGACCGTCGCACTGAAACGATTTTGGGGTAGGATTTAGGGGATATGTATATGAAAAATATGTCTGCAGATCGACGCATGATTAAGATCGCGATGGCCGCCCCCTATCTCGACCGCGACGAAGAGCACGACCTCGCCATCCGCTGGAAGGATCACGACGACCGCAGCGCTCGCAACAAGATCGCCACAGCCCATATGCGCCTTGTTATTTCGATGGCGGGCAAATTCCGCAATTTCGGCTTGCCGATGAGCGATCTGGTACAAGAAGGCTATGTAGGTCTCCTGGAGGCGGCGGCAAGGTTCGAACCGGAGCGGGAGGTGCGATTCTCGACCTACGCGAGCTGGTGGATCCGGGCGTCGATCCAGGACTATATCCTGCGTAACTGGTCGATCGTGCGCGGCGGTACGAGCTCGGCGCAGAAAGCGCTGTTTTTCAATCTCCGCCGGCTGCGTGCCAAGCTCGCCCGGGGTAATAGCGGCGTCACGGTGCAGTCCATCCACGAGGAAATCGCCGTCGCTCTCGGCGTCAGCCTTGCCGACGTGCAGACCATGGATGCGCGCCTCTCCAGCAACGACGCGTCCCTGCAGGCGCCATCGATTTCCGGTGATGCCGAAAGCGCGGAACGCATGGATTTCCTGATCAGCGACGAACCTCTGCCGGACGAACAGGTCTCCAACATGATCGACGGCGAGCGCCGCCGCGTCTGGCTGGCCTCGGCGTTGAAGCACCTGAACGAGCGCGAAATGAAGATCATCCGCGCGCGCCGTCTGGTCGAGGATGGCGCGACGCTGGAAGAGCTGGGCGCTGATCTCGGCATTTCCAAGGAACGTGTACGCCAGATCGAAAGCCGAGCCATGGAGAAGCTCCGCAGCGCCCTGGTTGACGCCGATCCGCGCATGGCGAGTTATGCTTGAAGCGGAGAATTCCTCCTCGCCAATCGGGGAAGGTGAAAAGCCGTCTATTCCGAAATTATCTTGACCTTGTCGCCGGGTGCAACCGTTGCGCCCGTCGGCAAGGCGTTGATCAGCTTGAACAGGTCGAGCTTGCGGTCGGTGCCCATCATCCGGGCGGCGAGCGTGGTGATGTTGTCGCCCGCCTTGACGGTGACGACGCGCACGCGCAGCGGCTTCAGCGATGAGGCTTCCTCCGGCGTCATGTGCCGGAAGCTCGAGCGAAGCACGTCGGCCGTCTGCTCCAGCGCGGTAATGTTGCCTTTCGGCACGGCTGTCAGGAAACGGAAGATCTGTGAGCGGTCGCGGATAACCGTGACGTCGAAATCCCAGCGATCGGCCGAGGCACGCGCGGTTGCCGCGTCCATGCCATTGACGGTGATCGACCTGATAGTCGAGGGATCGAGGCCGGTGACCCAGCCGCTGGAGATATAATTCATCAAATTCTGGTTCTGGCTGTCGGCAACGCCATCGAAGCGAACGGCGATGTCGCCGGGGCCGGTCGCCATGACCGCCTCAACCTTGTTGTCGATGTGAAAGTCGGGCGGCACGTCGAAGCGGATGCCGAGGCCGCCGTGCAGGAAGGTCTGGCCACGCACGTAGCCTTCTTCCGGGCTGTCGCCGTAAAGCAGGCCGTCGATACCGTTGAGGTAGTAATCGCGGCCGGTATCGCCGACCTTACCCTCTTCGCCGAATTCGCGGGCATGCATCTTGGCAAGGTCGATGCGCTGCGGCGTGCTCGGATGGCTCGATAGGAAGTCGAGGCTCTGGTCGGCGTCGGAATTGGCCGTCATGAAATGGCTGTAGTCTTCCATCGCATTGAGGAAGCGGGCTGCAGCATAGGGGTCGTAGCCGGCCTGGCCGAGCGTGCGGATACCGATCTCGTCGGCTTGCAGCTCCTGCTGGCGGGAAAAGGCGGCAAGACGCAGCTTGCCACGCGCGAGTGCCTGCTTACCGGCAAGATCGCTCGACAGAACTTCCGAGACGACGCGGCTGGCTATGACTTCAGCTTCCTCACGCTTTTGCCGCTCGATGCCATGATTGGCGGTGACGTGCGCCATCTCGTGCGACAGCACGGCGGCGACTTCCGAGGCGTCGTTGGCGAGCGCCAACAGACCGCGGGTGACGTAGAGATAGCCGCCAGGCAGCGCGAAGGCGTTGATCGATGGCGAATTCAGAATGGTGATGCGGTAGGACTGCTGCGGATTTTCCGACACGCTGGTCAGTGCACCGGCGATGCGGGCCACCAGCCGCTCGGTCCTGGCGTCCTTGTACTCGCCGCCATAGCTTGCAAGGATGCGCGGATGTTCGCGGGCGCCCATCTGCGCACGCGGATCGTTCTTCTGCACTTCGGAAACGATCTGCGGGTTGGCGGAAGGCGAAACATTCGGCTGATAGGATTGATCCAGCACCGACTGACAGCCGTTGAGCACCATCGCTGCAATGAGGACGGGGGTGAGAGGGCGCATACGTGCAGCGACAGTCGCGCCGATCCTTCGTCCTGCCTGCTTGCTCTGCTTCAGTGCCTGTGTCCCACTCATTTCGCTGCCATGCCGGCCGGCCGCCAAACGCGGTTGATCATGGCTAAGCCGATCATCACCGCGTTTCGTCAAAGGTTGCATCCACCCCGATCGGACCTGAGTTCACCCGGGTGGTCTCTGCCTTTTGCTGTAGCCGATTTCGGCAGCAGTTGCATAGCGAGACTCTGTTTAATTGTAGCAGCGTTGTATTTTAGCAAGCATTTCGCTGCACTTTCAGCCGCCCGCCGCGACGAAAATAAGGCAAAAACGGACCAAAATGCGGCCGCGCACTCAATGTTGCAAAAATGTGGTCAGCGCCGGAATGCCGTCCTGCTTCAGGAAATGTTCGATAGGGGCTGAAAGCCGAATTGTTCCATCGTCGATAAAGACGGCATGGTCGGCGAGGCGCCGGACTTCGGCCGGATCATGCGAGACGATCAGCACCGTATTGCCGGTCTCGCGGTGAAGCGCGGTCAGCAGCTCTGCCATGCCGGAGCGCAGGCCGGGATCAAGTGCGGCGAAGGGCTCGTCGAGCAGCAGGATCGGCTTGTCGCGCACCAGCGCCCGGGCGAAGGCGGCGCGTTGCCGCTCGCCGCCGGAGAGGGTGCCCGGTTTACGTCTGTCGAAACCGGCGAGCCCCACCCGCGCCAAGGCCCCCGAAATCCTTTGCCGGTCGTCCGCCGAGAGCTTCAGCGATGGACTGATACCCAATCCGACATTGGTGAAGAGATCGAGATGGGCAAAAAGATTGTTATCCTGGAAAACCAGGGACACAGGCCGCTCCGAGGGGTGCAGCCTGGTCGCATCCCGCCCGGCAAGCATGATGCAACCATGATCCGGTGTCTCGAAGCCGGCAAGGAGATTGAGGAAGGTGGACTTTCCCGATCCGGACGGACCGGTGATGGCGATGATCTTGCCCCGCGGCAGGTCGCAGTCGAAGCGAAAATCATGCGTGCCGAGCCGCAGTTCGACTCCGGTCATCGCAATGCCTCGATCCGCCATGCCCTGATTATCGGTCATTCCGTCTGCCTTCATCCTCATGCCCGCCTTGGCCGGCAGTGCCGGCGATGGTCAGGAGAAGACATACGAGCCCCAGAATGAATGCAAGCCCGTCGGCGTCATTGGTGCGGTAGCTGCCGAGCTTGCTGTAGACCAGCCAGGGCAGCGTCATCAGGCTGTCGGAGCCGAAGAGGGCGACGGCGCCGAGATCGCCGAGCGACAGCGCCATGGCAAAGGAGAGAGCAGTGAAGAACGGCTTGCGCAGACCGGGCCAGTCGATCAGGTGCAGTCGCGACAGCCCTTGAAGACCGAGACTTGCCGCCAGACGTTCGGTGCGACGGCGATGGACGGCATAGGCCGGCTCGATGACGCGGATGACGAAGGGCAACGCCATGAGGGCGTTGATGACGATGATCAGAAGGGCAGCGAAGCGGGTTGGATCGCCAAACAGCCTGAGCGCCAGGAACCATCCGGTCGCCAGCACAATCGGCGGCACCAGCAGGACCAGAGAGGAGGTGCCGCTCAAGGCGATCGCCAGACCGCGCAAGCCTGGCGCTTTTCGGCGTTCGGCCGATATGACCGAGCGAGCGCGAATAATGGCGAAGGAGGCCAAGATCGCCAGCATGCCGGCGCCAAGGGCGATTGAGAGGCTTGTCAAGATCGCCTGCAGGAAGATCGTCTGGCCGACAAGCCTGAGAAGATCGGCCTTGAGGCCGGTGATGACCACCGAGGCGAGCGGCAGGCCGACGAACAGAGTGGCGAGCAGGAGCAGTGCGCTATCGATCAATTTGGCGCCGGGCAATGCCCCGTCGATCCGCCGTACGGCACGGCCTGCCGTCAGGCCGTGATCGTCCGGCGCCGGAAGTAAAGCCATCGCGGCGAGAATGGCGGCGGTCACTATGATTTGCAGCAGGGACAGGGCCACGGCGCGGCCGGGGTCGAAATCGAAGCGAAGCGCTTGGTAAATTGCCACCTCGAGCGTAGTGGCGGCCGGGCCGCCGCCGAGGATCAGCACCAGCGTGAAACTGGTGGCGCAGAGCATGAAGATCAGACCCGATATGCCGGGGATGAGGCCGCGCAGCATTGGCCATTCGATAAAGCGGAAGACAGAGGTCGGACGCATGCCGAGCCCGCCGGCCATCAGCCAATATTCCGCCGGCACGCGTTCCAGCCCGGCAAGCATCAGACGGGCCGCCAGTGGCAGGTTGAAGAAGACGTGCGCCAGCAGGATGCCCGTCAGCCCATAGATGCTGACCGGCTGCGACAGACCGAGGCCCGTGAGCGCCTGGTTGAAGATGCCCTGGCGTCCCCAAATGCCAAGCAGGCCAAGCGCGCCAATCAGCACCGGCAGGCCCATGGGCACGGCCATCAGCCGAATCAGCCAGAGCCGGCCGGGAAAGCGGGGCTGCCGCGCCAGAGCGCGGGCGACCGGAATTGCGAGGACAACGGAAAGAAGGGTGGACAGCGTTGCCTGGAGCAGCGTGAAGCGCAGCACGCGCAGAAGATAGGGATCGGTGAGCGGATTGCCGCCGGTAGATACGATGCCGGCCGAAAGCAAGGTCACGATGGCAAGGCCGATGAAAAGCGCAATGCCGGCGAGACCGAATGCCCCGCCGGCAATGGCACGTCTTCTCTCGGATGCCGTCAGTATCATCCCGATGTCAGTTCGTGCTGGTGGCCGCCAGCCATTCGTCGATCCAGGCCTTGCGGTTCTTATCGACCACGTCGGGGCTCATCAGGAAGGTCTTCGACGGAACGACCAGCTTGCTGAAGGCATCCGGCAGAGGCTCGGAAGTGGCCGCGGCCGGCATCATCCAGTTGTTGGTTGGGATCGTATCCTGGAAGCCCGGGGAGACCATGAACTTCAGGAAGTCGCGGGCAAGCTCCTTGTTCGGCGAGGATTTGATCAGGCCGGCCACTTCGATCTGGATGTAATGGCCCTCGGAGAAGGCTGCTGCCTGATAACGGTCAGTCTTGTCGGTGATCATGTGATAGGCCGGCGACGTCGTATAGGAGAGCACCATCGGTGCCTCACCCTTGGTGAAGAGGTCATAGGCTTCCGACCAGCCGGGCGTCACGGTCAGGATGCGACCCTTCAGCTTCGTCCAGGCATCCGCCGCCTTGTCGCCATAGACGGACTTGACCCAGAGCAGCAGCCCGAGGCCCGGCGTCGATGTGCGCGGGTCCTCGATGACGATCTTCTGTGACGGATCACCTTCGACCAGATCCTTCATGCTCTTCGGAGGGTTCTTGATCGCCTGCGTGTCGTAGACCACGGCAAAATGACCGAAATCGTAGGGAACGAAGACGTCATCCTTGAAATCGCCGGGGACCTTCAGGCCCGATGTGTCGATGCCGCTGGCATCGAACAGGCCGGTGTCCTTGGCCTCGTCGACGAGATTGGTGTCGAGGCCGAGAACGATGTCTGCCTTGGTGCCCGCGCCCTCCAGCTTCAGGCGGGAGAGCAGGGCCACGCCGTCGGTGACGCTGACGTAATTGACCGTGCAGCCGCAGGTCTTCTCGAAAGCGGCCTTGACTTTGGCGCCCGGACCCCAGTCGGCGGTGAAGCTTTCATAGGTGTAGATCGTGAGCGTCTTGTCAGCGGCTTCGGCGCCGTGCGCGGCAAAAAGCGTAGCACCGGCGGCGAGAACCAGGCCGGCAAACAGTGATAACAGCGATCTATTGGGCATGACAGCGCCTCCTCCTCGTTAGTTTCGTCTCGAGCGGGAAAGGGCGCCATGATTTCGTCACGCGTCTAATCCCTCCGCCGGTGTTAGCCGGATCAGGTTCCGCGGGTTGGCTGGTGAAGGCCTCTCAGCCAGATGTCTTCCAAGACATAAGGCACCCCGTTAGAGCGTCGGAAGGTTTAGTCCTGTGACGGAAGGATGACAAGGGGGGATTCCCCTGTCGATTGCAGGGTTCGTGTCTTACTCGGCCGCGTGGGCGGCGGCCGAGCTGTCGAGTTTCTTGGCAGCGTTGGGCAGTTGCACATTCCTCAGCGCAATGGAGGTCAGCAGGCCGAGGAAGCAGATGGCGGCGGCCGTCATGAACAGCGGACTGAAGGCGCTGGCATAGGCATTGGCAACGCCTTCGCGCGTGGCATCCGGCAAGGCGGCCATCATCTTCGGCGTCAGTTCCTCGATATTGGTGACGCCGGGAATGGAGACGCCGACATTGCCGAGCTTGGCGGCGATGATGGCGCCGTAAATGGAAATGGCGATCGAGGCGCCGCCCATGCGCGAAAGCGTCACGGCGCCGGTGGCGGCACCGACGTCACGGCTGGCGGCGGCGTTCTGCACGCCGATGACCGGGACCTGCTGCGCCAGACCGATGCCGATGCCGTGCAGCAGCATCAGGGCGCCGATGAAAACGATCGGCGTGCCGGCATGAACCTGCGCCAGCGTGACGAAAGCAATGGTGCTGCAGGCGGCGCTGGCGATGGCGAAGGGCTTGTAGCGGCCCCTCATCGAGATCAGCCGGCCGGCCGAGAGCGAGCCGCAGACGATACCGCCCGTCAACAGGATGAACAGCAGGCCGGCCATCGACGGCGACAGGCCGGTGGTCGTCTGCAGGAAGAGCGCGAAGTAGTTGACCATGCCGATGGCGACCGCGCCACTGGTGACCGAAATGATCAGGAGCAGGCCGAAGGTCGGGTTGCGGAACAGCGTTAGCGGCACGATCGGCTCCGACGCCCGGCGTTCGACGAAGACCCAGGCCAGCGCACACAACACGCCAAAAGCGATGATGCCGAGGCATTGCGGCGCGAGCAGCGAACCGAAGAGCTCAGTGCCGTCGGCGGCGAGCACGATGCTGGTGGTGGTCAGCGCAAGGAGGATCGCGCCGGCGTAATCGATTTTCGGCCGGCGGGCCGGCTTGCGGTAAGGCAGCATGAAGGCGAGGCCGGCGAGGACGACGAAGCCGATCGGCACGTTGACGAGGAAGATCGAGCGCCAGCCGAAGAGGTCGCTCATCGTGCCGCCCAGAACGGGGCCGATGGCGCCGGAGGCCATCAGCACCAGGCTGGAATAGCTTTGATAGCGGGCGCGTTCCCGAGGCTCGAACAGATCCGCGTTGACCGCGAAGATCGACACCAGGATGCCGCCACCGCCAAGGCCCTGCAGGACGCGGGCGGCGATCAGCGTGTTCATCGAAATCGCAAGGCCGCAGACGGTCGAGCCGATGGTGAAGATGGCGATTGCGGCCATCATCACATATTTGCGGCCGAAGAGGTCGCCGAGCTTGCCGTACACCGGCATGGAGGCGGACAGAGCGAGCAGATAAGCGGAGCCGATCCAGCCGAAGCGTTCCAGATGCCCAAATTCCCCGACGATGGTTGGCAACGCCGTCGATACGATCTGGTTGTCCAGTGTTGCCATGAACATGGCGGTCATCAGGAAAAAGAAGAGAATAAGCCTGCGGCGGTGGTCCGCCACGAGTGGCGCGGGCGTAGTTTGCATATCCATGGAACGAGAAATCCGAGCTTGCCCGGAACGCTACGCGTTCGATCGAACGCATGGGAACGCCCCGGTTCCTGAATGCGGAACATGGCGCTTTCGGGCAATTATTCGAAAGCGGATGTTTCGCGACAACATATGTGCTATCAGCATATAATTGTCAATGACAAACGAATGCTGTTTGCATATTTTAATTCTTCTCCGTCTCTGATATGTTGGAATGATGACAACAGCAACGAACACACGAGAAGTTGAAGCCTCGCCATTGCCTGAAGATGAAAACCTGTTGCGTATCGGGCAAGTTATGACGCGCATGCGCGTGATGACGGGCCGCCGCATGATCGGCCGGCTTGCCATCCAGAATGTCGCGCCGGGCCTGGAGCTTTCGCATCTCGACGTCATCGATACCGTGAGGCGCGCGGAAGGGTCCGGCGAAGTCACGGTCGGGACGATTGCCGAGATCTTGCGTATCGATCCGTCGCGGGCAAGCCGTATCGTCGCTGAGATGGTCACCCGCGGCGTGCTGCGTCGCAAGGCGTCGCAGGCGGATGCGCGCCGCATCATCGTTGTGCTGACCGCACTCGGCCAGAGGTTGCTCGCCGAGATCCAAGCGCAGAAATTCGCCTTGATCGAGAGCATCGTGGCTGATTGGTCGGCCGAGGATGTCGAGGCCTTTTCGCGGTTGTTCGACCGTTTTATCGGCGGCTATGAACATGCTTTTCAGACGCGTCTCAAGGACACCGACGGCTGAATGCCGGTCGGGCGCTAAACAGCGCTCTTCCCTAGTGATGCGTCTTTGCGCTATGGGCTTGGCACATGAGCCAATCCACCACCTTCACCATCCTTCTCGGCGGCGAGCTTCGCTTGACGGACCGGCTGCGTGCCGCCACGGCCGGCAGCCGTTTCATCGCAGCGGATGGCGGCATGCGTCATGCCGTGGTGCTCAACGCGGCGCCCGAGCTCTGGGTCGGCGATTTCGACTCGACGCCGGAGGATCTGCTGGGCGCGTTCCCGGATGTGCCCAAGCAGCCCTATCCGGCGGCAAAGGCGGCGACGGATGGCGAGATTGCCATATCGGAAGCGATCGACCGCGGCGCGAAACGGTTGATCCTTGCCGGGGCCATGGGTGGCGAGCGTTCTGATCACGCGATCCAGCATCTGCTCTATGGCATTCAACTCGCTGAAAAAGGTTTTGACGTCCTGCTGACCTCCGGCGACGAAGAGGCCGTGCCGCTGCTGCCGGGCGATCTGGAACTGGCATTGCCGGCCGGCTCGCTGTTTTCGATTCTCGGCTTCAGCGATCTGACGGGTCTCTTCATTCACAACGCCCGCTATCCCTTGCGCGATTTCCATCTGCCCTTTGGCGCATCGCGCACCATTTCCAATGTGGCGGAAGGTCCTGTGCGCCTTTCGCTCGGCAGCGGCAGGGCCATCGTCCTTGCCCGCCCCTATGATCTCAGTGGAGTCTGATCTTGGCCCCTCCCATCCTGAAACTTGACGACATCTTCCTGAGCTTCGGTGGCGCGCCGCTCCTGGCCGGCGCCGGGCTGCAGGTGGAGCCGGGCGACAAGATCTGCCTTGTCGGCCGCAATGGTTCGGGCAAGTCGACTCTCCTGAAGATCGCCGCCGGTCTCGTCGAGGCGCAATCCGGCGAAGTCTTCCGCCATCCGTCGTCGACGGTGCGTTATCTTGAACAGGCACCGGATTTCGCCGATTACAAGACCGTCGCCGCCTATGCCGAAGCCGGGCTCGGACCGGGCGACGATCCCTATCGCGTCACCTATCTGCTCTCCCATCTTGGCCTGACCGGCGAGGAAGATCCGAAAAACCTTTCGGGTGGTGAGGCCCGCCGCGCGGCTCTGGCCCGCGTTCTGGCACCGGAGCCGGATATCTTGCTGCTGGACGAGCCGACCAACCATCTGGACCTGCCGACCATCGAATGGCTGGAAGGCGAGCTGCAGAAGAGCCGCAGCGCCCTGGTGCTCATCTCGCACGACCGTCGCTTCCTGGAAAAAGTATCGACGGCGACCGTCTGGCTCGATCGCGGCACGTCGCGGCGGCTCGATCGCGGCTTTGCGTTTTTCGAAGCCTGGCGCGACCAAGTGCTGGAGGCCGAAGAGCTGGAACAGCACAAGCTCGGCAAGGCGATCGAACGCGAAGAGCATTGGTTGCGCTACGGCGTGACCGCGCGGCGCAAGCGCAACATGCGCCGCCTTGGAGAATTGCAGGACATGCGCGCGCGCCATCGCGGCCACAAGGGGCCGCAGGGCACTGTGCAGGCGGCTGCCGCCGACGCGCAGGAGAGCGGCAAGCTGGTGATAGAGGCTGACAAGATCACCAAAACTTATGACGAGCGTCTCATCGTCGCGCCGTTTTCGATCCGTGTGCATCGTGGCGATAGCATCGGCCTTGTCGGTCCGAACGGCGCCGGCAAGACGACATTGCTGAAGATGTTGACCGGTCAATTGGCGCCGGACAACGGTACGGTCAAGCTCGGCACCAATCTGGAGATTGCCACGCTCGACCAGAAGCGCGAAGACCTTAATCCGGAGGATACGCTCGCCAACTATCTGACCGATGGCCGCGGCGAAAACCTGCTGGTCAATGGCGAGCAACGGCATGTCACCGGCTATATGAAGGAGTTCCTCTTCCAGCCGGAGCAGGCGCGTACGCCGATCAAGAATCTTTCCGGTGGTGAGCGCGCCCGGCTGATGCTGGCCCGCATCCTGTCGCGGCCGACCAATCTCCTGATCCTCGACGAACCGACCAACGATCTCGATATCGAGACGCTGGATTTGCTTCAGGAGATTGTCGCCGGCTTCAATGGCACCGTTATCCTCGTCAGCCACGACCGCGACTTCCTCGACCGCACCGTGACCTCGACGATCGCTCCAGCCAATCCCGAGGAGCCCGACGGTCGTTGGATCGAATATGCCGGCGGTTATTCCGACATGCTCGCTCAGCGCAAGGGCGCGATCGAAGAACGCCGGCGCGCTGAAAAGACGGCCGAGAAGCCGAGGGCCGCAGAAACGTCGGTAGCGGCTGCCGAGCCTTCGAAGGGCAAGGGCAAGCTCTCCTACAAGCAGAAATTCGCTTTGGAGAACCTGCCGAAGGAGATGGCGAAGGCCGAGGCTGATATCGCCGCTCGCGAAAGGAAAATGGCCGATCCCAACCTCTTCGCCAAGGATCCGGCGAGCTTCAACCGCCTCGCCGCCGAAATGGAAAAGCTGCGCGACGGCCTGACCAAGATGGAAGAGGAATGGTTGGAACTCGAGATTCTGCGGGAAGAGCTTGAAGGGTGAGGACCGGTCCATACCGTGTCATCAACCCTTCATCGCTATCGGTATATTAAAAAAAACAAATAGTTGCAGCCGACACGCTGCAGCTATTCCCTGTTGTCGAAATCGATAAACTGTTTATACATTGTGTTGAAAGTGCCAGACTGGAGTATCATGCTTTCGGGTGAAATCACCCTTCAGGCGAACAAGATGCTACAGGCTAAAAGTCCAGAGCGACCTTTGTACGTTCAAGCGAACGCGGCGCTCTAGAGCTGGAGGACGTCGCGGATCGTCAGTCATCCGCGACGCATTTGGGAAGTCCGAAGAGACCTGGCCGGAATCCGTTATCGGCGGTGGCAGGTCCTTCGCGGAAGGCTGCAGGCAGACATGACGAACGCTTAACGCGGCAGTTTTGCCGTGGGTGATCTATTGTTTAGGGGGTCCTTCATGCCGATGACGCTGGCGCGTGTCGCTTTATTGAGCTGTGCAATTACTGTTCTTACGGGGGCTCAGGCGCTGGCGCAGAGTGCGCCGCCCGCGGCACCCGTGACGGTCGCCAAGCCCATCGTCCGGGACGTGATCGATAGCGATGAATTCATCGGCCGCTTCCAGGCGGTCGACGAGGTCTCCGTCCGCTCGCGCATCGGCGGCTATCTGCAGGAAGTGCATTTTCAGGACGGTACAATGGTGAAGCAGGGAGACCTGCTCTTCGTCATCGACCAGCGGCCCTACGTCAACGCACTGAATGAAGCCACGGCTTCCCTGGAAGTCGCGAAGTCGACGCTCACGAACGCCGATGCGCAATTTCAGCGGACGCAGGCATTGGCGGGCACCGGCAGTCTCTCCGCGTCCAATCTCGACGATCGCCGCCGCGACCTGATCTCGGCGCAGGCAAATGTCCGCGGCGCGCAGGCGGCTGTCGATCGCGCCTCGCTCGACATGGAATATACCAAGATCACCGCGCCGCTCGGTGGTCGTATCGACCGACGCCTGATTTCCGTCGGCAACCTCGTCCAGGCGGATCAGACGGTGTTGACGACGATCGTCGCGCTCGATCCGATCGATTTCTATTTCGACGTCGACGAACGCCGGCTGCTGTCCTATGCCGACGAGGCGCGCAAGAACGGCAGCGCCCTCCAGCAGGGCGGCGGTGGCCTCGATGTCACCGTCACGATCGCCGACCCGCACCAGCAGCCGTTCAAGGGCAAGCTCGATTTCGCAGAAAACCGCGTCGACAACGAAAGCGGCACGATCCGCGTGCGCGCCCGTTTTCCCAATCCGAATTTCGTCCTGCAGCCCGGCCTGTTCGGGCGCATTCAGGTCGCGGGTTCCAACAGCTACAAGGCGATCCTCGTTCCCGATGAAGCCATCGGTGCCGATCAGGATCAACGCGTCGTCTACGTCGTCGGTGCCGATGGCGGTATTACGCCGAAGTCCGTGCGGCTTGGGCCGAAGCTTTACGGCTATCGCGTCATTCGAAGCGGCATGACCGGTGACGAGACCATCGTCGTTAACGGGCTGATGCGCATCCGGCCCGGTGTAAAGGTCGCGCCGCAATTGATCCAGCTTCCGCAGGAAGCGGCGAACGAGGAGGCGCCGGCCCAGGCAGCGGTTCAGGGGTCGGACCAATGAGATTTTCCCATTTCTTCGTCGACCGGCCGATTTTCGCGTCGGTTCTTTCCATCGTGCTGCTGATTGTCGGCGGCATCGCCTATTTCCAGCTTCCGGTCGCGCAATATCCCGAGGTCGCGCCGCCGACCATCGTGGTGCGAACGTCCTATCCGGGCGCGGATTCGCAGACGATCGCCGATACGGTGGCGACACCGATCGAGCAGGAGGTCAACGGTGTCGAGGACATGCTTTATATGTCCTCCTATTCCAGCGCCGATGGTTCGATGTCGCTGACCATCACCTTCAAGCTCGGTACGGATCTCGACAAGGCGCAGGTGCTGGTCCAGAACCGCGTCGCTATCGCCGAACCGCGCCTGCCGGACGATGTTCGGCGCATCGGCATCACCACGGTCAAAAGCTCGCCCGATCTGATGATGGTCGTGCATCTGCTTTCGCCCAGCAATCGTTATGATCAGCTTTATATCTCCAACTACGCCCGCACGCGTATCCGCGACCTTCTCGTCCGCCTCGACGGTGTCGGCGACGTCCAGCTCTTTGGCGAGCGGCAATATTCGCTGCGCATCTGGCTCGACCCGGAAAAGCTTTCCGCCTACGGCATGACCGCCGGCGATATCGTCCAGGCGCTAAGGGATCAGAACGTGCAGGTATCGGGCGGCTCGATCGGCGGGCCGCCGATTTCGGGCACCAACGCCTTTCAATATACGGTGACGACCCAGGGACGTTTTTCCGATCCCAGGCAATTCCGCTATGTCATCGTCAAGGCGACGGATAGTGGCAGGCTCGTGCAGCTGCAGGACGTGGCGCGCATCGAGCTCGGTGCCCAGGACTACGTCACCAATAGTTATCTGAACGGCGCCCCCGCCGTTGCGCTCGGCATCTTTGCGCGGCCTGGCACCAATGCGCTCGACGCCGCCGCGTCCATCCAGAAGACGATGAAGGATCTGGCGCAGGATTTCCCCCAGGGCCTCGAATATCGCATCGTCTACAATCCGACCGACTTCATCTCAGAATCGATCAACGAGGTGTACAAGACGATCTTCGAGGCCGCCATCCTCGTCGCCATCGTCGTGCTGGTCTTCCTGCAATCCTGGCGAACGGCGATCATTCCGATCGTTGCAATTCCGGTATCGCTGATCGGCACCTTCGCGTTTCTGCTTGCGCTCGGTTTTTCGCTGAACATGCTGACGCTGTTCGGCCTGGTGCTGGCCATCGGTATCGTCGTCGACGATGCGATCGTCGTCGTCGAAAATGTCGAGCGCAATCTCGCACTCGGAATGACACCGAGAGAAGCCGCGCATGTGACCATGAACGAGGTCGGCACCGCCGTGCTGGCGATCTCGCTGGTTCTGATCGCCGTCTTCCTGCCGACGGCTTTCATTCCCGGCATAACGGGGCAATTCTACCGGCAGTTCGCGGTGACCATTTCCGTCGCGACGGCGATCTCCTGCCTGAATTCGCTGACGCTGTCGCCGGCGCTTGCGTCGATCGTATTGCGTCCGCACGACCATAAGAAGTCGAACAGCATCTTCTCACGCTTTGGCCGCGCTCTGGGCAATGGGTTCAACCAGGGTTTCGATCGGATGAGCCGCGGCTATTCCTGGATCATCCGCCATCTGGTCACCACCTGGGTCGCGCGCGGCTGTGCCCTTCTCGTTTTCGTAGGGCTGCTTGGCGCGACGTTGTACATGGGCAGGATCGTGCCGCAAGGCTTCATCCCGACCATGGACCAGGGCTATGCCATCGTCGTCGTGCAGCTTCCGGATGGCGCGTCGTTGGCGCGTACCAACGCGGTCATTCAGAAGGCGACGGAGATCATCCGGAAAACACCGGGCGTCGAAAATGCCGTCGCCTTTGCCGGTTTCAATGGCGCGACCTTCACGAATGCCTCGAATTCCGGCGTCATCTTCACGCCGTTCAAGCCGTTCGAGGAAAGACTGAAGAGCGGAGAATCGGCGAGCAAGATCATCGGTCAGCTTTACGGCAGTCTTCAAGGCATCCAGGAAGCCTTCATCATTGCCATTCCGCCGCCTTCCATCCGCGGCGTCGGCAATTCCGGCGGCTTCAAAATGCAGATCATGGATCGGGAAAATCCCGATATGCGCCGTATTCTGCCGCTTGCCTATCAGCTCATGGGCGTGGCCGCACAGAACAAGGGCGTTAGCGGCGTCTTCACCACTTTCTCGGCCAATAGCCCGCAATATTTCCTGGCGATCGATCGCGATAAGGCGCGGGCGCTGAACGTGCCGATCCCGAATATCTTCGAGACTTTGTCGATCAATCTCGGCACGTCCTATGTCAACGACTTCAACGCCTTCGGCCGCGTATATCAGGTGCGGGCGCAGGCAGACCAGCAATTCCGTATGGACCGCGACGATATTCTCGCGCTGAAGGTTCGTTCGGCCACCGGTGCGCTCGTGCCGCTCGGTACGCTGGTCGACATCAGGGATACGACCGGGCCGACACTCGTTCAACGCTACAATATGTATGTCTCGGTTCCCCTCCAGGGCAATCCGGGGCAGGGTGTTTCGACCGGCACCGCGCTCGATACGATGGAAGGACTGGCGAAGAATCTGCTGCCGCCGGGCACGACGTTCGAATGGACGGAACTTGCTTATCAGGAGCGGAATACCGGCAATACGGCGGTCTATATCTTTGCGCTGTCGGTCATCTTCGTCTTCCTGGCGCTTTCGGCGCAATATGAAAGCTGGATCCTGCCGCTTGCCATCATCCTGATCGTGCCGCTGGCGGTGCTCGCTGCTCTGATCGGCGTGCATCTCAGGGGCATGGACAACAATATCCTGACGCAGATCGGCCTCATCGTGCTGATCGGCCTTGCGGCGAAAAACGCGATCCTGATTGTGGAATTCGCCCGACAGGCGCAGTTGGAGGGCAAGAGTGCCGTCGAAGCGGCGATCGAGGCCAGCCATCTGCGTTTGCGGCCAATCCTGATGACTGCCTTCGCCTTCATCTTCGGTGTCGTGCCGCTGATGATCGCCACCGGCCCCGGCGCGGAAATGCGCCAGTCGCTCGGCACCGCGGTCTTCTCGGGCATGCTCGGCGTAACGCTGTTCGGCCTGTTCCTGACCCCGGTCTTCTATGTCGTGCTGCGCAGGCGGCGTCGGCAGCCGGAGGCCGTCGAGGACGCGTCGGTGGAGCCCCTGAGGACGGCAACCAAGACGGAAACGCACTAGAGGCATTCCGCTTTCAGGTGGAATCACCTGGAAGCGGATAGAGTGCTGCGGATTAAATAGAACGTACGCCGCTCTAGGCGATGCGCTTGGCCTTCGCCAGCGACCAATAGGCTGGGCCCGACTCGACCTTGTAGCCGATATCGATGCGCGGATTTCGGGCGATCACATAGGACAGCGTGATAACGCCGAGCAAGGGCAGATCGGTCAATACCTTCTTTTCAGCCGCTTGGATGATTGCGATGCGCTTGTTAAAATCAGGTTCGTTCTGGGCCTGAGTAAGAAGATCATCGATGCCGGGAATGGCGACGCCGTAGTGGCTGTAGTTGCCCTGTCCCTTGCCGTCGGCCTTGACTTCGGCGGCGGCGGCAAGCTGGGAGGAGAGCGTCAGTGTCGGTACCGGCGGGAAACTCGATGAGTAGAGGGCGAGCGCATTCTTGTCGAGGCGGTTGTCCGCATGGAAGGCGTTGTGGTCGATCATGCTGAGATCGAGCTTGATGTTCGCTCCGCGCAACTGTTCCTGTATCATCAGCATGATCGAGGAGTAGTCCTCGCGCTGGCTGACATAGCAGGGAATCGTCACGCCGTCGGGATAGCCTGCCTCGGCGAGCAACGCCTTCGCCTTTTCCGGATCGGGCTTGTATTGCAGTTCCGGCGGCAGATCGGCGAGCTTCACGGAGCCGGCAAACTCCGAAGCAATCACCCCGACCATGGGCGCCGCAATGCCGTTGAAGGCAGAGGCGATCGCCGCATTGTCGATGCCGTAGCGTATGGCCTGCCGCACCTTGAGATTGTCCAGCGGCTTGCGGGTCAGGTTGATATTGAGCGTATTGTGGCTGCCCGGCGCCGTCGCATCGAAGATCGTCTGCGGCAAGCGCTGCTTCATCGAGTCGATCCAGCCCGGCGCACGCACCCCTTCGATCATATCGACCTGACCGGACGCAAAGGCGAGGGTCCGCGCAGTCGTATCGGCGATATAGGAGACCTGCAGATTGGGCGTAACCGGAGGGCCTTCAAAATGATCCGGAAAGGCTACGAATTGAATACCGTCCGTCTGGCTGAAGGATTTCACTTGATAGGGACCGGTGCCGATCGGGTCGGTGTTGTAGCCGTCGCCCTTCTCCCCGAACGCCTTCTTGCAAAGAATTGAGACGCTGAGCGTCGAAGCGCAACTGCCGTTGAATAGCGGATCCGGGCTTTTCAGCGTGAAGCGCACCGTCATCGGATCTACGGCCTCGCAGGTGGCAATGTTGGAATAGAACACCTTATTTGCCGTCGGCAGTTTCGGATCGAGCTGGCGGCCGAATGTGAAGACGACGTCGTCGGCAGTCACTTCGCCGTAGCCCTTGTGAAATTTCACGCCGCTGCGGATTTTGTAGGTCCAGGTCTTGGCATCGGCCGACGATTCCCAGCTTTCGGCGATACTGGGCAGAAACTCTTCCGGCTTCACCGCCCAGCGACCATCGGGTGCTTTCACCAGAGTATCGTACATCTGGTCAATGCCCCAGTTGTCGCCGCCATTCAGACCGGTCTGTTGTGGATTGAGGCCGACGGGGCCGCGGGCGGCAAGCGCGATTGTGATGGTGTCGCTGTCCGCTGCAAAGCTCGGTACGCTGGTGACACTGGAGCCCAAGGCGGCTGCGGCTGTCACCAATCCGGTTTGAACGAGAAACTCTCTGCGCGAAACGCTCATCCTGTTTTCCTCCCAGATGCGTTCGAATGATTATCAGCCGCCTATCGAGATCTCCCTGTGCTCCATCTTCGCAGTTCGGACCGTGCGAGGATCGATGCGACCGGCCGCTCAGACAATCCTATGCGCTCGACCTTGTCGCCCCTCCCAAGGCTTCAGCATAAAATCAGATCTGATATAAGATTGCTATTCGGGCACTATGCTGGTGAGTGAAGTGCACGTCAAGGGAGCACATCGGAATATCGCTAGGAGCATCGCGCATTCGGCGGCATTGCCTGCAGGCGGGCAAAGGAGCTCTTTGTCAGTGGGCGGTTCCGTGAAAATTGAACAGTTCCAGACTCGGGATTGAGCCTCGGCGGAATCCAAGCTTTTTGGTTCTCGGCCCGCTTTCGATAAGTTTAGAAGGGCGAGACAGCATCTGATCAAAGATGAGGATTGCGCGGCCGGTATTTTTTTACCAGCCGCTGATTGATCTCCTTGGCGCCTGGCATGTTGGCGCTGAGATAGACCGGCGGATCGCCGTCCTTGCTAAGCTCGGCCGCGACTTCGGCGAAGATGGCGTTCAGCACCGTGGTGCCGATTGCCGTCGATGCCGGCCCGACCCTGAAATCACTGCGCGGCAGACCGATAATGGCGTCGCCCGGCGGCAGGCCGTTGTCGAAGACGATATCGGCGATATCGGCCAAACGACGTCGGCCGTTGGCGATGGCCGTGGAGTAGGCGAGCGAGGTGATGGCAATGACAGTCGCACCGATCTCGCGGCCGTAATCGGCGGCCTCGATCGGGGCGGCGTTGACACCGGAATTGGAGGCGATGACCAGGACATCGCCGGGCTGCATGCCGTAGCGCTCGAAGATCGGCCGTATCAGACCCTCGGTGCGCTCATAGACCGAACTGATCACGGCGCCTTCATGCAGCATGGCCGAGCCGACCAACACGGGGATGGTAAAGGCCAGACCACCGGCGCGGTAGTGCACCTCTTCCGCCAGCATATGCGAATGACCGGTGCCGAAGACATAGACGCGGCGATCGGCTCGTGCCGCCGCGCAAATGACCTCGGCGGCCTTCGCCATCGGTTCGGCGAGCGTTTCGCGCAAGGTTTCCAGCCGGCCGATGAGGGCGGAGAAATAGCTGTCCGTGACTGCGGTCATTCCGTGCCTCTCTACGGTTTCAGGCTGACGGCTGGCCCGAGATCCATGTCCCGGTGACTTCGATGCCGTCGTTGATATGGACGAGATCGGCGCGGGCGCCAGGCGTCAGGTGACCACGATCGGCGAGCCGCAGGAAGCGGGCCGGATAGGACGTCGCCATGCGCAAGGCTTCCGCCAGCGGCAATTCGAGGACGTTCACGCCGTAGCGGATCGTCGAGGCCATATCGACGTCGGAGCCGGCGAGCGTGCCGTCATCGAGCGTCAGCTTCGAGCAATAGCCACCCTTGGTGCGGTAGACGGTGCGGCCGTTCAAGGTGAAGCTCGGAAGATCGGTACCGACCAGCGACATGGCGTCAGTGACGAAGAACAGCCGGCCTTCGCCGCGCTTGGCGCGAAGGGCGATGCGCAGCGCCCGCGGATCGACATGGTGGCCATCGGCGATGATGCCGCACCAGGGCGCGGGATGGTCGATCGCAGCCCCCACGAGGCCCGGAGCGCGATGGCCCATCTGGCTCATGGCGTTGAAGAGATGGGTGACGCCACGGGCACCGGCGTCGAAGCGGGCATCGGCCGCCTCCGCCGTGCTGTCGCTGTGACCGATGCTGACGATGACGCCGCCTTCGTTCAGCGCCTGTACCTGGCGTTCGGTGACCTGCTCCGCCGCCATGGTGATCAGCAGGGTGCCGATCGCCTCGCGGGCGCGGACGAAGGTCTTGACGTCGCTGTCTTCGACGGGGCGCATCAGCTCGGCCAGATGCGCGCCCTTGCGGGCCGGCGCCAGATGCGGGCCTTCGAGATGCAGGCCGGCGACGCCACGGTTGGCCTTGACGGCTTCGGTTGCCGCTTCGATCGCCGCCGTCGTTGCCGCAGCGACATCGGTGATCAGCGTCGGCAGCAGCGCAGTGGTGCCATAGGGACGATGCCCATCGGCGATCATATACATGGATTCGGCAGAGGGCTCGTCATTCAGCATGCGGCCGCCGCCGCCGTTCACCTGTGCGTCGATGAAGCCGGGGGACAGCACGCCGCCTTGAAGGCGGATCACTTCGGCATTGCCGGGCACATTGTTGGCGGCGGTGATGGTCTGTACACGGCCATTGCCCGTCACCAGCGCGCTATCCTCATGAAAGCGCTCGCCGTCGAAGATGCGGGCGCCGGTAAAGACCTTGTAGTCCATCACATGGTCTCCGTTACCTTGAGAAGATTGGCCGGCTTGTCCGGATCGAAACCCTTGCGGCGGGTCACGGACTCGGCAAGACGGTAATAGCAGAGCAGCGATACCAGCGGGTCCAGCAGACCATTGCCGGTGGTGGGCATGCGCAGGTTGATGCCGGGGAGTGCGGCGGTAGAGAAGGATACGGCCGTGGCGCCAAGCTTCTGCAGGCGCTCTAGTGCCTTGGCATTGTTGGCGAAGGCGGCATCGTCCGGCGCGAAAGCGACGATCGGGAAACCCGGCTGAACCAGCCGCATCGGTCCATGCATCAATTCTGCGAGCGAAAAGGCTTCGGCATGCAGGCCGGAGGTTTCCTTGGCCTTCAGCGCTGCCTCCAGCGCAATGGCGAAGGCCGGTCCGCGGCCGCCGGTGTAAAGCGATGAGGCATTGAAGAGCACGTCTTCGGCCGCCTTGCCGTCGATCCCCGATGTCGCAGCGAGTGCTTCCGGCAATTTGGCGAGGCCGGCGGCAAGCGCCTGGTCTCCCGAGATTGCTGCGGTGACGCCCGCAAGTGCGGCGGCGGAGGCAATGAAGGATTTCGTGGCAGCGACACTCTTTTCCGGGCCAGCATTGAGGCCGAGCACGATGTCGGCCTCCTTGGCGAGCGGACTGTCGGTGACGTTGACGACGGCAATCGTCGTGGCGCCGCCCTGCTTAGCGGCCGCCTGCAGCGCGACGATGTCGGGGCTGCCGCCGGATTGCGATACAGTGAAGTGGATGCCGCCCTTCAGGTGGAGAGGAGCGCCGTAGACCGAGGCGATCGAAGGGCCGACGGAGGCGACGGGCACGCCATGGGAGATTTCGAAGAGATATTTGAAGAAGGTGGCGGCGTGATCGGAAGAACCGCGCGCCGCCGTGGTGATCATTGAGGGACGGGTGGAGGAGAAGAGCTTTGCGATTTCGGCAAAGACGGGTTTTTCCTTCTCGAGCAGGGTCGCGACCACGTCAGGCGACTGGCCGGCCTCCGTCAGCATCAGGGATTGGGTCTCGCTCATAGGTCATCTCCAATTCTCAATTCAGCAACGAAATCATAAGCATCGCCGCGATAATGCGAGCGGGTATATTCAACGACGCGCTGGTCTTCCAGGCGTGAAATACGTTCGATCAAAAGCGCCGGCGCGCCGGCCTTGACGTTGAGGATCGACGCGGAGGTCGGATCGAGCGTCACCGCCGTCAGCCGCTGCAGAGCCCGGACTGGCTTGAAGCCATTCGCAGTCAGTGCATCATAAAGCGAACCTTCGGAAACCGCATCCTCACCCAGAAATTTGATCGGAACGACCGCGCGCTCGATCGCAAGTGGCTGCCCGTCCGCAAGGCGCAGGCGGTCGAGCCTAAGTACCGGCTCATCCAGGCCGAGACCGAGCAGGAAGGATTCTTCCGGTGCGGGCGGGCTCACGGTACGCGACAGGATCTTTGCGGCCGGCTCGCGGCCGCGTGAGCGCATATCGGCGGAGAAAGAGGAGAGGCGCCAGAGCGATTGTTCGATACGCTCGACGCGCTCCGACACGAATGTGCCGCTGCCATGACGCGACTCGATCGCACCGGAGGCCAGCAGATCACGATAGGCGGTGCGGACCGTGACGCGGCCGACCTGCAAGGCCTCGGCCAGATCACGCTCGCCCGGCAGTGCCGTTCCCGCTTTCAGCAGGCCTTCCTGGATAAGGCCGGTCAGCGCCTGTGCCAGGCGTTTGTACAACGGCCCGGTCATGGCCTCGTCGCGCAGACCACGGCTGTTCAGCTCAGCGATTAAACTGGTTCTATCCATGGGTCCTTTGTAGAACCTATTTAGAACCAATTCGCAAGGTGAAATTATCTGCAGGCCAAAAACGAATTGGCTGGGCGCGATGTGCGCCTAGAGCGTCGTGCGCCCATTGGAACGCATAAAGGTCGCTTTAGTCTTTTGGATTTAGGGCATTTTATCCGCTTTCAAGTGTTCCCACCTGAAAGCGGAATGTTACTCGCCGACAATTCCGGGATGGGGTGCCTTCAGCTCAATTTTTGGTGAAGATGTAATCCGTTTCCTGTCGCAGCACTTCGCCGGGACGAAGAACGGCGTTCGGGAAGCCCTCATGGTTGATGGCATCCGGCCAGACCTGGGTTTCCAGGCAGAAACCTGCAAAGGGGCCGATCTTGCGGCCGTCATGACCGGGAACGGGAACATCGAGCTTGAAACCGGCATAAAACTGTACGCCGGGTTCGGTTGTGCGCACTTCCAGCGAGACGCCGGAATTGACGCTGCGCGCCAGCACCACCGAGCGCTTGGCGGTGCGTTCGGAAGACAGGCAGAAATTATGATCGTAGAGCGCCTGTTCGGCTCCATCGAAGCGCTTCATCGGTGCCATTTCGCGGAAATCGAAAACGCTGCCGGCAACAGGGCGAACCTCGCCTGTCGGCACCTGCTTCTCGTCGGTCGGCGTATAGTGATCGGCGGCGATCATGATGTCGTGGCCGAGCGCGTCGTCGCGGCCATCGAGGTTGAAATAGGCGTGCTGGCACACATTGGCGAGCGTCGGCTTATCGGTGGTCGATTCGTAGGTGATCGAGAATTCGCCGTTGCCATGCACCCAATAGGTCGCCTGGATCGTGCAATTGCCGGGATAGCCGGCGCGCCCGTCAGGATCGACGATCTTCAGCACGACACGGTCGGCGGCATGTTCGACGATCGTCCAGTTGCGCTTGGCGATATTGTCCTTGCCGCCGTGCAGATGGGTGACGCCTTTTTCGTTGAGTTCGAGCTGATATTCCTTGCCGTCCAATGTGAAGTGGCCGGCGCCGATGCGGTTGGCACAGCGGCCGGGCGTGGCGCCGAAATAGGAGGAATGAGCGGGATAGTCGGCGAAGTTATCGAAGCCGAGCAGAAGGGCAGGGCCGTGACCGTCCAGGCGCAGATCCTGGATGACGGCACCCCAGGTCATGATGTGGGCCATCAGGCCGCCGCCGACGATCTTGACGCGATAGACCGTCTCCCCACTCGCTGTCGTTCCGAAAACTTCGCGTTCCAAACCATTGTCCGTCATATCAGCTATCCATTCCTATTGAAAATTCGAGGCCTGACCCTGCCCCCATTCGCAGTGATCTGCAATCGTTCGATTGCGAAATTTAGGGGCGACCGACGGTCGATCAAGCCTCGGTTTGGCTTCGGAGTTGCCACACTGCGCCGGAAGTGTGCAATGCGTACGACAGGCCGGTGCATTCTCCTATGCCGGCCCCTCACCCTAGCCCTCTCCCCGCTTGCGGGGAGAGGGGACGACCGTGCCAGACGATTGGCCGATCGGTTTGCGGTGAAAGTTTCGGGCGCTGTCGAACTCCCTCTCCCCGTGAGCGGGGCGAGGGTCGGGGTGAGGGGCTAAGGGCAAAAGTGCCTGCTGCTAACGCGACAATTCCCTCGTCGCCTTCTCCAGACCGCCGAGGGTCAGTGGGTACATCCGGTCGGCAAGCAGGCGGCGGATGATGGAGATCGAAGTGGTGTGGCTCCAATAGCCTTCCTGCACGGGATTGAGCCAGACGCATTTGCGGAAATGGCCGGTGATGCGGCTGAGCCAGACCTCGCCGGCCTCCCTGTTCCAGTGTTCAACCGAGCCGCCGGGATGGGTGACCTCATAGGGGCTCATCGAGGCGTCGCCGACGAAGACGACGCGGTAGTCAGGCCCGAAGGTGCGGATCAGATCGGTCGTTGCGGTGGCATCGACACGCCGGCGGCGATTGTCCTTCCACACGCCTTCGTAGAGGCAGTTGTGGAAATAGAAATACTCCATGTGCCGGAATTCGGCGCGCGCCGCCGAGAATAGCTCCTCGACAACGCGGATATGATCGTCCATCGAGCCGCCGACATCGAAGAACATCAGCAGTTTAACGGCATTGCGCCGCTCCGGCCGGGTCTGGACGTCGAGATAGCCATGTTCGGCGGTGGAACGGATCGTGCCGGAAAGGTCGAGCTCTTCGGCCGCTCCTTCGCGCACCCAGCGGCGGAGCCGTTTCAGCGCCACCTTGATATTGCGGGTGCCGAGCTCGACGCTGTCGTCGAGATTTTGAAATTCGCGACGGTCCCAGACCTTCACTGCTTTACGGTGATGGGATGTCTCCTGGCCGATGCGCACGCCTTCGGGATTGTAGCCATGCGCGCCGAACGGCGAGGTGCCCGCCGTGCCGATCCATTTCGAGCCGCCCTGGTGCCGGCCCTTCTGCTCGGCAAGACGCTCACGCAGCGTCTCCATCAGTTTTTCGAAGCCGCCGAGCGCCTCGACCAGCTTCTTTTCCTCGTCCGTCAGATGCTTTTCGGCGAGCTTGCGCAGCCATTCCTCGGGGATGGCAACCGCCTCGGCCGGCTCCATATCGCCACCCACTGCCTCGACACCACGGAAGTAGTCGGCGAAGACCTGGTCGAAGCGGTCGATGAAGCGCTCGTCCTTGATCAGTGCCGCGCGGGCCAGATAATAGAAGGCCTCGACGTCGTAATCGGCGATCCCTTCTTCCATCCCCTCCAGAAGCGACAGGAATTCCCGGAGCGTCACCGGAACCTTCGCTTCCTTCAGCTTCAGGAAGAAGGGAATGAACAAGCTTAGAACCTCTCTTGGCCGATCTCCTCGAGATCATAGGGCGTCGTCTGGTAGATTTCGTTGATCCAGTTGCCGAAGAACAGATGCGCATGGCTGCGCCAGCGGTTCTGCGGCGGGATTTCCGGGTCGTTATGCGGGAAATAATTGTGCGGCATCTTGATCGGCACGCCCGCATTCACGTCCCGAAAATATTCGTCCGCCAGCGAGGTCGAATCATACTCCACGTGATTGAACATGTAGAGACGGTTGCAGGCCTGCTCGTGGACCAGACAGACGCCCATCTCGCTGGATTCCATCAGGATCTGCAGTCCCGGCACCTTTTCGATGTCGGCGCGGCGCACTTCCGTCCAGCGCGAGACCGGAATGGCGAAATCATCGGAGAAACCGTTGAGATAGACCGAGGACGGCTTCAGGTTCTGGTGGCGATAGACGCCGAAGGCTTTCTCCTTCAGCGTATATTTCGGCACACTATGAAAATGGTAGGCTGCCGCCATCGCGCCCCAACAGACGTTCATCGTCGAGTGGACATTGGTCGCCGTCCAGTCGAAGATTTGCTGCATCTCGTCCCAGTAGGTAACCTCCTCATAATCCAGCAGCTCGATCGGTGCGCCGGTGATGATGAAGCCGTCGTACTTGCGGTGCTTCACCTCCTCCCAGGTCTGGTAGAAGGCGAGCAGATGCTCTTCCGACGTGTTCTTGGCCCTGTGGCCGCCGACGCGGATCAGCGAGAATTCCACCTGCAGCGGCGAAGCGCCGACAAGGCGCGCCATCTGCACCTCAGTCTTGATCTTGTTCGGCATGAGATTGAGAAGCCCGATCTGAAGGGGGCGGATATCCTGACGGATCGCCACCGTTTCGGTCATCACCCGCACGCCTTCGCTCTGGAGGGCTTCGAACGCGGGCAGCGTATCGGGAATCTTGATGGGCATCTTTTTACACCACTAAAAACAAAAAACCGGCCGCGATAAGAATCGCTACCGGTCCGCACGCGGCCCTTTAGCGACTTTTTTAACGTGGCTGCAAGCCGGCCGGCCAAATCACCACGGGAGGATTTCAATAGACCTGCTACCCCGGCGGGTCAATGGGGCAAGCGTTGAAGGAAGGCTGGCGGCCGCGCCCTGATGTCGGTTGTTACTTACAGATATTCAAGAAGCGCCTGCATACCATAGCCCAGGCGCTGCTTGGCGTCCTCGATCGGCAGCCAGAAGAAGCGGAAGCCAATCGGATCGCCGCCGCCGAACGGCGTCATTTCGTAATGGAGCCACGTGGCGGGCGCCATCGCGGAGATGCGGCAGCGGAAATAGTGTCGTTGGTGATGGTGTTCGCGCCCGTCCTTTTCGAACCGATACTCGTGAACGCCGAGTGGATGCAGTTCATCCGGCGCAAAACCGGTCTCTTCCTCGAATTCGCGCGCTGCCGCGATCGCAACATCCTCACCGGGTTCTACGGTGCCGCCGGGAATCTGCAGTTCGACGGAGGAAAATCGGGTTCATCGAATACCAGCAAGCACCGGCCGCTCAGCGCGTAGATCAAGACCTTCACGGCATCCGGCTGCATCATTTCCCTTGCCCGCGCGCCATAAAGGCTAGGCGTTCGAAAAGATGGACGTCCTGCTCATTCTTCAGCAAGGCCCCATGCAGCTTCGGCAGGGCGCTCTTTGCGTCCCCGCGCAAGGTGGCCGGATCGACGTCGTCGGCAACAAGGAGGCGAATCCAGTCGAGCGCTTCGGAAGTCGAGGGTTTCTTCTTGAGCCCAGGTACATCGCGGATTTCGAAGAACTGAGTGAGTGCGGCCCGCACCAGCGTCTGCTTGATGCCGGGATAGTGCACCTCGACAATGCGCGTCAGCGTTTCAACATCGGGGAAGCGGATATAGTGGAAGAAGCAGCGGCGCAGAAAGGCGTCCGGCAGTTCCTTTTCATTGTTGGAGGTAATGATGACGATCGGCCTGACGGCGGCGTGGATCGTTTCGCCGGTTTCGTAGACGTGGAACTCCATGCGGTCGAGTTCCTGCAGAAGATCATTCGGGAATTCGATGTCCGCCTTGTCGATCTCGTCGATCAGCAGCACGCATTTCTCCGCTGCCGTAAAGGCCTGCCAGAGCTTGCCTTGCCGGATGTAGTTCCTGACGTCGTTGACGCGTGCATCACCCAGCTGGCTGTCGCGCAGGCGCGAGACTGCGTCATATTCGTACAAGCCCTGCTGCGCCTTGGTGGTCGATTTGATATTCCATTCGATGAGGTCGAGACCGAGGGCTGAGGCGACCTGACGGGCCAGTTCCGTCTTGCCGGTACCAGGTTCGCCCTTCACCAAAAGTGGCCGTTCCAGCCGAATGGCGGCGTTGACAGCGACCATCAAATCCTTGTCGGCGATATAGTCTGCGGTTCCCTGAAATTGCATTGGAAGGCTTTCATCAATCTTTGGGGCGCAAGCTAGTCCTTGGCCTTACTCGGTTCAAGGCGTGAAACGGTGTATATACCGAACGTGATCACGCTGATGTATCGCATGGATGGACATGTGAGCGGGTCATGATTAACTGAGGATTAAGTGCGTTGCAGGGAAGTGTTGATGGCAGTTGAAACGCAAGCCAAGCCGAATATCCGGGGAGCTGATCAGGTCGGTTACGATTTGAGTGTTCTCTATCGGCTGCGGATGATGGTTTCCGCCTTTTGGAATTCCGCCGTTCGCGTCAAGATTATTTCTCTTACGATTGCGTTGTTCGCGATTATCTTGGTCACGGCCTATGTCCAGGTCCTGCTCAACAACTGGAATGCGCCTTTTATGATTCGCTGGCGCGGCGCGATACCGGCGCGTTCTTCCATCAGCTCGGCGTCTTCGGCATCATTGCCGGCCTGCTTTTGGTCCTCAACGTCGTGCAGGCCTGGCTTAACCAGATGGCCGCGCTCTACATGCGCGAGGGCCTGGCGCGTGATCTGGTCGACCAATGGCTGCAGGCCAAGCGTGCTCTCCGTCTTGCTTCCTCCGGCCTGATCGGCGTCAACCCGGACCAGCGTCTGCACGAGGATGCACGCAATCTCGCCGAAAGCACGACAGGACTGGCGATCGGCTTGGTGCAGGCAACGATCCTGCTGCTCAGCTTCATCGGCGTGCTGTGGGAACTGTCCAGCGGCATGGTCTTCAATTTCAAAGGCATGAGCTTTTCCATCCCCGGATATATGGTCTGGGCGGCGATCCTCTATGCCGGTTCGGCCTCGTTCCTGAGCCAATTCGTCGGCCGCCGGCTGGTGCGGCTGAATGCCGACCGTTATTCCAAGGAAGCCGAGCTGCGCTTTGCGCTGATGCATGCCAACGAACATATGCCGGCGATCACCATTGCTGGCGGCGAGGAGAACGAGCGCCGGCGGATCAATGTCGACATCTCAGCCGTGCTCGCCGTTATCCGCCAGCTTGCCATTGCCAATACCAATCTGACCTGGGTCTCGGCCGGTTATGGCTGGCTGGTGCTGATCATTCCGATCCTGGTGGCCGCGCCTGCCTATTTCTCCGGTGGATTGACCTTCGGCCAGTTGATGGTGGCGGTCGGTGCCTTCAATCAGGTCAATTCCGCTTTGCGCTGGTATGTCGCCAATTTCGGCCCGATCGCCGAATGGCGCGCCACGCTGATGCGCGTCACCGATTTCCGTCAGGCGCTGACGGAGATGGATGACGGCACGGTCATGCCGCACACTATCGCTTTCGATCAGGCTGCGCCGGGCACGATGGCCTGGACCGACATGGAGATTTCCACCAAGACCAGCGAGGATGCCATCGAGAACGGCTTCCGTATCCGCGAGGGCACGGTGACGATCACCGCCGGCGAACACATCATGGTCAACGGCGATCATGGCGTGAACCGCAGATTGCTGTTCCAGTCGCTGGCGCATCAATGGAATTGCGGCTCCGGCAAGATCAGCCTGCCGCCGATGGAAGACATGTTGTTCATGCCGCATACGCCCTATGTGCCGGGCGGCACGCTGCGCGAAGCGATCTGCTTTCCCGAGGATCGGGATGCCTATGACGATGCCGCAGTGGAAGCCGCGATGGACAAGGTCGGCCTCGGCCGATTGAAGAGCCGGCTCGATACGCAGGCCCGCTGGGATCGGCTTTTAGACAATGACGAGCAAAGGGCCGTCGCCTTCGCGCATCTGCTGCTGTCGAAGCCGAAATGGATCATCCTCGACGAAGTCATGGAGGGGCTGGAGCCGGATATGCAGACCAAGTTCTCGGCGCTGCTGACGGAATTCACCGACGCCACCGTGGTCTATATCGGCCGTTCGGAAGCCTATATCCAGGCGATGTCGCCGCGCGTCCTGCATCTTCAGGCGTTGGTGTCGTCCGAAGAGCACGAAGAGGTCGTCGCTGCAGCTGTGCCGCCGGCGGCAGCGGTACCGGACGCGACCCCCAAGAAGGCGAATGCACCATCGCGGTAGTTTGCGGCGATGTCAGGCACGTCGTCGTAGTGCCGAAACGCTTACCCGATCGTTACCCAAACAAAAAACGCCCCATCCGCAAGGACAGGGCGTTTCCCGCAAAACGATAGGCCGATCACTCAGTCTTTGGCGCGTTCGACATAGGAATTGTCTTCCGTGGCGATGACGACGCGGGTGCCGGCATTGATGTGCGGCGGAACCATGGTGCGCACGCCGTTCGCCAGCATGGCGGGCTTGTAGGAGGACGAAGCCGTCTGGCCCTTCACGACCGGTTCCGTTTCGGTGATTTCCAGCGTGACGTGGCGCGGCAGTTCGATGGCCAGCGGAACGCCTTCGTGGATCGACAGGACGCAGGTCATGCCTTCCTGGAGATAGGCCTTCTGGTCACCCATGGTTTCGACGTCGACGACGACCTGATCGTAGGTGGCCGGGTTCATGAAGTGGAAGCCTTCGCCGTCTTCGTACAGGTACTGGAAGTTCACGTCTTCAACGAAGGCGCGCTCGACCTGCTCGGTGGTGCGCCAGCGCTCAGACACCTTCACGCCGTCGACGATGCGGCGCATGTCAACCTGGGTAACCGGCGTGCCCTTGCCCGGATGAAAGTTCTGAGCGGTGAGAACGACGTAGAGCTTGCCGTCGACGTCGAGAACGTTGCCCTTGCGGACTGAAGAGGCGATGACCTTGACCATAAGACTTCCTTGTAACTCGGCTTGTCGCGTCGTAGAGGACTGTCGAAATACACCTCGAGACGCAGCTATTGTTTGCTTGGGGCGCAACTACCCTAAATCAGCAGAAATAGCCACCCCCAACCCTGGCGATCCCGAGAAGAAAGCGTGCAATGGAGCCAACAAGCAGCAAAGCGTCCCCCTGGTGGACCCGCACCGTCCACGCGGACCGGCGGCCGTTCCTCATTGGCCGCAATGCCATCCAGGCGGCGCTCCGTCAGTTCTTCATCCGCAATGATTTCATCGAAGTCGACACGCCGACGCTGCAGGTGTCGCCGGGCAATGAGGCGCATCTTCATGCCTTCGCGACCGAGGCGCTGACGACGGATGGCCAGAAGGCGCCTTTTTATCTCCACACCTCGCCGGAGTTTGCCTGCAAGAAGCTGCTGGCTGCCGGCGAGGAGCGAATCGCCTGTTTCGCCCATGTTTATCGCAACCGCGAGCGGGGGCCGCTGCACCATCCGGAATTCACCATGCTGGAATGGTATCGCGCGGGGGAAACCTACGAGGCACTGATGGCCGATTGTGCCGCGCTGCTGGCGCTGGCGGCAAAGACGGTAGGGGCAAAGAAACTCAGCTATCGCGGTGCCGAAACCGATCCGTTCCTTGCGCCAGAGCGCATCAGCGTCGGTGCCGCCTTCGAACGTTATGCCGGGATCGATCTGTTCGGGTCGATCGGCCTCGACGGATCGACGGATCGCGAGCATCTGGCAGGCGAGATGCGGCGCATCGGCATGCGCGTTGCAAAGGACGATCACTGGCCCGATCTTTTCAGCCGCGTGCTGGTCGAGAAGGTCGAGCCCTATCTCGGCTTCGGCCGGGTGACGATCCTCGACGAATATCCGGTTTCGGAAGCCGCCCTTGCCCGGCCTTCGGCGCGCGATCATCGTGTCGCCGAGCGTTTCGAGCTCTATGCTTGCGGCGTGGAGCTCGCCAATGCTTTCGGCGAACTCACCAATGCCGACGAACAGCGGCGGCGATTCAAGATCGAGATGGCCGAAAAAGAGCGCATCTATGGCGAGACCTATCCGCTGGACGAGGAATTTCTTGAAGCTCTTGCCGTCATGCCGGAAGCAAGCGGCATAGCGCTCGGCTTCGACCGGCTGGTGATGCTGGCGACCGGCGCATCGCGGATCGAACAGGTGCTCTGGGCGCCGGTTTCGGAGTTTGGTTCATGAATGTGATGCGTCCGATCAGAAATGTCGACGACCTCGAACAAGCCGGTCTGATCGACGCCGGTGAAGCTCTTTCGCTGGAGGCGGTGTCGGATCGTTATGCCATTGCGCTCACGCCTGCTATGGCAAAGCTGATCGACCGCGCCGATCCCGCCGATCCCATAGCCCGGCAATTCGTGCCGGACCTAGCCGAACTCATGATCACACCGGAAGAGCGAGCCGATCCGATCGGCGATCATGCCCATAGTCCCGTCGAAGGCATCGTTCATCGCTATCCCGATCGCGTGCTGCTGAAGGCGGTGCATGTCTGCCCGGTCTATTGCCGCTTCTGTTTCCGTCGCGAGATGGTCGGGCCGCAGGGGCTTGGGACGCTGGATGCAGCGGCACTCGATGCCGCCTTTGCCTATATCCGCGATCACCGGGAGATCTGGGAAGTCATCCTGACGGGCGGCGATCCGCTGGTGCTGTCGCCTCGCCGGCTGGAGGAGATACTAAGGGCGCTCGCCGATATCGAACATGTGAAGATCGTCCGGTTTCATACCCGTGTACCCGTCGTCGATCCGCTGAAGGTCGATGAAGCGCTGATTACGGCACTGAAGGCGAGCGGCAAGACGGCTTATGTGGCGCTGCATGCCAACCATCCGCGCGAGCTGACCGCCGAGGCGCGTGACGCTTGCGCCCGGCTCATCAATGGCGGCATCGTCCTGATCAGCCAGTCCGTGCTGCTGAAGGGCGTCAACGACGATCCCGATGTGCTGGCAGCGCTGATGAAGGCTTTCGTCGAGACGCGGGTCAAGCCCTATTACCTGCATCACCCCGATCTTGCCCCCGGCACCAGCCATTTTCGCCTGACGATAGCGGAGGGACGGGAGATCGTCGCGGCATTGCGCGGCCGCATTTCCGGCCTCTGCCAGCCCACCTACGTCCTCGATATTCCGGGGGGCCATGGCAAGGCGGACATCGGCAGAAACGCCCTCCGCGAGCTCGGCGAAGGCTGCTATTCCATCTCGGATTATCGCGGCGGCGCACATGTCTATCCGCCCGAGAGATAGGGTCTGCTCCATACCCGTTTCTGCCACTTCAGGATGTATATGGCGTCGCTTTTGTAAATGAATTTTGCTGGAAAATTTGGCACGTTAACCTTGCTGCCAAGTCTCATTCTTCCGCGCATCATTTCGTACAAATTTTAGGCTCATAAGATATTATCCTGGAAACGACACGTTATATGGCTTAAAAATTGTAAATTTTATTCAGATAACTCTAAAATATAAGATTTTATTGCTAAGTATATCCTAGTTATATTTACCACGTCGCTTAGCGGAATGTTCTATTTTCCCTGTTACTTCTCGGCTCAGGATAGGGTGGTGTTACTGCCGTCGTGTTTACGATTGCCTGGAGGGACTACGGAATGAATGAGACGATTCGCGATTTGCTGGCCAAGTTTGGTGCGCTCCCCGTCACGATGGATCAGATTGCCGATGATGCCGATCTCTATGCGGCGGGGCTGTCTTCCTTTGCGTCGGTGCAACTCATGCTCGGCATCGAAGAGGCTTTCGACATCGAGTTTCCCGACAATCTGCTGAACCGCAAATCTTTTGCCAGCATCGCCGCCATCGAAAAGACGGTCGGCATGATCCTGGATGGCCGAAAGGTTGCCTGATGAACATGTCGGTCGCTTTGGTTGAAGCCGGAGACGCAGCCGCGGTGCGTGCCGCCCGTGTCGCGGCAATCGCCGGCAAATATGCTGATGCAGTGGACTCCGAAGGCCGGTTCCCGCGCGAGGCTGTTGATGCGATGCGTGCCGAGAGGCTGCTGTCGATCCAGATTCCCGCCGATCTTGGCGGCGAGGGTGCGTCGACAACCGAAATAGCCGAGCTCTGCTCGATCCTTGGCCAGGCCTGTGCGGCGAGCGCCATGGTTTTCGCCATGCATCAGATCAAGCTATCGAGCCTGGTCGAGCACGGCGCCGGCAGCGAATGGCACCGCGAATTTATGCGCCGTATTGCCAAGGAACAGCTTCTGCTGGCCTCGGCGACGACGGAAGGCGGTATCGGCGGCAATCTCCGCAACAGCATTTGCGCCATCAAGGTGGAAGGCGACCGCTGCTTCCTGGAGAAGGACGCGACGGTCATTTCCTACGGCGCCCATGCCGACGCGATTCTCATCACCTCGCGCAGCCATGCCGAGGCGGCCTCTTCCGATCAGGTGATGACGGTCTTCCTGAAGGACCAATACACGCTGGAGCGCACCATCGAGTGGAACACGCTCGGCATGCGCGGTACCTGCTCCGACGGCTTCCTGTTCAAAGGCGAAGCGCCGGCGGTGCAGATCTTGCCGAAACCGTTCGCCGAGATTGCTGCGCAGTCGATGCTGGCAAGCTCGCATCTGCTCTGGAGCGGCGTCTGGTATGGCATCGCGGCCGATGCGGTGGCCCGCGCCCAGGCATTCGTGCGCGCCGCGGCCCGCAAGTCGCCCGGCACGCAGCCGCCCGGCGCGTTGCGGCTCGCGGAAGTTTCAAGCCTGTTGCAGATGGTCAAATCGAACGTCGTCGCCGGCCTGAAAATCTATGAAGAGGCCAAGGTCGATGCCGACCGACTCTCCTCGATGGCCTTCGCCGTCGCCATGAACAATGTCAAGATCGCATCGTCGGAGATGATCCTGCCGATCATCAACCACGCCATGCTGATCTGCGGCATCATGGGCTACAAGAATGGGACGCCCTACAGCCTCGGCCGTCACCTGCGCGACGCCCATTCCGCTCAACTGATGATCTCGAACGACCGCATTCTCGGCAATACGTCGACCATGCTGCTCGTCCACAAACAAGATACCAGCCTATTGGGATAATCGTCATGGATATGCAGACCTCGTTTCTCGACCGCCTTTTCGAATCCGGTCTTCTGATCGACACCGGTGTCGACGGTCTCTATGGCCGCAGCGGCCAGTTCGAAGATGTCATCGCCGCTTTCGAGAGGCTGATCGACAAGTTCGGCGGCGCCGATGGAGCCGAAGCCATTCGCTTTCCGCCCGGCATGAACCGCGCCTTCTTCGAAAAGAGCGGCTACATGAAGAGCTTCCCGCAGCTTGCCGGCACCGTGCACAGCTTCTGCGGCAGCGAGCTGGATCACATGAGCCTCTTGAAATGCATGGAGGTCGGCGAGGACTGGACGAAGGATCAGGAAGCGACCGACATCGTGCTGACGCCGGCGGCCTGCTACCCGCTTTATCCGACGGTCGCCAAGCGCGGCGCATTGCCTGATGATGGTGCACTCTTCGACCTGCAGTCCTATTGCTTCCGCCACGAGCCCTCCAAGGATCCGGCCCGCCAGCAGCTCTTCCGCATGCGCGAATATGTCTGCATGGGCAGCGAAAAGCATGTGACGGATTTCCGCCAGAGCTGGATGGATCGCGGTGTTGAGATGATGAAGGCCGTCGGTCTCGACGTCGCCATCGACGTCGCCAACGATCCCTTCTTCGGCCGTGCGGGCAAGATGCTTGCCAACAACCAGCGCGATCAGAACCTGAAGTTCGAGCTGCTGATCCCGATCACCTCGACCGCCAAGCCGACAGCCTGCATGAGCTTCAACTACCACCAGGATGCCTTCGGCACGAAGTGGGGACTAAACTTCGAGGACGGCAGTGTCGTCCATACGGCCTGTGTCGGCTTTGGCCTGGAGCGCATCGCGCTGGCGCTGTTCCACACCCACGGTCTTGACGTCAAGGAATGGCCGGAGAGCGTGCGCAAGGCGCTGTGGGGCTGATCGTCTCCATGGCTGCCGTATTCGCAGGACTCGATCCCATCGCCTACAAGCCCCATGCGTTGCACGACAGCGAGCGCATGTGGCCGGAAACCAATTGCTACATCGATCTCTGGATCGAAGTACTGGCAAGCCTGAAGCTGCCGCCGGAAGCCATGCTTGGCTTCACCATGGGCCAGGATTTCGAGGGCGATCAGTTCACCTTCTTCAAGGTGCCGCTCGAAGACCTCGAGGCGCTCTACGGCGTCCGCTGCACCGAGCTTGCGATCTATGACAAGATCCAGAGCCATGTCGCCGAGCAGATCGGCCGCGGCCGGCTCTGCCTGGTCGAGATGGATTCCTTCTACATGCCCGACACGCAGGGCGTCGGCTATCGCCGCGAGCACGGCAAGACGACCGTCGCCGTCAACAGCTTGAATATGGCGGGCCGTGAGCTCGACTATTTCCACAATGGCGGCTTCTTCAGGCTGTCGGGCGAGGATTTCGACGGGCTGTTCCAACTGCATCTGACGGAAGACGATCTGCCCTTCCTGCCCTATACGGAGTTCGCGAAGTTTCCTGAGAAGGTGCCTGGCGAGGCTGCCATCCGGCAGACATCCCGGCAACTTCTGGCCTTCCATTTCCGCCGTCGCCCCACCTCCAATCCCGTCCGTGCCTTTGCAGCGGGTTTTCCGGCGCAGGTGGAAGCGGTGGCCGAACGGCCCTTCGGCTTCTTCCATAAATATGCCTTCAATACGCTGCGCCAGCTCGGCGCCAATTTCGAGCTGGCGGGCAGTCATCTCGATTGGCTATCGGCAGATTTTTCCGAGGCGGCCGGTGAGGCGCGGCGAATTTCGGAGGTGGCGAAATCGGTGCAGTTCCAGCTTGCCCGCGCCATAACGCGCAAGAAATTCGAGCCGCTGCTGACAGCCCTTGATCCGGCCGCAGATGCATGGGATTCCATGATGAGGCTGCTTGAACAAAAGCTTTAGTCGCACATGAACCTGTCCAAAAATTGCTTTGGACTTTTTGGGATCATGTTTTGAGCTGGGAGATCCAATGCACGGGCGTTTGGCAAGCTTTGGCGGCGAGACGCTGCTAAGCGAAGGGTGGAACCTGGTTCTGACGGATGCTGGCGCCTGCGCCTCGCCGTCGGACGTGCCGTTTTCGGCCGGGTTCATCCCGGCACTGGTGCCGGGCACCGTGGCTGGGGCGTTGGAAAAGGCGGGGCTTTTCAACCGAGAGCACCCCCATCCGCTGAACGACAAGGACGCCTGGTATCTTTGCCGATTGGTCGACGCCGACCCCGGCAACGCCGTTCTGCGGCTCGGGGGATTGGCGACACTTTGCGAAGTCTTTCTGAACGGCAGAAAAATCCTGGTCTCCGAGAGCATGTTCGAGTCACATGAACTTGCCGTCCATCTGCTTGGCGGCGACGAACTGGCACTGTGCTTTCGTGCCCTGGAGCCGCGCCTTGCCGAACCAGGCCCAAGAGCCCGGTGGCGGCCGCAGATGATCACGCCGCAGGGGCTGCGCCTGGTGCGCACGACTCTGCTCGGCCACATGCCCGGTTGGTGCCCGGAGATCCATGCTGTCGGCCCCTGGCGTCCGATTTCGCTGCAGCGTCCGCATAGTCCCGTCATTCGCGATCTTTCGCTGCGTCCGGACCTCCTGGAGGACGGCGAGGGCCGGCTTTATGGCTCGCTCTCGATCCAGGGGCAGGTCGGCGAGATCGTGCTTCGCTGTGGCGATGTCGAACAGGCCTTCGAGAAAGACAATAGCGGCCATTGCACGGCGATCCTGAAAATCCCCGGCGTGACGCCATGGTGGCCGCACACCCACGGAACGCCCTATCTTCATGATGTCGCGCTGATCGTCGATGGCGTCGAGCATCCGCTCGGGCGCACCGGCTTCCGCCGGCTCGCGGTCGATCGCGGAGCGGACGGTCAGGATTTTGCACTTGTCGTCAATGGCGAACGCGTTTTCTGCCGTGGCGCCGTTTGGACGACGGCTGATATCGCCCGCCTGCCGGGTAGTCGCGCCGACTACGAGCCTTGGCTGCGGCTGGCGGCAGAGGCCGGCATGAACATGATCCGCATCGGCGGCACCATGGCCTATGAAACCTCCGAGTTCTTCCAGCTCTGCGACGAACTTGGCCTGCTGGTCTGGCAGGATTTCATGCTCGCCAATTTCGACTATCCAAAGAACGACAAGGCTTTCAATGCCCATGTCGAGGCGGAAGCGGCGCAGCTTCTTTCCGGCACACGCCTGTCGCCTTCGATTGCCGTGCTTTGCGGCGGCAGCGAGATCCACCAGCAGGCGGCCATGATGGGCCTGCCGGAGCGCTTCTGGGCAAGCCCGATCGTCGAGGAGATCATTCCGATGGTCGTTCAATCCCTGCGGCCCGATGTACCCTATGTCGTCAATTCTCCCTCGGGTGGCGCCATGCCGTTTTTCTCCGAATGCGGGGGTGACGCATTACTATGGCGTCGGCGCCTATATGCGGCCGCTTGGCGATGCGCGGCGTGCCGACGTCCGCTTTGCGGCCGAGAGCCTGGCTTTCGCACATGTGCCGCAGGCCCGGACGCTGGCGCGGCATTTGCCGGTGCCGGCAGTCCATAGCCCGCTATGGAAAGAGCGGGTGCCGCGCGACCGCGGTGCTTCCTGGGATTTCGAGGATGTGCGCGATCACTATTTGCGCGAGCTCTACGGCTTCGAGCCGGACCGGCTGCGGCGGGAGGATCCAGATTTCTATCTCGATCTGTCGCGGGCTGTTACCGGCGAAGTCGCGGAAGAGACCTATGCCGAATGGCGACGGCAGGGCTCCGGCTGCAATGGTGCCCTTGTCTGGACGCTGCAGGATCTGCTGCCCGGCCCCGGCTGGGGGGTGATCGATTCGACCGGTGAACCGAAACCCATATGGTATGCGCTCCGCCGAGCTTTCCGGCCGGTGCAGGTGTTGCTCACCGACGAAGGTACCAATGGCCTCGATGTGCATGTCATCAACGAGACTGATGCAGCCCTCGACCTCGATCTCGATGTGGTCTGCCTGCGCGACGGCCGGCAGACCGTGGTCAGCGGCAAGCGGGAATTGTCGGTCGAAGCCCGCGGCAAGCACAAGATCGCCTGCACCGATCTCTTCGGCGCCTTCTTCGACACGACCTATGCCTTCCGCTTCGGCCCGCCGTCGCATGACGTTACGGTGGCGCGTCTTACAGCGCCCGAGACTGGGGCGCTGATTGCAGAGGCTTTCTATTTCCCTTTGGGCAGGACGAAAGCCTTTCACGAGGCCGAGATCACCGCTTCCGTCGCGCAGCAAGACGATCATTGGTTCCTTGATCTGCGCAGCGACCGGCTGGCGCAATCGGTGCAGATCGATTTCGAAGCCCATCGAGCGGAGGATGACTGGTTTCACCTGTCGCCAGGTGTGACGCGGCGGTTGAGGCTTTATCCGAGATCTGGAATTTCGGTAGAGACTGTTCCGACCGGTCAGATCAGAACCTTGGGTGGCCGGCGGATAGTCGAAGTGTGATCAAGGGACGGTAAGCGCAGGGTTATCTCGCCCCTGGCGGGCGAGAAAGTAAAAACTTAGGATTAGGCGAGGGCCTGTCCCTCGTCTAATTCTTAGTTTTTACAAGAGCGGGGGTAGGCAGGGACGAAAGAGACTCCCGGCATGTCGGTGCAAGACACGGACCCCCTCTCTTGCAATTTCAATGGCTTAGAAATTGCGCTGGGCCTTAGAAGATGTAGACCCCCCGGTATCGCAATTCCTAAACCAGTGAAATTGCTTTCTCGCCCGCCAGGGGCGAGATAAGCCCCGCTTTCGCTCGCACTACAATGTCTTTCCATCCGGCCCAAACAGATGGCAGCGCTCGGGATCGATATGGATACTGACTGTCTCGCCGGCGCGGATGGCCTGCTGATCCTCGAGCGCGACCGTCAGCGACTGACCGCCATGCAGCGTAGCGTAGAGGATCGTCTGGCCGCCCAGGTGCTCGACGAGGTCGACGCGGGCATCGCCAAGCGCTAGGCCGCGATTGCCGACGTTCAGATGTTCCGGGCGGGCGCCGAGGGTGACGGCCTGTCCGGGCTGGAGACCGCCTAGCCGCCGCGGCAGGCGAATGGTCTGGCCGTTGAGGTCGATGACGGCGGAGCCGTCGTCGGAGGCGACGATCTTTGCGTCCAGGAAGTTCATCTTCGGCGAGCCGATGAAGCCGGCGACGAATTTGTTCCGTGGCTTGTTGTAGAGATCGAGCGGCGCGCCGACCTGTTCGATGTTGCCGCCATTCAGAACCACGATCTTGTCAGCCATGGTCATGGCTTCCGTCTGGTCGTGGGTGACGTAGATCATGGTATTGCCGAGCCTCTGATGCAGGCGGGCGATCTCGACGCGCATCTGCACGCGCAGTTCAGCGTCGAGATTGGATAGGGGCTCGTCGAAGAGGAAGATCTTCGGCTCGCGCACGATGGCGCGGCCGATGGCGACGCGCTGGCGCTGGCCGCCCGAGAGCTGTTTCGGCTTGCGTTGCAGGAGCTGCTTGATCTGGAGGATCTCGGCGGCCTTTTCGACGCGGGGCTGGATCTCCTGCTTCTTCATGCCCGCCGTTTCCAGGCCGAAGGCAAGGTTCTTGTACACCGACATGTGCGGATAAAGCGCATAGGACTGGAAGACCATAGCGATGCCGCGCTTGGAGGCGGGGACGTCGTTCATGCGGCTGCCGTCGAGATAGAGCGCGCCGCCCGAAATCGGCTCCAGGCCGGCGATCATGCGCAGCAGCGTGGACTTGCCGCAGCCGGACGGGCCGACGAAAACGGCGAATTCCCCGGGCTCGATTTCCAGGTCGATGCCGTGGACGACCTCGAGCTCGCCATAACGCTTGATAACCTTCTGCAGCGAGACGCTTGTCGCCATGGGCGCTTCCTCCTTGTTCGTCCTGATGGCTCGCAGGGCCGTCGTCATGCGGGCCTCCAGCTCTTGTATTTCGTACTTTCGGGGCCGACCGGAAAGCGGACTTCGGTGCGGGTTTCCGACGATTCATAAAATGCGGTGACAAGCTCCAGCGCCTGGCGGGCGTCGACTGTTGTGACCGGCAGCGGACCACCCGACACCAGCGCTTCATGGAACAGCTTCATTTGCGTGTTGAAGCGGATCGGGATCGGCGTCCAATCGGCCAGCAGCGCATCGATCTTCGCGGCGATCTCGTCATTCGCCGGAACGATCTTCCACGGATCCTGGCCGGGGCTGTAGGGTTCGTGGTTGCTCTCGATCAGGACATTTTCAAAAGCGAGGCGCAGGCGGCTGATCTGTTCCTGCGAACCGAGCGTCGCGCTGATCGTCGCAAGCGCGCCGTTCTCCATCAGCAGGCTGGCGCTGGCGCAATCCTCAACCTCGATATCATTGACGCGGGTGGCGACGCGGCCGAAGAGGCCTGATATCGGCCCCATCAGATAGGTCAGCATATCGTGCAGGTGGATCGAATGCGTCATCAGCACGCCGCCAAGCTCGGTCGCCCATTTGCCGCGCCAGGGAACCGCATAATATTCTCCGGTACGGACCCAATGGGTTTCGGAGGTGGCGACGTAAGGCTTGCCGGCGATACCGGCTTCGATGATGCGCTTCGCCTTCTGGATGCCGTCGCCATAGCGGTATTGAAAGATGGGCATCAGCTTGCCCTTCGCCGTCTTCTCTGCCGCGATGATCGCGTCCACGTCGGCGAGCGAGCCGACCAGCGGCTTTTCGCAGACCACGTGCTTGCCGGCGGCGAGTGCCTGCAGGATCAACTCGAAATGCGAGCCGGGTGGCGTGCAGATATCGACAATGTCGATATCTGGCATGTTCAGGACCTCGACGAAATCCTTGAGGCGCCTCGTAATGCCGAATTCGTCGCCGATGGCGTTCAGGCGCTCTTCGTTGAGATCGCAGAGCACGGCGACTTCGAAGCGGTCGGGATGTGGCAGATAGCCCTCGACAATATGGGAACGGCCGATGCCGAGACCGATGACCGCAACTTTCTTTACGTGGGACATGTGTAAATTACCTTTGTACGCTGTTGAGGGCTGTCGCTTCGGCGAGGACCTGAGCCTTGAGCGCCAGCTCCATGGCCTTGAAGCAATGGTCCTGTCCCATCGCGGTTTCGGTGCGGTCCCTGATATCGGCAGCCAGTTGCCGGCCATAGGGCAGCTCGACACCGCTGCAATCGATATGCTGCATGCCCTTGCGGTCGGTGAGGAAGAGATGATCGGTGCCGGGGCGACCGGCGACGTCGATATATTTGCGCAGCTCGATTGTGCCCTCGGTGCCGACGATAAAAAGGCGGCCGTCGCCCCAGGTGGAAAGGCCGTCCGGTGTGAACCAGTCGACACGGACATAGCCGGTGACATCGGGCGTGCGCAGATGGAAGTCGCCGTAATCCTGCAGGCCGGGCGTGTCGGGGTTGGCGCGGTTGGAAACCGTCGCCGACAGAATCTCGGCTTCGAGGGAGTCCGCGAAGAACAGGAACTGCTCGCATTGATGCGAAGCGATGTCGGTGATGATGCCGCCGTAGCGCTTACGGTCGAAGAACCATTCCGGCCGGGTCGGCTTGCGTAGCCGGTGCGGCCCGAGACCGGTCGTGTGGATGACCTTGCCGATGGCGCCGGCCTTGACCAGCTCGCCCGCCTTGACCGTCGATGCAGTCTCGAAATGTTCGGAATAGAGGATGGAGACAATGCGCTTGGTCTCGACCTGTACCCTGCGCACTTCGGCGAGCTGATCCAGCGTCACCATGCCGGGCTTGTCGAGCATCACGTCCTTGCCGTGCCGCATGACCTCGATGGCAAGGCTGGCCCGCTCGCTGGAAACCGCCGCGCTGACGATCAGCGCGATGGAGCTGTCTTCCAGGATTTCCATTTTGTTGGCGACGCGTCTTGCCTGGGGAAATCGTCCGGCGAAGACGGCAGCGAGATCGTCCTCCACGGCGTGGAAGGCGACCAGCTCGGCGCCGGCCCGCAACATGACGTTGACCTGGCCGTAGATGTGATCGTGATTGAGGCCGATGGCGGCAAAGCGCAGAGCGCTCATGCGACATTTCCTTTCAGTAAGTTTCTTTGGTTACGGTCCCAAATCTTGGGCATTCGGGACCGTACGGTTCGTGTCAGCGTTTGAGGCCGGCGGTCGCGATGCCGTCGATCAGCAGCCTCTGGAAGAACAGGAAGATCAGGAAGACGGGGATCAGCGAGATGCTCGACATCGCGAACAGGCTGCTCCAGTCGGAGCTTCCCGTCGAGTCAACGAAAGAGCGTAGACCAAGCTGCACCGTGTAGGTGTTGATGTCGGAGAGGTAGATCAGCGGGCCGAAGAAATCGTCCCAGGTCCAGATGAAGGAGAAGATGGCGGCGGTGGCGAGAACCGGCAGCGACAGCGGCAGCATGATGCGCCAATAGATGCGCCAGGGGCTGCATCCGTCCATCATCGCCGCCTCATCGAGTTCGCGCGGAATGCCGCGGAAGAACTGCACCATCAGGAAGATGAAGAAGGCATCGACCGCCAGGAATTTCGGCACGACCAGCGGCAGCATGGTTTTCACCCAGCCGAGCTTGAGGAAGAGGATATATTGCGGGATCAGCGTCACATGATAGGGCAGCATCAGCGTGCCCAGCATCAGCGCGAACCAGAAATTCTTGCCCCAGAAATTCAGCCGCGCGAAGGCATAGGCGGCGAGCGAGCATGAGATCACGTTGCCGATGACGGAGAGGACGGCGATGACCACCGAATTCCAGACGAAGGTACCAAAGGTGACCTGTCCACCGAACCAGCCGCGGGCAAAGGAGCTGAAATCGAACTGCGACGGGATCAGCGAGGCGGTGCCGAAGATTTCGTTCTGGTCTTTGATCGAGCCGGACAGCATCCAGAGCAGCGGGTAGAGCATCACGATCGATGCGCCGACCAGGGCAACATGGATGATGAGGGACAAGAACCAGGGCCGTTCGCGCGGCGGGTTCAGATCGTCGGGAAAGTGGGTGAGCTTCGCGTCAGTCATCGTAGTGGACCCAATAACGAGCGGAGAGGAAGGAGAAGGCAGTAAAGACCGCGATGATGATCACCAGGACCCAGGCAAGGGCGGCGGCATAGCCCATGCGGAAATAGCCGAAGGCTTCCTGGTAGAGGTACAGCGTATAGAACAGCGTCGAGTCGATCGGACCGCCGGTGCCGGAGGAGATGACATAGGCCGGCGTGAAGGCCTTGAAGGCATCGATGGTCTGCACGACGGCGTTGAAGAAGATGACCGGCGTCAGCAGCGGCAGGGTGATCTTGAAGAAAATCCGCGCCTTCGACGCGCCGTCCAGGCTGGCCGCCTCATAGAGATCGGTCGGGATCTGCCGAAGGCCGGCAAGGAAGATGATCATCGGCGAGCCGAACTGCCAGATCGCCAGAATGATGAGGGTGTAGAGCGAATAGTTGGGGTTGGAAATCCAGCTCGGGCCGTTGATGCCGAGCACGTACCACAGCAGCGTGTTGACGACGCCGTCGCCATCGAAAATCTGCCGCCAGAGCACGGCGATAGCGACGCTGGAGCCGAGCAGTGACGGCAGATAGAAGATGGCGCGATAGATCGGCAGGCCACGAATGCCGCGGTTGAGCAACAGCGCCACCATCAGTGCGAAGGCCAGCTTCAGCGGAACCGAGCAGACGACATAGAACAGCGTCACCTTCATTGAGGAGATGAACTTGTCGTCGCCTGTGGCAATGCGCGCATAATTGTCCAATCCGACAAGATGCGGCGCCTGCAGCAGGTTATAGTCGGTGAAGGACAAATACAGCGACACGAGCGCCGGCCCGAGGGTCAGGCCGAAGAAGCCGATGAACCAGGGCAGGAGAAACAGATAACCCGGCGCATTGCGCGCAAAGGCGCTCGGCGCTTTCTGATAGGTTTCAACGCGCACTGGCGCGCTCGCGCCGATGGCCAAGCCACCGGCAACGCTGTTGCGGTTTGTACCCACGGTATCAGCCTCGCGTTACGTTTGCCGCCGCCTGTTCGACGAACTTCGTTCCAGCGTCCTGTGCGCTGGTTTTGCCGAAGGCCACTTCCTCGGCGATCTTCTTCAGCAGGAAGGCATTTTCGCCGGCGCCGTTCGGCGGGGACGGCGGCAGCGCCCCGACCTGCGGCGTCAGGCGGCCGATATAGTCGACGACCTGCTTGCTTGCGGCATCGAGATCCGGCGTCAGCAGCCCGCGGATCTTGGACGAAGCGGGAACGCCGCGCTCGACGCCGAGTGCCTTGGTGCCATCGGGGTCTTCCACCAGATAGTTGACGAAGGCGACGGCGGCGTCCTTGTTGGCCGATGTCGCCGAAACCGACATCAGCATCGACGGCTTCAGATATTGGCCGGGTTTGCCGCCGGGGCCGGGGTTCGGATAGGCGAAGATGTCGAGCTTTTCCTTGCCGAGGCCCTGAATGGCGATGAACTGGTTGGAATGGGCGAAGCAAACGGCTGCCTTGCGCAGCGCAATCATGTTCGTCTCGATCGTCAGCTGATCAAGCGCCTGAACATCGGCCGGCACGCAAGCCTTGATGTCGCGCATATGGCCCCAGAAGGCAAACCAATCGGCGGCGTCCTTGGCCTCGAAAGCGAGCTTGCCGTCGTTGGTATAAAGTGCCTTGCCGCGCTGGCGCAGCCAGCACTCGAAAGAGGGTTCGACGCCGCTCGCGTCCTGAGAGCCGTAGAAGCCGCGGCGCTTGCCGGCAGCCGTCACCTTGGCGCAAGCCTCGGCAAATTGATCCCAGGTCATGCCGTCATGCATCGGCTCGACGCCCGCTTCCGCCCAAGCGACAGTATTGACGGCGGCCATGCTGGAATTGACGCCGAGATTGACGCCGTAAAGCTTGCCGTCGACCTTGCCGGAATCAATGTTCGGAGCGCCGAAATCATCGATCGCCAGGCTCTTGCCCATATAGGGTGTGAAGTCGAGCAACGTGCCGCGGCGCGCATATTCAAAGATGTAGCGATAGTCCATCTGGATCAGGTCGGGTGCATTGCCGCCGGCCGTCTGGGTGGCCAGACGTGTCCAGTAATTGTCCCAGCCGAAGGACTCGCCTGCGATGGAAACATCGGCATTCTTGCCCTGATAGGCTTTGATGGCCGCTAGCGTACGATCGGTTCGCTCCTTCGAACCCCACCACAGAAAGCGCATCGAGGTTGCCGCGTTGGCGCGGCCAAGCCCGATGCTGCTGAAAGCAACCGTGGCCGCCATGCCGGCAAGCAATTGCCGGCGATCGATCGTCAAAGTCATCCTGGTCTCCTCCCCAGTTAACCGGTGATTTACGAACTGCTTTGCATGATATAACTATTTGGTTACAAGTTGGATAGAAACGCGACCGCTGTCAAGCGCCAATCGTATCACAATCAAAACGACCCGCGCTGAGGCTGGAGGCGTCCGTTGCGAAAGAGATAGATCGGAGAGGGAGAATGTCCATGGTGGCCAGAGCAACGCAAGGATTTGAAAAATCAGCGAAAGCAGGCGCTTACGGGGGTGCGGAAACGACGCCGAAGAAAGTGCTGCGCAATCCGCAGCGCACCCACGCGACGATCCTGGAGGCGGCGACGGAGGAATTCGCTGCCCATGGCTTCGGCGGCGCCAGAGTGGACGCGATCGCGGCGCGGGCGCAGACCAACAAGCGCATGCTCTATCACTATTTTGGCGACAAGGAGGGGCTTTACCTCGCCGTGCTGGAAGCGACCTATGCGGCGATCCGCAGCGCCGAGAAGAATCTCGATCTTGCCCACCGGGATCCCGAGGAAGGGATGCGGGAGCTTGCGCTGTTCACCTGGCATCATTTTCTCGACCATCCGGAATTTTTGAGCCTGCTTGTTACCGAAAACCTGCATGAGGCACGTTATCTGAAGCGTTCCGACAAGATTTCGGCGATGCATTCGCATTTCATCGACGAGCTCGCCGACGTGCTGCGACGAGGTGAAGCAGCCGGTATCTTCCGGCCGGGCATTGATCCGGTGTCCGTTTACCTTACCATCGCCGCGCTCGGTTTCTTCTATCTATCCAATCGCCATACGCTATCGACGATTTTCGCCCGAAAGCTGACGGCGCCGGCAGCGCTGAAGGCCTGGGGCGAGCACATCGTTTCGGTGACCCTAGCCTCGATCAAGGCCAAATGACTGTCAGAAATTTTCGAAAGGCGATTGACAAATCCGGAGATATCGCGCGATCGTGTAACTATATAGTTACATTGGTTGATCAACCAAGCCTTTGCTTTTCCTGACTCTGGAGGGAGTCGGGCCAGAAATTCCAGGAGGGATCATGAAGCGCGTTGGTATCATCATGCATGGCGTGACGGGACGCATGGGGCTGAACCAGCATCTCATCCGCTCGATCGTGGCGCTTCGCGCTGAAGGCGGCGTGTTGTTGTCGAACGGCGAACGCGTCATGCCCGATCCGGTCCTCGTCGGCCGCAATGCGGCGCGGCTGGAAGAGCTTGCCCGCAAATACCGTATCGAACGCTGGACCACCGATCTCGACGGAGCGCTCGCCGACCCCAACGACACGATCTTCTTTGACGCAGCGACGACTCAGATGCGCGCCGAGCTGATTTCGAAAGCGTTGGATGCCGGCAAGCATATCTATTGTGAAAAACCGATCTCCGACGATCTCGACACCGCGATAGCACTCGCCCGCAAGGCCAAGGCTTCCGGGCTGAAGAACGGCGTCGTGCAGGACAAGCTGTTTCTGCCGGGCCTTCGCAAGATCGCCATGCTGCGCGACAGCGGCTTTTTCGGCAAGATTCTCTCCGTGCGCGGCGAATTCGGCTATTGGGTGTTCGAAGGCGACTGGCAGACCGCACAGCGGCCCTCGTGGAACTATCGCAAGAAAGACGGCGGCGGCATCATCCTCGATATGCTCTGCCACTGGCGCTATGTGCTCGACAACCTCTTCGGGCCGGTGAAGGCGATCAGTTGCCTGGGCGCCACCCACATTCCCGAACGCGTCGACGAGGCCGGCCGCCCTTATATTGCGGATGCCGACGATGCGGCTTACGCCACCTTCGAACTGGAAGGCGGTGTCATCGCCCACATCAATTCCTCCTGGGCCGTCCGCGTCCGCCGCGACGATCTCGTCACCTTCCAGGTGGACGGCACGCATGGCTCGGCGGTAGCGGGACTGACGCGCTGCTGGACCCAGCATCGCGTCAACACGCCGAAGCCGGTTTGGAATCCGGATCAGCCGCAGACCATCAACTTCTTCAACACCTGGGACGAAGTGCCGGACAATCAGGTCTATGACAACGGCTTCAAGATCCAGTGGGAAATGTTCCTGCGCCATGTGCTCGAAGACGCGCCCTGGCGCTACACGCTGACGGAAGGCGCCAAGGGCGTGCAGCTCGCCTCTCTCGGTTTGAAGAGCTGGGCGGAGCGCCGTTGGCTGGATGTCGAGCCGTTGGAGATTTGAAGGATGGTAGCTCCTGAAGCAATGGGATGGTCAGGATATCCCGTGGGTGTCGCATCTACGCGCCTGGCCCCTCACCCTAGCCCTCTCCCCGCCTGTGCGGGGAGAGGGGACGACGGAGCAAAGCAACCGCTCGCGTTTTTCGCGGAAGATTGCTTTTGGCAGGATAGAGCTCCCTCTCCCCGCTTGCGGGGAGAGGGCTGGGGTGAGGGGCCAGGCACGCAGAAGCGGCATGGGCGGACTCGCCTGACAATCACAGGAGCCGTCTGAAGCCATGATCGACCCCTTGAAGATCAGACTTGTCGAGGCCGAGACCTATGAGCGGCCGGTGACATTGCGGCTTCCTTTTCGGTTCGGCGCGGCGACGCTGCGGGAGGCGCGGCAGATTTTTCTGCGTGTCCGCATCGAAGACAATCGCGGCGGCTCGGCGAGCGGCATGGCAGCAGAGCTGATGGTGCCGAAATGGTTCGACAAATCGCCCGAGCTCTCCAACGCCGACAATGAAAACCAGCTTCGCCGCTCGCTGGCGCTGGCGCTGGACGCCTTGAAATGCGCGGGGTTGGGCACGGCTTTCTCGTTGCATTCCGCCGTCGAAGCAACCCACCATGCGCGGGCCGCGGCCGAGATGCTGAACGGCCTGGTCGCGTCCTTCGGCTTGGCGCTCGCTAACCGGGCGGTCCTCGATGCGCTCTGCCGGCTGGAAGGGCTGCCGGTCGAACAGGCGATCAGGGCCAATCGTCCCGGCATCGATGCATCGACGGCGCCCGATCTGGCAGGTTTCGACCTGCCGAGGTTCCTCTCGGGATTGGCGCCGGCCGCGAGCCTTGCAGCGCGCCACACGGTCGGTCTGGTCGATGCCATCAGGACGAGCGACATCCCGGCTGCCGACCGTCTGAACGACGGCCTGCCGGAAAGTTTCGAAGAGGCCATCGACGCCTATGGCCTGACCTTTTTCAAGGTGAAGGTATCGGGTGTTCCCAATGCCGATATCGACCGGCTTTGCCACATTGCTGCTGTCATCAATGCCAAGATGCCGGCCTATTCCGTGACGCTCGATGGCAACGAGCAATTTGTTTCCGCCGAAGCGGTCGCCGATCTGCTGGCGCGCATCCAGGCTGAGCCGCGGCTCGCCCGTTTTGCGGCTTCGATCCTGTTTGTCGAGCAGCCGATTGCCCGTGCGCATGCCTTCGAAAAGCCCGTAGGAGCGCTTGGGGCGTTCAAGCCGGTCGAGATCGATGAATCCGACGCCGATATCAACGCCTTCGTCACGGCCAGACGGCTTGGTTATACCGGCATCTCCTCTAAATCCTGCAAGGGCTTCTACCGTTCGCTGCTGAACCGGGCGCGTGTCGCCAAGTGGAGCGCCGAGGACGGCACAGCCTATTTCATGTCGGCGGAGGACCTGACAACGCAGGGCGGCCTCGCCGTACAACAGGATCTGGCGCTCGCCTCGCTGATCGGCATGACCCATATCGAGCGCAACGGCCACCACTATGTCGACGGCATGGCCGGTGCACCCGAGACTGAGCAAGCGGCTTTCGCACAGGCTCATTCCGATCTTTACGCCGTTCGCGACGGGCGGACGCGGCTGAAGATCGAGGGTGGGAGGATTGCCATCGGTTCGGTCATCGGCGCGATCGGCCTCGGTTCGTCGATCGAGCCGGACTGGAGCGCGATGGAGACGTCTTACTCACCTTCTCCCCACCGGGGAGAAGGTCGCGCGTAGCGCGGGTTGAGGGGGCATTGCACCGTAAGGCTGCCCTCGAATCTGCCGCGCTCCCCCTCATCCGCCCTTCGGGCACCTTCTCCCCGAGGGGAGAAGGAAAAACCAGACTCTGGAGGAACAAATGCCGTCATCGAAGAAACGCTATGCCCTGGTCGGCACGGGCAATCGCGGCGCCACCATGTGGGGCAAGGATCTGGTCGAGCGCTGGAACAATGAGGTCGAGCTGGTCGCCGTTTGTGATCTCAACGCGATGCGGGCCAAGCGCGCGCTGGAGTATATCGGCGCCTCGGTGCCCGTCTATACCGATTTCGACGAGCTGCTGCGGGTCGAAAAGCCGGATCTCGTCATCATCTGCACCCGCGATTCAACCCATGACGATCTGATCGTCAAGGCGCTGGAAGCCGGCGCCAATGTCATCAGCGAAAAGCCGATGACGACGACGGTCGACAAGATCAAACGCATCCTCAACGCCGAGGCACGGACGGGCAAGCGGGTCGACGTGTCCTTCAACTATCGCTTCGCGCCGACAGCAGCGAAGATCAAGGAACTCATCAATTCCGGCGTCATCGGCGATGTCACCTCGGTCGATTTTCATTGGTATCTCGATACCAGTCACGGCGCCGACTATTTTCGGCGCTGGCATGCTTTTGTCGAAAATTCCGGCAGTCTCTTCGTTCACAAGGCGACGCACCATTTCGACCTTCTGAACTGGTATCTCGATTCCGATCCGGAAACGGTGTCCGCCTTTGCCGATCTCAAGCATTACGGCCGCAAAGGCCCTTTCCGCGGCGAGCGCTGTCGCACCTGCAGGTACAAAGACGAGTGCGATTATTATCTCGACATCAGCGCCACACCGCTGCTCGAAAGCCTCTATGAAGAGCCCTCGACGGTCGATGGTTATGTCCGCGACGCCTGCGTCTTCCGCGAAGACATCGATATTCCCGATACGATGGTCGCTTCGATCCGTTACCGCAACGGTGTCAATGTTTCCTATTCGCTGAACACCTACATGCCGATCGAGGGCCACCATATCGCCTTCAATGGCCACAAGGGCCGTATCGAGCTGCGCCAATACGAAAAACAGCATTGGACGACGCCGCCTGCCGACGAGATCGTCGTCATGAAGAATTTCGGCGACGTCGAGCGCATCTGGGTGCCCTATTCCTCGGGTGGCCACTATGGCGGCGACGACCGGTTGCGCAACATGCTGCTGCGGTCCGGGCCGAATGACGAATTGAGACAGCGCGCGGGCTCCCGCGCAGGCGCGCTCTCGGTTCTCTGCGGCATTGCAGCGCTGGAAAGCAGCCGAAGCGGCCAGCAGGTATCGATCGCCGATATCTGGGGTCAGGATGAGGGGCTCAACTTGCTCGAGGCGCGGCCTTAGCAGCTTGCCTTGAGCGTCGGCTCAATTGCAATTGCGCAACTGCGAGGCATAGAGGGCCGACATGCTGGCGACCTTCTGTGCCGTGCGCTGCAGCTCGGCATTGCCACGCCAGGCTCCCTGCTGATAGCCCTTCCAGCCGACATAATAAGCCAGGTAAAGATTATAGGGATCGTTCAGTGCGATGCCGTTCCGCTCATGGCTCTGGGCGTGATACCAGCCGATGAATTCGATCGCGTCAGCGAAGTTGGTCCGGCTTGCGCCCCAGCGGCCTGTGTCTCGCTGATAGTGATCCCAGGCGCCGTCAAGGGCCTGGGAATAGCCGTAGGCGCTCGACGGCCGCGTCCAAGGAATGAAGCCGAGCAGCTTCCTGCGCGGCGGCCGGGCGCGCGGCTGGAAGCCGGATTCGGCATAGATCGTCGCCATCAGGATCGGCACGGGCACACCGTATTCCCGCTCCGTGCGCTCGGCGGCGCGCTGCCAATTATTGAACCAGCCGTCGCGCTGATCGAAGATCGCGCAGACATTGCGGGTATGGGACGGAGCCGTGGCGCAGCCTGCCAACACTGCAAGCAGCAGTACAGCTGCGATGGATAGGATACGGGTACGCATAACTAGAACCTGAGCCTCTTCATTGCTGCGCCGCGCGTCTTGTGGACGCGAATAGAACGCGGCAACAACTTGTTGGCGCATGGTCCTTCCAAAAATTCGAAGCCGAAATCTTGGGGAGCATGCGCAAAGAGATTGCTAGCCCAGAATGATTAAAAACGGGTTTTCCGCGCGTGCCGAAATGGGGCGGTTTGGTGATGATTCCGAGGCTTTACGCCATGCGTGCCAGGTCGTCGCGGCGGATTTCGTAGAGCAGGGGCTTGCCCTCGATGAAGCGGATGACCTCGTCGACCGCCATCTCGCCAAGGCGAGTGCGCTCTAGGCCGACTGCGCCGGCGATATGCGGCGTCAGGAAGACATTCGGCAGCTCGTAGAAGGCGGAGCTTGCCTCCGGGATTTCGGGATCGGTGACGTCGATGATCGCGTCGATGCGGCCGGTTTTCAGCGTCACGAGCAGTGCCTCCTCATCGACCAGTGCGCCGCGCGCCGTGTTGATGAAGGTCGCGCCTTGCTTCATCAGCGACAGGTGGTGGTCGCGGATCATATGCCGTGTCGCGGGTAGCGAAGGGGCGTGCAGCGAAACGATGTCGGCGCGGGCCATCAAGCCGTCGAGTTCAGTCTTTTCGACGCCGAGGCGCCGTGCCTCCGCCTCGCCGACCATCGGATCGCAGAGCAGGATCTTGTAATCGAACGGCGCCAGCAGTTCGATCACCCGCCGGCCGATGCGGGATCCGCCGATGATGCCGATTGTTCGGCCATAGTTGCCGATCGCCTGGCTTTGCATCGACTGCGTGCGGCCGCGGTGACGGTCGGCGACATAGGCATCGCGAAAGCGGAAGACCTGTTTGCCTGCAAAGATGATGGCGGCAAGGGTGAATTCGGCGACCGGCAGGGCATTCGCCTGCGCCGCGTGGCTTACCGATATGCCTTTGTTGAAAAGGCTGTCCTCGATCAGGCCCTTCACAGTACCGGCCGCATGCGCCACCAGTTTTAGATGCGGTGCCTGCGCCAGCACCGCGGCGTCTATGTGCGGCGAACCCCAAGAGGTGATCAGTATCTCCGTCTCGGCAAGCAGCTTTCTTGCTCTTTCGTCGTCAAAGCGCTCCATAGGCGCGGCATCGAGGACGCGGCCGACCGTATCGAGCTGCTGGACTAGTTCCGATGTCAGGACATGCTGCGTGCGCGACGGCATCATGGCGAAGGCGATGGCGGGCCGATTGGAAGCAGGTGGTGTCATGCCAGCCGTCCCGGCGCTTCGATGGCGCTGACGGTGACGCCCTTTTCGGCGATCAGCGCGCGCAAGGCATCGATATCAGGTTTTGCCGGCGGCTTCGTCCAGGCGCTGGAGACGGCGGCGGGATCGTGCTCGGCGAGGATGGCGGAAACGAGAATGGTTTCGCCCGCGGGAATCGCAGCGCGCAACTGTGGCACCAACGTTTTTGCGACGATCAGATTGGTGTTCGGCGGCGCTTTTTGCGCCAGGCCTTCGCGCGGGACAGTCGAGCCGAGATCGAGAATGCCGCTGAAATCCGTCTCGCCGACGACGTAGGCCGCGCCTTTCTGCGAGGAGAGCGTATCGGCCTCGAAATCCCGCCGGGCAATGGCAAAGCCACCTTCGGCGGTCTGCAGCGGCCGCGGCGTGACGATCTTGTGCAGGCGGACATGCCAGGGTGCTGCGGGGATTAGCCAGGTTTCGACGGTGACATCGGGCCAGGGAGACCACTTGGCGTAGAGGGTATCGCCGGCGAGCTTCGCCTCTCCATTGGACTCACGGACGCGGTAATGCAGGCCATCGTCGCTGAAGGCGAGCATGCTGTCGAAGGCGCCGCCGGCAAAGGCGCGCTCATCACTTTCGACGCTGAATCCATAGCGGGCGGAATAGGCGAATTTGGCGTATTTCTCCGGGCCGAAGCGCATCTGCAGGTTTTCCTGGCCGGAAGACAGCGCCACGACATCCGCTTTGCCATGCATCATCACCATGCCGGGATGCTTGAGCGGCACGATTGCAGGCTCAGTGACCGGCGGCTTTTCCTCGGCGGTCCAGAAGGGATGCGTCTCGGGGAGGGCCAGCGGCAGGAAGGCCTTGAAGGCCCAGTAGGGGGAGCCGGCGGAATTATAGTTTTCCGACATCAGGAGGTTGGGATAGCCGTAGCCGATCGGCAGTGTGCCGTCGCGATTGGCGATCGGCTTGTCGGCCCACCAGCGCAGGTGGCGCAGGCAAAGCCCCTTGATCTCGCCCCAGGGGAGCGCCTCGACATCGGCAAAGGCGAGCGCCGACCAGAAGCCGGCGCAGGCGAAGCGATAGGTCAGGCTCCGGCCGAAGGGCACGGTGGCGCCGTCAGGCGCGAACCAGTGGCGGAAATCTTTGGCAAACAGGACTGCGCGTTCGCGGTAGCGCTTGGCGCGGTCGTCGTCGACGAGCTTGGAATAGATCAACCCGTAGAAATGCACGGCGAAGGGTATGTAATGATCGATGCGCCGGACATTGCCGTCGCGATACCAGCCATCGGCGATATAAAGTCCGTCCAATTCCCTGAGGTAGTCCTCCGTCAGCCTGCGATCGAACTCAGCGCCGAGCCGGTCGAGGGCGATATCCACGAGGACACGGAAGAATTTCCAATTGTTGTCGGCATAGTCGAAGGTGCGCGCATGCTTGAGGTAGGCGATGAGATTGCTGCGGGCCCTGTTATCGAGCGGCTCCCAGATCTTGTCCGGCACCAGGGCAAGCGCAAAACCGAGGGCGGCGAGTTCGACCATGCGCTGATCGCGGCCGTTGACGGTACCCCAATATTCCGGATGGCTGGGATCGACGCCATTGGCGATCCCTTCGGCATAGCGCGCCCAATGCGCAAAGTCGCCGCCGCCAGCGCCGAGCGGCGCGAGGCCCCAGAGCGGACGCGCAAAACCCTCGAGATCGGCGGCGGCGCGATCGAAATGCGCGCCGGCGGCATCGATGCGAACGCGGGCATTGCCCTTCGAAAAATAAGGCAGAAGTGGATAGAACAGGTCGATCAGCGCGCGGCGCATATCGGTGCGGTTTTCCAGCGGATTGCCGGCGAGCGGGTTGGTGCTGGCGGGGTCGTAGGTCATCGGTCTGGCTCTTCTTCGGTCGTTGCCGCTAAAGATGCGGGATCAGGTTTCGGGCGGGAGGGTACCGCCGGGGACGGGTACGACGGCATGGCAAACTTGGCGCGCGGGCGCCTCGCGATTGCGGAAGCGGGCGGTCATCACGCCAATGGCTTCGCGTCCGATGGCGACGCGGTCGACGCGCATGGTGGCCAGGCGCGGATTGGTCATCAGCGCGCACGGCAGATCGTCGAAGCCGACTATGGCAAAATCATCCGGCACGCGCAGACCGGTTTCCATGATCGCTTCGAGCACGCCGACCGCGACGAAATCGTTCATGCAGAAGGCCGCGGTAAAGCTGCGATCCTCTGCTAGGGCGGCGATGGTGGCGGCATGGGCTTCGGCGCTGGCACTGCCTCGGAACGTCAGCGGGACAAGCCGGCCCTCACCACCCTCGACGGAAGCAATCGCTGCTTCAAAGCCACGGATGCGCTCGAGAATGGTCTGGCGATGCGAACCGGTCAGATGCAGGATGCGGCGATGGCCGGCGTCGATCAGCCGGCGGGTCGCCGCATAGGCGCCAAAGAAATTCGAGGGGGAGACGCCGTCGAAGCGCAGTCTTGAATCGGTACCGTTGACGAGCACGACCGGCGTGCCGCTGTCCTCCAGCCAGATGCGCAGCTCGTCGGAGGGGTCGATACCGACGAGAAACAGACCCTCGGCTCCCGCCGTCTGGAGATACTCTCTGACATTGTCCGGCGCCGTCCTCGCTTCGCGGACGAGACGGATGTCGAACGGCATGCCGCGTTCGGCCGCTTCGGCGCGCAGGCCCTCGACAATGCCTTCGTAGAAGACGCTCAGGCCGCCCGTGACGCTGTCGCTGGCGATCAACGCCAGCGCGGCCGACATGGTTTCCGCGGCCTGTTTCAGGGGATAGCCGAGGTCACTCGCAACCTTGAAGATGTGTTGGCGGATCGCGTCGCTGATCCCAGGCTCATTGGTCAGTACCCGCGACACCGTCGAGACGGAGACGCCGGCCCTGCTAGCAATATCGGCTTGCCTGATGCGTTTGGATCGAATTTCACTCATGCAGCAATAGTTATGCAAAATCATGCAAATTTGCAAGAAAAAGATTGTTTATTGCGCTCCGCAAATAAATTGCATATCTTCATATGGAATGCATCCGCAGAAGGCGTCGGGAGATCGTCGCGGATAGCAAATCATGGGTATCGCAAGAGAAGGAGGAATCTCATGCGCATGAATCGCCGTTCATTCATGATTGGAACCGCCGGAGCCGCCGCAGGCCTTGCTTTCGGTGCCGGCGGATCACTTCCCGCCTTCGCCGACTCGACGCGATTGCGGGCGACATGGTGGGGTTCAGCCGATCGTAACAAGCGTACGGTCGCTGTCGCCGAGCTGTTTCACACCAAGAATCCCGATATTTCCGTTGTCGGCGAAAGCATTAGCGGCGACGGCTACTGGACCAAGCTCGCGACGGCCATGGCCAGCCAGGACATTTCCGACGTCTTCCAGCTCGAGCCGAGCACAATATCGGACTATTCGAAGCGAGGCGCATGCCTGCCTCTCGACCAGTTCGTGCCCTCGACGCTGAAGGTGGACAGTTTCGGCAAGGATATGCTGAAGCTGACGACAGTCGACAACAAGCTCTACGGCGTCGGCCTCGGTTTGAATTCCTTTGCGCTGTTCTATGATGAGGACGCCTTCAAGAAGGCCGGCCTGACGCCGCCCGGTTCAACCACGACCTGGGCAGAATATGCCGATCTGGCGGTGGAAATGACCAAGGCGTCCGGCAAGCGCAGCTATTGGGGCGGCCCTTACGGCGCGCGCTACAACTATGTCTTCGATGCCTGGCTGCGCCAGCGCGGCAAGAGCCTCTACACGGACGAGGGTGGTCTCGGCTTCGGTGTCGACGATGCCAAGGAATGGTATGCCTATTGGGAAGATCTGCGCCAGCGTGGCGGTACGGTTTCCGCCGATGTGCAGACGCTCGACCAGAACGTCATCGAGAGCAATAGCCTGGCGCTTGGCAAATCGGCCATGGGCATGGCCTATTCCAACCAGCTCATCGGCTATCAGCTCGTAGTCAAAAGCAAGCTCGCCATCACGCTTCTGCCGCGCGAAAAGAAGGATGGTCCTTCCGGCCACTACTACCGCCCCGCTCTGATCTGGAGCGTCGGCGCCACCACCAAGAATGGCGAAGCCGCTGCGAAATTCATCGACTTCTTCGTCAATGATATCGACGCCGGCAAGATTCTCGGCGTCGAGCGTGGCGTGCCGATGTCGCCGGCCGTTCGCGCCGCCATCCTGCCGACGCTCAATCCGACCGAGCAGCAGACGGTGAAATATGTCGATCTATTGAAGGATCAGGTCGGTGCCTATCCCGTGCCCGCACCGCTCGGCTCGACCGAATTCGACCAGAACGTCATGCGCCCGGTCGCAGATCAGCTCGCTTTCGGCAAGATCACGGTTGCCGAAGCAGCGCAGAAGCTGGTGGACGAGGGGAAGGCAAAGCTCAAAAGGAGCTAATCGATAGCTAGCTATATAGGTGCTGGTCAGGCGATTTCCGGTTTGTCGGAACTCCTCGCCTGGCCCCTCACCCCAACCCTCTCCCCGCAAGCGGGGAGAGGGAGCTTATCGTGCTTAGCGCGCTCGGCCTTCCCGTTGTGAGCAGGGCTGAAAATCAGGCGAAAAAGTCGCGATCGTCCTCGGCGAGATAGCGCTTGGCTTTTTCCGGGATGAGATCGACGCCCATGCCGGGGCGATCGATGACATCGATGAAGCCGTTCTTGACGATCACCTCCGGCAGTCCTTCGACGATGTCGTACCACCAGTCGGGATCGCCGGTCGTATATTCGAAGGCGATGAAGTTGGCGGGAAGCGTGGCCGAAACCTGTATCAAGGCGGCCAATCCGAGCAGGCCGTTGGCGGTGCCATGCGGCGCGAACAGGATCGAATGCAGGTCGGCATATTCGGCGATCCATTTGAGCTCGGCGATGCCGCCGACGTCGGCCGGATCGGGGCCGAGCACGTTGACGGCCTGGGTTTCGATCAGCTCCTTGAAGTTCTGGCGCAGATAAATCTGCTCGCCGGTGTGGATCGGCGTGGTGCTGACGCGGGTCAGTTCGCGGTAGACTCCGGCGTTGACCCAGGGCGTATAGTCGCCGGTCAAGAGGTCTTCGATCCAGAGCAGATTGTAAGGCTCCAGCATGCGGGCCAACCGGATGGCGTCGGGCAGCATCCAGCCGGGGCCGCAATCTAGCGCCAGACCGATCGTGTCGCCGGCGACCTCTTTCATGGCGGCGACGCAATCGACGAAATGACGCAAGCCTTTCTCCGTGATCGGGCCGCGGTCGAGCGCACCGTGGAAGGGGCTGGCGTTCGGTTCGCCGTAGTAAAAATTCGGAATCTCGCGTTTCATCGGCGAATGAAAGCCGATCGGTTGTTTGATGATGGTGAAACCCTCAGGCAAGGCCATCATCTTCTTGAGATCGTCCGCGAGGTCTTCCGGGCGGTGGCCGGCGAGCGGGAAGCGGATGGAGCCGTTATAGACGCGGACGCGGTCGCGCACTCGGCCGCCGAGCAGCTTGTGGACGGCGACGCCTGCCGCCTTGCCGGCGATATCCCAGAGCGCCATTTCGATGACGCTGACCGCCGAACCCCAAGGTTTAAAGCCGCCACGCTGGCGGATCTTCAGCACGCAGCGTTCGACATTCGTCGGGTCTTCGCCGATCAGCGCGTCGCGAAAGGCGAGAATGTGCGGTTTCAGATAGGGCTTCCAGGTCTCTGCCTGGCCGTAGCCGGAAATGCCTTTATCGGTGACGATCCGCACGATCGGGCTCTTGCCGATGATGGCGCATTTGACGTCGACGATTTTCATTGCTCCTCCTGTTTCGTCTTGGCGCATGATCTGATCCAAAAATCGCTTCACGGTTTTTGGGATCACGCGCTGGTAGCTGTTAGACCGGCATGGCCTCGCTCATCGCCCGCGCTGCGTCGATGGCAGCAATTCGGATTTCCTCCATGCGGCTCGGTTCGGCCCCCGCCAGGAACGGCACGCTGATCGCTGCCGCCAGCCGTCCCGTCTTGGTGAAGACCGGGGCGGCAAAGGCGTGGATGCTCGGGGCGTTTTCGCCGCGATCCTGTGCCCAGCCGAGACGTTTGATGCGGACAAGCTCGCTTGCCAGCCGCTTCGGATCGGTGATCGATTTCGGCGTGTAGCCGATCAGCGGCTTGGCCAGCCAGATGGCCAGCTCGTCCGCCGGCAGATGCGCCAACAGCAGCTTGCTGGCCGCGCCGGCATGGATCGGCATACGTTGGCCGGGGGCTACGGTCAGTGCATATTCGCGTCGCCCCTGCGAGGCTGCCACCACCAATATGCCGTCCTGGTCGATCACCGAAAGCTTGCTGCCTTCGCCGAGCTCGGCCGAAAGCCGGTCGAGGAAAGGCTGGCCGATGGCGGCGATATCGATGTCGCTGACGCTGGCGACAACATGCGAGGCGAGCGTTAGCAGTCGTCGGCCAAGCGTGTAGCTGCCATTGTCGTCACGGCGCACCATGTCGTGGCCCTGCAGCGTGTTGAGGATACGGTAGATCGTCGTGCGCGGCAGGGAGAGTTGCGCCGTCAGCTCGCGGATCGTTGCGCCGTTCGATCGCCGTTCGAGCTGGCCGAGCACATCCATCATGCGGTCAATGACCGGTATCGTGTGCTTCGACCCTGCCGTTTCATTCGTATCATCAATCATTCAAACTTGATCTCGCAGGCGTTGACATTTCTTTGGTCATCCCATTACCATGCATTATTGAACAGAGGAAGTTCAAATATGGATAAGTCGACCTGATCGTTTTATCCGGGAGCGGCGCCGTCAGAGTCCGTTCCATGCGAGGAGGAAAATCACGATGGAAAGAGATACGGCCGCGATTGCCGACAAAGCCGCGCGTTTCAAAAAGCTCTATACCGCGGCGGTCTACGACATTCTCGACGAGATGGGCCTGCCCAATCAGTGCATGGACCTCGGCATTCGGGGGCTCGACCGCTCGATGCGCATTGCCGGCCCGGCTTTCACCGTCAAGGTCAGCGCCGACGTGCGCACCGACGAGGAATACGATATCGAGGAAGTGAAGACCTTCACCTTCTTCCGCAAGATGTATCCGGGCTGCGTGGTGCTGATCGCGGGCGCAGGCGAACGTCATTCCGGCCATTGGGGCGAGCTGATGAGCACGGGCTCGAAGAGCCGCGGCGCCACCGGCATCGTGGTCGACGGCGGCATTCGCGACGGCAATATCCTGATCGGCATGGAGGATTGGCCGGTCTTTACCCGCTATCTCTCGCCGATCGAGTCGCGCACGCGCACGCGCATCAGCGGCATCGAAGTGCCGATTGCGGTCACCGGCACGCTGACCGCGCAGATCCGCGTCAACCCTGGCGACTGGTTGTTCGGCGACATGGACGGCGTGGTTGTCATCCCGGCCGATAAGGTCGACGCAGTGCTGGCACGTGCCGAAGAAATGATCGCCATCGAAAATCGCTCCCGCAACGAGATCCGCGCCGGCGGCGATGTCGCCGATGTCTATGCCAAATACGGCCGTCTCTAAATCAAAAAGTTAGAGCGGGATGTCGCCCGAAAACCGCGCACAGTTTTCGGCATCCCGCTCTGAGGCGAAAACAGCATGACATCAACGCAAGCCCTTGCTTGCGTATGGGGAGGAGCCATGAAAATCACGGCACAGAAGGTCTTCGTCGCCAACGTCTCGCGCACCAATTTCGTCTTCGTCAAGCTTTACACCGACGAGGGCTATGAAGGTGTGGGCGAAGCGACGCTCGAATGGAAGACAAAGACGGTCGTCTCGGCACTGGAGGAGTTGGAACGCGTGCTGATCGGCCGCGATCCCTTCGCGGTCGATGCGATCATCGAGCAACTGCATCGCGACTCCTATTGGCGTACGGGGGCCGTGTTTCGCACGGCGCTCGGCGCCACTGAGGCGGCATTGCTCGACATCAAGGGCAAGGCGCTCGGTGTGCCGGTGTTTGAGCTGCTGGGCGGCAAATATCGCGATCGCGTGCAATGCTACGCCAACCATTGGTTTTTCGGCGCGACAACGCCGGATCAATATGCCGAGAATGCACGCAAGGCGGTCGCCATGGGCTACAGGGCGCTGAAATGGGACCCGTTCGATGTCGCCGACCTCGAAATGGACCGCAAGCAGCGCCGCCAGACCATCGATATCGTCGCAGCCGTTCGAGATGCCGTCGGCCCCGACGTCGATCTGATGCTCGACGTGCATGGTCGGCTCAACGTGCCGACCGCGATCGCCATGTGCCGGGAATTGGCGCCCTACGACCTTAGATGGATCGAAGAGCCGACACCGCCGGAAAGCATCGATGCGCTGGTCGACGTCCGTGCCCACAGCCCCGTGCCGATCGCCGCCGGCGAGCGCTGGTTCGAGCCGGGCAAATTCCTGGAAGCCCTGAACAAGAAAGCCATCGACATCTTGCAGCCCGACGTTTCGCATGCCGGCGGCATGGGCGAGACCAAGCGAATTTCGCATATGGCGCATCATCATCTCATCCCTGTCGCGCCGCACAATCCGGTCGGCCCGGTCATGAATGCCATGACGCTGCATATGTCGGTGGCGGTGCCGAATTTCTCGATCTTCGAGACGGTGTCGGTCGATGTGCCCTGGCGAAAGGAGCTGGTCAACGAAACGCTGCAATTCGAGGATGGCGCCATTCTCGCGCCGACCGCGCCCGGCCTCGGCGTCGAGCTGATCGAGGAGGCTTGTGCGCGTTATCCTTACGCGCCCTACAACGTGCCGCTCTTCGACGGCAGCATGAACACCAGCGGTGTCGCGACCGGTGCGGCAACACTTTCGAATGCGCCGAAGACGTGAGCCACGCCAGGGAATTGACAGTGAACCGCTCTTGTCGCAAGTTTACTAAAGAATTGACGAGTTTCAAATTTGAACTAGTTGGTCGGGAATACCAGCATCGTCTTGGGAGGACGTGGTGAGGGTGGGTCTGACACTCAGCGGCGATCGGTTGACCGAGGAGGGTGCGCGTTATGCCGCCCAGCTCGGGGTTGGTGACGTTGTGGTGCATCTCACCGATTATGCCCGCAATTCGGAAGGCGATCCCTATCGCGAGGGCGTCGGGCCGATCAACGGCGAGTGCATCGACGCGCTGCGTTGGAGCTATGAGCGCATGTCCGACATTGTCGCGATGTGCGCCCGCCACGGCCTCAAGGTCGCGGCGATGGAAAACATCTCGCCGAATTTCTGGTCGGATATCCTGCTCGACGGGCCGAAGAAATTTGAGCAGATGGATGGGTTGAAACAGCTGGTGCGCGATGCCGGTCGGGCCGGCATTCCCGTCATCGGCTACAATTTTTCGCTCGCCGGCGTCTGGGGCTGGCAACAGAAGCGCATCGCCCGCGGTGGTGCCATGACCGCCGTCTTCGATGCGGACGAATTCGATGCGCAAAGCCCGCTTCCGGACGGCATGGTCATGAACATGCGCTATCGTCCGGCAATCCCCGGTGTGGCGCCGGTGACGGTCAGCGAGCCGGAGCTTTGGGCACGGTTCGCCTGGTTCCTGAAGGAATTGGTGCCGGTTGCCGAGAAGGCCAATGTGCGGCTTGCCGCCCATCCCGACGATCCACCGGTGGAGCGGTTGCGCGGTACGGCGCGTCTCGTCAACAGTCACGCCAAATATGAACGGCTGCTGGCGCTCGCGCCAAGCACGGCCAATGCGCTCGAATTCTGCATCGGCTCGCTCGCCGAGATGGCCGAGGGCGACATTTACAGCACGACGCGGCATTTCGCCCGCGCCGGCGCTATCGCCTATGTGCATTTCCGCAACGTGCGCGGCAAGGTCCCGCACTATGTCGAGACCTTTGTCGATGATGGAGACGTCGACATGGCCGAGATCGTCCGGGTGCTGCGCGACGAAGGGTTTGAGGGCGTCATGGTGCCCGATCATGTGCCGGCGCTGGATTGTCCGGCGCCCTGGCATGCAGGCCATGCCTATACGGTCGGTTTCATGAAGGCCCTGACGATGAACGCCGATGCGCTCGGCCCGGCGCGGTCGCGGGAGGTGGCCTCATTTGAAGGGGAGAGGGCCGCTTCATAGAGCAAAGCCAGTGTCTGGCCAGAGGAAAAACGGCGGCGATCGTGCCGTCTATAGAGGAGGAGACGATGAGCAAATACAGAATGGCGGCCTTCGCGGCTGTCGCGTTTTCGGCGGCGTCGCTTTTGAGCAGCGTGGCCATGGCCGGCGAAGTCGTCTGGTGGACGCCCAACTGGGGGCAGCCGCGCGCCGAGAAACTGGCCGCAGATTTCCAAAAGGCCAATCCAGGCATTACCATCAAGCTTGAGATCACCACCTCCAACGGCCTGCCGCAGCGCATCCTGACCGCGCTGCAATCGGGCGCCGCACCTGACGTCATTGAAGTGCAGCATCCCTGGGTGCAGGGCTATGCGCAGTCGGACCTCGTATTGCCGCTCGACGACGTCATTCAGGACAAGGACGATTACAACAAGGCCGCCATCAACTACGACACCTATGACAGCAAGCTCTATGGCATCCCCTATCGCATCGAATGCGTCGGCGTGATGTATAATCTCGATGACTTCAAGGCTGCCGGGCTCGATCCGGCCAACCCGCCGCAGACCTGGGATCAATGGGCCGACGCCGCCAAGAAAATGACGACCGGCGGCAAATTCGGCATGGCGATCACCGGCGGCGGCGAAGTCGGCAATACCGTCACCCGTCTGCTGCCGCTGATCTGGATGAATGGCGGCAACGTCATCAGCGCCGACGGCAAGACCGCCGTGGTCAACTCGCCGGAAGCCATTGCGGCGGTGAAGTTCTACACCGACTTCTACAAGAATAAATATTCGCCGGATTCGACGCTCCAAAACGATGGCATTGCCAACCGCCAGCTCTTCATCGCCGGCAAGGTGTCGATGTATCAAACCGGGCAGTATGACGTTGCCCCGATCCGCCAGGCGAACGCCAAGATCAATCTCGGTGCCATGGCGACGCCGCATCCGGAAGGCAAGCAGACTGCCGGCGTCATCGGTGGCTGGAGCTTTGTCATCCCGAAAGACGCCAAGAACCCGGATGACGCCAAGAAGCTCCTGCAATTCCTGAACACTTCGGACAATCAGGGCTTCTTCACCGACACCTTCCCGGCCCGCGTCTCGGCGCTCAAGCTGCCGCGCTTCCAGGATCCGATGCTGAAGCAGTTCGCAGCGATCCTGCCCTACGGCCGGCCGTCTCCGAACACGCCGCATTGGGTGCAGATCAGCCAGGCACTGTTCGATGGCGTCCAACGCGTTCTTTCGGGCGACCAGGACCCGAAAGCCTCGATGGACCAAGCCAATGACGAAATCCAGGCGCTGCTGGATAGCTGAGAGTGGGCGGTTCGGAAGTACTTCAACGATGCGTATTGGTGATGGGGAAAGACAGGTGAGTTTCCGATTGCCGCAGCTTTTTGCATGGCCCCTCACCCTCACCCTCTCCCCGCAATGCGGGGAGACGGGACTAATCCGCGTTTGCAGCGCGTTAGTGCTTTGATCTGGCGCGGTAAACCTCCCTCTTCCCGCATCGCGGGGTGAGGGCTGGAGTGAGGGGCCAGGCACAGGCTTGCGGCATTGCCAAACTTGCCTGACTAGCCGCCGAGACACCCACCTCGTTCGAGCAAAGCAGGGCCCCGAAGCCTCGGAGCCGGCACCCAGTTCACCAGAAAGGCTGACCCATGGGCCGTCAATCGACGGGACTTCTTTTCATACTGCCGGCGATGATCGTGTTGGCGATGCTGATCGCCTATCCGGTGTTCTATACCGGCTATCTCAGCGCCACCGATGCCAAGGGCGCCCTGACGATCAAGAATTACGCCAATGTGCTGCGGCCCGCGGTCACGACGCAGGCTTTCATCAATCTCATCTATTTCGTCGGCGGTTCGATCGTCTTCCAGGTCGTGCTCGGCACCGCGGCGGCGATCCTGCTCAATCTGGAATTCACCGGCCGCAGCCTGCTGCGCTCCATCACCCTCATCCCCTGGGTCGTGCCCGGCATCGTCGCAGCCACCACCTGGGCCTGGATGTTCCACACGGAGTTCGGCATCATCAATTATATGCTGACCGGCTCGGGCGTCATTCCGGCACCCATTAGCTGGCTCACAAATCGCGATACGGTGATGCCGGTGCTGATCGCCATCAACGTCTGGAAGCTCTTTCCCTTCGTTGCCATCATGGTGCTGGCCGGTCTGCAAGCCATTCCCGCCGATCTTTATGAGGCGGCCAAACTCGACGGCGCCAACTTCTGGCAGGAAGTCCGTTTCGTGACGCTGCCGCAGGTCTGGCCGGTGATCACGGCGGTTACGCTGCTCTTGGTGATCTGGGGGCTGAATTCCATCACCATCATTTATGCGATCACCGGCGGCGGCCCGGCCAATCGGACGCTGATCACGCCGATTCAGATCTTCAAGCTCGCCTTTGAGAGCTTTCAGTTCAATCAGGCGGCCGCGCTGTCGGTGATCTTCTTCGTGGTGGCGGCGATCATTGTCGCGATCTACCTGAAAATGCAGGCGATGTCGGCGAGGGAAGCGCGATGAACAGAAGCGTGCCTGCGACCATCATCATCGCCGTCGCGTCGATCGTGCTCGTGCTGGTCTGCCTCTTCCCTTTCGCCTGGATGGCGCTGTCGTCGATCAAGGCGCTGCCAGAGCTCTACACCGTGCCGCCGCATTGGCTACCCGACGCGCCGACGATCGCCAACTATGTCAAGGTGATCTTCAATTCCAACATTCCGCGCTATTTCATGAACAGCGTCATCATCTCCGTTGGCTCGACGCTGCTGGCATTGATCCTTGCCATCTTCGCCTCCTACGGTTTCGCCCGCTTCGATTTCAGGGGAAAGCCGTTCTTCCAGACCTTCGTGCTGGTCGGACAATTGCTACCGACGGCGGCGATCATCGTGCCGCTGTTCATCACGCTGCGCTATCTGCATCTGGTCAACACCTATTGGGGCCTGATCCTCGTCTACATGATCATCACGTTGCCGCTCAGCGTCTGGATGCTGACCAGCTATTTCAAGGCTATCCCGATCGAGCTCGAGGAAGCGGCAATCGTCGATGGGGCCTCGCGCCTCGGCATCCTTTTCCGCATCACCCTGCCGCTGTCGACGCCGGGGCTGGTGGCGGTGCTCGTCTATGCCTTCGTCACCACCTGGAACGAGTTCATCTTCGCGCTCTGCTTCGCGACAGACAGTTCCGTGAAAACGCTGCCGATCGGCCTTGCCGAATTCTCGACCGAGTTCAACACCGACTGGGGCGGGGTGATGGCGGCCTCGATGGTGATGACAGTGCCGATCGCGCTGCTCTTCCTGTTTTTCCAAAACCTCTTTGTCGGCGGTCTGACCGCGGGCGCAACCAAGGGATAGGATCATGACCATGGACAAGGCCATTCCGAAACTGGGTCTTGGCACCGGCGGCCGCATTGGCGATGACGGCGCGGCGGCCATCTTGAAGGCGATCGAGATCGGCTACCGGCATCTCGATACGGCGCAGAGCTATAACAGCGAGGATTCTGTCGGCAAGGCGGTGCGGGCGTCCGGTTTGCCGCGCGGCGATTTCTTCATCACCACCAAGGTTGCCGACACCAGGCTCAACAAGGCTCAGTTCCTGCCTTCCGTTCGCGCCAGCCTCGATGTGATCGGCGTCGATCAGGTCGACCTGCTGTTGATCCACTGGCCGTCACACAAGGATGCGGTGCCGTTCGAGGATTACGTGCTGGCGCTCGGCGAGGCTCAGCAGAAGGGCTATGCCCGGCTGATCGGTGTCTCCAATTTTCCGATCGCCTTGCTGGAACGCACCCGCGCGCTGCTGGGTCCAGGCGCCATCGCCACCAACCAGGTGGAGATCCATCCTTATCTGCAGGCGCCGAAACTCGTTGCCTATGCCCGCAGCATCGGCCTGACGCTCACGGCCTATCAGCCGCTGGCCAAGGGCGAAATCCGGGATGATCCAGTGCTTTCAAAAATCGGCGCCGCCCACGGCGTTTCGGCCTCGGCGGTCGCGCTCGCCTTCCTGATGGCCGAGGGACATGTTGTCATCCCGTCTTCCTCCAGCGAGACGAACCTGCGCGGCAATTACGCCGCTCTCGCTGTCTCGCTCAGCGAAGCGGAGATGAACGAGATCCGAGCGCTCAACCGTGGCTATCGCCGCATCAATCCCGAAAAATCGCCCCGATGGGACGATTGACCCTTTTCCTCGATAGGCGGAGTTAGATCTTTGGGCTCAGTGAAAATTGCAGAGGTACGCAAGAGCTATGGTGCGCTGGAAGTGCTGCACGGCGTTTCCGTCGACATAGCCGATGGTGAGTTCACCGTGCTGGTCGGGCCTTCAGGCTGCGGCAAGTCTACGCTGCTGCGCATGATTGCCGGTCTGGAAGCCATCAGCGGCGGCGAGATCGCCATCGACGGCAAGGTGGTCAACAACGTCGCTCCCAAGGAGCGCGACATCGCCATGGTCTTCCAATCCTATGCGCTTTATCCACATATGACCGTCGAGGCGAATATGGGCTTTTCGCTCCGGCTCGCCGGCGCGCCGAAGCCGGAGATCGCAAAGCGGGTGGGGGAAGCGGCGCGCATGCTCAGCCTCGAACCTTATTTGCAGCGTTATCCACGCCATCTGTCCGGCGGCCAGCGCCAACGTGTGGCCATGGGCCGCGCCATGGTGCGCAATCCCAAGGTCTTTCTCTTCGATGAGCCGCTATCGAACCTCGATGCGAAGCTGCGCGTGCAGATGCGCTCGGAGATCAAGCAGAACCATCAACGGCTGAAGACCACGACGATCTATGTCACGCACGACCAGATCGAAGCCATGACCATGGCCGACCGCATCGTCGTCATGCATGGCGGTATCGTCGAGCAGATCGGCTCGCCGCTCGAACTGTATGACAACCCAGCCAATCTTTTTGTCGCCGGCTTCATCGGTTCGCCGAGCATGAACATCCTCAAGGGGCGGCTGGACGGTGGCAGCTTCGTCACCGACGACGGGACGCGGGTCGCTGTCAATGGCGCGGCCGCGCGCGGCGACCAACCGATCACGCTCGGCATCCGTCCGGAGCATTTGCGATTGGACCCGCAAGGGCTTCCCGCCGAGATCGTTACGGTCGAGCCGATGGGCTCGGAAACCCAAGTCGCCATGCGCCTCGGCGGCCACGACCTGATCGGCGTCTTCCGCGAGCGTATTCTCAACGCGCCGGGCGAGATCCTGAAGATCGGTGTCGAAACCGACCATATTCACCTATTCGACGCCGAAACGGGCAAGCGGCTGGGGGACTGACCGGCGAGTGCACGCAGTTACTAAAGCCAGTTAATGCGCTTCAGCACCCAGAGGGTGGCGACCGAGCTCACCGTGACGAAGATGACGATGATGACGAAGGCCCAGGTGTCGTTGACGCCGGGAATGCCGCCGACATTCATGCCGAAGAGGCCGGCCACGACACTCGGCGGCAGAAGCAGGGCGGCAAGGGCGGCGAGGCGGTTGGAATTGCGGGCAATGCGCTCGCTGATGACGGTTGACAGGTCATCGTGCAGGATGCTGGTGCGGTCGCGGATGGCGTCGAGATATTCGATATAGCGCATCAGCTTGTCGATGACCTCGCGCATGCGCAACTTGTCGCGTTCGGCAAGCCAGGGCGCGTCGTCATGTTCGATGCGGTTCAGCGCATCGCGCTGCGGCGCAAGGTAACGGCGAAGCTGCACGGCGCGCCGGCGCAAAAGCTTCAGCCGTTCGCGCACTTGACTCGCTTCGCCATGAAAGATCAGTTCGTCGAGTTCGTCCACCTCCTCATCCATGGCGTCGAGCACGGGTTCGAGATCGCGCACCAGCTTGTCGCCGATCAGGGCAAGCAGGTCGCCGGTGCGCTGCGGCCCCTTTTGCTTCTCCAGCGACAGACGGATATCGCGCAGCGCCGTGATGTAATGCCCACTGTCGCGCAGGGAGACGATACGGTTGCCGTCGACCCAGAGATGCAGGGGTACAAGGTCGATATCGGCGGGATTCTGTGTCGCACCATCCGGCGAGGTGGCGCAGACACTACGCAGGATAATCAGCAGCCCGTCGCCCACCGGTTCGACGCGAGGGCGGGAGTCTTCCTGCAGCAGGGCTTCAATGACGAAGGGGTCGAAGCCGCTCTTGTGTGTGACCCAGTCGGCGGCGGCGGGATGATCGCGCTCGAGATGCAGCCAGGTGATGCCCTCTCCGGGTTTCCAGGCACAGACCTCGTCCATGCAGAGCTGCTTGCAACCGCCATGTCCGTCGAGCAGGGAGGCGAAACGCAATCCCGGTTCGGTGCCGTAGGCCACAGCAGAGGTGTTCGATGCTCCCATTGCGCCTTGATCCACGCCGCGCTTTAGAGCGCCAAAAACGCAAGCAGCACAATAGCTTGTGACATGCCAGATTGTAGTTTATCAGGTCAGGCTAAAGTGGCAAGCAGGCAGTGTTGGCTCGAAAAGGCCGCTCACCAGAATGGGGATCGGACACTTCTGGTACCCTCCTACCGGGTCGAACGGCTTGCGGATGATGTCTGGTCTCCGGAACGAAATTTCAGGCAATATTTGGCGACGTCGATGAAGGCACGGAGCTTTGGCGCGGTGGCGGCGCGCTTTGGATAGTATAGAAACAAGCCAGGCTCTTCGATTGCTGTATCAGGCAATAGCTGCTTCAGCTTTCCGCTTTCGATTTCCGCTCTTGCCAGAGGTTCCATGAGATAGGTGATGCCGACGCCTGCCAGGGCAAGTTCCTTGGCATAGGTGGCATCGGTCACGATCGAGCTTCCCTTGACGGCAACCGAGACCATGGTTCCGCCGTCGCTTAATTCCCAGTCGTAGAGGCTGCCCGCGGTGATCTGCCGAAATCCGATGCAATTGTGATTTGCGAGGTCCGGTATGGATCGTGGCTCGCCCTTTCGCGCCAGATAATCCGGCGCAGCGACGAGGATCATCTTGAAGGGAGCGGTCAGACGCGTGGCGATCATATCCTGTGCAATCATTTCTCCGAGCCGTACTCCGGCGTCGAAACCGCGAGCGATGATATCAACCGATGCATCGTCGATGGCGATCTCCACCGTCAGTTGGGGGAAACGCTGCGAAAGTTCGACGATGACCGGCGTAATTGCCAATGCCAGCGCTGTGCGCGGAACGTTGAGACGCAGCACGCCAGTTACATTGCCCGTGTTTGCGCGAAATTGATCAAGGCCGTCTTCGATCTGAGAGAACCCCGGCCCGATGATGCCCAGAAGATGGTTCCCAGCTTCCGTCAAGGCGACGCTCCGGGTGGTGCGAGCAAACAATGTCGCGCCAAGCCGCGACTCGACCATGCGGATCGCGTGGCTCACTGCCGAGGGGCTTAGGCCCAGCTCTGCAGCAGCACCCGCGAAACTGCCTTGGCGCGCCACCGCAAGAAATACCGGCAAGTGGGCAAGGAGATCGCGGTCCATTCATGAATCCCATCGCATAAGGAGTACGGATAGAACCATATTATCAATCTATCACGCGCGGATATAGTAGGTGCCAACATCAACTGCGATCAGGAAATCACCGCTATGTCCACCTCGACACCCACCTGGTTCATCACCGGCGCCTCATCCGGATTTGGTCTTGCCTTTGCTCGATATGCGCTCTCGAAGGGCTACAATGTCGTCGCAACCGCGAGGACGACAGAAAAACTTCAATCGCTGCAGGCGGAGGGCGGCGACCGGCTTTTGACGGTCGAACTCGATGTGAATCGCGCGGGCGCCGCGGATGAGGCCATTGCAACCGCTATTGCGACGTTCGGCGGCATAGACGTCCTCATCAACAATGCAGGCTATGCAATTGTCGGGGCGCTGGAGGAAACGCCGGAGGCCGAAATCCGCGCGCTGATGGATACCAATTTTTTCGGTGCCATGGCTGTTACCCGCGCGGCACTTCCCCACATGCGGAAAAGAGGAAAAGGCGCGATCGTCAATATTTCCAGCATGGGAGGCCAGATGTCCTTTGCCGGCGTCGGAGCCTATTCCGCAACAAAATTCGCTTTGGAGGGCTTTTCGGAAGCACTCGCTCAGGAAGTCGCTCCGTTCGGGATCAAGGTACTCGTCGTCGAGCCCGGTGCTTTCAGAACATCACTTGTCAGCAACGCCGAGCGCTTCATGCCGAGCCATGATGCCTACCGCGAGACGCTCGCCGGTGTGCGAAAAGCAATGCTTGATATGGACGGAACCCAGGCTGGAGATCCCTTGAAAGCCGCCGCCGCCATCGACCTAGCATTGGCCAGCGAGAACACGCCCCTTCGGCTTCAATTGGGTGATGACGCAATCGATGCAGTCCGCCAGCATGCGGAGCGGTTGCTCGCTGATCTCGAAATTTGGAAGGATGTCGGTTCGAATACGCGGCTCGACGTCTGAAACCGGCGACGGCCTTTTTGGGCCTGTGTAAGAGCCGTTGTCTTCTCCCTAAGGGAGGGAGGGCGATCGCATATGGGGGCGGATCAGCACCGAAAGCTCCTTCTCCCCTGGGGGAGAAGGTGGCCGCGGCGCCCTCATCTCATATGCAATTGCCATGCTAAGGGAGGGGAGAAGATCAGGAAGAGAGCGACCTTCATTCAGAAGGGCGAAAACGGTCTTAACGTGCCGCCCAGTTGGCGCCTCGGCGGAAGATGGTTTTCATCTGTGGCACGTTGAATTCCTTGGCCTGGTGGCCGAGCGAGGAATAAAAGACGCGGCCTTTGCCGTATTTGCGCTTCCAGGCCACCGGCATGACCACGCCGTCGATCCAGTAGGCGTGATCGCCGGTGAACGTCGTGGTTGCCAGTACTTCGTTCGACGGGTCGACATGCATGTAGTACTGCTCGGACGTGTAAGGGAAATCGGTGATCCCTTCCATGATCGGGTCGTCCGACTTGGTGATGTTGACCGTATAGTCGATGATGTTGCCGGGATGGGCGACCCACTGGCCGCCGATGATGAACTGGTATTCCACGCTTTCGCGGAAGCTGTCACCGGCGCCGCCGTGATAGCCGGCAATGCCGACGCCGCTTTCGATCGCGGCGGCGAGGTTCTTCACTTCTTCCTTCTCGATCTTCGACATGGTGACGATCGGCACGATCAGGCTGAGGTCATGGATCGACGGATCGGCAAAGGCTTCGGTGCTGTTTTCGAGGTAGACCTTGAAGCCATCCTCTTCCAGCATGTCGCGGACGATATGGGCACATTCCTGCGGTTCGTGGCCGCTCCAGCCGCCCCAGACGATAAGTGCTTCACGCATGATGGTTCTCCAATGAAAGAACACAAGGACAAAAAACGCTTGTTTTGCGTGGCTTTCCCTGGGTTCGGTTATGACTTGATCGGTGTTTTGGCCGATCGGCTAAATCTTCCGCGTTCGCTGGACGGGGCTTTGCCGCCCTGCGGTCTTGAACCATTCTCCAATTCGTGACCCTAACGCCGATCGGCTTTTCGGCTTCGGTCACAGAGTGGCGTTCGGCTCCCGGCTTCCCATTCTCCTGAAAGAGCGCAGCCCAGCCTTGCCGGGCTCGCTAAACCGTCATCAGGACAGCCGGGATGTCGTCGACGATGCACCTTCCTCACTGTTTGCGCCGCGCCGCTCGTAGGGGCGCTGGTCACGCAGGATCTGGAAGGCGATCGTCAAAAGTTTGCGCGCCATCGCGACGCGCGCTTTATTCGTTCCTCGGAACTTCAGATGTTCGTACTGAGCCCGAAGCTGCGGGTCGGTGGCGACGGCCGGCGCGACCGCCTCGACAAAAGCCCAGCGCAACCACTTGTTGCCCTGCTTGATGATCTTACCGTGATAGGTCTTGCCGCCGGAGGAATAGGTCGAGGGCACCAGGCCGGCATAGGCGGCAAGCTTCTTCGGGTTGCGGAAGCGGGAGATGTCGTCGATCTCGGCGTCGATCAGCCGGGCGAAGAACTCCCCAATACCGGGGATGGTCTTGAGCAGCTTCACATTGCTGTTGGTCTTCGTCATCGCTCGGATCGTCGCTTCAGACTGTTTGATCCGCCCGTCGATGTCGCCGATGAACTCCAGCCCCCGGTTGATCTGAATGCGGTCGATCTCCGACACATTGAGCGCGGCAAGTTGCTGACGCCCGGCCTTGCCGAACAGGTCGCCCAGCTTCTTCAGCTGGGCTATCTGCTCCGGGTAACGGTCGAACACCGTGACGATGCGGTTCTTGGTCATCGTCCGCAACCGCACGTAAAACATCCGCTCACGCAGCGCCACGCGAAGCTCCCGTGATTTCTCGCTCGGCGCCCAGGCTTCCGGCACCAGGTCGGCGCGCAGCAGGTGCGCCAGCACCGTCGCGTCGATCTTGTCCGTCTTGATCTTCGCATCGGCGATCGCCTTCACCTTCAGCGGATGCGCCAGGACAACATCGTCGCAGATATCGTCGAGCCAGTCATACATCACCATCCAGTTACGGGTGGCTTCCACCACCGCATGGCTGTTCTCCCGATACCGCTCCAGGAACGAGCCGAGCGACTGACGATCGTTCTTCACTCGACCGGATCGCAACGTCTTCCCCGCCCCATCCTGCACGACCAGGTGGCTGTAGCTTTTGTGGTAATCCACCCCAATGTGATAATCATAAGGTGCAGTCACGCTTTGCTCTCCTTCACTGAGTTCGCGAAAACCCACCAAAGGTAAGCCAAACGGCGCAAAGCGTGACTGTCCTAAGATCATCTGCATCTCAGAAATCCGTTCTCTCGATGGGAGCGGCCTCTTTCATGCCACCTCCTCCTGAATTAGCTCAATTAGCGGCCGATCTTGCCGTCCACGAGGGATTCGGAAAGCGGGGCCGGGCGTTCTGTCTTGGTGGTGATGGCGACCGTGCGGCCGGTGTCGGATGCGGTCTGGAAGGCTTCCATGACTTCGAGCACGTGCAGCGCCAGACTGCCATTGGCGCGATGCGGCCGGTTGGAGCGGATGGCATGCGCCAGATCGGCAACACCGAGCGAGCGATAGTTGCCATCGGCATAGGGAGCAGTGACTTCGCGTTCCTCGAACTGGCCACCCTTCTTGAGGTATTCGACCGGGCCGGCGAAGCGGTTCGGATCGGGCACGATCAGCGTGCCTTCGGTGCCGTAGACTTCGAGTGGCACATGCTTGTGGCCGGCGACGTCGAAGCTCATGCCGATCTGCACGACGGCGCCGTTGGCGAAAGCCATGACGCCGGCGACGTGGGTTGGCACATGCACCGGGATGCGCTCGCCGTTACGCGGTTCGCTGGTGATGATGCGTTCCTTGCGTGGGGTCACTGCAAAGCCGGCGACCTGGGAAACCGGACCGAGCAGATTGACGAGGTCGGTGATGTAGTAGGGACCCATGTCGAGCATCGGGCCGCCGCCCACTTCGTAATAGAAAGCCGGATTCGGATGCCAGCGTTCATGGCCGGGGCACATGAAGGTAGCGGTGCCGCCGACCGGGATGCCGATCGCGCCTTCGTCGATGACGGCGCGCGCCGTCTGATGACCGCCGCCGAGGAAGGTATCCGGAGCCGCGCCGATGCGCAGGCCCTTGGCGGCGGCAGCGTCTGCGAGTTTCTTGCCCTCTGCGAAATTGATGCCGAGCGGCTTTTCGGAATAGGTGTGCTTGCCGGCTTCGAGCGCCTGCAGACCGACGGCGACATGCGCCTTCGGGATGGTCAGGTTGACGATGATCTCGATCGAGGGGTCTGCGAACAGGGCAGCGACGTCAACGGCTTTCAGGCCGAATTCGGCGGCCTTGGCTTCGGCGAGTTCGCGATTGAGGTCAGCGACCCCTTTGATATCGAGAATGGGGAACGATTTCATCGCGGTGAGATAGGCGCCGGAAATGTTTCCGCAACCGATGATGCCAATACCGACCTTTTCCATAAAATTCCTCCAAATGAAGTGTCTGTGCTTACCTAACGGGGTTAGAGCGCCGGTGCCGGCCCTGTCGTTCCCCAAGGAGATTCGTAGAGTTCGCGCAGTGCGACCACAGCCGCGCCCTGCGCCCAGGTTTCGTCCGTCGACTGGTCGAAGACGAGTTCGGTGACGCCCTTGATCGATGGCGGGATCGCCAGGGAATAGGCGTCCCGCAGGCTGTCGAGGAAGGGTTGGCCAAGCGCCAGGCTCGATCCGACGAGGATGACGCGCGGCGGCGCGAACAAGGTGACGATATTGGCAAGCGCCATGCCGCAGGCTTCGCCCGCCCGGATCGCCGCGCTGATCAGCGTGTTGTCCTCGGCTGCAATCAATGTTTTCGCATGGGCCATACCGCGACCGAGGCGGATGGCTTCAGCAAAGCGGCCACCGTTCGGCTGGTCGCCGAGAATGGCACTTTCGCCCGCCAGGCTCGCGAGCCTAATCATGCCTTGCGCCCCGATTCCAAGCGCGAGGTCGCCGAGATTGTGGCTCAAGCCACCGGCACCGCGAAACAGTTGGCCGCCATGAAGCACGCCGAGGCCGAGGGTCTGTTCCAGCGACACCAGCACCATGTCGTCGAGATCTCTCGCCTCGCCGAACCAGTGATGCGCCAGCGTGATGGCATGCGCATCACTCTCGACGATGGTGGTGACGCCCAGCCGCTCGGACATGTCTTTGGCGAAGTCGACGCCGTTTTCGCGGAAGATCGGGCTGGAGCGCACATGGCCAGTGCGGTGTTCGATAACGCCGGGCAGGCCCAGACAGACCGAATCAATTTCATCGAGCGCCAGATCGGCGTCGACCACGCAGCGACGCACGCCGTCTTCGATCAGATCAGTGATGACGCTGATCGGTTGCCGGTCGACCCGAAGGGCGAGCGTCAGCGTCGACAGCACTTCGCCACGGAAATCGGCGACGACGAAGACCATGCGGTTGGCGGCGATTTTTGCGCCGACGACGCGGGCGGCGTCCGGATTTAGCTCCAGCATGACGCGCGGCCGGCCACGGGCTGCTGCTTCCCGCAAGTCGCCTTCGGTGCGCGCCAAGATCAGGCCGTCATCGAGTAGCGAAGCGGTGATCGCCGAGACCGTGGTAGTCGAAAGCTGGGTGCGTTCGCTGATTTCAATACGTGCGATCGAACCCGCCCGCCGGATGGTATCCAGCACGTTGAAGCGGTTTATCGCCCGCATAAGCTCGGGGTCTGCTGTTTTCATGAGAATGGTGCCGAATGATGCTTCCGCTCGGCTGCGAGCCTGATATTTTTGACGGGATGCGAATTAAATAGCCTATGCATAGTGCCTTATGTCAAGCCGTTTTCCGGCCTCTTTGCGGAAAATTTGGGAATGGTGGTTGACATTTCAGCAAAGCTCCGTTGAATTAATCCGCATAAGGGAAAAATTAATTGAGGCTCTTGTTCCCTTGGGAGGAGAAAATCATGCTGTATGAACGTGGGGCGAAAGCCCTTCGCGGTGCGCGTATCGCCGCCATTGCCGCCGCCACAGGGCTTGCGATCCTTGCCGGTGCTACCAGCGCGGCCGCGGATACGGTCGTCAAGTGGCTGCACCTGGAGCTCGATCCGAACTACATCGCCATCTGGCGGAAGATCGCCGATCAATACGAAGCCAAGCATCCGGGCGTGAAGATCGAAATGCAGTTCCTGGCGAATGAAGCCTTCAAGGCCAAGCTGCCGACGCTGCTGCAATCGAAGGACGCACCGGATTTCTTCTATAGCTGGGGCGGCGGCGTGCTGAAGCAGCAGGAAGAAACCGGCACGCTGATGGACCTGACCACGGCGATGAACGCCAATGGCGGCGCCTGGCTGAAGACCTACAACCCCGCTGCCGTAAAGGGCCTCACCTTCGACAACAAAATCAGCGCCGTGCCATTCAAGCTCGGCACCGTTTCCTTCTTCTACAACAAGGCGCTCTTCGCCAAGGCCGGCGTCGATGCGACAGCCATCAAGAGCTGGGACGACTATCTGGCCGCGGTCAAGAAGATAAAGGCTGCCGGCATCGTTCCGATCGCAGGCGGTGGCGGCGAGAAGTGGCCGATCCACTTCTACTGGAGCTATCTGGTGATGCGTGACGGAGGCCAGCAGGTCTTCACCGCGGCCAAGACCGGCCAGGGCAACGGCTTCAACGACCCGGCGATCATCAAGGCCGGCGAGCAGCTCGCAGACCTCGGCAAGCTCGATCCGTTCCAGCCCGGTTATCTCGGCACCACCTGGCCGCAGGCGCTCGGCGTCTTCGGCGACGGCAAGGCTGCTATGATCCTCGGTTTTGAAAACACCGCCGCCAACCAGCGCACCAATGCCGGCGACGGCAAGGGTCTGGCCGACGACAATATCGGCCGTTTCGCCTTCCCGGCGGTCACGGGTGGCGCCGGTCTTGCGACCGATACGCTCGGCGGCCTGAATGGCTGGGCCGTGACCAAGAAGGCACCGCCGGAAGCGCTCGACTTCCTGGCCTATCTGACCAATCCGGACAATGAGCGCATCATGGCGCAGGCCGGCATGATCATTCCGGTGACGATCGGTTCGGAAGATGGCGTCAAGAGCCCGCTGATGCATGCATCGGCCGACCAATTGGCGCATTCGACCTGGCACCAGAACTTCTTCGACCAGGATCTCGGTCCTTCCGTCGGCCGCGTCGTCAACGACATCTCGGTCGGTATCGTTTCGGGTCAGATCACGCCGAAGGATGGCGCACAGCAGGTCCAGGACGCCTTCGAGCAGGATCAGCTCTAACCGCCGACGGGCGCCGGCAATTCACCTTGGCCGGCGCCATTCTTCTTTTGAATTACAAAGTCGAGACCGCCAATGACCGATGTCAGCGCAACGACCGCCATACCCATCGCAAGAGCGAAACCCGCAGCGCGGCGAAAATCGCCGGCCGCACGCGGTCGCATGCCTGTCATCCTGCTGTTCCTGCCGCCGGCGCTGCTGCTTTTCACCATCTTCGTCATCCTGCCGATGGGAGAAGCCGCCTGGTATAGCCTCTACAAATGGAATGGCTACGGCCCGCCGACGGAATTCGTGGGCCTGCGCAATTTCCAGGTTCTCTTCAAGAACGACGCCTTCTTGACGTCGCTCAAGAACAATGCGCTGATCATCCTGGTTTCGATCGCGATCCAGGTGCCGCTTGCCATCTGGCTCGCGACGATGCTGGCGAACCGCATTCGCGGCGTCGTGCTCTTCCGGCTGATCTTCTTCCTGCCCTATGTGTTGGCGGAAGTGGCCGCTGGCCTGATTTGGCGCTTCGTCTATGACGGCGATTATGGTCTTTTCGCCGCGATCTCGCATTTCCTGGGCACAGCCACGCCCTACGTCCTCGCTGACAAGAATCTGGCGATGTATGCGGTGCTGGCGGTGATCGTGTGGAAATATTTCGGCTTCCACATGATGCTGTTCATCGCCGGCCTGCAGTCCCTCGACAAGAGCGTGCTGGAAGCCGCCGAAATTGACGGCGCCACCGGCTGGCAGAAATTCCGTTACGTCACTTTGCCGTTGCTCGGCTCAACACTGCGCCTGTCGGTCTTCTTCGCCGTCGTCGGCTCGTTGCAGCTTTTCGATCTGATCATGCCGCTTACCGGCGGTGGACCATTCAACTCGACGCAGACGATGGTGACCTTCCTCTATAATTTCGGCGTCACCCGCATGCAGGTCGGCCTCGGCAGCGCCGTCGGCGTCGTGCTGTTCGTCATCTGCGTCACCCTCGCCTTCGGTTACAAACGGATATTTATGCGCAATGACTGATATGGCCTCATCCGTTCGCATGACCACCGGCACGAAGATCTATCTCTACGCGTCGCTGACCATCATCGCCGCCATCGTGCTGATCCCGCTGTTGACCACGGCGCTCGGCGGTTTCAAGTCGCTGGGCGACCTCAGAACCCATCCGTTCGGCCTGCCGTCCGAGTGGCATTTCGAGAACTATACCGGCATCCTGTTCGGCGACCGTTACTGGCGGCAGATGATGAACTCGCTGATCATCGCCGTTCTGACCGTGTTCCTGACGGTCACGGTCTCGGCCATGGCAGCCTTCGCCTTTGCGCATGTGAAGTTCTTCGGTTCGAACTTCCTGCTGAATTATTTCCTGATCGGCTTGATGTTCCCAGCGGCCACCGCGATCCTGCCGCTTTTCATCCGCATCCGCGATCTCGGTCTGCTCAATACCTACTGGGGCGTAGTGCTGCCGCAGGTGGCTTTTGGCCTCGGCATGAGCATTCTTCTGTTCAGAAACTATTTTCGCAACCTCCCGGAAGAATTGTTTCAGGCGGCTTTCGTCGATGGTTGCGGCTATATCCGCTTCTTCTGGCACATCTCGCTGCCGCTCTCCCGTCCGATCGTTGCCACGGTCAGCATCATCTCCTTCGTCGGCAGCTGGAACAGCTACATCCTGCCGCTGATCATGCTGAATTCGGACTCGATCTACCCTTGGCCGCTTGGCATGATGGTCTATAGTGGCGAATTCGGCACAGAATGGGAACTGGTGCTGGCCTTCATCACGCTGACCATTATGCCGACCATCATCGTTTTCTTCCTGGCACAGAAGCACATCATCGCGGGTCTCACCGCCGGTGCCGTGAAATCCTGAGCCCTACCGGAGCAAAAAGCATGGCATCCGTCGAACTGCACAATATTCACAAAGCCTATGGCGCGCTGCCGGTCATCCATGATGTCTCGCTGGCGATCGGCGATGGCGAGTTCATTGCCCTTGTCGGCCCGTCCGGCTGCGGGAAGTCGACCCTGTTGCGCATGATCGCCGGCCTCGAGGAAATCACCGACGGCGATGTGTCGATCGGCGGCCAGGTGGTCAATGCGTTGACGCCGCGCGAGCGCAACATCGCCATGGTTTTCCAGTCCTACGCGCTTTATCCGCATATGACGGTCGCGCAGAACATGGGCTTCAATCTGAAACTGTCGGGAGAGACCAAGCAGGTGATCGAGCAGCGGGTCAACGAGGCCGCGCGCATGCTCGACCTTACCAAACTGCTCGACCGCAAGCCGGCGCAGCTGTCCGGCGGCCAGCGTCAGCGTGTTGCCATGGGCCGCGCCGTCGTGCGCAATCCGGCGGTCTTCCTGTTCGACGAGCCCTTGTCGAACCTCGACGCGAAACTGCGCGTGCAGATGCGCTCGGAGATCAAGGCGCTGCATCAGAAGGTGCAGACGACCTCGATCTATGTCACGCACGACCAGATCGAAGCGATGACGCTTGCCGACCGCATCGTCGTGCTGAACCAGGGGAAGATCGAGCAGCAGGGCACGCCGATCGAGCTTTACCGCCGGCCCGCCAACCTCTTCGTCGCCGGGTTCATCGGCTCGCCGGCGATGAATTTTCTTGATGGCGTGGCAGATGGCGTCGACGGCTCACCGGCCGTACGGCTGAAGGATGGCACGCAGGTGCGCATTGCGAGCGCGCGCAAAGTGAAACCCGGCCAGAACGTCAAGATCGGACTTCGGCCGGAACATCTCAGTTTGACGGGCGATGGCTCGGCGCTCACCGGCCAGACCTTGCTGGTCGAACCAACAGGCGCGCAGACCCACGTGCTCTTCGAGCTTGCCGGCGAACAGGTGACGGCCGTTGTCGACGGCGAAGCCCCGGTTCGCTATGGCGAGCAATTGAAAGTCACCGTCAATGCCGATCAGGTCTATGTTTTCGATAGCGGAAGCGGTTTGGCGCTTTAAGCGTCAATATTGATGGCGTCGACGTTTATGGCGTCGACCCGGTCGGGGTAGAAGGCCATGTAGTCCTTGATCTGGCTGACGGAGGCATAGGGATTTTCGTAGGTCCAGATCGCGTTCACCGAACGCTCGCCGCCGGCTGGAATGCTGTAATAGGAGCAATCACCCTTATAGGGGCAATAGGTGGCGTGGTCGGTCCTCTGAAGCGCAGACATGTCGACATCCTTGCGCGGCACATAAATGACGGCAGGATAGGTGGCTTCCTTCAGGGACAGCGCTTCACGCGTATCGGCGATGACCTTGCCGGCGACCGAAACGGTGACATGGGCCTGCTTGTTCTCGATCGCGATGGGATGATCGGGACCGGGAATCTTGACCAGCTTTTCGGACATTCTTGCTCTCCTCGGCTTTGGTGACGATCTCAGCTCAAAAGCATATAGGAAGCATCCTGCCGATTATCAGGTCCTATGGCACCCGCGTTTTCGACGCGCCCCAGCGCAAGCCGTCCATCAGCAGCCGGACGAGGCGGCGGGAGCGGTCATGCCACTCCGGTGAATTGGGCATGGAATAGGTGCCGGACAGCGCCTGCAGCACATCGGTGCTGTCGACGTCGGTGCGGATGGAGCCATCGGCCATTGCCCGTTCGATCAGGCCGCTGAGCGCGATCGGCACCTTGCCGTAGCTGTCGGCGAAGAGTGTGGAATTGCTGTTGAAAAGGATGCGCAGGCTGTCGGACATGCCGCGCTTGGTGGCGATGTAGCCGACGAAGCGGTGCATCCATTCTTCCAACGCTTGATCCGGCGCGCGCTCGCGTGAAAGCTCCTCGGCTGCGTTGCAGAGCGCTTCCACCTCGTGGCGATAGACGACTTCGACCAGATGTTCGCGAGTCGGAAAATGACGGTAGAGCGTACCGACCCCGACGCCGGCGCGCCGCGCGATGTCTTCGAGCGAGGCGGCGGTTCCGTGGCTGGCGAAGGCTTCGGCCGCGACTTCGACAAGCTTGTCACGATTGCGCCGTGCATCCGCGCGTAGGGTTTTAGCGCCTGTCGGCGTGTCGTCCTTCAGCTTTGACGATGGCCTGGAAGCCAATTTTCGCTCCATGCGGATTGCGACTTGACGATGTCGAACAAGTCTCCAGGATTATAAACGGAGGCGCCTCCGCTTAATCTTGAGTACCACAGGATTGTTATCTCATAAAGGGCCAGGACGCCATTGCTGTCTGACTGGGGGATCAACGACGGCAAAAACGCGGTCTACCCCGGCGTTTCCTATAAGCCGCACGCGCCGGCGAAAGCGCCATAGACCTATTACCCGGCGCCGGTTCGACCAAGTTAAGTTGGCAGTGCCGTTCAAACAGTTGCAACATCCCGCCGCTTTACGCGGCGGGTCTATCCAGTACCAGGCCCGCGTCTCCGTCTAAGCGTGCGCGTGGGGATGATGAACGTCCCAGACTGCCCACAGCGATACGACAGCAACGAGCACACCGAGAACGACGTTCGTCCATCTCGCGCTTGTATCAGCAGCAAAGCCAAGCAGCCATGGAGACGCAATCAACCATAGACCGACCACTAGATTTGCCCATTCTTCCCATTCGGCAAAAACCGAGAGCGCCGCAGTGGCCAACGCAGCCAGCACGACGGCAACGATCCACGCGTTCCAGCTGGGTATTGTCTCAGCTGTAAAGCCGAAGATCCACGGGGAGATGAACAAACATATTGCCAGGACCAGCGTTGCCCAATCCTGGGGCCTTTTTCCTTCCATCAGAGTGATTGCCATAACAACCTCCTCCCACTTATGAAGCCTTACCACGGCTTCATCTCGCGTGAACTTCACGCTACAGTATGTAAGTAGTTGCGACAGGATTTGATTCAAGATAGGTGCGAAGGGCACGCCGGTTATGATGTCTAGAATCTCGGCTGCATCATGCCCAATCAGGTTCATTAATGTCTGTGGGCGGCCATTCTTCTGCTCAGAAGACCGCATCTCAATGTACAGATTCCCGCATCATTGACCAATGCTTGGAATGAATTTTAAGGTGGGAAGCATATGCCGGGGGATCTGCCAAATATTCATAGAAATATTACATGGAAAACATCCTCTGATCACAACCAATTTGTAGAGCTGAATATGATTGCAAAATGCAATCGTATCAGGCGGTGTGGACGAATTTGAGCAAGATGAAGTCTGCTGTGAGTGCGACAACGGATGCGAAATTTGGCTTCGTCTTCTCGCATTATAGGGTGACTTGTTTCAAGCGTTTGAGCCTGCCGACGGCTTGTTCGATGGGGCATATCCAAGAGGACATGTTGCAAAGATCGGGATCCACTCGATCCCTGAGCCTTGCACCAACGCCGTCGGGAACCAGAAATCGTAGTCTCAAGCGTTGCCGCCGTACCGATTCCGCCGAAACTGACCTCGCCGCTTACGTGAGAATATGTTGATGGAAAGATCTCCGCTCAATGCTCTGAGCGAGGGGTTTTCCCGGTTGGCGGCAAGTTGGGCGGGTCAATTGAGCACCATTGCAGCAGCTAAAGGCAATTTGCATAGGAATATTAACATCCGCGATATGGGGGAAGAATGGTGTTGAATAAGGTCATGATCCGCGCCACGTTGGCGTCTTGTGTTCTCAGTGGACTGATTACGGCGGTGTCCCTGCTGGCCCCGTCGACAGCTTCGGCTGCCCAAATGCAACCTTGCGCCAGAGAGGGCGAAATCTGCCGCCTGCCTTATCCCGCCGAGGTCGTCTACGGAGCAGAGGGATACACCACATCGCGGTTCATAAATCGTCCGAGTGTGCCGTGTTCGAATGATGTTTTCGGTGATCCGGCTCCAGGGGTCCACAAGAGCTGCTATATCGTCAGCCGTGATCGCGGCGGCGATGGCGACAATGGTTACCGCGGTGACGATGGTGACGGCGGTGACCGCCGTTACGGCCATCGTCCTGCCCATTGGCGTCCATGCGCGAGCGAGAACGGCTTCTGCGATTTCGACGGCCGGAAGCGCGTGCGCTATGGGGCCGAAGGCCGCTTCACGGAAGACGTCTTCGAGGATGGTGTGGACTGCGACAACGACACCTTCGGCGATCCGGCACCGGGTATACCGAAGCGCTGCTACATCCAGGACTGACCTCCCCCGCACTTGTCAACGTTTTCTATTCGATCGGGTTGTTGTCCATCTACTTTTCCAACATTCCGCCGGCAGAACGGCACGGCTCTGTGATGCAAAGGAGCGCGCAAATGGCGGCAGTTGAAGGAAGACACACCGAGCGGTTCTGATCCGGCAAAAAACTTCATCATCTTTCAGGAAAAACAGCATGAAAAAGATCATCCTCGCTGTCGCCCTCGTTGGTGTACTCGCGTCATGTACGGCAACGGAAAAGGGCACGGCGATCGGCGCCGGCTCTGGCGCCGTCATCGGCGGCCTCGTGTCCCATAGTTGGGGCGGTGCGGCTATCGGTGCCGTTGCCGGCGGTGTGATCGGCAATCTGATCGGCCGCTCGCACGAGCACCGCGGCTATTGCATCTACCGCGACCGGTACGGTCGTCGCTATGAGGCCCGCTGCCGCTGATCGCTGATGCACTTTTGTGCCTGGCCCCTCATCCTAATCCTCTCCCCGCAAGCGGGGCGAGGGGACGACAGCGCAAAATAATCGGCCTCACTACACTACATGTACAGAAGCGGCGATGGGCATTGCAGGGCCCCCTCTCCCCGCACGGGCGGGGAGAGGGCTGGGGTGAGGGGCCAGGCAAACATGCGCGGCGCAATCAGGCTCGCCTGGCCATTCCCCACTTGATCACTCACCCCAGTGACAGGATCAATACATCGCGCGCCGGAACCTCCACGCGGCCGCCGCCATGCGTGGCCCCGATCGGCCAGACAGCCTTGCTCGCGCCGAGCGTCCCCAGTCCGACCGCCAATTCGACTTCCGTCATCTGTGTGGTGCGGGTCGGATTGACGAGCCAAAGGAAACTACCCTTTTCCCCCTGGTGGACACGGGCAAACAAAGCGGTATTGGAGAGACTCACGTGCCGCGCCTTGCCGCTCCAGCGGAAGAGCTCGGCAAAGAAGGCGCCATTTGCCCGGCCCTCGGTGCGGTAATAGGCGATGGAGGGATTGGTGCCGATCAGCAGGGTGCGGCCCTTGCCGAAGCGGTGTTCGACGACAGCCAGGCGTCCGTCGTCGAAATTGCCGCGGGCCGTGCCGCCGGCGAGCCTGTAGGACTGCAGCAGACCGCCGCCGTCGACCGCTGCGCTATCCAGCTTGAAATGGATGCGGTCGCCGATGTCGGGCATGAACTCGACCTCGTCTTCCAGAGCACCGAATACCTTGTCGAGGCCCATGTTCGGCTGGATGGTGCCGACATGACCGCGATCACCGAAATAGCCAGGGCAAGCCTCGGAAATCAGCGTGCCACCCTTTTCGACCCAGGCGGTCAGCCGCGCCGCCTGTTCGGCGGTGAACATGATTGGGTAGGGGAAATAGAGCAGGTCATAGGCGTCGATGTCATCGATATGCACCCAGTCCGGCTGCACGCCATTTTCGAGGAAGGCGCGGTAGGCGCCCCACATGGCTTCGGGATAAGGCTTTTCCTTGCGATCATAGCTCAGCAGATATTCGAATTCCTGCGTTTCCGGTACGACCAGAATGCCGATCTCGCCGCGCACAGGTTTCGCCTCCCAAAGGGCCGCCTGCGCCGGCTCGTTCGCCCATTTCGCCATGGCGCTTGCCATGTCGGAGCGCGACGTGCGCGAGCCGTCCATGGCGTAGGAGCCGAAAGCGCCGAAGAGCGGGCCGTCGAGCAGCGGCCGCCAGCGCAAATTGAGGATGCCGCGGGCGCCGCCGGCAAGCGAGGTCATGCTCCAGAGGCGGATATCCTCGGGATCGACGACGCGACCGTCTTGCTTGTCGCGGCCGATCACCTGCGGCTGCAGCCACAGCGGCCCGCCTTGACGTTCGGCATGCCAGAAGGGTTTGCCGCGCGCGGCGGCGCGGTTGATGTCGACGCCGTACCAGTTCTTCCAGGCTTCGCTGCCCTTGCGGGCCTGAACCCAGGTGAAGCCATAAACCTCCACCTTGGAAGCGGCCAGCCAATCGTCACAGCCGTTGGAAGCCATGATTGGGATCGCCCCGGAAATGCCGTGTGCGGCGATGACGTTTTTCTGGTCGACGGCGCGGATGGTGTCGATGCGCCACTGCATCTGATCATAGAAATTGTCGCGCTTGAACTTCAGCCAGTCGATGCACTCCGGATAGGGAGCCATGTGGACCGGCGGCTCGATATCATCCCATTCGGTGTAGCTGTAGCGATGCCAGGCGAGCGCCAGCGTTTTCAGGTCGCCGTATTTCTTCTCCAGCCATTTGCGGAAAGCGGCCTTGGCGTAGTCGCTGTAGTCGACATCGGCGGAATAGTTGCATTCGTTCCAGACGTCGTAGCCGTAGATCGCCGGATGGTCCTTGTAGCGGGTGGCGAGCGCAGTCAGGAAGCGGCCGGCGGCTTCCTTCACTTCCGGGCAGTTCAATGTCAGCGCACCGGCGCCGCCGCCATTGTTGGAAAAGCCGCCGGTCGCAGCCGAAACGCCCATATAGGAGCCGAGCTTGGAGCCATCGGCGTTGACTTGCAGGGCATGCTTGTATTTGCGCACGGCCCAATCCGGCACGGCATGGATGAGCTCAGCGATCATGGTCTTGATGCCGTTCTGCGCGGCGAGATCGAGCTGGCGGTCGTATTCCGCCCAGTCGTAGACGCCGGGCGCTACCTCGATCGCGCTCCACATGAACCAGTGTCGGAAGATGTTGAGCCCGTCCTCGCCGGCGACCTTGTAATCGCGCTCCCAATCGGCCTGCGGCGGATTGGACTTGCGGAAATAGACGGCTCCATAGGGAAGTTGAATATCGTTTCTGAGCATGGTCGGGTCCTTCTTCAATCGGTCTATCGGGCAAAGCTCCGCCGTCCGAAGATTGGCTTCGGCTCAGCAGCAATTGGTCTTGCGGGCGGTTGTTTCCTAAAGGAGGTTCCGGGTTAGGGCGGCGTCTCCTTGACCATCATCGCGTCCTCACGTCCGGTAGGGTTTCATCCAGCCGAGACCTTCGCTGGTGCCGGCCTTAGGTCTGTATTCACAGCCGACCCAGCCGTCATAGCCAAGGCGGTCGAGTTCGCTGAGGATGAAGCTGTAGTTGATTTCGCCCGTACCCGGTTCGTTGCGGCCCGGGTTGTCGGCGATCTGTACATGGGCGATGCGGTCCTTCAATCGCTCAAAGGTCCGGATCAGGTCGCCCTGCATGATCTGCATGTGGTAAAAATCATACTGGATATAGAGATTGTCGGAGCCGACCTTATCGAGGATGCGCTCGGCATGATCGGTGGTCGACAGGAAGAAGCCCGGCATGTCGCGGAGGTTGATCGGCTCGATCAGGAGTTTGATGCCGGCATCGGCCATCCGCGGCGCCGCATAGCGGAGATTATCGACCAGCACCCGTTCAAGCGTTTCGGGATCGGCACCTTTAGGAATAAGGCCGGAGATGACGTTCAGTCGTTTGCAATCGAGGACCGCCGCATAATCGAGCGCAGTGGCCACGCCGTCTCGAAACTCCTGCACGCGGTCAGGCAGGCAGGCTATGCCGCGCTCGCCGCCGGCCCAGTCGCCCGATGGTAGATTGAAGAGCACTTGCCTCAGGCCGTTGGCCTTCAAGGCATCTGCTACCTTTTCCTTCGGTTCGGCATAGGGGCCCAGATATTCGAGGCCTAGAAAGCCATCCTTCGCGGCAGCGGCAAAACGGTCGAGGAAAGGCAGATTCTGATAAAGGAAGGAGAGGTTGGCGGAAAATTTCGGCACGTATTTCATCCTCAGAGAGCGGGTGCGTTGAAGCGATGCCGGTGCAGCATGCGCTTGTCGCGCGGATCGGGGTTGGGAACGGCGGATATGAGGCTCTTGGTATAGGCCTCGTTCGGCGAGGTGCAAATCTGTTCGGCCTCACCAATTTCGACGATTCTGCCGCGATGCATGACAGCCACCCGATCGCAGAAATAGCGGATCACGGAAATGTCGTGCGAAATGAACAGGAAGCTGAGGTTCAGCCGCTGGCGGATATCGAGCAGAAGGTCGAGGATCTGGCTGCGGATGGAGACGTCGAGCGCAGAGGTCGCTTCGTCGGCGACGATGATCTTCGGGTCGAGTGCGAGGGCCCGGGCGATGCCGATGCGCTGGCGCTGGCCGCCGGAAAAGGCGTGCGGATAGCGCTCCATCATCATCGGGTCGAGGCCGACCAAGCGCATGAGTTCGCCAACGCGTGCCTCCAGCGCCTTGCCCTTGGCCAGGCCGTTGACGACAAGCGGATCACCGATCACCTCCTTCACCGTCAGGCGTGGATTGAGCGAGGCGAAGGGGTCTTGAAAAACCAGACGAACCTCGCGGTGAAAATGTCGGAGCTCGCGCTTGCCAAGTTTCGTAACGTTGATCTCCCGGCCGTCATGGCCGCGAAAGGTGACGGAACCGGAGGTAGGCTCGACGGTGCGCAGGATCAAACGGCCAAGCGTCGTCTTGCCTGAGCCGCTTTCGCCGACAATGCCGAGGTTTTCTCCGGGATGGAGGTCGAAACTGGCGTCGTCGACGGCGCGCAGCGGCTTCGAATTGCGCCCGGCCCAGCCGTAGACCTTCGAGAGATTGCGCACGGAAAGGATCGGCTGCGGGCTTTCGGCCGCCTTGGCGACGGCGGGAACCTTCCCCTCTTGGTGGTGCGTGAGCTTCAGCGTCGAGTTGAGCAGCTGCTTCGTGTAGGGATGCTTTGCTGCATGATAGATCGCATCGACCGGTCCACGCTCGACGATCCTGCCGAAGCGCATGACGGCGACCTCGTCGGCCACCTCCGCCACTACGCCCATGTCGTGGGTGATCAGGAGCATCGCCATGCCGCGGCTGACCTGCAGGCGCTTGATCAGGTCGAGAATTTCCGCCTGCGTTGTGACATCGAGTGCTGTCGTCGGCTCGTCGGCAATCAGGATATCGGGGTTGCCGGCCAAGGCCATGGCGATCATGGCGCGCTGGCGCATACCGCCGGAAAATTCGAACGTATAACGGTCGGCCATCTTCTGGGGATCGGGAATTTCCACTTGGGCAAGCAGCTCGATCGTCTTCTGCATGGCGGCGCGCTTGTCGAGATCGCTGTGCAGGCGGACCGCCTCGACGATCTGCGAGCCGATCGTATGCACCGGCGACAGCGAGCTCATCGGCTCCTGGAAGACCAGGCCGATGCGGCGGCCGCGAATGGCGCGCATCGGGCGGCTCGATGGGTTGAGCGCGGTGACGTCGGTGATCTCGGAGCCGTTGTGCAACAGGATTTGCCCGCCGACGATCTCGCCGGGCCTGTCGACGATGCGCAGCAGCGAACGCGCCGTCACGCTTTTGCCGGAACCGCTCTCGCCGACCAGGCATAGCGTCTGCCCGCGCTTCAGCTCGAAACTGACTTTTTCGACCGCGTGCAGGATATGGGTGCGCAATCGGAAATCGATCGACAGGTTTTCAACGGAAAGCACGACATCATCGGGAAGCATCGCCATGGTCTCCTCCTCAGTTGTCGTAGGGATCGGCCGCATCGCGCAGGCCGTCGCCGAAGAAGTTGAAGGACAGCACGGCGATGACGACAGCCAAGGCCGGCCAGATCAGCAGCCACGGCGCGGTGGCGACCGTGCGGATATTCTGGGCATCCTGCAGCAGCACGCCCCAACTGACGACCGGCGGCTTCAGGCCGATGCCGAGGAAGGAGAGCGACGTTTCGGCGACGATCATCGTCGGAACGGCAAGCGTCACGACCGCGAGGATGTGGCTCGTCAGCGACGGCAGGATATGGCGGAAGATCAGCCGCGCCTCGCTCGATCCGTCGAGGCGGGCGGCCGTGACGAAATCCTCGCTGCGGAGCGCCAGAAAGCGGCCGCGCACTTCCCGCGCCAAGCTCGTCCAACCGAGCAACGAGACGATCAAAGTGATGACGAAATAGACCGTCACCGGCGACCATGCGAGCGGGATGGCGGCGGCAAGGCCGAGCCAGAGCGGAATGGTCGGCATGGCGCTGACGACCTCGATGACGCGCTGGATCAGCGTATCCACCCAACCGCCGTAGAAACCGGAGATCGAGCCCAGCACCACACCGAGGATGAGCGAGACGGCGACCCCGACAAGACCGATCGACATGGAAACGCGCGTGCCGTAGATGAGCCGCGAGAAGACGTCGCGGCCGAGTCTGTCGGCGCCTAGCAGGTACATCGGGTCGTTGGGATTGATCGGCCCGATCAAATGCCGGTTCATCGGGATCAAGCCCCAGAGCTTGTAGGCGGGGCCTTTGACGAAGAAGCCGACCGGCACGACCTTTTTGTCATCGATGACGAAGGTGCGGCGCAGCGCCACCTTGTCGATGGCGATGGTGTACCCCTTGACGTGAAAATTGAACTCCCATCCGCCGTCTGGCTTGGCTGTAAAGAAACTCAGGCTTTGCGGTGGGGCGTAGGTGTATTGTGGCCGCGCCGTGTCGGGCAAAGCTGGCGCCAGGAATTCCGCGAACAAGCCGATGAGATAGAGGATCAGAATGATGATCCCGGCGGTGACGGCGACCTTCTGGCGGAAGAACTTGCCGGCGATCAGGCGCCACGGACCGACGGCGGCCGTCGACACCGTCTTGTTCTGCCGGAGCGGGCTGATCGAAGGGCCGTCGGCGAGGACGAGGACCGGCCCGGTCCCGCCCATCTTGGTTCCGCCGGTATTGCTTCCAAATGTCTCTTGCTTACCCATGACAGCCGCTCCTCAATTGAACCGGATGCGCGGGTCGAGCAGCGCAAGCAGCAAGTCGGAAACCAGCATGCCGACGAGCGTCAGGGCGCTGAGCAAGAGGATGAAGCTTCCCGCCAGATACATGTCCTGCGACACCAGCGCCCGAAAGAGCAGCGGGCCGGCAGTCGGCAGGTTCAGCACGATGGCGGTGATCGTCACGCCGGAGACGAGGTGCGGCAGCACCCAGCCGATCGCCGAGACGAAGGGATTGAGGGCGATGCGTACCGGATATTTGAGGATAACCTTGTATTCCGGCAGTCCCTTGGCGCGGGCGGTGATGACATAGGGCTTGTGCAGTTCGTCTGTCAGGTTGGCGCGCAGAATGCGGATCAGGGCCGCCGTTCCCGAGGCACCGATGATGATGATCGGGATCCAGAGATGGGCGAGGAAATCGCCGGCCTTGGCAAGGCTCCAGGGCGCGTCGGCAAATTCCGGCGAGTTCAGGCCGCCGACGCTCTGGCCGAGATATTTGTAGGCGACATACATCAGCGTCAGCGCCAGGATGAAGTTGGGCACGGCGAGGCCGATGAAACCGAGGAAGGTGAAGACATGATCGCTGACCGAATGACGGCGAACGGCGGAATAGATGCCGATCGGCAGCGATACGACCCAAACAAAGAGCAGGCTGAGGAGCGAAATCACAAGCGTCGAGCCCATACGCGCCCAGATCAGGCCGGCGACGGGCTGATTCCATTCGAAGGACCAGCCGAAATCTCCGCGGCTGACGATGCCCCAGATCCATTTCAGGTATTGTATGTAGAAAGGATCGTCGAAGCCGTAGATCTGCTTTAGCCGCTCGATCTGCGCGGGATCCACGGTCTGACCGCTGTCGCTCATGGTGGCGAGCATCGAGGTCAGGTAATCGCCGGGCGGCAATTGGATGATCAGGAACGAGATCAGCGACATGCCGATCAAGGTCGGTATCATGTAGAGAATGCGCTTGACGATATAGCCCAGCATCGGCCTGCTCCTCCCGTTGAAAGCGCCCTCCCCGGCGCTTCGTCGGATCACTGCTTGCCCCGGCCTTCAGGCCGGAGGCAAAGTCTCGAATTTATGTACTGAACCTCATTTCCAGGTCAGATGCACGACTTCCAGCCGGTCGATGCCAGGCACCTCCACCACTGCCCGGCCATCCCGGATGCTGAAGCCGGCGGCGCGGTCGGCAACCACGAGCCAGGCTTTTGCCACCGATTTACCCTCGGGAATTTCGAACGAAACCGTCTGGCTCGCCAGCGGGAAATTGTCGCGGATCGGTCCTTTCATCATCATCGGATTGGTGAGGTTGAAGAGGGAGAGCGCGACCCCTTCGGCATTCTCACGCAGCGCCAGATCGACGACCCCGGGGCCTTCCACGGTGACGCGCGGCGTCCTGCCGAGTGTCCAGCGCACGGCATTGGCAAGCAGCCGGGCATGGTCGACGGCCATGACTTCCCAGAATATCTCGCCGATGTTCCAGGGAATGTAGACAGAGCGGCCGCCATTACCGGTCTCGCGAGCGATGACGGCAGCCCCTCGCGGCCCCTCACGGGGATAGACCTCCTCCATCGGCAGATCCGGGAAATCCGGCACGTAGAGGAACGGGGTTTCGGCCTTGTCGGCGGCTTCGACGGCAATCAGATGCGTGCCGCCCATGATGCGGGCGGCGCCTTCATAGCCGGCATTGAGCGGATGCTCGCCGGCGAGCGCCACATAGGTGTTCTTGACGATGCCGCGCGGGCCGGCGACGAGCTTGGCGCCGAAAATGTCGGCGAGACCAAAGTCCGCTCGCTTCTTGCCGAATTCGTCGCGCAGCGACGTTTCATGCGCCGCAATGATGCTGCCGCCGCTTTTGACATAGGCGCGGATCGCGTCGTTCTGAGCATCCGAGAGACAGGAGGCATTGGCGAGGATGATCAACTTGAAGCGATCGAGGCTTTCCGCCGTCAGCACCTGATCGGAGAGAAGCTCGAATGGCAGCCTGGCCTCGACCAGGGCGTGATAGAAGCCGAGATCGTGTTTCTCCGCCTTCGACCGTTCCTCAGGCGCCCAGTGACGCAGGGTAGTCGATGGGTCTATGATGGCGATTTCGGCGGTAGGATGCATGCTTTCGATGACCGGCTCGACGGCGGCCTGCAGGGCGAAGGCATCGGCTACCGGCTCGACCCAACGCTCGTCGGGCACGACGCCGTTGAACTTGGTGAACCAAGCATAAAGGCCGTGCGCCGTGCCGTCATTGATCCAGAGCTGCATCTCCTCGCCGGAGGTGACGGCATCCTTCCAGCGATACTCCTCCTCAGGTCCAATCGAGGTGATCAGCACGACCGGGCGATCGGGGAAGGTGGCGCGGATGCGTTTGCCGTTACGCCCCGCCGACCAGCCGAGCTCCACCCCGCGGCGTCCTTGGTGGTCGACGACGAGGAAGGGGCAGTGCTTCGATATGACCGAAAGATCGAACTCCATCAGCGAGGCGCCGCCCATGTTGGGAATGAAGCTCGCATGCGGACGGATCGCCTTCACCGCATCGTCCCATTGGGCGATCATGTCGGTCAGCACCCGGCGGCGCCATTGCAGCCAGGCCTGCCAGGCCGGATCCTCGGCGTCGGCACTGTGCGGCAGGGCATGGCCGAACATGTCCTTGAAGCGGCGGGCACTGTCTTCGCTATAGTCGACGCCATGGCCCTGCCACCGGTTGGCGAAGACGGCGTCTATATCGTATTTGCGGACGATTTCCTTCACCACCTCGGGCATGAAGACGGTGTTGTAGTCGCCATAGGCGTTGGTAACCCAGACATCCGGATAGGCCCAGTGGCGGCGCGGCTTGCCGTCGGCGTCGATCATCACCCATTCCGGATGCGCCTTGGCCGCATCGTTATGGATCGCATGCGGATCGACGCGGGCCATGACGTGCATGTCGAGCTTGCGGGCAGCATCGACCAACGCCCCAAAGACGTCGCGATCGCCGAGAAACTTACTCACGTAGTGATAGGGCACGTCGCTTGGATAGTAGGCTATATAACCGCCTGCGCTAAGGCAGACCGCGTTGGATTTTGTGCGCTTGAAGACGTCGACCCAGAAGGCGGGATCGAATTTTTCCGGATCGTCCTCGGCAAGCGTCAACTGCGTCCAGCGGGTCGCGGTCTTGAACCAGTCCGTCGTTCTCAGCGTATCGGTATTCTGTTTCCTGGCGTCGAGCATCGGTTTTATCCAGTTCGCTAGGCATGATCCCGAAAAGTGTGAAACGGTTTTCGGACAAGATCATGCGACATCAAACGCCTAGAGCTTGCTCTAGGCAAAAGGGAGCCGCCGCGCCGGCCACGAGGACCGGCGCTTCGACTGCTGGGAGGGACCTGAACGAAATCAGGCCTTGAAATATTGCTCCGGCATGGTCGGAGCAGGCGTTGGCCAGCCGAAGGAATTCGGCATGGTCTTGGTGACGTTCTTCATGTTGTTCTTGACGATGCCGTATCCGTCAGGCGGCAGCGATATGCCGAAGACGTAGAAGGCGTCGGCGGCCGACTGCAGGATGTCTTTCATGATCGCGTTCTGGCCGGCGGCGTCGGAGGTCGACTTCAATTTGTCGTAGAGCTCGTATTGCTTCTTGGTCGCCTCCGGCGGCTCGACCGCATTGGCATTGCCGCGGTCGAGGTACCAGAGCTGCCAGCCCGGTGCGTACATGGCGTTGCTGTCCGTCGGGACGTAGTAGCGCGGGTCGAGCATGGCGGCGATGCCGCCGTTGGCGCCGAATTGATGGGCGGTGGCGTCGAAATCGCGGCCCTGGCGCACACGGGTTTCCCAGAGCGAGCGATCCATGGTCCGCATCTGCGCGTCGATGCCGACGGCCTGGAACATCGGGATAATCAACTGGAAGAGATCGAGGAAGACGGCACGCGCCTGATCCAGCTCGAAGACGATGGTCAGGCGTCGGCCCTTATCGTCAAGGCGGAAATTCTGGTCGTCCTTCTTCGGCACGATCTTGTCGAGCATGGCGTTGGCCATGTCGACATCATAGGCGGTGAACTGCGTCGCCAGTTGCTCGTTATAGAGCGGATCTTCCTTCTTGATCGAAGGCTGCGCGGGCGCGCCCTGGCCGACGAGGACGGCATCGATCAGCGTCTGGCGATCGATCGCGGTCGAGAGCGCTGCACGGAAACCGCGGTTCTGGAAGAGCGCCCGTTTGGTCTCGTCACTGTGATTGAGGTTGAGGATGAAGTTCATCACGTTGGCTTCAGTGGAGGTCAGCGTGTAGAAATCGTAGCCACCCTGTTCGCGCGCATCGTAGAGCACGGACTTGTTGTTGGGCGTGGCGATATATTGATCCATCAGATCGATCTCGCCCTGCATGATCTTCAACAGAAGCACCTGCGGATCTGCGACCATCTGATAGACGATGCGGTCGAGATAGGGCAGTTGATTGCCCGCCGTATCGACCTTCCAATAATAGGGATTGCGTTCGGCCACGGCCCGCTCGGTGTTTTCGCCCGGCGCAATGGTGAACATCCAGGCGTTCAGGCAGGGCTTCTTCGAGGAATTCAGGAAGAAGGAATTGTCGTCCTGGAAGCCTGCGGCGCTCTGGAAGGAGGCGATCCAGCTTTCGAAGCCGCGCTGCTTGGCAAGCTCGTTGGCCTTGGGATTGTAGTCGATATGAAACTGTTCCAGATAGTGTTTCGGGCAGCGCGTCGTCTGATCGTTGTTTGCCCAGGCGACCTGCAGCGGGAAGAGGCCGTTCGGCTTGTCGAAGATGACCTTGAAGGTCTGCTCGTCGACGATCTCGAGCTTGGCGGGCTTGCCGCCGGATTTCCAATGCGCCTGGCCGACGAAGGCGACGCGATTGTCCGTCAGCACCGTGTCGTACCAGAATTTGATGTCGGCAGTGGTATAGGGCTGGCCATCGGACCATTTCATGCCCTTGCGCAGGCGGATGGTGTAAACCTTGGAATCGGCATCGCCCTGGAAGAATTCCGCAACATTCGGTGTTACGCCCGACCAATCCGGCGTGTAGCGCAACAGCGGCTCATAGGCCTGATAGCGGAACAGCATCGACAGCGAGCCGCCGCCGACCAGCGCCATGTTCCAGTCGCCGCCATATTTGCCGACCGCTTCGACCGGCTTGATAACAAGGGGATTTTCGGGAAGGCGATCTTTCAAGAGCGGCAGCGCGCCGCTCGCGACTTTCTGTTTCAGAGCATCCGCTTCCTGATAGTCAGCGGCGAATGTAGGCAGGGCCGGCAAAATGAGGACGGCCGAGGTCCCGGCCAAAAAGGCCCGACGTCTCATCTTCATCAATGTGTCTCCTCCTCGCGCATAACCCCGAAAATCGTCGGATTTTCGGAAAGGCTTATGCGCCTCCTTTTCATGCTTTGCGCGCCCGTAGAACGCGTAGCGCAGCAGAGAGCCAATCCCGTTTTCGTTATTTTTTACCTATCGGGTTGGATACCAAAGAAGTATATTTTAGCTGTTGTTAGGTAAAGCGTTATGTTGCACGAGAAGCCGATTTTATATCGTATCGGATTCGACATGGAAAATCCCGCGAAAGGGTGGGGAAATGGCAATCAAGGACCGAATTACGCTGCAGCGGATCGCCAATGAGGTCGGGCTGTCGAAATACGCCGTCTCGCGCTCGCTGGCCGGCAAGAGCGGCGTCAGCGAGGAAACGCGCGAACGCATCAAACAGACGGCGCGGCGGTTAGGTTATATCAAACCTCTGTCACAGCCCGATCGGCAGGAGATTTCTCTGATCTTCCATGATCTCGATGTCATCAACAGCGAGCTGCACATGCAATTGCAGAATGGCGTGCAGCGCGAGGCTCATAGGCTGGACCTGCCGATCCGCATTCGCTGGACGCACGATCCGGCGCAAGTGGCGGAGCTGGCGCGTATGAGTGGCGGGCTGCTGCTCGTCGGCGCGCATGAACGCGCCTCGATCGAGGCGGCGAATGCGTCCGGTATTCCGGTCGTCAGGCTCGGCTGGGTGGATGCGCTGGAGCAGGCCGATCAGGTGACCGGCACCGATCATGAAGCCGGACAGGCGGTCGCCCGCTACCTCATCGAGCTTGGGCACCGAACCATCGCCTATGTCTACGGCACGCCCGGCTATCGCGGTCGGATGGAGCGGTTCTACGGCGCTCGCGAAATCATGGAAAAGCGGGATGACGTGACGCTGCATGTGATGGAGTTCGAGGAGCAGGGCGGTTTTGTCGGTGCCTTCAAGGCGCTGAAGACGGAGGGAATACATCCGACCGCTTTCTTCTGTGCCCATGACGGGCTGGCGCTGACCGTCGTGTCGGAGCTGCTTGGCCTCGGCTATCGGATTCCCGACGAGATTTCCGTCATCGGTTTCGGCGATTTTTCGCCTGCGACGCAGATATCGCCGCAACTGACGACGGTACGTGTGGAAGGGCAGGAGATCGGCGTCGTCGGCCTGCAATTGTTATTGGAGCGTATCCGTACGCCGAAACTGCCCGAAGGGCCGGCGAGACGCGTGCAGATCGCGTCCCGCATCATCGAGCGCCGCTCCGCCGGGCCACGCAGGGCGGAGTAGGGCGCTGCGTTACATTGCCTCCGCCAATCGCCGCAGCAGCTTTGCCCAGGCAGTCAAGCCGAGGCGGAAGTTGGCGAGGCGGAAGAACTCGTTCGGGGCGTGATAGTCTTCGTCCGACGTCGAGAAAGAGAAGAAGAACGCCTCCGTGCCGAGATGTTTGCGGAAGGAAGCGCCGATCGGGATCGTCGCGCCCATTGCGACCCGCAACGGCGGCTGGCCGAGCAATTCGCCGAGCACTTCTTCCGCCACCTTCAGCGCCGGCAGGTCGGGATCGATGAAAAAGGCTTCGCTGCCAGGTCCATGGCGATGGACGTCGAGCGCGAAGCCGGCCGGCAGCCGGGCCTCCAGATGCCGGGTCACCACATCGACGACATGATCGGGCTTCTGGCCAACGATCAGACGGCAGGTGATCTTGACGCTCGCCGTCGTCGGGATGACCGTCTTGGTGCCCTTGCCCTGATAGCCACCGGAGATGCCGTTGAACTCCAGCGTCGGCTCCAGCCATTGCCGGATCAGCAGTTCCCGGCCGGTCTCGATCGGGTCCGGCTTCGGCGAGCCGATCTCGCGGTAATAGGCGTTGGCATCGAAGTCTGCCGCTTCGATCGCCGCAATGATGCGGGCATCCGGCGGGCTGGTGCCATCGAGATAGCCTTCGATCGCAACGCGGCCGTCCTCGCCATGCAGCGACGCGATGAGCTTGGAGAGCGCGCTGATCGGATTGGGCGCGCTGCCGCCATGGCGGCCGGAATGCAGATCCTTGGAGGCGCCGGTCACCGTCACTTCGAAAGCAACAAGGCCGCGGCTTGCGACCGTCATCGACGGCCGGTCCGGACGCCACATCGCGCCGTCGGCCGATATGACCAGATCGCAGCCGAGGCGGTCGCGGTAGGTCTGCAGCGTGCCCTCGAAATGCGGGCTGCCGGATTCCTCCTCGCCTTCGATCAGCACCTTGAGATTGACCGGCAGGCGGCCTTCAGCACGCACATAGGCTTCTGCCACCAGGATCGGGATCAATAGCGGTCCCTTGTCGTCGGAGACGCCGCGGGCGTAAAGCCGGCCGTCGCGTTCGTCCGGCTCGAACGGGGGCGTCTTCCATTTGTCGAACGGGTCCGGCGGCTGCACGTCGTAATGGCCGTAGACGAGAAAGGTCGGCAGCTTGGGATCGGTGATGATCTCGCCGAAGACGGCGGGATGGCCGCCGGTTGCGAGCTGTTCGACATTGGTGAAACCTGCCCGCGCCAATCGCTCGGCGACGAACGCCGCCGCCTTGGTGATGCCGTCAGCATGGGCCGGATCGGTGCTGACGCTCGGAATGCGGCAGAAGGCCTTGAGGTCTTCCAGCGCCGCGCCGAAATGCTCATCGAGATAGGTTTCGACGCCGCTCATTTGCCGCCATCCACGCTGATTATCTGACCGGAGACCCAGCCGGCGAAGTCGGACGCAAAGAACATCACCATGGCGGCGATATCCTCGGGCTTGCCGAGCCGCTTCAGGGCAATGTTCTGGAGAAGTTTCGCCTGGCCCTCCTCGCCCATCGCATCCCATTGCCGTTCCGTCGTCGGGTTGGAACGGACGAAGCCGGGAGCGACGTTGTTGACGGTGATGTTCCAGGGGCCGAGCTCATGGGCGAGCTGCCGCGTCAGACCGATCTGGCCGGCCTTGGCGCTGGCATAGGCCTGGATGCCGGTCAGCGAAATGCCGAGGCCGGCGCCGCTGGAAATATTGATGATGCGGCCGGATTTCTGGGCCTTCATGGTCGGCGCGACCGCCTGGGACATGAAGAAGGCACCGGAGAGATTGACATCGAAGATGGTCTGCCAGTCGCTTTCCGATATTTCCTCTAAGGGGCGACCGACCTGGCCGCGCACGCCGCCGGCATTGTTGACGAGCACGTCGATCGTATCGGAGGCGGCCGCGATCTTGGCGACGGTTTCTTGAACAGCCGTGCGATTGCCGACATCGAGGATGTGCGCCGTGGTCTTGCTGCCGCAGAGCTTCAGCGTCTCCTGAAGGCCTGCTTCATTGACGTCACAGATATGGACCGTTGCGCCGCGGGCGGCGAAGCCTTGTGCAATGGCGCGGCCGAACCCGTGGGCGGCACCGGTAACGATGATGGTCTTGCCGTCGAAGGTGATGTTCATGCCGCTGCCCTCGCGAGATCATCGAGATTGGCGAGATCGAGCGGCCGTTTGCCGTCCTCGATTTCGTGGATCATGGTGACGACCTTGGCCGCCAGAGGCGTCGGAACGCCGAGCGACCTGCCGATTTCGACCACCGGCAAGACCTGCGCATCGACTTCCGTCTTGCGCTTGCGGACGGCCAAATCACGCCAGATGCCGGAATGCGATTTCGCCGACTTGCGGTTATGCACCACCATCTCATCGAAGGAACGCGCCGTTTCCGCCGCCGGAGCGGAAGGGGCGAAGGCTGCCGGATCGAAACCGTTAAAGGCTTCGGTCACGATATTCTGCGCTTCCGCCACCTTTCCGATTTCGTGCGCAAGCTGCGTCAGCACCGGCCGATAGGCTGGGTTGGCGAGCACGTCGGCAATGCTGTCGTTGGTAAGCGCCGTGCCGAACAACAGCGCGCCATAGATCAGCTTGCCCCAGAGATAGCCCCATATATTGTCGGTCAAAACAGCCTTTGGCTCGAACTGCAGCATCAGCGCATGGATCGTCTCGATGCGCGGCGTGCGTTTTCCGTCGAGCTCGCCGACGACGACGGCACCATAGCCGCTATAGTGCACCACGCCCGGTTCGAGATAGTCCGCGCCGAAATTGACGAAGCAGCCGATGACATGCTCCTTGCCGATGATGTCCGCGATGACGTTCTCGTTCAGGCCATTCTGGGCCGAGACGACATAGCCGTCGGCCGCGATATGCGGCTTGAGCGCGGTGGCGGCAGCCGCGGTATGATGCGCCTTGACGCAGAGGAAGATGCGGTCGAACGTGCCTTCCAGCTCTTCCGGCAGATAGGCCTTGGCCTTGACGGTGTCCTGGTAGATCGGACCGTCTATCTGCAAGCCTTTGGCGTTGATGGCCGCGACATGGTCGGCGGCGCTGTCGACGAAGATCACCTCATGCCCCGCGCGGATGAAGGACGCGCCGAGAGTGCCGCCGATCGCGCCAGCGCCCCAGATCAGGATCGGTTTGGTCATGCCCATGCTCCTTCGAGCAGAGCGCGAGTTTCCTTGACCGCAATATCCCAGATCGCCTGCATTTCCTCATCCGGCCGCTCGTAGTAACCGCCGAAATTGCCGTCGCCGAGCAGCGTTTTGACGCCGGCGGGCGACATGGCGCGCATGCGGGCGAGGTCGACCATGGGTTTCTGCTGCGCGGGGAAGACGGTGCCGGGCAGGCGTGTCCAAGGAAAGTTCTCCATCCAGGATGCGTGCGAGGCGACGGTGTCGATCTCCTGCACCTTCGCGAAGGTCTGCGGCGCGTTCCACCAGTTGTGGAACTTGACGGATGTGTCCGGATTGTCGGCCATCCATTCGACGGCGAGGCTGCCGGCCGGCTGGTTGCCGCCATGGCCGTTGACGATCAGGATGCGGCGAAAGCCCTGCAGGCGCAGGCCATCGAGGATATCACGGACGATGCGGATGTAAGTTTCCTGGCGCAGGCTGATCGTGCCGGGAAAAGCGAGAAAATAGGGCGTGATGCCATAGGCGACGACCGGGAAAACCGGAATGCCGAGTGGTTCGGCCGCCTCGGCGGCGACGCGCTCCGACAGAATGGAATCGACCGAAAGAGAAAGCTGCGCATGCTGCTCGGTGCTGCCGAGTGGCAGGATCGCGCGGTCGTCATTCTTCAAATAGGCTTCGATCTGCTGCCAGTTGCATTCGGAAACTCTCATGATGTCTTCTCCTGTTCCCGTTCTTGTTCATTGAGACGCAACCCCGAAAATCACCAATCTCCGGGAGGATGCGTGCGCTTTTTCAAAGTGTTACTGCGTCTCTTCGACATCCGAGCGGACAGGCGGCGCAGTAGCAGTATCGGACGCTCGTTTTGGGACGGGCGTATCGGCCGGCTGCGGCTGGATGCCGGCGGCGCGGAGGATGGGGACGATCACACGTTCGATATCGGCGACGTCGGGCGCATGTCGGTATTCGATCGCCGGCATGCCCTGCGGCAGATGCGCGATGACGGCCTCCGCACCCGAAGCATAGATCACGACGCTGGCGCGGGCGATCAGGGCGTCCAGCCCCGGCGTTTCCAGCGTTCCGGCGGAAATTTCGCTGATATGCGGCGCAAAGCGTTGCACGCCGCTTTTCATGATCGGCAGGAAATCCGGAAAGCGGGAGATCACGGCGATGGAGGCCAGCGAATCCAGTGAAGCGAGCGCCCTGCGCGTCTCTTCCGCCGGCGTGAAGCTGACCGTCACGACCTTGGTGTTCGGCAGAAGCATCGCGACTTCGCGGTGGCGGTTGGCAAAGGTGATGGCTAGATCGGCGGAATTGGCCCGCGCCTTGGCATCCTTCTCACGCTCGATGGCGGCGATGGTCAGCGGCTCGACGGTGACGCCACGGCCAAGGCGGGCGGCAATGAAGCGGGCATAGCTTGCCGTCGCATCGGGAAAGAGGCCGACCATGACGATGCGCATCCGTGGGCCGATGCTGTCGCGATAGAAGACCCTGGCGCTGACGAGCGAGACGAGTTCGGCCGAACGGATGCCGAGCGCGCGGGCTTCATCGATCATCTGGTCGATATGACGATGCAATCCGCTAGCGTCGGCCCGGCCGGCAAGACGGGCCTGCAGGCTGTCGGAGACGAAGGTGCCGGAGCCCGGCCGCGCATCGATCAGGCCTGCGGCCTTGAGATCGGCATAGACCTGGCTTACGGTCATGGGTGCGACGCCGATTTTTTCCGCCAGCTCGCGCACCGACGGCAACGTCTCGCCCGGGGTGAGCTCGCCGCAGGCAATGCCGTATTCGATGAGGCCGTGGAGCTGCGTGCGCAATGGCACGGGCAGCTCGCGATCGACGAAGAACTCCATGAATGCCGTTCGAGTTAGCTGTTATAATCGATTGTGACAGTTATCCTGACGCGGCGGGCGGAGCCTGTCAACCGTTCCGAGGCATGATCCGGAAAGGAATGAAGCAGTTTTTCCGGGGCGGGATCATACCGGCCGATTTCGCATTTAAGGGCCTGAAAAAGCTGTTGACACCTAAAAGAACGCGTGAAATCGTTATACACAATAATAACACTTAAAAGCGTTCACAAGAACAAGGGGAATGCAATGAAAACGATCGCCAAGGCGGCACTTGCGGCCGCATTTCTGCTTAGCACCAGCCTTTCAGCATTGGCCGTCGAGCGCGGCGGCACCTTGACCTATGGTCGCTATGCCGACAGCCTGTTCCTCGATCCGGTGCTGAATGACGCCAACGTCGATATCTGGGTCCTGTCCAACCTCTACGATACGCTACTGCTGCCGACCGACGATGGCAAGGGCGTGCAGGCTGGTCTCGCCACGGCCTGGAAAATGGCTGATGACGGCCTGAGCGTGACGCTGACGCTGCGCGACGGCATCAAGTTCTCCGATGGCTCGCCGATCACGCCTCAAGACGTCGGCTGGTCGCTGAAGCGTGCAGCCGATCCCAAGAATGGTATCTGGAACTTCCTCATCAGCTCGATTGACGATGTCACGCCGCAGGGCGACAAGACCGTCGTCATCAAGCTGAAGCACACGGATCCGGCGATCCTGGCGGCGTTGACCGTATTCAACACGGCGATCCTGCCGCAAAAGGCGTTCGAAGCTTCGCCTGGCGCGACCGATGCCGACAAGGCCAAGGCTTTCGCCGAGCATCCAATCAGTTCTGGTCCTTTCGTACTGAAATCCTGGGACCGCGGTTCGGACATGAAGCTGGTGCGCAACCCGAATTACTGGGGCGTGGGTGAGGACGGCAAGCCGCTGCCCTATCTCGACACTATCGACTTTCAGGTCATTCCGGATGACGCGACCCGCATCCTGAAGCTCAATTCCGGCGAACTCGACGGCGCAGAATTCATCCCTTATTCACGTGTTGATGAGCTCAAGTCGGCTGACAATCTCAACATGCAGCTTTTCCCCTCGACGCGCGTCCAATACATCACGTTGAATGTGCGTCCGCAGCTCGGCGGCAAAGACAATCCCCTGTCGAATCCCAAGGTGCGCCAGGCGATGAATTATGCTGTCAACAAGGATGCAATCATCCAGATCGTCACCCACGGTGTTGGTTCGCCGATGACCTCTTTCATGTCGTCGGCGACGCCGCTGCATTCGGGCGACAAGCCGCTTTATCCTTATGACCTCGACAAGGCGAAGGCGCTGATGAAAGACGCCGGCGTCGAGAAAGGTTTCTCGACCAGCCTGCTCGTTCTCGCGGGCAATCAGGACGAAATCGGCATCGCCACGGCGCTACAGCAGATGTGGGCTCCGCTCGGCATCAAGCTCGAGCTGCAGCAGGTCGACAATGCCAGCCGCACGCAGCAATATCGCGACGGCACCTTTACGATGCGCGAAGCCGCCTGGACGGACGATATTGCCGATCCGAACGAGATCACCTCCTACTTCGTCTATTCGCCGAACATCCAGGCGCTGCATTCCGGTTGGAAGAACGACGAGGCCGACAAGCTGTTCGAGGCTTCGCAGAAGGAGATCGATGTGAAGAAGCGCGCCGAGGAATATGCGCGCATCCAGGAGATCTACAACGCCGACGGCCCGATCGTGCCGCTCTATCAGACGCCTTATCCGGTGGCTCTGAACAAGAAGGTGAACGGCTTCCTGCAAATCCCTCTCGGCAACAATATCTTCACCAAGACCTGGCTCGCCAAGTAAAGTTCGATATCATCGGTGCGGCGAGCTGAGGCTTGCCGCACCGATATTCGTTTTACCGGAAATGCGGGAGCGGCGATTTGCCACTTTTCAGTTACGTAGTCCGTCGCATTCTCCAGATGATCCCGACCGTGGTGTTCATCCTGGTCATTACCTTTGTCCTGATCCGGCTCCTGCCTGGCGATCCCGCCAGCGCCATGCTCGGCGACCGTGCTCTTGATGCCGACGTGATACGCATCAATGCAAGCCTCGGTCTCGACAAGCCGATCATCGTGCAATTCTTCTATTTCGTCGAACGCGTTTTCACCGGCGATCTCGGCAACTCCATCACGCTGAAGCTGCCCGTCATGACGCTGATCCTGCAACGCCTGCCGGTGACGCTGATGCTGATCACCATGGCGGCCGTCATCGCGCTGCTGCTCGCCGTGCCCCTTGCCTTTGTTGCCGCGCTGAAGCGCGAGCAGGCTTCGGATGCGGCCATCCGTGGCGTTTTCCAGGTCGGCCTGTCGATGCCGGTCTTCTATATCGGTATCCTGCTGCTGACGCTGTTTGCCGCACATCTGAAGTGGTTCCCGGTCGGCGGCTTTGGCGATACGTTTGGCTCGAAGCTCTACCACCTATTCCTGCCGGCGCTGACGCTCGCCGTCAGTCTGGCGGCGATCCTGATGCGCAACCTACGCGCCGCCATCATCGGCGTCATCAATGCAGAATATGTCGATTTCGCCCGTGCCAAGGGCCTGCGCACCCGCATCATTCTGTTCCGGCACGTGCTGCGCAATGCGCTGATCTCGACCATCACCCTTTTCGGCCTGCAGATCGGTTCCCTGCTCGGCGGCGGCGTCATCACCGAAACGGTCTTCGCCGTACCCGGCGCCGGCCGGCTGATGATCGACAGCATCTACGGCCGTGACTATCCTGTGCTGCAGGGGCTCACCATTGCGCTCGCCATCCTGGTGTCGCTGACCTTCCTCGTCACCGATATCGTCCAGGCCTGGCTCGATCCGAGGATTGCCCGATGAGTGCCGTCGCCACCGAAACCGCCGCCTCGAGGAAATCGCGTATTCGTGCACGAGCGCTGCCGCGCACGCTGATTTCCGGTGGCATCATCCTTATTCTCAGCACGGCTATTGCCTTCTTCCCGTCGCTGTTTGCGCCCTATGATCCCACTGCCTTCGATTACAATGCGCTGCTGAAGGCGCCGAGCTGGGCACATCCCTTCGGCACTGATAGTTTCGGCCGCGACGTTCTTTCGCGCGTCATTCATGCCTATACGATCGACATGCAGATCGCGATTTTCGCCACGGTGGGACCCTTCATTTTCGGCACGCTGATCGGCGCAATCGTCGGCTATCTCGGCGGTGTCGCCGAGGCGATCTTCGGGCGTGTCGTCGATGCCGTCCTGACTTTCCCGTTCCTGGTGCTTGTGATCGCCGTCGTCTCGGTTCTCGGCCCGGGTCTCGGCAACATGTATATTGCGGTCGGCGTGGTGGGCTGGGTCTTCTATGCGCGACTGGTGGCGGCTGAAATCAAGGTGCAGAAACGGCTCGATTATGCCGATGCCGGCCGCGTCATGGGTTATACGCCGGGACGCATCATCTTCCGCCACCTGCTGCCCAACGCCATCACGCCGGCGATCGTCTATTGGATGACCGACATGGCGCTCGCCATCCTGCTCGGTTCCAGCCTCGGCTATCTCGGCCTCGGCGCCCAGCCGCCGGCTGCCGAATGGGGCGTGCAGATCGCCGACGGCAAGAACTACATGAACACCGCCTGGTGGATCTCGGTCTTCCCGGGCGTTGCGATCGTGGTGACCGGGCTTGGCTTCAGCCTGATGGGCGACGGCCTGGCCGAACTGTTGAGGGTGCGCCGATGACGATGGCAGCGAGCAAAAATTCAGGCCTCGTCGTTCGCGGCCTGACCACGACTTTCGATACCTCGCGCGGGCTGGCGATCGCCGCCGCCGACGTGGATTTCGACGTTGCGCCGGGCGAGGTGGTCGGCCTGGTCGGCGAATCCGGATCGGGCAAGAGCGTGACGCTGCGCTCGATCATGCGATTGATCCGCGAGCCAGGGCACGTGAGCGGCCGTGTCGAGTGGCGCGGTCGCGATCTCGTTGCCATGTCGGATGAAGAGCTTCGGCGCATCCGCGGCAGCGAGATCGCGATGATTTTCCAGGAGCCGATGACGGCGCTCAATCCGGTGCTGCCGGTCGGTTTGCAGATCGAGGAAAACCTTATCGCGCATACTACGCTGAACCGTCGGGAACGGCGGGCCCGCGCCCTGGAACTGATGAATATCGTCGGCATTCCGGCGGCCGAACGCCGGCTGGACGAATATCCGCACCAGTTCTCCGGCGGCATGCGCCAGCGCGCCATGATCGCCATCGCGCTTGCCTGTTCGCCGAAACTCCTGCTTGCCGACGAACCGACGACGGCACTCGATGTGACGATCCAGGATCAGATCCTGAAGCTGCTTCTGGAGCTGCGCGACAATTTCGGCATGAGTGTCGTGCTCGTCACCCACGATCTCGGCGTCGTCGCGGCGACTTGCGATCGCATGGCGGTGATGTATGCCGGGCGTATCGTCGAGACCGGCACGGTCGCCGATGTCTTTGCCCGTCCGCGCCATCCCTATACGCGCGGTCTGCTCGGTTCGGTACCCAGCGGCGGTGCGCCACGCACCATGCTTTATTCGATTGACGGTACGCCGCCGAGCCTGACCGCACTGCCGGCGGGCTGCGCCTTCCACCCGCGCTGTCAATTTGCGACGGAGGAGTGTCTCAAGGCGAGGCCGCCGCTCATTGGGACGGCCGAAGGCCGTTTGGCGGCCTGCTTCCATCAGGACGATGTCGCAGCCATGGAGGCCATTCTATGAATACGGCCGTTCCGATCATTTCTGTCGACGGCGTCACCAAGCGCTTTGCCGGCCCTCACTCTCTGATGCGCCGCCTCTCCGGCAAGCCGCCGCTTGCCGTGCATGCGTTGAACAACGTCAGTCTCGAGGTATATCGCGGCGAAACGCTCGGCATCGTTGGCGAGTCCGGCTGCGGCAAGTCCACGCTGGCGCGTTGTCTCGTGCGTCTGCTCGATCCTGACGAGGGTGCCATTCGTTTCGAGGGCAAGGACATCTCGCATCTGAAGGCAGGCGAGCGGCGCGGCTTCAACCGTCGTGTCCAGATGATCTTTCAGGACCCTTACAGCTCGCTCAATCCGCGTATGACGGTGAAGCAGATCATTGGCGAAGCGCTGAGCGTCCATAAGATGCGCCCTTCTGCCGATATTCCGGCCCGCATCGCCGAGCTTCTGGAGCTCGTCCGCCTGTCCCAGGACTCGGCGGGCCGTTATCCGCATGAGTTTTCCGGCGGCCAGCGCCAGCGCATCGGAATTGCCCGCGCGCTTGCCGTCGAGCCCGATGCGATCGTCGCCGATGAGCTGGTGTCGGCGCTCGACGTCTCGGTGCAGGCACAGGTGGTCAATCTGCTACTGCAATTGCAGGAGAAACTGCATCTGACGGTAATTTTCGTGGCGCACGATCTGCGTCTTGTGCGCCACATCTCGCATCGGGTGGCGGTGATGTATCTCGGACAGGTTGTCGAGCTCAGCCCCGCCGAAGCCTTGTTCACTGCACCGCGCCACCCCTATTCCAAGGCGCTGCTCGACGCGGCGCCTGAACTCGATCCGTCGCGACGCAGCAAGGTAGTCGCCGCGCGCGGCGAACTGCCCAGTCCGCTGAACGTACCGCCAGGCTGCCCTTTTGCCAGCCGCTGTCCCTATGTCTTTGAGCGCTGCCGGGTCGAAAGGCCGATGCTAACCCCACGCGGTGCCGGCCAGAGCGCCGCCTGTCATCTGACCGAGTTCGGCGCAGACAGCGCCGCTATCCCAATGGAAGGCATTCACTCATGAGTTTTGCGACCTTCGAAACGGAAATCGCCAGGGTCAACGATATTCTCTGTGCCGTGAATCTCCTGACCTGGGATTCACGCACCATGATGCCCCCGGGCGGCGTCGAGGCCCGCGGCAAGCAGATCGCGACGCTCGTCGGTCTGGCGCGCGATCTTGCGACAGGCGATAAGGTGCAGCGGGCGATCGAAGGTGCGCGCGCCGAGCTCGGCGATGCTCCTGACAGCGATATCCGTAAGATCGCGGTGGAGCAGGCAGCGGCAGCGATTGCGACATTGGCGCGCATTCCGGCGCATCTGGTCGGTGCCGCCGCCGATCTCAAGACCCGCGCTCAGGCTGCTTGGGCGAAGGCCCGCGCCGCCGACGATTTTGCCGGCTTTGCGCCGCTGCTCGAACAGACGATGGATATGCAGCGCCAGATCGCCGGTGCTATCGGTTATGACGAACATCCCTATGATGCCTTGGTTTCCACCTACGAGCCCGGAATGACATGGTCGCAATTGCGCAGCCTCTATGGCGACCTCAGGGAGGCGCTGATTCCGCTCCTGGCTGCGGCCAGAGAGGCGCCGGTACGAAGCGACATTCTCGATCGCTCCTATCCGGTCGCTAGCCAAAGGGCCTTCTCCAGCGCCATTTCCACGCGCTTCGGCTATGATTTCGGCCGCGGGCGGCTGGACGACACCGTGCATCCCTTCGAAATTTCCTTCACGCGGTCCGATGTGCGCATCACCGGCCGCTTTCGCGAGACCTGGCTGCCGGGCGGCCTCTTCGCCGTCTGGCACGAGGCGGGCCATGGCATGTACGAACAGGGGATCGCCGAGGCGTTCTCGCGCTCGACCTTCACCACCGATTTCATCAATCTTTATGCGGTCGGCGGCACCAGCTTCGGCACCCATGAATCGCAATCGCGCCTCTGGGAAAACCGGGTCGGTCGCTCACGCCGCTTCTGGGATCTGCATTTTGGCGAGCTGAAGGCGACCTTCCCGAGCCAGCTCGAGGATGTTTCCGTCGACGGCTTCTGGCGGGCGGTGAATGCCGCAAGGCCGAACTTCATCCGCGTCGAGGCCGACGAGCTGACCTATGACTTCCACATCATGCTGCGTTCGGAGATAGAGGCGGGTCTGATCGCCGGAGAAATCCGTGTTGCCGATCTGCCGGCAATCTGGCGCGACAAAATCAAATCCTATCTCGGTCTCGACGTGCCGAACAACACGCTGGGCGTGCTGCAGGACGTGCATTGGTCGTCCGGCATGGTCGGCTCCTTCCCGACCTATACGATCGGCAACATCATGTCGTCGCAGTTCTTTGCGGCCGCCCGCAAGAATGCCGCGGTCGAGAGGGGTCTCGATGAGGGTAACTATACGCCGCTGAAGACCTGGCTGAACGACAATGTTCACCGGCACGGCCGCTCGAAGAGCCCCAGCGAAATCCTGATCGACGCGACTGGTTCCGACCTCTCGGCGGATGCCTATATCGCCGATCTGACGACGAAAGTGGCAGAGCTGACGGCTTAGACCATAGCGCGGCCTTGGCGACGGAATGGCGCCGGTAAAAAGCGTGTCATGTCCTTAGCTTGCTTTTGACAGTCGCTGATTGCTGTCTCTAGAGTAGCGCCGACTATGGGAGCCGGTCGGAGGTTGGCCGGCTGTGAGGAACAGGGCGGAGCAATATGAGCCAGTATGAAATTCTCGATCAGCGCTTCAAGGCGCTGATCAACGGTTCTGCGAAATTGGAGCAGCTTTGGACCGGTGGGCGTTGGACCGAAGGGCCGGTTTATGTGCCGGCCGCACGTCATGTCGTGTGGTCCGATATCCCGAACGACCGCATCCTGCGTTACGACGAGGCGACGGGTGCAGCCGGTGTCTTCGAGGCGCCCGTCGGCTATCACAATGGCCATACGCTCGATTTCCAGGGGCGGATCATCGCCTGCGAGCATGGACGCCGGCGTGTGAGCAGGCTCGATCATGATGGCCGCTGGCGGCCGCTCGCCGAACATTTCGACGGCAAGCGGTTGAATTCGCCGAACGATGTCGCGGTGAAGTCGGATGGCACGATCTGGTTCACCGATCCGACCTACGGGATCGACAGCGACTATGAGGGCTTCGCGGCTCCGTCTGAAATCAATGCGTCTAATGTCTACCGCATCGATCCGGCCGACGGCGCGGTGACGCTTGTCGCCAGCGACCGCGTCAAGCCGAACGGTCTCGCCTTTTCGCCGGATGAAAGCGTGCTTTACGTCTCCGATACCGGCGGTTCGCATGTGCCCGGCCTGCCGCCGACGATCACGGCCTATTCCGTCAATACTGATGGGCGCGGCGTCGGTGAGGGCCGGGTTTTTGCCACCTGCGAAGTCGGCATGTTCGACGGCTTCCGGGTCGATCGCCACGGCAACATCTTTGCCTCCAGCGGCGATTCCGTCCGGGTCTACGCACCGGATGGCACGTTGATCGGCCGCATTCTCGTTCCCGAAGGCATATCGAACCTGTGTTTCGGTGGGCCCAAGCGCAACCGGCTCTACATCACCGCCACGACCTCGCTCTATGCGATCTATGTGAACAGCGGCCCTGCTGAGCCGGCTAACCGTCTAGATTAGGCTTTCAGCGCCGTTTTGCGATGCGCTTGCGGATCGGGGATCGGCACGGCAGCCATCAGTGCCTGCGTGTAGGGATCCCGCGGGTGCTCAAAGACCTCGCGGCGTGTCCCGGCTTCGACGATCTTGCCGTAACGCATGACGGCGACCTTGTGCGACATGCGTTCCACCACCGCCATGTCGTGCGAGATGAAGAGGTAGGCAAGGCCCATCGTTTCCTGCAACTCCAGCAGCAGATCGAGGACACGAGCGCGCACCGAAACGTCGAGGGCCGCCACGCTTTCGTCGGCGACGATCAGCTTTGGCTCCAGCGCCAGCGCGCGGGCGATGCAGATGCGCTGGCGCTGACCACCGGAAAATTCGTGCGGATAACGTGTCGCCGCATCCGGCGTCAGGCCGACGCGCGCAAGCAGCGCCGCCACACGGTCCTGCCGCTCGGACTTGTTGTCGATGCCGTGGATGACCATGGGTTCGGCGATGGCCGTGCCCACCGCCATGCGCGGATCGAGCGAAGCGTAGGGGTCTTGAAAGATCATTTGCGCCGAGCGGCGCACCGGTTGCATGTCGCGATGGCTAAGGCCGCCGATGGCGCGGCCATCGATCGTGACGTCGCCGGCAAAGGGGATCAGCCCGAGCACGGCCTTGCCGGTGGTCGATTTGCCAGAGCCGCTTTCACCGACGAGGCCAAGGGTTTCACCGGGCCGGATATCGAAGGAAACGTCATCCACGGCCGGTGCCGGCGTCTTGCCCTTCAGAAGCCACTTGCCTTGGCTGCCGTAGGTGACGGTGAGATTGCGGACATTGAGCACCGGCGTGCGGTCTGGCCGCAAGGTCTCGACCTTATGCTGTGTCACGCGCGGCGGACCGTCGGTGCCGGCATGGGCGCCGAGCCGGGGCACGGCTGCGAGCAGTTGCTGCGTATAGGGTTGTTTCGGACGGCCGAAGATCGACAGCGCGTCACCCTCTTCGATGATCCTGCCATTCTGCATGATGACGACGCGATCGGCCATTTCGGCGACGACGCCCATATCGTGGGTAATGAGAATGATCGAGGTGCCGAATTCCTGCTTCAGCTCGCGCATCAGCTTGAGAATCTGCGCCTGCACGGTGACATCGAGCGCCGTCGTCGGTTCGTCGGCGATCAACACTTTCGGCCGGCAGGACAGTGCCATGGCGATCATCACGCGCTGGCGCATGCCGCCGGAAAGCTCGTGCGGATATTGCGAAAGGCGCCGGCCCGGCTCAGTGATCTGCACTGCTTCCAGCATCTGCCGCGCGATTGTCTCGGCGGCATTGCCTTCGCTGCGCTGATGTTCGCGGATCGCTTCGGTAAGCTGCGCGCCGATCGACATCACCGGGTTAAGCGAGGTCATCGGCTCCTGGAAAACCATGGCGATGTCGCCGCCGCGCAGGCTGCGCATCGCCTTGTTGGAAAGCTTCACCAGGTCACGATCGCCGAGCAGGATAGAACCGGAGGCCACCTGCAACGACGCCTTTGGCAAGAGCCCCATGATCGCCAGCGAGGTCACGGACTTTCCTGAGCCGGATTCGCCCGCGATACAGAGCGTCTCGCCGGCGGTCAGTTCGAAGCCGATATCGTCCAGTACTCGCCTCCGCCCTTCGGGCGTGCGGGCGTCGACAGAAAGATTTCGAACCGAAAGCACCGGCGGGGCGGCAGAGGCAGATTGCATCACGCGAACACGATCCTCGGGAAATAGAAGGAGACGACCCAGTTCGGGGCATCGACGATTTCGCTGATCCGGAGATCGCCGCAGACCGAGCAGAGCAGATAGGCATCGGTGGCGCTCATGCCGTGCTCGGCACCGAGCAGGTCGATCATCCGCATCAGGGCTTCGCGTGCACCGGTCATCAGGTCGGGACCGATGCCAGTGGTGACCTCGTAGCCGGCGCCGTCGAGATGGCGGGTGACAGGTTCGGTGGTGGTGAAGCGCGGGCTCTTCAAACGGGCGTCCTTGACGAGCTCCAGCGTTGCTTCGACTTCCATCTGGCTTTCGATCGCCGTACCGCAGACTTCACCGTCGCCTTGTGCGGCGTGGGTGTCGCCGATCGAGAATAGAGCGCCTTCGACTTCGACTGGCAGATAGAGCGTCACGCCGGCGGTGAGGTCGCGGATATCCATATTGCCTCCGACGCGACGCGGAGGCACAACGGAGTGCAAGCCGGGCTCGGCGGGTGCCAGGCCGATCGTACCGGCGAAGGGCTTTAGCGGCACGCGGCCGCCGGGGCCGTAGAGGGCCGGCGCCATGCTGCTGGCATCATAGGACCAGATATGCAGCGCCGGGTCCTTGAACTGGTCGGCGAGCAGGCCAAAGCCCGGAATATTGGCGGTCCAGCCGTGGCCTGACGGTACAAAGCGGCGGATCGTCACCTTCAGCGCATCGCCGGGCTCAGCGCCCTCGACATAGACCGGACCGGAGACAGGATTGATCCGGCCGAAATCGAGATCGGCGAGCGATTGCAGTGTCGCATCCCTGCCGAGCTGGCCGCCGGAGGAATCAAGGCATTCGAAATGGATGGTCTCGCCGGACTTGGCGACAAGTGCCGGCTCAAAATCGCGGTTCCAGCCGAAATTATGCTGGGCTCGGTGGATGGTATGGGTGCAAACGATGCACATGCTCTGTCTCTCCCGGGGATTGGGCTTCCCCGGCCGGCGGAGCTTGATCTTGTCCAAAAACCGCTACGCAGTTTCTGGGATCACGCTGTAGCCGGGGAAGCTTGCCGATTTGACGGCTTATTTCTTGATGTAGACGGCTTCGTAGTCGATGACGCGAGTCGGATCGATGTAGATTTCGTCCGGGCCGCCCATGCGCTTCGACTTGGCGACAACGCGGCGCTCGTTGAAGACCGGGATCCACGGCGCATCCTTTTCCTGGATTTCCGTGAAGATATTCTTCCAGGCTTCAGCACGTTCGGCGGCCTTTGCCGGCACCGGCATAGCGTCGGCGGCCTGGGCGCGCGGCTCGATCTCCTTGTTGCAGTACCACGACCAGTTCCAGCCGCCTGCAACGGCGCTGCCGCAGGAGAGGATCGGTCCGTAGAAGTCGGAGGGATCCGGGAAGTCTGCGATCCAGCCGAGACCGCCCGACCAGACCATCGGTGCCTCGCCCTTGGTGCCGCCGGCGGCAATCACGTTCGGATTGGCGAGCGCCTTGAGTTCGACCTTGACGCCGATTGCTGCGAGATCCTGCTGAATCGCCTGGGCGATACGCGGCTGCGGATCGGTGTTTGAGGTGTAGAGCGTCGTCGAAAAGCCGTCCTTCAGGCCGGCTTCGGCGAGAAGTGCCTTGGCCTTGGCGACATCATAGGCATAGCCCTTGTAGTCCTTGTCGTAGCCGGCCATCATCGGCGGAAGGACCTGGCTTGCAGGCGTGGCGCGGCCGTTGATGATGCGGACGATGCGATCCTTATTGATCGCCATGTTAACGGCCTGGCGTACCTTGGCGTTGTCGAAGGGCGCTACCTGGGTGTTGAGTGTCACGTAGCTGGTTTCGAGCTGCTGGCGATCGACGATCATGCCTTCGAACTCGGGTGACTTCTTCATTTCCAGGAATTTCGCCGGCGGGATGCCGTCGCCGGCAATATCGACTTCGCCCTTCTGCAGACGAAGCAGCGCCACCAATGGCTCCTGGCCGATTTCAACGGTGTAGCCGTCGATATGCGGGCGATCCTTGATGAAGTAATCGGGGTTTTTCGCGAAAACCAGGCGCTGGCCGACCGTCCATTCCTTCAGGATGAAGGCGCCGGAACCAACCGGCTTCTTGCCGAAATCGCCGCCTGCCGCTTCGACCGCTTCCTTCGGCACGGCCGAGGCGAAGTTGAGCGCCAGCACGTTGAGGAATGTGGCGTCGGGTTGAACGAGGCTGATCTGGACGGTGTGGTCGTCAATGACCTTGATACCGTCCAGCGCCTGCGCTGTACCTGCCGTCATCGCGTCGGCGCCAACGATCGAGTGGAAGAAGCCGGCGCCAGGGCTCTGCGTCTTCGGATTGACAGCACGCTCGATCGAATATTTCACATCGGCGGCGGTAACTGCACGACCATTGGTGAACTTGGCGTCGGTGCGCAGCTTGAACGTATAGGTCTTACCATCCGGCGAGGCATCATAGCTTTCGGCGAGTGATGGCTTCAGCTCGGTCGTGCCGGGCGTGTAGTCGACCAGGCGCGAGAACATCGCGTTGATCATCGACCAGTTCTGCCAGTCGTAGCCGATCGCTGGGTCGAGCGTGGCGATGTCGTCCTTGTAGGTGACGGTGATGGTGCCGCTGTTGCTCGGCTCGTCGGCAGCATGGGCCGCGATCGCCGGTACGAGGGAGCTGGTGGCGAGCAGGGCGGCCAAAGCCGCTCGCCGCAGGAAAGTCTTGGTCATGAAAAGAACTCCTCTGTTGGTTTTGCTTGGTTATTGCGCGCGGATGCGCGGGTCGATGAAGGGGGCGATGAAGTCGGCGACGAGATTGCCGAGGACGATGGCGAGCGCCGAGGTCAGCGTCACGCCCATGATGATCGGGATGTCGACCTGCTGGATCGCCTGCCAGGCGAGCTGGCCGATGCCCGGCCAGCCATAGACCGCCTCGACCACCACAACGCCGCTCATGAACTGGCCGATATCGATGCCGATCATGGCGATGATCGGCAAGATGGCGTTGGGCAGCACATGACGGAAGATGACGCGCGTTGACGACAGGCCCTTGGCGCGTGCGGTGCGGACATAATCGTGATTCAGCACATCGATCATGGCCGAGCGCACCATGCGGGCATACCAGCCGGCGCCGAGTACGCCGAGCGTCAGCGCCGGCAGCACGACATGGCGCGCCGTGCCAAAGCCCGACATCGGGAACCAGCCGAGCGTGGCGGCGAAAACATAGAGCAGCAGCAGCGCCACGACGAATTGCGGTGAGGAGACGCCGACGAAGGAGAGCATCATCACCGTGCGGTCGACGAGGCCGCCGCGCTTGATGGCGGCGATGATGCCAAAGGTAAGGCCAAGGGCGACCTCGACGACGATCCCGGCCGCCATCAGGATGATGGTCGCCGGCAGGCGCGCCTGGATCAGCGGCAGAACGGCAGTCTTCTGTGTGTAGGAGCGGCCGAGATCGCCATGCAGCAGAGCGTCGAGATAGTGCAGGAACTGTATGATCAGCGGTTGGTCGAGGCCGAGCTCATGGCGAATGCCGGCCACCATTTGCGGCGTGGCGCTGCGCCCGGCGATCAATACGGCCGGATCCGCGGGAAGCGCATAGAGCAGCAGGAAGGTGATCGCCGCTACACCGAGGAGAATGAGCACAGTCTGCACCAGACGGCGGATGATGAGAAAGAACATTCAGCCTCTCCCCCGCTGCGTCGGATCGAGAATGTCGCGCAATGCGTCGCCGACGAGATTGAAGGAGAGGGCGGTCAGGAGGATGACCGCGCCGGGAATGAAAACGAGCCAGGGCGCATCCTGGAAATAGCTTTGGCTCTCGAAGATGATGTTGCCCCAGGAGGGTTGCGGCGGCTGCACGCCGATGCCGAGGAAGGAGAGGGTCGCCTCCAAGAGCACCGTGGTGGCGATGCCGAGAGTGCCCCACACGATCGCCGTCGGCATCAGATGCGGCAAAATATGCCGGACGAGGATGCGGAAATGGCCGGCACCGAGCGAACGCTCCGCCATGATGAAGTCGCGCTCCACCAGGCCGCGGGTCTCGGTGTAGACGATGCGGGCGACCTGCACCCAATTGACCAGTGCGATCACCATGGCGACGATCCACAGGCTCGGCTTCAGAAGGGCGGCCAGCACGATGGCGAGCAGCAGCGCCGGGAAGGCCATCATCAGGTCGGTGAAGCGCATCATCAGATTGCCGATGATGCCCCGCAGATAACCGGCGACTATGCCGACGAAGAGGCCAATCGCCACGGCGACGCCGTTGGCGACAAGACCGATGATCAATGAGGTCCGGGCGCCGAAAAGGAGGCGGGAGAAGAGGTCGCGGCCGAGCGTGTCGGTGCCGAGCAGGAAATGACCGTCCGGCGGCAACGGCGCGCCTTCGATCGACAGGCCGTCGAACATCTGGTCATCGGGGCTGAAGGGGGCGATCCACGGGGCGGCGATCGCCATCACCACGACAACAATGACAACCGCAAGCCCGAACAGCGCCGCCGGCTGGCGCAGCATAGCCTTGATCACATGCATCAGCTTGCCTCCGGCAGGGGTTCGGCACCGCCGACAATGAAGGCCGAAAGCTGTTCCATCGGCAGGCGACGGCGCATGGCGCAATCGCGCAGGATGGCGTAGGCGCGTTCTTCATCCAGGCCGCGCGCCGCCATCAGCTTCTGGACGGCGGCATGAACGAGCGGGCGCAGCCGTACGCGCTCTTCGAGATATTGCAGCTTCTCGGCGACCGCTTTGCGTTCCTCATGGATCGTGACTGCCATGACCAGGGCCGGATAGACGGCGGATGTGCTGACCGGTTTGGCGATGATTGCGCCGGCGCCCTGCTCCAGGGCCCAGGCAATGCGGCCGGGCGCTTCCGAGCCGAGCAGAGCCACGACCGGTAGCGGCGGATTGCCGCCGCTCCAGGGCAGGAGGTCGTCCCAACCCTGATCGGCATCGACAATGACCATATCCGGCAGCTCATGCGCGCCGATCGGCTCCCAGCGCAAGGACGTGCGCAGGCCAAGCAGCTTCAGCTGACGGATGAGCCGTTCGGTGTTGCTGTCTTCCCGATGCAGGATTGCGGCGTGCCAGCCGGTGAAGTTCGGCGTCTTTCTCATGACACCACCCTCAGCTTCGGCGATTTCGGGACTCGGCGGCCGGTGAGATAAGGATCAGCGGCGAGCGCTGGCCGCGAAGCGATGACGTCAAAGCCGTTGCCGCTGTTGATACGGCCGAGATGAAAGGGAAGAGCGGCGTGATTGGTCTCGGGATCGATCGCCAGCGGCCCAAGCAGCGTCGGCCAGGACACAGCGTGAAGCTGGCGGCGCACGGCCTGCGGCTCGTCGCTCCCGGCGGCAAGGATGGCCTCAATGCAGAGTTTGACGGCGGTGTAAGCACCGGCAAAGATGCTGGAAACGCGGCGGTCGGCGCCATAACGCGTCGCGACACGGGCCTTGAAAGCGAGATTGTCAGATGTGCCGATCGTGTCGAAATAGGAGGCGGCGCAGAGTTGGCCGACGGCCGCACCGGCGGCGATGTCCTCCAGCTCGCATTCCATCAGGTCGCAGCTGACGACAGGGCAATTTTCCGGCCGGAAGGCGGGATCGCGGTCGCCGAGCAGCTTGATCGCTTCGAGAAAGGCATAGCTCGACGGGCCGATGAGATTGTTGAGAATGAAGCTCGGACGGCGGCTCTCGATATCGGCGACGATGCGCTCAACGGCTGTTTCCTCGAGCGGCAGGTAACGCTCGCCGAGCACCTCTCCGCCCGCATTGGTGATGAGTTCGCGGGCAAGCCGGTTCATCTCCCAACCCCAGACATAGTTGGCGCCGACGAGATAGGGGCGTTTGCCGAAGCGCGGAATCAGATGCTCGAAGAGCGGCAGCAGATGCTGGTTGGGGCAGCCGCCGACATAGATGACATTCTCATTGGCCTCGAAGCCCTCATACGGGCACATGTACCAGAGCAGACCGTCATGCTTTTCGACAAGCGGAATGACCTCCTTGCGCGCCGCGGAGGTGATCGTGCCGATGATATGGCGGCAGCCTGCATTGCGCAGCATATGTTTCGCACCTTCGAGATAGGCTGCCATGTCTGCATGCGGATCGACAAAGGTTGGCTCTATCGCGCGTCCGCCGCCGGCCGCGAACTCCTCGATGGCGAATTCCGCGCCGTCGCGCGCATCGCGGCCCATGGAGCCATAAGGCCCAGAGGTCGAAAAGAGGATACCGATCTTCAGCGCGTCGTTCATCTCTCAGCCAAAAAACGAAAAACCCCACGACGCTGGTCCCATCGGCGATGGGGCGTCATGGGGCGAAACTGCCCGGCGACTATCAAAGTCATGTGATTGCAGATAAGTTCTGCCTAATCTGCAGGCTTGAGTAAAATACAGGCAACTTAGTTTTGTCAAGCCTTATTGGCGATGATCACCGTGCATAGCGGCTTTTGTTGAGCGCCAATTGGCAACTCCGGATGCGCGGACAATAACGCGGCTCATCGCCGTTTCCTCTGACTTATGGGGAAGCTCGATGGATCGTCGCTCCATGGGTTAAAAACTGCCGCGCCTGCATGGTTTACGTCGGCAATATTGCGAGTAGCGAGAAAGAGATCGAATTCTATGGCGGTGGCAGCCAACATTGTATCGATGACGGACGGAAAGTGCTTCGTCTGACGTTTGATCGTTCCGGAAATCATACCCCATCGCCGAATGACCGGATTACCGACCGGCAAAATTCGATCGGCAAAGCGCTCCAACAACATGTCGCGCGAAGCCAGATGACGAGAGCGATCCGGATGGTCATCCGGGAGATTGTAAATGCCTTTATCGTATTCAGCGATGGTGAGAACGCTGATGAAAAAGCTATCCTCGGGCTGACTGCGAGCCCATTCTTTTACAGAGGGCGCACCATTTCGATTGAGCAGCGATGAAACGACATTTGTATCGAGTAGCCAGCCGATCAAAGCTCGACATCCCTGCCGCTGTCGCTTTCACGTTCCACATTCAGGTCAGAAAGGCTGAGGCTTTCCATGAACTCAACGAAGGGCAACTTGGGCTTGGCTGGAGTCAAACGTTCGTAGTCCTCGACACTCATTATCACGACAGCCTCACGCCCACGAACGCTTACGTGCTGAGGGCCTTCGTCGCGGGCATGCCGGACGACCTCGCTGAATCGTGCTTTGGCGGCCTCCAGACTCCATCGACTGCTCTGGTGAACGCCAGCCTTCCCGCTCTTGGGGATATGTCTATTTTGCTTACTCATAGCTTCTACCTAGTCAGATAGTCAGTAGATAGCCTATTCGCGAGCAGTTTGCTAACAAATTCGCCAGTCATGGCGTGCCGAAGCCGCCTGGACCTCGCTCTGGTCCCTGCTCGAGAGCGGAGAAGGGGCGGGCCTCGTTTTGTTGCGTCGGTACGTCGAGATAGGTCATGATGTTGTCGACGTGGCTGACCTGCGAGCGCAGGCTGTCCAGCGACTTGCCGGTGAGGTTGGTGCCGGCCGGCAACTGAGCTGTCAGCGGGTTCTCATAGCGGCCGTTGACGCGCAGTTCGTAGTAGAGATGCGGACCGGTGGAATAGCCGGTGGAGCCGACATAGGCGATCACCTGGCCCTGGCTGACGCGCTCACCGACATGTAGGTCCGACGGCGTCGAAGAAATATGGGCGTAGGTGGTCTCGTAGCCACCGTCATGGCGAATGCGGACATACTTCCCGTAGCCCGTTTCCCAGGAAATCTTTTCGACGATACCATCGCCTGCGGCCATGATGGGGCTGCCCATTGGTGCGCGGAAATCGACGCCGTTATGGAATTTCCGGACGCCGAGGATCGGATGGACGCGCCAGGCGAAGCCGTCACCGAGCGTGCCGTTTGGTACAGGACGGTGAGTCAGCACCTTGGCGACCGAGTGGCCGCCCTCGTCATAAAACTCCGAGGGGCCTTCTCCGCCCTCTTTGTGCAGATAGAAGCGATGCGTGTCGCCATCGGTGTGGAACTCGATGAACATCAGTTCGCTTTTGCCATTGTCTGCCTTGCGGAACAGCAGATCGACGCTGTCGGGCGCGTCGCCACCCGTCAGTGAAACGTCATTTGCCTTGGCGAGCTTGATCAGCTGGTCGGCGCATTCGTCGGAAAGCCCCGCCTTCTGCAGCCTGATATGGATCGTCGACCGATCGTCGCTATTGACGCCCTTAAGGTCGACGGCGGCCACTTCCGAGGAGGAAGGCGCGTCGGCCTGGCTCTCGCTGTAGAGCGTGGAAAACAGCCGGTCGTCAGTGAGCGGCACGAAGCCGTCGGCGTCGTCGCGGGCGACGATGCGCTCCGGTGTTTTCTCGCCGCTGAGGCGGGCCATGATCAGTTTCGGCTGCGCGTCGGCGGTCTTTTTCTCCAGCAGCAGTTCCAGGCTGTCGCCGGGCGAAACCGTATCGGTTTCCAAGGCCCGCTGCAGCTCGTCGCCGGCGTCTTCGCCAAGACCGGCTGAGGCGAGGATATCCTGCAGGTCCTGCCGGTCCTTGGGCATGGAAACCAGTCTTTTGAATTCGCGGCCGGGTTCGCCCGTGGTCGCTTTCGAAACGCTGACGTTCAACGGCACGCCGCGGACGGGGAAGCGCGAACGCCGGACCGAGTCATAACGATTGGCATGCGGATAGATGCCCTGGCGGATATCTGCGAGCGAAGGCGGCGAGAACAGGCCGGCTTCGGATTGGGCATCGCCGCCATAGGCGGCATTGATGGCCGTAGCGTCTTCGCCGCCGGAGGGGTCGGTGTTCTCGGCTTTAAAGACCAGCGTCGTGCGGTGATAGGTGAAGATGCGGGTTTCGCCACTCGAGGTCTTTTCCGCCACCTGCGCAAAACGGGCGCCATCGAAACGGGGTTTCGTCGCGAGCCGATTGCCCTTGGGCAAGGCCGGCTGCGGCCGGATAAGCTGCGCCGTGTGCACTGGCACGGCCTGCTCGATCGTGTGGCGGCCAAGCAGCGGATAGAGAATGGTGGCGAGCAGGCCGAAGGAGGCGGTGCCCGCAAGGCTTATGGCGATCAGATGGCGAAGGTGCGCGGAGCGGGGCAGAAAAGGGATATGAAATTCGTGATGTGGCCGCGCCTGAATCGCAGCCTCTGCAGGAAATTGGACGCGCAATGGACTTTCGGCCATGAATTGAGGAACCCTGCAGAACTGCGGTGGGCCCAAACTAGGGCAAATCATGGCAAAATCTGGGCAAATATTACGAACCTGTTAATTACCGTGATCTTCCGCGGGTGCAGATTCGCGCGTTGCGGGTGATTCGTCAACCGAAGAGCGTGTCGTAAAGCAGCTTGAAATTCAGCGCCAGAATGACGCCCGCGACCAGCCACGAGAGGCTGGCAACGCCCCTTGAAACGGTGAATCTGCCCATTTTTTCGCGATCTGTGACGAATTGGACCAGCGGGATAACAGCAAAGGGCAATTGCATAGACAGAATGACCTGGCTCAGGACGAGCAAATCCGCGGTGCCTTTTTCACCATAAAATGCAGTAACAAAAACAACCGGAATAATTGCGAGGCCACGGGTCAAAAGCCGCCTTGCCCAGTGTGGAATACGCAGGCGGAGAAAGCCCTCCATGACGATCTGGCCGGCGAGCGTCGCCGTCACGGTGGAATTGAGGCCGGAGGCAAGGAGCGCCACGGCAAACAGCGTCGAGGCGATACCGAGGCCAAGCAGAGGCGAGAGCAGTTTGAAGGCCTGGCCGATTTCGGCGACATCGGAGTGTCCGCTATCGTGGAATGCGACGGCTGCGACGATCAGGATCGACGCGTTGACGAACAGCGCCAACATCAAGGCAATGGTGCTGTCGGCCGTCGCCCATTTGATCGCATCGCGGCGGCCCTCGTCGGTGCGCTTATAGGCGCGGGTCTGCACGATCGATGAATGCAGGTAGAGGTTATGCGGCATGACCGTCGCGCCGATGATGCCCATGGCAATGTAGAGCATCTCGTGATTGGTGACGATCTCCGGCGACGGAATGAAGCCTTTGAGGACGGCCGCGACGGGAGGAGCGGCGGCGGCGATCTGGATGGCGAAACAGACGGCGATCACGATCAGAAGCGCGATGACGAAGGCTTCAAGGAACCGGAAGCCCTTGTTCATCAGGAGCAGGAGCAGGAAGGCGTCCAGCGCGGTGATCAGCGCGCCGCCAATCAATGGGATGCCAAAGAGCAATTGCAGCGCGATCGCCGTGCCAATGACTTCGGCGAGATCGCAGGCGATGATGGCGAGCTCGCAAGCAAACCACAGAGCCAGATTGACCGGCCTCGAATAATGATCCCGACAGGCCTGCGCCAGATCGCGGCCGGTGACGATGCCGAGCCGGGCGGCAAGCGCCTGCAACAGGATCGCCATCAGGTTCGACAGCATGATGACCGTGAGCAGCGTATAGCCGAATTGCGCACCGCCAGCCAGATCGGTCGCCCAGTTGCCGGGATCCATATAGCCGACGGAAATCATATAGCCTGGCCCGAGGAAGGCGATCAGCCGTCGGATCCAGGTGCCGGCGTGCGGAACGTGAACCGTGGCGTTGACTTCCGGAAGGCTCGGCCGCGCACCCTCATCCGCGCTGGCAAATTTCCACGCGCGGGGTGCGGCCACTTCCTGAATCTGCGTCATGCGGAACTCCGGGATCGAATTACGATATGACTAAAGAAATATGCTGGATATCAACATTATGCAATAGGCTATATTTTATAGATGCGGCGTTGTGATGCGATGACGAAGTCGCCGCGAAATCATCATCCGCTTTCAAGATTGAAGCCCGTGCTATAAAGATTAAAATGAGTTTATCCGCGCCTCTAAAGCGCATCGCGATCTCTGGGATTCGCTCCTTGCGCTTTAGGCCCTTGATTTTGCGCATGTCGTTATCGCAAAACCGCTGCGCACTTTTGCGCGACATGCTTTAGGGAGCCGAACGCATTGCCAAAGAAAAGACTGTCAATCCATCGCGATGAACCGTTGCCGGATGCCGAGACGCATTCGGAGGGTTTTCGGCATACGCGAGAGGCCACGCGCGGCGCTCTGGTGGAGGATTATGTCGAGTTGATCGCCGATCTCATCGATGACGGCAATGAGGCGCGGCAGGTGGATATTGCGGCCAGGCTCGGCGTGTCGCAGCCGACGGTCGCCAAGATGCTGGCACGGCTCTGCGAAGACGGGCTCGTGTCGCGGCGGCCCTATCGCGGGGTTTTCCTGACGGATGCCGGCAACAATATTGCCCAGGAAATCCGTGCTCGCCACCAGACGGTCGAAGCCTTCCTGCGCTGGATTGGGGTCAGCGCCGAGACGGCGCGGATCGACGCCGAGGGGATGGAACATCATGTCAGCGCCGAAACACTGAAAGCCTTCCGCCGCACCATGCAGCGCGACGGATAGGCAGGGGGCCGAGTACTCTATTCCGCCGCGTCTTCATGCTTGGAAATGGAATCGCGCACCACCCCGTATTGGCTGCCCCAGCGGTCGGTCATCTCGGCTCGGATATCCCAGAGATCGGGGAAGAAGCGATGGTGGGCGCCGGCCTGCAACAATTCCACCGGCCGGCCCTTGAGGGATTTCGAGCCAAGACCGATCGAACGCTGGATCAGATAGATGTGGTTGGCGCGGAATTTCTGGAAGAGCTCATCGAACTCCGCCAGCGCTTCGGCGACGACATAGCTGTCGCCGTGATCGTATTTGCCGTCATAGACATCTTCGACCGTCAGCCCCGGCTTGTCGAGGTAGTGAGCCTTGAAGGCACGCCAGAGATCCGGCGGCATGCGCAGCAGAAACTTGAAGCCGGGTGATTCCTGGCCGCTGCCATTGCCGAGCTGCAGGCGGATCTGCTGATATTCCTTTGGCGACATGGTTTCGAGCAGATCGAGCTGCGCTGTCATCATCTTCATCAGTCGATGCACGCGGCCCATCAGCGTCACGACGCGATGCGTATTGTTCTCTTCGATGAAGGCGATCACATCGACCAGTGTGTAGGCGATGAGCTTCATCCAGAGCTCTTCCACCTGATGGACGATCTGAAACTGCAATTCGTCGCCATTGACCATCTCGTTCAACGGCTTCTGACAGGCAAGCAGCTTGTCGCATTGCAGGTAGACGCCGTAGTCGCGCAATTCAGGCGCCTCGATGCGCGTGTAATAGTCTTTTTTCTGCATCTTCGTTCCCTTTGTCCCGGCCTTCGGCCGCTAGCATCTTTGCCCTGATTGAAGGATACGAAATTTCTGCTTGAACATTGTTCCTAATTGTCATCCAAAATCGAGGACCGGGAGTACGGTCGGCTATAATTTGGGTAATGGAGAGAACGATGGACTTGGATGCGCTCGATCACAAAATCATTTCCGCTCTGGAAGCTGACGCCCGCATCTCCTTTGCCGCGCTTGCCGATCTCGTCGGTCTCAGCAAGACGCCGTGCTGGAAGCGGGTGAAGGCGCTCGAAGAGGCTGGCGTGATCAAAGGTTACCGGACGATCCTCGATCCGGCGCAGCTCGGCTTCGGTCTGGAAGCCTTCGTGCAGGTGTCGATCGATGTCGAGCTTTTCGAGGCGTTCGAAGCGGCCGTGCGCCGTCATCCGCTGATCTGGCGCTGTCACGCGACGACCGGGGAGGCCGACTATCTCCTGCATATCCTGGCCGCCGACATGGCAGCGCTAGACCGGTTGCTGCGCCAGGAACTGAACCGGCTGCCCGGTGTGCGTCATACGATGACGTCGATGTCGACGCGGGAGATCAAATCGGACATCTCGTTTGCCGACGCGGCGTGGCATATCGGGAGCAGCCGCTAAACCGCGCTTAGCCGCATCGAGCCTATCAAGCTGCGTACCAGCTTCTCGCCGACATCGACCACCGGAAACGACTTGCCCGAGCGGAGCCATTCGGCAAAGAGGCCGTTCATGGAGCATTGGAAAGCGCGGGCGGCGGCGTCGACGGTCCAGGCGGAAGCGAGCTTGCCTTGCCGATCGGCCATGTCGATCAGCTTCTGCAGCTTTTCGTACATTTCGGCATTGGCGGTGACGATGCGCTGGGCGACGTCGGAGGGATCCTCGGTGAATTCGCAGCCGAGAATCATGATGGCGAAGATGCGCTGCTGTTGCTCGTCATTTGCCAGGATATGCAGCACCTCGATCGAGCCCTGCTCGATCAAGCCGAGCGGATCGTCGTGCCCATGTTCCAGCGCGTGGTCGACGATTGCCTCCTGCGGCAGGCGGATTTCGCTGTGCAACGCCGTAAGCAGCTCAGCTTTATCCTTGAAATGCCAGTAGATCGCGCCGCGCGTCACGCCGGCGCGTTTGGCGATTTTGTCGAGGCTGGAACCGCTGACGCCGTTTTCGTAAAAAACTTGAGCAGCGGCAGCCAGTACCTCCTCCCTGGTCTTGGCTGCATCTTCCTTGGTTCTGCGCATGCTATCCCCCCGAATTTCCCGGCGGACGAGAAATTATTTCATCTCGCCTCATCACATTGATTTTACATGATATTCTCCAAGAACTGCCAGGCAGTTTTAGCGGTCATGCAAGTGGTCACGTCGATTTGATATTTACAATCATTCATGCATGTTTGTATGTTGCGCTGCAATAGAAAATGTTAAAACTCACGGTGATTTTCCATGACGGCGCATTCCTCCTTCTTTTTGCGCAGCGGCCTCATTGCGGCCGGAGTCCTCTTTTTCGGCGCGCTTTCCTCGCAAGCCCAGCAGGCCGGACAAATGCCGCCGCCGCAAGTGACTGTGGTCGACGTCAAGCCTCAGACCGTGCCGCTCACCTACGAATATGCTGCGCGCATCTCGGCTTATAGGCAAGTCGACGTCCGCGCCCGTGTCGGTGGTATCCTATTGAAAAGGAACTTCGTCGAAGGCGCCGAAGTCAAAGCCGGCGACGTGCTTTTCCTGATCGACCCCGCCCCCTACGAGGCTGCCCTTGCCCAGGCCCAGGCCCAATTGCAGCAAGCCCAGGCGCAATTGACCCAGGCGCAGCGTGAGGAAAAGCGCAACGTCAACCTCTTCGACCAGAATGCCGTCACACAAAAGGCGCGAGACGATGCGACGTCGGCGCGGCAGTTGGCGGAGGCTTCGGTCGCGGCAGCGCAGGCGCAGGTTCAGACTGCACAGCTCAATCTGGGCTACACCAAGGTCACGGCGCCGGTCGGTGGCATCACCAGCCTGGAACAGGTCTCCGAAGGCAGCCTGATCGGCACGACGGGCGATACTGGCCTGCTGACAAGCATCACGCAGCTCGATCCGGTCTATGTCAACTTCTCGTTCTCGGATACGGAAGCCGCCGAAGTGCGCCGGCTAATCGACCTCAAGAAGGCCAAGGGTCAAGCGCCTAACCTTGGCGTGAAGATCTCTTTCGGCGACGGCACGACCTATGACCATGACGGCGTTGTCGACTTCACCTCGTCCACCATCGATGTTTCGACGGGCACGCTGCAAGCCCGCGCCGTGGTCGACAACCCCAATCGCCGGCTGTTGCCCGGCCAGTTCGTGCGCGCCACCGTCACCGGTGTTTCGCTCGACAATGCCATCACCATTCCGGAAGTGGCCCTGATGCAGAGCCCGCAGGGCCAGTTCGTCTACACGATCGACAAGGACGGCAAAGCGCGTGTTAACCCGGTGACGCTTGGCCAGAAGGTCGGCAGCAACTGGCTGGTGCTGTCCGGCCTCAATGCCGGTGACAAGCTGATCACGGAAGGCATCATCAAGGTGCGCCCCGGCGCGCCGGTGCAGGCGGCCGAAGCTGCAACGCCTAATGATGCGAACAAGGTGGCGCAAAACTGATGTTGGGCAACAGGTTCTTCATCGATCGCCCCGTTTTTGCGGCGGTGATCTCGATCATCATCGTGCTTGCGGGCATCGTCTGCCTGCGCATCCTGCCGATCGCGCAATATCCCGAGCTGACGCCGCCGCAGGTGGTCGTCACCGCCAGCTATCCCGGCGCCAGCGCCGAGACGGTGGCCCAGACTGTTGCCGCACCGTTGGAGCAGCAGATCAACGGCGTCGAAAACATGCTTTACATGCAGTCGACGAACTCCAACAGCGGCGCGATGCAGATCACCGTCACCTTTGCGCTCGGCACTGATCCGGATCAGGCGGCGATCAACGTCAACAACCGCGTGCAGCGCGCCGTCTCGACGCTGCCGCAGGACGTGACCCGTCTCGGCGTCGTCGTCACCAAGCGCTCGACCTCGATTCTCGGCTTCGTTGCGATGTACTCGACCGACAGCCGCTACGACCGCGCATTCGTCGGCAACTACGCGCTGCTCAATGTCATCGATGATCTCAAGCGCATTCCCGGCGTCGGCGACGTTAACCTGCTCGGCGATATCGACTACTCCATGCGCATCTGGCTGCGGCCGGACAAGCTGGCGCAGTATAATCTGACACCGAGTGATGTCTCGACCGCTATCCAGGAGCAGAATTCGCAATTTGCCGCCGGCAGGTTCGGCGACCAACCCGACAACAATGCTCAGCCATTCACCTACACAGTGACGACGCAGGGACGCCTGCCGGATGTCGATGCTTTCGGCGACATCATCCTGCGTTCGGATGCCAATGCCGCGACACTGCGGCTGAAGGATGTGGCGCGCATCGAGCTCGGCACCAAGAGCTACTCGATCCAGAGCAGTCTGAACGGCACGCCGGCAATCCCGATCGCCGTTTATCTGCAGCCGGGTGCCAACGCGCTGAACACGATGTCGGCTCTGCGCGCGCGTCTCGACGAGCTGCAGAAATCCTTCCCGCAAGGGATCTCCTACCAGATCCCCTATGACACGACCAAGTTCATCCAGGTGTCGATCGAGGAGGTAATTCACACCTTCATCGAAGCAATCCTGCTTGTCGTCATCGTCGTCTTCGTCTTCCTGCAGAACTGGCGCGCGACGCTCATTCCCGTCATCGCCGTGCCGATCTCGATCGTCGGCACCTTTGCCGGCATGTATGCGCTCGGCTTCTCCATCAACCTGCTGACGCTGTTTGGCCTAGTGCTTGCCATCGGCATCGTGGTGGACGACGCCATCGTGGTGCTCGAAAACGTCGAGCGCCTGATGTCGACCGAGAAACTGTCGCCCAAGAAGGCGGCGATCAAGGCGATGGGCGAAGTGACCGGCCCGGTCATCGCCATTGTGCTCGTACTCTGCGCGGTGTTCATCCCGGTCTCCTTCATGGGCGGCCTTGCAGGCCAGATGTACAAGCAGTTTGCCGTCACCATCGCGATTTCGGTCACTTTGTCGGGTATCGTGGCGCTGACGCTGACGCCGGCGCTCTGCGCGCTGATCCTGAAGCCCGGCCATCATGAGCCGGTGTTGCCGTTCCGCATCTTCAATCGCGCCTTCGACCGGCTGACGCGCGGCTACACGGCGGGCGTCGCCTTCTTCCTGAAGCGTGCCCTGCTCGGCTGCGTGCTCGTCGCTGGCCTGCTCGGAGCGACCGGCTATCTCTTCTATACGCTGCCGGGATCGCTCGTGCCGGATGAAGACCAGGGCGTGCTGTTCGAACTCGCCATCCTGCCGCCCGCAGCGTCGCTGCCCCGCACGCAAGCGGTGATGGATCAGGCGCTGATCAACACCAAGAAGATCCCTGGGGTCGAAGACGTCTTCGCCGTTTCCGGCTTCGACCTGCTTTCGGGCGGCCTGAAAAGCAGCGCCGGCGTCGCCTTCGTGACGCTCAAGGATTGGAGCCAGCGCACGACGCCCGCGCTGGACGCCCGCAATCTCGCAGGTCCCTTGATCGGCGCCAATATGGGCATCAAGGACGCCATGGTGCTCGCCTTCAATCCGCCGCCGATCCAGGGCCTTTCGACCACGGGCGGTTTCGAAGTCTATGTCCAGGACCGCACCGGCAAGAGCGTTCAGGGGCTGGCCGAACAGACGAACAAGCTGGTGGCGGCCGCTTCCAAGCGGCCCGAGCTGGCGGCGGTACGCACCACGCTCGACACCAACGTGCCACAGTTCCGTGCCGACCTCGATCGCGAGAAGGCGAAGGCGCTCGGCGTGCCGATCAACTCGGTTTTCGACGCCATGCAGGCGACCTTCGGCAGCCTCTATGTCAATGACTTCACGCTTTACGGCCGTAACTATCAGGTCAACCTGCAGTCTGAAGCGCCGTTCCGTGAATCGCCCGACGATCTGCGCCAGGTCTTCGTGCGTTCCGACAGTGGCAAAATGATCCCGCTCGATACGCTGATCAAGGTGACGCGCGTCATCGGGCCGGATCAGTTGGAACGCTACAACGCCTTCAACGCCGCCAAGATCACCGGCAATCCGGCACCGGGCTATACGTCGGGCGACGCGATCAAGGCGATGCAGGAAGTGGCGGCACAGACCCTGCCCGATGGGTTCCAGATCGCCTGGACGGGCTCGGCCTATCAGGAGTTGGAAACCGGTGGCGCGGGCACGCAGGCAATGGTTTTCGGCATCATCATGGTGTTCCTAATTCTTGCCGCGCAGTACGAAAAATGGAGCCTGCCGCTCGCCGTCATCACCGCGATCCCCTTTGCGCTGTTCGGCGCCCTGCTCGCCACCTATCTGCGCGGGCTCACCAATGACGTCTATTTCCAGATCGGCATGGTGACGCTCATCGGTCTGGCGGCGAAGAATGCCATCCTGATCGTCGAGTTCGCGGTCCTGAAACGAAAGGACGGCATGAGCGCCGGCGAGGCGGCGCTCGAGGCGGCGCGCCTGCGCTTCCGTCCGATCGTCATGACCTCGCTCGCCTTCATTCTCGGCGTCGTGCCGCTGGCGATCAGCACCGGCGCGGGCTCCGCAAGCCGCCACGCCATCGGTACCGGCGTCATCGGCGGCATGCTGGCGGCGACCTTCATAGCCACCTTCTTCATTCCGATGTTCTACCGCTTGATCGCCTGGAAACAGCCGAAGCCGGAAGAGGACGACGAGGAGGAAGAGATCAGCCGCGGCCATGCTGAGGCGGCGGAGTAGGGACCAAGTGCGGCAATCGAATATCGATTTTGGAGATGGCGCCGTTGGGCGCCATTTTTACGATGTAAATCAAAGGATCTGTGGAAGAGGACTCGCCTGCCGATCCAGGGGTGAGACGCGGTCGAGCGCTCTGGGCCATAACAGAGGGCCGGCCGATGCACTTACGCAGCCGGCGGACTGATGAGCGTTAGTGACTTGAAGTAGGTCTGGAAGCGCTTCGTGTCGCGCGTGAGTACCGGGAGACCGCTGACGGCTGCATGAGCCCCGATAAAGAAATCGGGTAGGACACCGGTGCGCGTTCCACCAGCTCTCCGATATTGGCCGAAAACTTTGCCGGCAAGAAAAAGTGCCGCCCGTGGAATCGACAGGATGCCGATACCGGTCCCTGTAAGCAGATCGTCGAGATCTTCAATCCGTTCGTAGCGAACTGAAACCTCGGCATGGACAACGTCATTGATATAGAGGGGACCGGCGAGCGATGCGTTGTCGAGTTGGTCGACAGACCAGTCATACCAAACCGGATCATCCGTGATGATATCCAGAAGTATGTTGGAATCGACGAAAATCACCTCAGTCGTCGCCACGCGTCAGAGCCATAATCTCGTCCGTGCTCAGGCCTTTTCCGGCATGTCCTCGAAATTTGGCGAAGCGGCTAATCTGCTTATCCGCTTCCAGTGGAACCACGACGATGCTACCATCGGCAGCACGACGAAAATCGACCGGGCTCCGGGGCCGATTCCGAGGATATCGCGAACGGCCTTCGGGATCGTCACCTGTCCTTTTGCGGTTACGGTCGTACTCATGAGTGTCCCGCTAATGATTGGCAAAAAAGAAGTATTACTTTTGGTGGCGACTTTCAAGACGCCGGTCCGCTTGCCGATTCGGTAGCCGCCGAAGTAGGTGTTTCGCCGCAGCCATAAAAACTTAAGGCCCGGACATCCGGGCCTCATGCTCTGATCCCACCAAGGCCAGGGTGCGCCGTTACATCTTGGTCATGCCCTTTGAGGCATTTTCCATATGCGTTACACAAGTTTTGATCTTGTGCGCCTTCATGGCATCCTTCGCCATGGCTACCTGTTTGGTGGCGGCTGCTTTTTTCGTCTGATCGGTCATTCCATCCACCTTGGTCTGCAAGGCCGTGATGGAAGCGTCATCACATTTCACCGCGGATGCAGCATAGGCGGGCACGACGCCCGCAGCCGCAAACGCGGCCGCGATCAAAATGGATCTCAGCATGTGCATTTCCTCCGATTGGGCTTAATTGCCCTTTGAGCAAACGCATTCGCGGCATAGGTGTTCCGTCCTTGAAAGACCTGCGACAAATTAGACCATACTAACGCAATTCCGGTTCAGATTCCGGCATACCATTCATAGCCGCGATCCTCCCAAAAGCCGCCATTGCCGCCCCAGAGGTCGCTGAACTTGTCACGGATTTCGATGCGCATGACGTATTTGGCATGCTTGTAGCCAAGATGGCGTTCGACACGCAGACGCAGCGGCGCGCCATGGGCGACTTCGAGATCCTTGCCGTTCATCGAATAGGCGAGGATCGTCTGTGGATGGAAGGCGTCGATCAGGTCGATGCTTTCATAGTAGCGGCCGCTGCCGTCGAGCGTCTGCTCCAACTCGTCAGCGCAATAGAACACCGCATAGCGCGCGCCCGGTTTCAGCCCGGCGCTCTGGAGGATGAGGCCGAGCGGCACGCCGGTCCATTTGCCGATGGCGCTCCAGCCTTCGACACAGTCATGGCGGGTGATCTGCGTGCGCGACGGCAGTTTCTTCAGGTCGGCCAGCGAAAACTCCATCGGCTTGTTGACCATGCCGTCGATTTTCAGCTTCCAGGTGGAAAAGCCGTTTTCCACCATGGCGGCATAGTCCTCGCTGCCGGGGTTATCCGTGCCGTTCGAGCGGAAGGTCGGCGAGAGGTCCTTGTCGGTATATTCACGGGCAAGCGCCTGCGGCGAGACGAGCAGGCGTTGCGTGCCCATGGTCAGACCTTCGGCCAGCGCCAGAACCTTCTGGACATTCTGGTTCTCGGTGATGTCGTCGCAGCCGGTAAGACCGATGGCGCCGAGGCTGGCGGCGGAGCCGATGAGGAAGCGGCGACGGCTGACGATCTTGCTCATGCGTCCTCTCCTTCGGTGCGGATGGCGTAGCGGCCGGTCACCATGGAGCGTATGTTGTTCCAGAGGCCGGACAGGATGACCATCGCCACATGCACGAGGACGAAGAGCACGATCGTCCAGGCGGTGATGAAATGAATGCCGCGCGCGGTCTGCCGCCCGCCGAAAATATCGAGCAGAAACGGGTAGCCGGCATCGATGCCGGGCGACATGGTAAGCCCGGTCGCCAGCATCAGCGGTAACAGAATGAAAATGACGATCAGATAGGTGAGCTTTTGCAATGCATTGTAACGCTTTGCCTTCTCGCCTTTCGGGAAGCGCAGGCGGGCATGCTCGACGATCTCATGCCAGAGATTGCGCGGCGAGACTTCGGCGCCCGAGGGTGCCAGGTCGCGGCGGAAATGACCGGCGACAAAGCCATAGAGTAAATAGATCAGCCCGTTGAAGACGAAGAGCCAGGCGAAGAAGAAGTGCCAACGACGGCCGGCTGCCAGATCCTGGTAACTCGGGATCGTCGCCCAGGCGGGAAAAGCGCGCACGGTCCATTCACCATCCTCTTTCGAGGCGCCGAGAACGCCGGTCGTCGGGATCGTCAGGCTGCCGATACGGAAGGTGCCATAGGGCTGGGTGTCGCCGTCGGTGGCCGATATCTGCAGCCACGATGGATCGGCATTGGCGCCATATTGGCCCCAATACAGGGCGGGATGGGCGTTGAATATTTGCATGCCGCTCATCAGCAGCAGCGAAAGACAGAGCACATTCAGCCAGTGTGTCAGGCGGGTGACGATCGAATGCCGACGAATGTACATCGTCCGGGGGTGCACAGGCGGCGCACCGGTCGCATCGATGTCGGCCATCGCTAGGCTCCTCTCGAAATCTTCACTGAACCCAGGCTGCATAGTAGCACAAATCGACCGGAGAAGGCGCGGCGCTCCGTCAGCGAGAGAGCTGAATGCGGAGCGCCGTGGCAAGCCTCGCGGGCGGGTGCCGCCGGGCCTGCAAACTTCCCTTGGCGGGAAGATTACATCGGCGGAATGGTGCCGTTGACGCCAACGGCAACGCGATCGGCGGAAACCATGCCGTCGCCTGCGGTTTCGCCAGTGATAAAGACGCCGGCGCCAGTCTTCAGATCGTCCTTGGTGGCCGATGCGAAGGTCACGACAGGGGTTCCGTCCGGGATGTTGATTTTCTTCTCGCCGCCCTTATAGGTCAGCGTCAGCGTCGGGCCGTTGACCGACTTTACGGCGTTGGCAACCGTCGCGTTGGTCATCGAGCTGTTCGGCTTCGAATCCCAGGGGCGGTCACCCTCGCCGGTGCCCTTCATCGAGGCTGGAAAGATCACGACCTCGATGGCGCCGGCAACGCCGCTATCGGTCGGCTCGTTCGCAATGCCAACGAAATCGCCAGACTTGATGTCGGCCGCCGAGGCCTTGGTTACGCCGGTGACGCCCCAGCCGGATTTCAGCATCACGGTGACGTCCTTGCCGTCGCGAGACTTGACCTTGAGGGTATCGCCATCGAGGCTTTCGATCGTGCCGCGTACGCGGACTCGATCGGCGGCGTTGGCGCCCTGCAGGGCGGCGAGCGTTACGACCGCGCCGGCTGCCAATGCCAATACGCCCTTCGTCAGAAGCTTGCGATCCATGAATAGTCTCCCTTGCTATACCTACTAGTCGGTAGGCTTTTCGAGATAGCGGCCGAGGCCAGCCAACAAAATTCCTTGCATGAGAGAACTGGGAAAGATCCTCATCTCAATGCAACGGCGAGATCCTATCTACCACTCGGTAGCTCCGCCAATCAAACAAGCGTGAGAGTAGCGTTACCCGTTAAGACAACGGAAAATTGATAATTTTAATGGCGAACTGCTAGAGCGCCGCGCGTTCATTTGAACGCGCAAAGGTCGCTCTAATCTTTTGAATCTAGAGCATCTTATCCGCTTTTAGGTGATTCCGCCTGACGCGGGATGCTCTAGCCGGTCGAACAGCGGTTCGACGACGGTGGCAAAGACTGTGGGATCGCCATAGGCTCGCGCCGAGAGCATGGCGCCATGTACGGTCGCCATGAAGGAGAGGGCTTCCTCCGCGGCCGGACGCGGCAGAACAAATCGGCCTTCGGCCTCCCCTTGTTTCATCACGGCCGCAAGCCAGCCTGCGAGATCGCGAAAATGGCCGCGTACTTCGACGGCGACATCGGCTGGCAGCACCGGCAGCTCGGCGGCCAACATGGCGCAGATGCAGAAGGGGGCGGTGTTGTCTGTGATGCACGCTTCCCAGAAGCCTGTATAGGCCCGAAGGCGGGCGATGGGATCGGCAATATTGGCATCAGCCCTGGCGAGGCCCTGCCGCGCCTCTTCCCGATAGCGCGCCACGACGATCCTAACGAGATCGGCCTTGGTCGGAAAATGGTGATGGATGCTGGCCTTGCGAATGCCGACCTCTGCGGAAATGTCGGCGAAGCTGAAGCTATTGTAGCCGCCCGCGATGATCAGGCCGCGTGCCGATTGCACGATTTCGTCTGCTTTTGTCGAAATATTGCTCATCCGTTTTGCCTACCTATTGGTAGGGTGCCTGTCAAGCCTGTAGAACTGCAGACCGAACTCACCGGGAGAGTACAGCGACATCGGTTTTTTGAACCGGCTGTTCTTGCCTTCACGAAACCTGGAAATTCTCGGGCTACGGTTGGAACTTTCAAACCTTATACAACGTTTCAGCCATAAGGCTGGTTGCCTGATAATCCCCTTGCTGTATCTGTAGACGTCGAACTCGGACGATTGGAGGACCGAAATGATCGCGATTCGTCCACTTTTGATCGGCCTGACCCTTATTCTGGCGCTGGTGCTGGTTGCACTCAGCATCCTGTTGGTCAATCCCGTGCGGCCTATCCGTCAATCCGATAATCTTATCCCATGCAGGCCGAGCCTGCGCAGCGTCAGTAGCATCGCAGGTTTCAGCTGGACGGCGTGAAACGCGCCACCAACGTATGACGGTCGCCGGGGTAGGTGAGACGAACATGGGTGATTGGGCCGAGGCCGCTCCAGGTGCGTCGCTCGATGACCAGGCAGGCGGTGCCCTTGGCAATATCCAGGTTGGCAGCCGCTTCGCTGTCCGCGGGAATGGCGCGGATCTGGTGTTCGGCCGTGCTCCAGGGTACCTGATTGATTAGCCACGGCCCGGGCGGTAATTCATCGAAATCGACCTGCTCCGCCTCCGGTACGGCGTTGAGATTAATTACGCGGTCCTCCAGACAGAAGGGCCGTTGACCGGCATAGTGGATGCAGGTGATTTCCAATACCGGGACTGCGCCGGCAAACTGCAGTCGCCGCCCATCCTCGGGGCGACCCTTGCGCTTGGCACGCTTCACGATCCTGTGGGAGTAGGGCAGATTCAGCGACAGGATTTCCGACTTGATGTCGTGGATTTCCAACACCGCCGACTGCGCTTGCGGCTGTGTGACGAAACTCCCCGAGCGCTTGCGCCGCTCGATCAACCCGGCCCGGGCGAGCTGCGTCAGCACCTTGTTCACCGTCATGCGCGAACAATCATATTGTTCCGCCAGCGCAAGCTCGAAGGGAATCCGATGGCCGGGCGGCCAATCGCCGGAAACGATCCGGCTCTCGATATCGCTCAGGATACGCTGATGCAGGGTCGCCTCTTTGCCTGTGGTCATGCCGTCGACCGCTTCCTCGTGAGATCTGGGATTCGCCGCTTTATTGTTTAGGTTCCAGTATGCCGTGAGGAAAAGCTCTTTTTCAACCGATTAGTTCGGTCATTGCAGCGCGGAATCGTGCGGAAATTGTTTCCCGTCTGTTGTGCCGCCCGCCTTCGACCTGTTTGCGGCCCCGCGCCCAAACACTGTCCACGGCCACGCCGCCCGCAAATATCCACTGATCGAGGATCTGGTCGCCGGAGAGATAGGGAGCGCTGCTCACGTCGAGTGAAACCATATCGGCGTAGTGTCCGATCGAAAGCCCGGACGGAGCATTCAATGCCGTACCGCCACCGGCAAGCGCGTGACCAAACAGTGCGCGCGCGGTCGAACCGCCCGGTGTGGCGACGACATTGCGGGCCCTCAGCGCCAGGCGCTGGGAATATTCCAACTGCCGCAGTTCTTCGGGGACGGAAATCAGGATATTGGAATCCGAGCCAATGCCATAGCGGCCGCCTTCCTCCAGGAACAGGGGTGCTGGAAAAGTGCCATCGCCGAGATTGGCTTCCGTTACCGGGCAAAGACCGGCAATCGCGCCGCTTTTAGCCATCCGCCGGGTTTCGTCGTCGGTCATGTGGGTCGCATGGATCAGGCACCAGCGCGCGTCGACCGGGGCGTGATCCAGCAGCCATTCGACCGGCCGTGCACCGGACCAGGCGACGCAATCCTCGACCTCCTTCACCTGTTCGGCGACATGGATGTGGATAGGCCCGTCGCCGGCGAGCGATACGAGTTGTGTCAGCTCTTCGGGCGTCACTGCCCGCAGGCTATGCGGGGCAAGACCGAGTTCGGCGCCCGGCAACCGGTCAACGACCGTCCGGCAGCCGGACATCAGCGCTTCGAACCGATCGAGCGAATTGATGAAGCGCCGCTGGCCATCGATGGGGGCGGCACCGCCAAAGCCAGAATGCGCGTAGAAGACCGGCAGCAGCGTCAGGCCGATACCGGTCTCAGCGCTTGCCGCGCCTATGCGTCCGGCCAGTTCGGCGATGTCAGCATAGGGGCTGCCGTCCTTGTCGTGATGCAGATAATGAAACTCGCCGACACGGGAAAAGCCGGCTTCCAGCATTTCCATATAAAGCTGCGCGGCCACCGCCTCGACATGATCGGGGGTCATCGAAAGCGCGAATTTGTACATGACGGTCCGCCAGCTCCAGAAGCTGTCGTTTGCCGGGCCTCGGACTTCGGCAAGCCCGGCCATGGCTCGCTGAAAGGCATGGCTGTGCAAATTCGGCATCGCAGGCACCAGAACGTCATGGCGCTCGTCGCCGACCTCAGGCGCAACATCAGTCTCGATCTCGGTGATGCGACCATCTGCCAGGGTTAGCCGGGTATTCTGTTGCCAGCCATCCCGAAGCAATGCCGAACGTGCGTGAAGTTTCGTCATGGTCCAACCCTTTCCTTTTGGATGCAGAATCCAAAATCCCTCTTGTCAGTCTTTTATTATGTATATACATTATGGACCCATAAGGAAAGGCGTAAAGCTGATGAGTGGGAACAATTCTTCCGAAGATAGCGTGAGATTCGAAGGCAAAACCCGCCTTTGGCGCAATGCCCGTCTCGCGACCTTGAAAGAAGACAGGCCTGGGCTCGGCATTGTCGAGAAGGGTGCGATCCTGATCAAGGATGGCCACATCGTTTTCGCAGGTAGCGAAAGCGATGTGCCTGAGACCGGTGATGCCGAAATCGTCGACCTCGAAGGTCGTTGGGTCACCCCTGGCCTCGTCGATTGCCACACGCACATCGTCCACGGCGGCAACCGTGCTCGCGAATTCGAGATGCGGCTGGAAGGCGCGAGCTACGAAGAGATCGCGCGGGCCGGCGGCGGTATCGTCTCCTCCGTCAACGCGACGCGAGCACTATCCGTCAATGATCTCATCGCGGCTGCCCTGCCGCGCCTCGATACGCTGCTTGCCGAGGGCGTCACCACGATCGAAGTGAAGTCCGGCTATGGCCTAAGCGTCGAATCAGAATTGAAGATGCTGCAAGCCGCTCGTGCGCTGGAAGATGCCCGTCCTGTTCGCGTCGTCACCTCCTATCTCGCCGCGCATGCAACGCCCGCTGAGTACAGGGGCCGCAACGGCGATTACATCACTGACGTCGTCCTATCCGGTCTGGAACAGGCGCGTGCAAAGGGTCTCGTCGACGCCGTCGACGGCTTCTGCGAAGGCATCGCCTTTTCGCCGGCCGAGATCGCCCGCGTCTTCGACCTTGCCAAGTCGCTCGGCATCCCGGTGAAACTGCATGCCGAGCAGCTCTCCAATCTCGGCGGCGCCAAGCTTGCCGCCTCCTATGGCGCTCTCTCCGCCGACCATCTCGAATATCTCGATGAGGACGGCGTGAAGGCCATGGCCGCGGCCGGCACCGTCGCTGTTCTTTTGCCTGGCGCTTTCTATGCCATCCATGAGAAACAGAAACCGCCAGTCAAAGCCCTGCGCGAGACCGGTGTTCCGATCGCCATCGCTACCGACTGCAATCCGGGCACCTCGCCGTTGACTTCGATGCTGCTGACGATGAACATGGCGGCGACCCTCTTCGGCCTGACGGTCGAGGAATGCATCGCAGGCGCCACCCGTGAGGGCGCCCGGGCGCTCGGCCTGCTTTCCAAGACCGGTACGCTAGGGGCTGGCAAATCTGCCGATTTCGCCATTTGGGACATCGAAAGTCCTGCCGAGCTTGTCTATCGCATCGGCTTCAATCCGCTCCATGCCCGCGTCTTCAAGGGAGAAAAATTCGACCGATGACCGTCACTCTCCATCCTGGCTCCGTGTCGCTGAAACAATTGGCTGCAATCTACTGGACCGGCGAGCCTGCCAAGCTTGATGCCTCCTTTGATGCCGGTATCGTCAAAGCCGCTGCCCGTATCGCCGGGATCGCCGCTGGCAATGCGCCGGTCTACGGCATCAATACCGGCTTCGGCAAACTGGCCTCGATCAAGATCGATAGCGCCGATGTGGCCATCCTACAGCGCAATCTCATCCTCTCGCATTGCTGCGGCGTCGGCCAACCGTTGCCGGAGAACGTCGTTCGCCTGATCATGTCGCTGAAGCTGGTCTCGCTCGGCCGCGGTGCCTCCGGCGTACGCCTGGAGCTAGTAAGGTTGATCGAGGCGATGCTCGCGAAGGGAGTCGTGCCGGTCATCCCCGAAAAGGGTTCCGTCGGCGCCTCCGGCGATCTCGCGCCGCTCGCGCACATGACGGCTGTGATGATGGGCCATGGCGAAGCATTTTATGCCGGAGAGCGGCTGGATGGCGCCGCGGCGCTGAAAAAGGCCGGACTGACGCCGGTCGTGCTTGCTGCCAAGGAAGGTTTGGCGCTGATCAATGGTACGCAGGTGTCAACGGCGCTTGCACTGGCCGGCCTCTTCCGCGCCCATCGCGCCGCGCAGGCAGCACTGATCACCGGCGCCATGTCGACCGACGCCGCCATGGGGTCATCCGCGCCGTTCCATCCGGATATCCACACGCTGCGCGGCCACAGGGGCCAGATCGACACCGCCGCTGCTCTTCGCGGCCTGCTCGCCGGTTCGGTCATTCGCGAGAGTCATATCGAAGGCGACGAGCGCGTCCAGGATCCCTATTGCATCCGCTGCCAGCCTCAGGTCGACGGCGCCTGCCTTGACCTGCTGCGCTCAGTCGGCCGCACGCTGCAAATCGAAGCCAACGCGGTCACCGACAACCCGCTTGTCCTGTCCGACAATTCCGTTGTGTCCGGCGGCAATTTCCATGCCGAGCCGGTGGCTTTCGCCGCCGACCAGATTGCCATCGCCGTCTGCGAGATCGGCGCCATCTCGCAGCGCCGCATCGCGCTCTTGGTCGACCCGGCGCTGAGCTATGGCCTGCCGGCCTTCCTTGCGAAAAAGCCCGGTCTGAACTCGGGACTGATGATTGCCGAAGTGACGTCGGCCGCGCTGATGAGCGAAAACAAGCAGATGTCGCATCCGGCTTCCGTCGATTCGACGCCGACGTCAGCCAATCAGGAAGACCATGTGTCCATGGCCTGTCATGGCGCCCGCCGGCTCCTGCAAATGACCGACAATCTCTTTGGCATCATCGGCATCGAGGCGTTGACCGCGGCGCAAGGCGTCGAGCTGCGCGCGCCGTTGACCACCAGCCCCGAACTGACGCTTGCCATCGCCACCATCCGCGCCGCCGTGCCCACGCTCGATGAAGACCGCTATATGGCAAACGACCTCAAGGCTGCGAGCGACCTCATCGCCTCAGGCGCACTCAACGCATCCGTATCCGCCGGCATCCTGCCCTCTCTGGAGATATGACATGACCAATCCACGCCATAATATCCGTGAAATCCGTGCGCCGCGCGGCCCGGAACTCAACGCCAAGAGCTGGATGACCGAAGCGCCGCTGCGGATGCTGATGAACAATCTCGATCCTGACGTTGCGGAAAATCCGAACGAGCTCGTCGTCTATGGCGGTATCGGCCGCGCCGCCCGCACGTGGGATGATTTTGACCGCATTGCCGCGACGCTGAAGACCCTGACCGAGGAAGAGACGCTGCTGGTGCAGTCCGGCAAGCCGGTCGGTGTCTTCCGAACTCACAAGGACGCGCCGCGCGTGCTGATCGCCAATTCCAATCTGGTGCCGCATTGGGCGACCTGGGATCACTTCAATGAGCTGGATAAGAAGGGCCTCGCCATGTACGGCCAGATGACGGCCGGCTCGTGGATCTATATCGGCACGCAGGGCATCGTGCAGGGCACCTTCGAGACCTTCGCCGAGGCCGGCCGCCAGCATTACGGCGGCAACCTCAAGGGCAAGTGGATCCTGACCGGTGGCCTCGGCGGCATGGGCGGCGCGCAGCCGCTGGCGGCCGTCATGGCCGGCGCTTGCTGCCTCGCCGTCGAATGCGACGAAACCCGCATCGATTTCCGCCTGCGCACTCGCTATGTCGACGAGAAGGCGAAGACGCTCGACGAAGCGCTTGCCATGATCGACAAGTGGACGAAGGCCGGCGAAGCCAAGTCTGTCGGCCTGCTCGGCAATGCTGCCGAAATCTTCCCGGAACTGGTGAAGCGCATGAAGGCCGGCGGCCCGCGTCCGGATATCGTCACCGACCAGACCTCCGCCCACGATCCGCTGAACGGCTACCTGCCGATCGGCTGGACTGTGGCCGAAGCGAAGGCCAAACGCGAGAGCGATCCGAAGGCTGTGGAGGCCGCTGCTCGCGCCTCGATGAAGGTGCATGTCGAAGCCATGGTCGCCTTCTGGAATGCCGGCGTGCCGACGCTCGACTACGGCAACAACATCCGCCAGGTCGCCAAGGATGAGGGCTTCGAAAACGCCTTCGCCTTCCCGGGCTTCGTACCGGCCTATATCCGTCCACTCTTCTGCCGCGGTATCGGTCCCTTCCGTTGGGCCGCGCTCTCGGGCGATCCGGAGGATATCTACAAGACCGACGCCAAGGTGAAGGAATTGCTGCCGGACAACAAGCATCTGCACAACTGGCTGGACATGGCACGCGATCGCATCGCCTTCCAGGGCCTGCCGGCGCGCATCTGCTGGGTCGGCCTAGGCGATCGCCACCGTCTCGGCCTCGCCTTCAACGAGATGGTCAGGAATGGCGAGCTGAAGGCGCCCGTCGTCATCGGCCGCGACCATCTGGACTCCGGCTCGGTCGCCTCGCCGAACCGCGAGACGGAGGCGATGAAGGACGGCTCGGATGCCGTTTCCGATTGGCCGCTGCTCAACGCGCTGCTGAACACTGCATCCGGTGCTACCTGGGTGTCGCTGCATCATGGCGGCGGGGTCGGCATGGGCTTTTCCCAGCACTCCGGCATGGTCATCTGCGCCGACGGTACGGATGATGCGGCGCGGCGCCTGGAGCGCGTTCTCTGGAACGACCCGGCGACCGGCGTCATGCGCCACGCCGATGCCGGCTACGAGATCGCCATTGATTGCGCCAAGGAGCAGGGCCTGCGCCTGCCGGCAATCCTGGGGAACTGAGATGAAGCTGCTGCGCGCCAGTGACCATAAGCGCATGCCCTGGAAAAACGGCGGCGGCGAAACGGTGGAGATCGCCGTTTCGCCCGAAGGCGCTGGGCTTGCCGAATTCGACTGGCGCGTCAGCATGGCGACCGTTGCCACGGACGGGCCGTTCTCGGTCTTTCCAGGCATAGATCGCACGCTATCCATTCTCGATGGCGAGGGGATGACCCTCTTCATCGAGGGGCACAGGCCCGTCCGGCTCGTGCAGGAGAGCGATCCACTATCTTTCCCCGCCGATGCGCCGACTTCGGCAACTTTGATCGACGGGAAGATCACGGATCTCAACGTGATGACGCAGCGGGGTCGCTTCACGCATTCGGTGCAGCGCGTTTCTGTTGATGGAAACAGCGAAGTCGAGTTGAAGGGCGGGACCAGCCTTGTCCTTTGCCATCGCGGAGATGTCGAGATCGATGGTGCGGCGCTTGCCGCGGGTGATTGCCTGCTTGTCTCGAACGAAGTCGCCACGCGGCGCTCGATCTCAGGCAAGGCGCAGCTATTTTGCATCGCTGTTGAGGCAATATAGTCGGCTATCAACTGCTCTTTGACTTGACACGGACATACCTCGGTTATCCTATTCCCGCGCCGCAGAGAGGATACCTGTATGAGCGACGATCATATCCCCGCCGACAGCAAGCTCACCACGTCCAAACGCCGCTGGGCGGCCGAGGGCAAGTTTCTGACGGGGCGCATCAGCCGGCCCGAGGCCGAGCGCTTGCCGCCGGGGCAGCATCTCGTCAAGAATTGGCCGGTGCTCGATCTCGGTGTGCAGCCGCAAGTTTCCTTGTCGAGCTGGCGGCTCGATGTGCTCGGCTTTGTGGAAACGCGGCTCAGCCTCGATTGGACCGTTTTCCAGGCGATCGCGCAAAGCACCCGTGTCAGTGATATTCATTGCGTGACGACCTGGTCGCGTTATGACAACAGGTGGGAAGGGGTTTCGACGCGCGATCTGCTGGATCTCGCCATGCCGACGGCCGAGGCGCATCATGTTCTGCTGACGAGCTTTGACGGCTATACCACCAACCTGCCCCTTTCGGATTTTGCGGCCGAAGATGCGATCCTCGCCACCGCCTGGGAAGGCCAGCCTCTGACGCGTGAGCATGGCGGTCCGATGCGTCTTGTCGTGCCGCATCTTTATTTCTGGAAGAGCGCCAAGTGGCTGAGCCGCATCGAGCTCATCGGCGCCGATAGGGCCGGCTTCTGGGAGAAAAACGGCTATCACATGTATGGCGATCCCTGGCGGGAGCAACGCTATTCGGACGACTAAGGTCTCGGCTGTTGCCTGTTGCTCCGCGATTTTTGACACCGTAAAGGTTGATTACGGCTTTGCAACCGGCGGCAATGGGCGTATGCATTGATCATATGAATGATGTCGGATTTATCCGGCGAGCCACAAACGCCATTCCCCGAAATCCGATGCTATGACCGCCGTTCAGACCACAGGGCAGCCATCCGAAGAAAGTTTCGGCCGGCAATCCCGCATTATCGCCTTCGTCGTCGCCGTCTCCTTCTTCATGCAGGTCCTGGATGGCACGATCGTCACGACCTCTCTGCCGCAGATGGCAGCGAGCTTCGGCGTCGAGCCGGTCGCGATGAGCATCGGCATCACGGTCTATCTGCTGACCATGTCGGCCTTCGTGCCGCTGGCGGGTTGGGCCGGCGACCGCTACGGCGCCCGCCGGGTATTTTTGGCATCGATCACCATCTTTACCGTCGCGTCGCTGTTTTGCGGCCTGTCCGGCAATCTGACCGAATTCGTCTTCGCCCGCGCCGTGCAAGGTGTCGGCAGCGCGCTGATGACGCCAGTCGGCCGTATCATCGTCCTGCGCAGCGCTCGCAAATCCGATCTCGTGCATGCCATGTCGATGATCACCTGGCCGGCATTGACCGCGCCGGTCCTCGGCCCCGTCCTCGGCAGCTACATCACCACCTATCTGACCTGGCATTGGAACTTTCTGATCAACATCCCGATCGGCATCGTCGGGTTGGGCCTCGTCCTGCGTTTCGTGCCGGACCAGCGCGAAGAGAAGGTCGCAAGGCTCGACCTCGCCGGCTTCCTCCAGTCGGCGGCGGGCCTGACGTTTCTGCTTGCCGGCCTCGAATTCGTCGTCCATGGGACCACCGGCCTCGCGGCCAGCGTCGGCCTGATTGCCGCCGGCGTCGTCTTTTCCATCATCGCCACCAGACATTTTCTGAGAGTCGAGGCACCGCTGCTCGATCTCTCCGCCTTCAAGATCCAGACCTTCGCATTGGCGACGCTTTCGGCCGGCACGGCGAGCCGCGTGGCGATCAATGCCACGCCCTTTCTGCTGCCGCTGCTCTTCCAGGTCGGCTTCGGACTGACGGCGATCAACGCCGGCACTTATCTGCTGTTTTATTTCGCTGGCAATCTCGGCATGAAGGCGATCACGACGCCGACGCTGAAGGCTTTCGGTTTCCGTAGCGTACTCGTCGTCAATGGCCTGATCTCGTCTGCGAGTATCGCCTGCTTCGCGCTGCTGTCGCCGTCGACTCCCGATTGGCTAACCTATATCCTCCTGCTTTGCGCCGGCCTGTCCCGCTCGATGAATTTCACCGCACTAAACACGCTTGCCTTCGCAGATATCCACGCGACGCAACGCAGTTCCGCTTCGACGCTTTCGAGCATGCTGCAGCAGGTTTCGCTGCTGCTGGGCGTCGCTGTCGGTGCCGCAATGCTCAACCTCTCGCGCACGGTTTACGGCGGCGCGACGCTCTCTCCGGTCGATTTCCGCTGGGCCTTCATCGTCGTCGCGCTGATCGGCGTCGTCTCATCATTGCGCTTCCTCCACCTGCCGCACGATGCGGGCGCGGAAGTGTCGCGGCATAACGCACGAACATAGTCGACGCGTCCTTGATATGGGCAAGATGTTCTATATATCTACATCTATCGGTATAGACGGAGAGGTATAGATATGGCCTTCTCGATCAAGGACGAGGCTACCGACGCTGCGGTGCGACGCTTGGCCAAACTGAAGAACAAGAGCCTGACGGACACTATTCGCGAGGCGGTGGAACACGAATATCAACGCGACCGCGCCGCTATTCCTCTGGCCGAGCGTCTGAGGCGGCTTCAGGGACATTACGGAGATTATCCTGACACTGGTTTAAAGGCTGACAAAGCTTTTTTCGATGATCTCTCGGGTGATGGCGACTGATGTTCGTCGACGCCTCCGCCATCATTGCGATTATCGGCAATGAAGAAGATGCGCTGTCGCTTTTTGAGCGCGCATCTCACGCAGACACGATCACTGTTTCGCCCATCGTGATCTATGAAGCAAAATTGGGATTGGCGCGAAAAAAAGCCTGTCCCATGGACTATGCCGAAGAACTCGTTGACGGGTTTGCTGAAGAGTGTCGTGCGCGAATAATCGCGATCGACGAGGATATCGGACGCCGGGCGATTGCCGCGTTCGTGCGCTACGGCAAAGGCCGCCACGAGGCCAGTTTGAACATGGGCGACTGCTTCGCCTATGCTTGCGCGCAGGCTTACGATTTGCCCTTGTTGTTTAAGGGTAATGATTTTGTTCACACTGATGTAATTGTGGCCTGATCGTCCATCAAACTAGCGTGACGCCTGACCATATGAGGGTGTAAACTACTTTTACAATTCTCATATAAAATCAAATCGGTTCAACTTCATAGGAGGCGTGTCATGCTCAAGGCTCTCACCATCTCAGCTCTCGTCGTTGGCTTGTCCAGTGCCGCTATGGCTGCCCCCGTTCACAAGCATCGCGCCACCAACTTCAAGGCGGAGGCAATCCAGGCCGATGTCGGCAATATCGACCATTCCAAGGACGCGATCCTTCCGGATGGGACAATCAATACCGACCCATCCGTAATCGGCCCGGGCCGTTCTGACGATTACATCAGTCGGTTGCAATGCGCCACCACGCCGAATGCGATGGTAAGCGCTTACACCTACAGTTCCTCCCTAGGGTGCCCGTAACCGCGACACCATCACGGGCGGCCCTAAAGCGCATCGCGTTCTTCAGGATTCGCACCTTGCGTTTTAGGCTCCCGATGTTGGGCGTGTCGCTGTCGTAAAACCGCCGCGCACTTTAGGCCGCTTCGATATCGGTTTGGGCGAAGCCGTCACTCCTAGAGAGCAGGGCTTGGCGATAATAGCGAGCGCAGGCATAAGTCATGCAGTCGTTGAGGCTGAGAGCCGCCGGATGGCGGCCCTCTCCGTAACGCCCGTGGACTTCGATCGCCTGAAACGCAGCGCGTGGGGGAATTGCCAGAAGCTGAATATTCATCAGTCCCAGAAAGGCCCGAACCGCGTCACCGGCGTCTGCGGGCGTCATGCCGAGGCGGGCTGCGACTTCGATTGCAGCCTGGGCGGCTGCCAAGGGTGACGTCATGCGCGTCGTCACAGCCTGCATGCGGGCGGCGAAGTTACGCGCCTCTTCCTCGTCGGTCATCATTGCGGAAAGCACCGAAGCATCGACGAACATCAGGCATCTTCTCCCGGAAGAGTACCGGCCGTCTCTTTGCCGGCTGCCTTTTGCTTCAGATTGCGACAGAAAGCGACGGCGACATCGGCAAGCGACGGCTTGGCAAGCTCCTCGTCCAGTGCTCTCTGCAATGCCAGTCGCACAGCTTCGGTTTTGGTGGAGGTTTTCGTCAGCGCCTGGTAGCGCCGCGCCAACCGGTCGATGGCATCGTCTTTGATGTAAAGCGGCATGGGATATCCGTTTATTGAGTTGTGGATATCCATAGTTCATGTCGACGACGAGGACAATCATTCCGGCGATTCGAAGTCGAGCAATAGCGGATGTTTTTGTCCGAAGAAATGTTTCTAACATATTTACATGACGAACATCATTTAACGTGATAGCAATAACCCCGATCACTTAACTTGCAGACCGCGAGGAACCGTCATGTCCGTTGCTGATCCTGTCGTTATCGTCTCCGCTACCCGTACGCCGCTCGGCCGTTTCCAAGGTGAGTTGTCGCCGTTGCAGGCGCCGGAGCTTGGTTCCCATGTCATCCGTGCCGCTTTGGAACGTGCCGGATTGTCCGCGGAAAAGGTGGACGAGGTGCTGTTCGGCTGCGTCCTGCCGGCGGGCCAGGGGCAGGCGCCTGCGCGGCAGGCAGCCCGAGGCGCAGGATTGCCGGATGCGGTGGGCGCCACCACGATCAACAAGGTTTGCGGTTCGGGCATGAAGGCGACCATGCTGGCGCATGACCTGATCCTTGCCGGTTCCGCCTCCATCGCGGTCTCCGGCGGCATGGAGTCGATGTCGAACGCACCCTACATGCTCGCCAAGGCAAGGAGCGGCTACCGGGTGGGCCACGATCGCATCTTCGATCACATGATGCTCGATGGGCTGGAAGATGCCTATGAAAAAGGCCGCTCGATGGGCGATTTCGGCGAGATGGCCGTCGAAGCCTATCAGTTCAGCCGCGACGATCAGGATGCCTATGCTGTCGAGACGCTGACACGTGCGCGCAAGGCGATCGAAACCGGGGCCTTCGAGGCCGAGATCACGCCGATTTCCGTTGCTGCCAAGGGCGGCCCGGTGACAATTGCCAAGGACGAGCATCCGCAGAAGGTCTCACCGGAAAAGATTCCGACGCTGAAGCCCGCGTTCCGCAAGGACGGTACGATCACTGCGGCCAGCGCATCGGCCAATGCGGATGGTGCGGCCGCCCTGGTCCTGACGCGGCGCTCGATCGCCGAGCGCGAAGGTCTGCCGATCCTCGCCGAGATCAAGGCACATGCCACCCACAGCCAGGAGCCCGCCTGGTACACAACCGCGCCGATCCCGGCGATCCGCAAAGTATTGGATAAGACCGGCTGGAAGGTCGGCGATGTCGATCTTTTCGAGATCAACGAAGCCTTCGCCGTCGTCGCCATGGCCGCCGCCAAGGATCTTGGCATCGACCGCGACCGCCTCAACATCAACGGCGGCGCTTGTGCCCTCGGTCATCCCATTGGCGCCACTGGCGCGCGTCTGATCGTGACGCTGCTGCATGCGCTGGAGCGCCAGGGCGCGACGCGGGGTATCGCCGCGCTCTGCATCGGTGGTGGTGAGGCTACGGCGATTGCGGTGGAGCGGGTGAACTGATTTGGTGCGAATGATAGGGCGGCGAATTCGCAGGTCTATCTCGCCCTTGGCGGGCGAGAAAGCAATTTCACTGGTTTAGAAATTGCGATACCGAAAGTCCTACATGCTCGAAACCCGGCGCAATTTCTAAGCCATTGAAATTGCAAGAGCGGGGGGTTTGTTTCTTGCTCAACTTTGCAGGGGAGTTCGGTGAGTTCCCACCTACCCCCTCTCTTGCAAAAACTAAGACTTAGACAAGGGACGAGCCCTTATCTAAGCCCAAGTTTTTGCTTTCTCGCCCGCCAAGGGCGAGAAAAGACCTCACCCTTCCGACAACTCTTCCAGGATCGGGCAATCCGGCCGCTCGTTGCCATGGCACGCATGCACCAGATGCTCCAGCGTGCGGCGCAGTTCGGTCAGTTCGCGGATCTTGCGGTCGATCTCGGTGAGCTTCGACGTGGCGATCTCCTTGACGTCGGCGCTGGCGCGGCTCTTGTCTTCGTAAAGCGCCAGCAGTTGCCGGCACTCGTCGACGGAGAAGCCCAGGCTGCGGGAGCGGTGCAGGAAGCGCAGCTTGTGCACGTCGCCGGAGCCGTAGTCGCGGTAGCCGTTGTCACCGCGATCGGGGCGGACTAGGCCAATATCCTCGTAATAGCGGATCGTCTTGGCCGGCAGGCCGGAACGGCCCGATGCTTCGCCGATATTCATGTGAACTCTCCTTATTTGGCCAGTCTCAGCCGCAGCGCATTGGCGATGACCGAGACCGAGGACAGGCTCATGGCGGCCGCCGCGATCATCGGCGACAGCAGCAGGCCGAAGACCGGGTAGAGCACGCCTGCTGCCAGCGGCACGCCGAGTGCATTGTAGCCGAAGGCGAAGGCAAGGTTCTGCTTGATGTTGCGGATCGTGGCTTCCGAAAGATGCCGGGCCCGGACGATGCCGTTGAGGTCGCCCTTCACCAGGGTGATACCGGCACTTTCCATGGCAACATCGGCGCCGGTGCCCATGGCAATGCCGACATCGGCGGCCGCTAGTGCCGGCGCGTCGTTGACGCCGTCGCCGGCCATGGCGACCACATTGCCCTTGGCCCGCAGCTCGTCGATCAGCGCTTTCTTGCCTTCCGGCAACATATCGGCCCGCACTTCATCGATGCCGAGATGCGCGGCGACGGCCTTGGCGGTCTGGGTATTGTCGCCGGTCGCCATGATGATTTTCAAGCCGCTGTCGTGCAGCGCCTTGATGGCGGCCGATGTTGTCGGCTTGATCCGGTCGGCGACGGCAACGAGGCCGGCCAATTGACCGTCGAAGGCGACGAACATCACGGTCTTGCCATCACCGCGCAGGCGCTCGGTCTCCGCTTGCAGCGCGTCAGTCGACACGCCGAGATCGGCCATCATTGCGGCATTGCCGAGGGCGACCGCCGTATCGCCGGCGTTGCCCTCCACGCCCTTGCCGGTCTTTGCCGCGAAGCCGGATATATCGACAAGGCTTGCGCCGCGCTCCTGTGCGCCGGCGACGATCGCCTCGGCCAGCGGATGTTCGGAGCCGCGTTCCAGGCTTGCCGCGAGCGACAGCAGCTGGGCCTCGTCCACGCCGGCGGCAGGGATGATATCGGTCAGGTTCGGTTTGCCTTCGGTCAATGTGCCGGTCTTGTCGACGATCAGCGTGTCGACCTTGGCGAAGCGCTCCAGCGCCTCGGCGTCGCGCACCAGCACGCCTTCCTGCGCGCCCCGGCCGGTGGCGATCATGATCGACATCGGCGTCGCAAGCCCCAATGCACAGGGGCAGGCGATGATCAGGACGGCGACGGCGGCAAGCAGGGCATGCGCCAGCCTCGGCTCGGGTCCGACAAAGGCCCAGACCGCAAAGGCGATAATGGCGGCGGCCACGACGGCGGGTACGAAGACGGCGGAAACGCGATCGACCATCGTCTGGATCGGTGCACGAGACCGTTGCGCCTTGGCGACCAGCTCGACAATGCGCGACAACGTCGTTTCCGCGCCGACCTTTTCGGCGATCATGATCAGCGTGCCGTTCTTGTTGATCGTGCCGCCGGTCAACGCATCGCCTTCGGTCTTTTCAACCGGCAGCGGCTCGCCGGTGATCATCGATTCGTCGATGGTCGACTGTCCGTCGGCAACGGAGCCATCCACCGGCACGCGCTCGCCGGGGCGCACGCGCAGCCGGTCGCCGGCCCGGATCTCGTCGACGGGCACATCAGTCTCGCTGCCGTCGGCGCCGATACGGCGGGCGGTCTTAGGCGCTAGGTCGAGTAAGGCGCGGATGGCGGAGCCGGTGCGCTCGCGTGCCTTCAGTTCCAGCACCTGGCCCACAAAAACCAGAGCGACGATGACTGAAGCGGCTTCGAAATAGACTGGCACAGCCTCACCGTGGCCGCGAAAGCTCATCGGGAAAATACCAGGCGCCAGCGTCGCCACGAGGCTGTAGAGATAGGCCGTGCCGACGCCGAGGCCGATTAGCGTCCACATGTTGGGGCTGCGGTTGACGAGCGAATTCCAGGCGCGGCGGAAGAAGGGCAGGGCCGCCCACAGCACCACCGGCGTCGCCAACACCAGCTCGACCCATGTGGCGGTTGGCTCGCCGATCCGGTCGCGCAGCATGAGGCCGAACATTGGCCCCATGCTGAGGATCAGCAGAGGCAGCGATAGCACTGCACTGACCCAGAGGCGGCGCGTGAAATCGATAAGCTCCGGGTTCGGGCCCTCGTCGGCGGCCGGCACGCCCATCGGTTCTAAAGCCATGCCGCACTTGGGGCAATCACCGGGATGGTCGCTGACGACCTCTGGGTGCATCGGGCAGGTATAGAGCGTGCCCTTCGGCATCGGCTTTGGTGGCGGTCGGTTGCCACTGAGATAGGCTGATGGATCCGCCTCGAACTTTGCGTTGCAGCCTGCCGAGCAGAAATAGAATTTCTCGCCTTCATGCTTCATAAAATGCCGCGCGGTGGCGCGATCGACGTCCATGCCACAGACGGGGTCCTTGGCGGTCAGATAGTTTTCAGGCGTTGCCTCGAATTTGTTGCGGCAACCTTCGCTGCAGAAATGAAATGTGTGGCCGTGATAGTCCAGCGACGGTTTGTCCGCCTTGGGATCGACGGTCATGCCGCAGACGGGATCACGGGTAACCGCATCCTGCGCCTCGCCGTAATGATGATGGTGTTGTTGATCGTGGCCATGGCGGCTGTGATCATGTTCGTCATGCAATGTCATAGAGAACTCCAGTGCCCGGAAGCGAGCATCGGGTGAGTTTATGAACCTTCCCGTAACTGGAAGGTCAAGAGAAAAAATAGTGAGGGTGGTCCACAATTGAAAGAGGGCGCTTTCTATCGCGACGCCATTGGCGGTGTTACCTTCCGCAAGACAGAATCAATCATGTGATTCCAATGCGATATGATCTCGCCACCCTGCCGCTGACGACGCTTCTTCCTGCGATGACCAGGTCAGAGGATATGTTGGCGCGTCTGGATGAGCGGGTCTTGCGACATGTCGTCGGCGACGGTTTTCGTGAGCGGGGCCATTTTTTCGATGCTGTCGCCGCGCTCTGGGTTGGTGGCGAGCTGGTGCATATCGAAGATCTGGTGCTGCATGACGCGCATCTGGATGCCCGCGCGCCGACACATGAGTTGACCATTGCCCACGCGGTGCTGCGCGCTCGGCGAAGGCTATGGAACGGCGAGCCGGCCTGGGGGCTGGGAACCGCCGGTCTTGCAGCCCTGCGCGGCGATATCGGCGATGCCGAGGAAAGCGTCACTTTACGTCCCATGCCTGTCGAAACGTCGGAAACTGAAGAGGACGAGGAGGATGATGACGACGATGATTTCGGAATGGATTTTGCCGAGATCGACGCCGTTATCGCCCGCTCCGGCCAAGTGCTGGATGGAAAGATTCCGGAGGTCAAGGCGGTGAACACGGACAATCCGCTCGGCCTGATCCGAGATGACGATTGGGACGAAAACGAGCGGCTGGAGAACTGGCGCGCGGTCATCCATCAGGCCGATCTCCTGCCGCCGGCTTTGGGGGCCGCCGTGCTGTTCGACGCCTGGGAGCGGCTCGAACCGCTGCGGCGGCAACATTGGCTGGGCAGTCAGCTCGTCAGCACCTATCTTCGCAGCCGCGGTAAGGTCACCACACATCTCCTCTGCTTCAATACCGGCCTGAAGTCCGTCCGGCATGAGCGCCGCCGTGCGTCGGATCGCACCACGCGATTGATCGCCTTTCTTGAAGCCATGGCGCTATCTGCCGAGGCGGGCCTGAAGGAGCTCGATCGCCTGTCGCTTGCCAAGATACAGATGGAGGGGCGGTTGAAGGATCGGCGGTCGAGCAGTAGCCTGCCGGGTGTCATCGAGATTGTGCTTTCCCGGCCTATCGTCTCCGCCAGCATGGTTGCCCGCCATGTCGGCGTTACCTCCCGCGGTGCGCTCAATCTGGTGGCCGAACTCGGCGTGCGCGAGATGACCGGACGCGGGCGCTACCGCGGCTGGGGTATCCTTTAGTGCAGCGAGCTCTAGATTGCTCATCTGACGGTCGCGCCGTTGTCCGCCCGGCGGAATGCGGCTAGCCTGGTATTCCCACCTCACGGAAATGCACCCATGCCCCTGATCGATACCGCCAATGCTTTCATCGAGCTTTTCGCGCAGCCCGTTCGCGCTGCGGAGAGCGGCTCGCTGGCCGGGCTGACCTTTGCCGCCAAGGACAATATCGATGTCGAAGGGCGGATCACCGGCAACGGCAATCCGGTCTGGCGGCGCGCGCATGGCCCGGCGGCGGCACATGCGCCTGTGGTCGCCCGCCTCTTGGCCGAGGGGGCAGTGCTCGCCGGCAAGACGCATATGGATGAATTTGCCTACAGCCTGATGGGCACCAACGCGCATTACGGCACGCCGCTGAATAGTGCCGCGCCCGATCGCGTGCCCGGCGGCTCCTCTTCCGGCTCCGCTTCAGCCGTCGGCGCCGGCCTGGTGGATTTCGCGCTCGGGACGGATACAGGCGGCTCGGTGCGGCTGCCGGCCTCTTTCAACGGCATTTTCGGCATGCGGCCGAGTCATGGGATGATCGACATGGGCGGTGTGGTGCCGCTCGGCCCCGGTTTCGATACGCTCGGCTGGTTCGCTCGCGATGCCCGAACGCTGGCGCGTGTCGGCCGCACTCTTGGTGTCGCCGGTGAGATGGATTTTTCGGTGGCGTGGCTGCCTTCCGACATCTGGACGGGTGTCGATCCGGGACTTGCCGCCCTGCTGCGGCCGATGGCGGACAAGATCGCAGCGCGGTTCAGCAAAACCGTCGCCGATCCGCTGCCGATCGTCGGGCCGGAAGAACGGTCCGAAATCTACCGTTTCTGGCAGGGCTATGATGCATGGAAAGTGCTGGGCAATTGGGTCGAGGCGCATGACGCCGAACTCGGTCCCGATATCGCCGCGCGTTTCGCCGTGGCCCGATCCATCAGTGACGAGACCTTTGCCCGGGTCGATGCAACGCGTCGCGAAATTGCCCGGACAATGGACGCAGAGCTTGCCGGCGGCCTGGTCATGATCATCCCGACGGCCCCTGGTCCTGCTCCGCTCCGGGATTCATCGCGGGAGATATTCGAGGCCTACCGCCAGCAGGCCCTCGGCATCCTCTCCGTCGCCGGCCATGCCAGCCTGCCACAGATTTCCATGCCGGCCGGGAAGATGGATGGCGGACCTGTGGGGCTGTCGGTCATCGGCCGGCGCGGCAGTGATGGCGCATTGCTGGAACTGGTGGAAGGGCTGTGAGGCCTATTCCAGCGGCCCCGTCGACTGCCTGACGATCAGCCCACCCGATATCCGCTTGATGCTCGACGGCTGGCCTGGCTGGCAGGAACCGTCCTCCAGCATGCCGACGACGACGGTGACGATCTCGTCCAGCGGCTGGCGAAACGTCGTCAGCGCATAATGCGGCCAGCTAGCCATGGGGATGTCGTCGAAGCCGGCGACGGAAATATCCTCGGGCACTCGCCTGCCGCTGTCCTCGCGCAGCGCATCGATGCCGCCGATTGCGAGAATGTCGTTGGCAAAGAAGATAGCATCGGTGTTGTTCTTGGCGGCGATTTCGAGTGCCGCGCGGCGGCCGGCGTCGTAACTATATTCTCCTGCGTCGACACGGCCCGTCAGCGTCATGCCCAGTTCGGCGACGCGGGTGATGAAGGCGTTCTGCCGCTCCAGATTGGTGGTGGTATGGCTGAGACCCGAGACATAGGCGACGCGGCGGCGGCCGAGTTCGTGGAAATGATCGGCGATGGCGCGCGCGCCCTCGACGTTGTCACAACAGACGCAGTTGATATCGGCGTCGTCGACGACGCGGTTGATCAGGATCGCAGCACGGCCCTCGGTCGCCCAATGCAGGGTCGCTCCCGAGAGCATGGTTGCCGAAATGACGATGACGGCATCGACGTTGTAGCGTCGCAGCGCCGAGAGCTGCTCTTCGATATTCGAGCCCTTGGTGATGTTGAACAGCAGGCTTTGCAGGCCGATGCGCTGCAGGCCCTGCGAGAGCTTCTGGATGAGCGCGGGATAGAAGGGGTTACTCATGTCGGAAACGACGATGCCGACGATGTTGGTGCGGCTCTTCGACAGCATGCTGGCGATGGCGTTCGGATGGTAATCCTGCTCCTCGGCGAATTTCAGGATTTTTTCGCGCAGCTCCGGCGCAATGCTGGCGCCCGGCGTGAAGGCGCGTGAGACAGCCGACTGACTGACCCCGATCATTCGCGCCAGCTCGCGCGCGGTGATCGGCCTTCTCTTTCCATCTGACGGTCCCACGCCACGCGCCATCTGCGTCCCCGAATTGCTTGTCTCGCGGTTTTACTCGCCCCTGCACCGTCAATACCGTTCCGATGGATTTCATTCAATCGGTTCATTCGGATTGAAGTTCATATTGCATGCGTATGCAAGTCATATTAGTGTGTGCTGGCGTTCGGGAGGAGATCGGGCGCCGAATGATATGATGATGGGTGGAGGCAATTCGAATGCCCGGTGCATTGGACGATCTCAGAGTCGTCGATTTCTCGGACAATTTGGGCGGTCAATATTGCGCGCGCCTGTTTGCCGACTTCGGCGCGGAGGTAATCCTGGTGGAGCCGGAAGCCGGGTCGCGGATCCGGCGCATGCCGCCCTTCCCGGTGAAGGACAGCGGGCTTTCGCAGCGCTTCTGGCATCTCAACACAGGCAAACGTTCCGTCAGCCTCGACCGCCAAGGCAGCGAAGGTCGAGCCCGGTTGGACGCGCTGCTCGCAAGTGCCGACGTCGCGATCCTGCCGGAGGATTTCGATGCGGCCGAGGTGGAGAAGATCAATCCACAATGTGTCGCCGTCACCGTCAGTCCCTTCGGCAAGGATGGGCCGCTGAAGGATTGGAAGGCACCGGAAATCGTGCTGCAGGCGCTGTCGGGCATGATGAACAACAACGGGGAATTCGGGCGCGAGCCGTTGTATGGCGTCGGCGACCGCGCTTCGTTTGCCGCCGGCGTGGCGGCCTATATCGGCATCATGGCGGCGCTTTCTGCGCGCTCCGCCGATGGCAAGGGGCAAGCGGTCAGCGTCGATATCGAGGAAACGGCGGCTGCCATGTGTTTTCCCTATGTGCTCCGGCACATCTACAATAGCTCGGTCCATCGCCGCAATGATCAGACCATCCCGGCAGGCCAGGTGAAATGCCGCGACGGCTGGGTGTGCATCTGGATCTATAATCACCGCTGGTATGCGGTGTGTACGGCTCTCGATCTGCCGGAAATGGAGCGCGATGCGCGTTTCGCCGATCCGGCCATCCGGCGGCGAAACTGGGACGCCATGTTTGCCATCATCCAAGAGAAGGTTGCGGATCTTGCCGCCGAAGACCTAGTGGAACGGTTGCAGCAAGCGCAGGTGATCGCCGCCAAAGCCTATCGTCCGTCCGAACAATTCGGCAATGCCCATCTTAACAGCCGCAATTATTGGGAAAGCGTCGACGGCCGGGTCATCCTCGGGCCGCCGTTTCGCATGAGCGAGACGCCGCGCCGCGTGCGGGCGGGTGCGCCCGATCTGGGTGAGGCGAACCGTGATCTGGACGGATTTATGGGCCACCCTCGTCCTTCGAGGGTCGCTGCGCTCCCACCTCAGAATGAGGATGGAGCCGGTTTTGTGCCTGGAGGCAGAAGCAAACAGGGCGCTGTTGCGTCAGGGCAAACCATCAAAGGAATTGAAGCAACGGCCAAGCTCGGGAATAGCCCTCATCCTGAGGCGCAGAGGCCGCAGGCCGGAGCCTCGAAGGACGAGGGCAGGCAAGGGACAGAAGTTCCACATCTCCCTCTGCAAGGCATCCGGGTCATCGAGATCACCACAGCCTGGGCCGGGCCGATGGCAGGGCGGGTGCTCTGCTATTTCGGGGCCGAATCGATCCACGTGGAGTCGCCGAACCGGGTCAATTCCTGGCGATTGAACAAGGAGAAGCCCAATCCGATCAATTTTCCGGACGGCGAGCCGGGCGAGCGGTTCTTCGACCGATCTTTTCTGTTCAACTCGCAGAACGTCAACAAGCTCTCCTGCATTCTCAATCTGAAGACGGAGGAGGGGCGGCAGACATTGCGGCGGCTGGTGGCCGTGGCTGACGTACTGATCTGTAATTTTCGGCCGGGAACGCTTGCCAAGCTCGGGCTCGATTATGACAATCTCACTAAGATCAAGCCGGATATCATCGTTGCGGAACTGCCGGCGTTCGGGCGGCATGGACCAATGTCCGGCTATGCGGCGCTGGGCCCGACCATGGAAATGGCGACCGGCATGTCCGCAATGATGGGCTATCGCAATGGCCAGCCGGAGAATACCGGTCCTTCCTATCTCGATCCGATCGGCGGCTTCAATGCCGCGGCTGCTATTCTGACCGCGCTGCACTACCGGCAGCGAACCGGCGAGGGTCAATATATCGAGGTACCGCAGGTGGAGGCGGCGATGCAGCTCATCGGCGCGGAGCTGCTGCTTGCGACCGAAACCGGCCTCGATCCGGTGCCCGACGGCAATCACGTCGCCCATATGGCTCCGCACGATGCGTTTCCGGCTATCGGCGAAGACCAATGGGTGGTGATTGCCGCGGAAGACGAGACGCAGTGGCGGGCGCTCTGTGCAGTCATGGAAAGACCCGATCTGGCCGAAGACAGCCGCTTTGCGACGCTGGCAGCGCGACGTGCCAATGAGGATCTGCTGACCGGAATCATCGCGGATTGGACGCGTGGACGCAGCAAGCATGAGGTAGCGCGGCGGCTACAGGAGGCTGGTGTTGCTGCGGCGCCGGTCGCAACCGCTGCCGATCTTGCCGGCAGCGACTATCTCGCCCATCGCGGTTTCTTCACCGAACTCAATCATCCCGATGCCGGGCGGCATCCGTATCCGGGCCTGCCGATCCACCTGAGCCGCACGCCCGGCACACAGCGCAGTGCGGCTCCGCAATTCGGCGGCGACAATATGCGCGTGCTCCGGGATATCCTGACTCTGTCAGACGAAGAGATCGATCAACTCCAGGCCAGCGCCGCGACGGCGACCGTGCCATTTGCCGATGGGTGAGCCTGATATGCCCCTCTCTACCGATAAAGCACTCTTCCCGCGCAGTTTGGCTGTTCATGTTCAGCTCGATGATGACCCCCGCTACAGGGGGTCGATCCATGACGACGATGTGGCTCGGGCTCGAGGTTATAAGGCGGCTCTGGTGCCTGGGGCCTTCGTCTATGGCCATATCAGTCGTGTGGCGATCGAAGCCTGGGGGCAGGCATGGGCGGAGCGCGGTGGCATGAGTGCCCGCTTTCGCCGGCCCGTCTACAATGGCGATGTGCTGACCATCAAGGCCGGCGAACTTACGGACGATCCTCAGATGCGTCGGGCCGAGATCCGCGCCGTCAACGAGGAGGGCGAAGAGGTCGCGTCCGGCTGGGTCGGGTTGCGGGATGCGCAACCTGTCGCGCCGGATATTTCAGGCTTCGCGATATTGCCGCGGCCGGAGACGCCGCCGCGTGTCGCAGCTGGTGCGTTGCGGCCGGGCATGCCGGTGACGACAGCCGACAGGGTGTTGACCGAAACGGATTTCCGCAAATCGCTTTCGGCTTTCAGTGAGCGGCATCCGCTCTACAGCAATTCCGGTTTCGTGCATTCCGGCTGCCTGATGCGGCTCGCCATGGGCGACACCAACAACAGCTTCGCCTTTCCGGCGCCGGTGGTTTTGACCAGTGCCGAGGCGCAGCATTTCGGCCTTGTCCGTCCCGGCCAGCGCCTGACCACAGCCGGACGCATAACCGATGCGTCGCTGCGCAAAGGTAAATATTATTTCGAGAGCGAGGAGTTCATGATGGCCGATGGTGTGCTCGTTGCCCGGTTCCTTCGGACTTCGATCTACGCTTACGCCTGAACTGCTTTTTCCATTAGGGAATATCTGTATTGCCACAACATGCCAGCAAAGGCGGCTTTGCGGCTCTATGGACCCGTGCTAGCTTATTCATCCTACCAATCAGCATAGTTTTTCCGAATTTGCCCGTTTTGCGATATTGCATACGGATGCAAAATGCGTAATGGTGCGTTCCGTGGAGAGAGTGACTGCCCGGTGAACGTGGCAGGTATGGCGAGGGTCGCAGGAGGTTAATGGGGATTTTCTGAGCAAGGCAGCCCGTTTGGGCTGAACGGAGACCTGTGCCTTTCAGCGGGGTGGCAGGCACAGAAATTGATCCATTTGCCGCGTATCGCCAGCTCCGACCCACATTTTCCGGCCACCAGGCCGGACCGCCATTCAACATTTCGTTGCAGTAAGGATTTTGGGCGTGCCGACTTCTACAACCATCAAATCCGTCGAGGCTTTCCAAGTAAGCTGGGAGCCCAACGAGCCGCCGGGCCGCCGTACGGCCTTCATTCGCGTCACTACCACAGACGGCATCGTCGGCCATGGTGAGGCATCACCGATGATGGGCGGCGAGCACTCGCTCGGCGTCGTCAGGGATTTCGCCGAATCCCTGGTTGGCCTCGACGCGCTCGACCACGCCATCATCTTCGACCGGCTGATGCACAAATATATCAAGCTCGGGCCGGAAGGCGCGGTTACCGGTGCGCTCGCCGCACTCGATATCGCGCTCTGGGATATCAAGGGCAAGTTCTTCAACCAGCCGATCCATCAATTGCTCGGCGGTGCCTGGCGCAAGGAAATTCCCTTCTATTCCTCTGTCGGCAACAACGCCTTCCGCACTCTCGACGAGACGCTGCGTGCGGTCGAGGAACGCTTCAAGTCGGAAACGCCGGCACTGATCAAGTTCCGTCAGGACGGCGACCGGTCGCGCCAGGATGTCGACGTTCCCGGTGATATCGCCAAGATCAAGGCGGTGCGCAAACTGGTCGGCGATGGTTTCCCGCTCGCTTTCGATGCCAGCAATCTTTACTCCGTCGGCACAGCGATGCGCGTCGGCCGCGTACTGGAGGAGGAAGGCTACATCTGGTTCGAGGAGCCGGTGCAGCATTACAACGTCCGCGCCATGGGCGAGATCGCCCAGCGCCTCAGCATCACGGTTTCGGCCGGCGAGCAGACCTATACGACGCAAGCCCTCGTCGACATGATCAATGCCGGCGTGCGCATGGTGCAGCCCGACCTCATAAAGATGGGCGGCATTACCGGCCTGATGCAGTGCATGGCGATCTGCCACGCCCATGGCGTCGAATTGGTGCCGCACCAGACGCAACCGACGATCGGCCATGTTGCCAACCTGCATATCCTTTCCGCCATCATGCACCTGACCAAGCCGGCTGAATTCGCCGATCCGTCGACACGCATGCATGTCGCTTTCGACAATCTGCCGAAGCCTCAGAACGGAAAGTTTGTGGTGCCTTCTGGCCCGGGGCTGGGCCTTTCAATCAACGACGCCGAACTGAACAAGCGTCGCAGCTGATATCCTGGGAGGGTAGTTTATGAGCCTGAAAAGACGTGAATTCCTTGAGCTGGCGGCTGCGACGGCGGCGATGAGCATGGTCGGGCTAAGGGCGGCTCGCGCGCAGAGTGCAGATGTGATCCGCGTCGGCATCGCCGCCACGGGCCCGCGCACCAGCGATCCGAACCAGACGACGCAGGGTGGCGACAACTGGGCGACCGAGCAGATGTACGAACAGCTTGTCCGCCCTGAAGACGGCACTTTCGCCACGACGCCGGATCAGTATGTTCCGACGCTCGCCACCGAGTGGACGACGTCGCCGGACGCCAAGACCTGGACGTTCAAGCTGCGCCAGGGCGTGCAGTTCCACAAAGGCTATGGCGAGATGACCTCCGACGACGTGGTCTTCTCCTTCAAGCGCGCGATCAAGGAAGGCACGAACACGACGATCTTGTCCAATATCGCCGATGTCGTTGCCAAGGGTCCTTATGAGGTCGATATCCAGTTGAAGACGCCTGACGTCAACCTGCTTGGCACGTCGATCTTCTGCAACAACACTTCGATCGTCTCGAAGAAAGCCTTCGACAAGATCGGCGCAGAAAAATTCGCCACCGATGCCGTCGGCACCGGTCCCTACGAACTCACCCGCTTTGACAATCAGTGGGGTGTCGCGATGAAGCGCCACGAGGGCTATTGGGACACGAAAAACAAGGCCAAGATCGCCAGCGCCGAATGTGTCTACATCGCCGACACCACCGCGCGTACGCTGGCGCTGCTATCGGGCGATGTCGACATGATCGAGGCGGTACGTGCGCCGGGCTGGGTCGATTCCATGCTGCAGCGCGACTCGACGCTGAAATTCGACATGACTGCACCGGGCTCGTTCAACACGCTCCACGTCAACCTCAACCGCAAGCCCTTTGACAACCTCAAGGTACGCCAGGCGATCATGTATGCCGTCGACCGTCACGCGGTTGCCGATGCATTGAAGCCGATGGGCGGTTTTACGGCCGGCCTGCAGCCGGATTTCTTCCCGGCCGGCTTCAAGACTGAGGACCTGCCGCCCGAACTGCAATACAATTACGATCCGGACAAGGCGAAGGCGCTGCTTGCCGAAGCCGGTTTCCCGAACGGCTTCGATTTCGACAGCAATTGCAGCCAGCGCGAGGACTATTCCTCGATCATGCTGATCGTACAGGAACAGTTGCGCGCGGTCGGCATGCGCATGAACCTGCATATTGGCGACCACACCGCCTATCATGCCGACAACCACATGGACAAGAACACGCTCGCGCTACATTCGTCGAGCTATCCGCCGATCCCGACGCAGCTTTATTTCCAGCAGCTTTCGACCAAGTCCGAGGTCAAGGCCGACGGCAAGGGCGGCATCAACTACAGCCACTATGGCGTTGCCATGCCCGGCATCGACGGGTTGCTCGACAAGGCGCTGCAGTCCACCGACTTCAAGAGCTACGTCGATTATTGCAAACAGATCGAACTACAGGTGCTTCGTGATTTGCCATTGATCGGCATGTCGACGCTGTCCTTCACCGTGGCGCGCAATGCCCGCGTCAATCTCGGCTACGACGTCAAGAGTGGTTACGCCCGCTGGCGTTTCCATCGCGCCACCAAGACCGCGTAGTCATACAGGTAGTAAGCAATGGGCAGATATCTCTTCCTAAGGCTCGTAGACGCCATACCGACGATCTGGCTGGTGCTGACGCTCGTCTTCATTGCGATGCGCATTCTGCCCGGCGATCCGGCGATAGCTGCTCTGGGGGACACCGCTCTCCCGGAGCAGCTCGCCCAGTTCCGCGCTAAGATGGGCCTCGATGTGCCCCTCTGGCATCAATACCTCAACTTCCTGTACGGGGTCGTGACCTTCAATCTCGGCACCTCCTACATGAACGGCGCTTCGGTGCTCGACCTTATCGGCCGGAACCTGCCCTATACGATCGAACTGACTGCGGTAGCGATGATCATGGGTGTCGGTGCCGGTGTGCCGATCGGCGTGATGGCGGCGACCAATCGCGACAAGCTGCCGGACAATGGCGTGCGCGCCTTCTCGCTGTTCGGTCATGCCGTTCCTGATTTCTATCTCGGCGCGCTGCTCTTGATCATCTTCGCGCTCAATCTGCGCTGGTTCCCGATCAATGGGGCCGGCAACGGCTTTGCCGACCGCATGTATCATGTCTTCCTGCCGGCCTTGACGCTGGCAATGGTCAAGGCGGCCTTCATCGGCCGGCTGACGCGCGCGTCGCTTCTGGAAGTGCTTGGCAAGGACTATGTCCGCACGGCGCGAGCCAAGGGTGCGCGCGAGCCGAGGGTCATCTATTGCCACGGCCTGCGCAATGCGCTCTTGCCGCTGTCGACTGGCATGGGCCTCAGTCTGCTCGCCACTTTCTCCGGATCGGTGGCTATCGAGCTGGTCTTCAACCGGCCCGGCATCGGCAGGCTTTTGATCCAGGCGATCAATGAGCGTGATTACGGTGTCATTCAGGGCGGCGTCATCGTCTTTGCCATAGTCGTCGTGCTGATCAACCTGATGATGGACCTGCTCTATATCGTCATCGATCCTCGCATTCGGGTGAAATAATGAACACGATCACCGCTCCCATCGGGTCGCAGGCCGATACGCCGCATCTGGCGCCCGCACCGGGCTTCGGCATCTTGCTTCGCCAGATGATATTTGGCCGGCCCTCTACCATCTTAGCCTTCGCCATCGTGTTGGCCTTCTTTTTGATCGCCGTTTTCGCGCCGCTGCTTGCCCCTTACGATCCGCTGCAGCAGAGCATTCTCGCCGTCAACAAGCCGCCGTCGGCAGCGCATTGGCTCGGCACCGACCAGTTCGGCCGCGACGTGCTGTCGCGCATGATCTATGGCTCGCGCAACTCGCTGCTGTTCGGCCTCATCTCGCCCGCGCTCGCCGCCATTTGCGGCACGGCGCTCGGCGTCGTCGCCGGTTATTTCGGCGGTATCGTCGATCGCCTGATCAGCCGCGTCATCGATCTGCTCCTTTCCTTTCCGGAGCTGCTGCTGGCGATTATGATCGCTGCGGTGCTCGGCGGCGCCTTCTGGAATATTGTCGCAGTCATCACGGTCGCCTTCGTGCCCGGTTTTGCCCGCGTCGCCCGCGCTTCTACGCTGGCGGTCAAGCAGGAGCCTTATGTGGAAGCCTCCGTCGCTATCGGGCTCAGCACGCCGGTCATCATCTTCCGCCACATCATTCCGAACATCGCCGCCCCCATCGTCGTGCTGATGACGCTCTGGGTCGCCTCCGCCATTCGTCTCGAGGCGTCGCTGAGCTTCCTCGGCATCGGCACGCGCCCACCGAACCCGAGCTGGGGCAATATCATCCGCGACGGCCTGAACAATCTTTTCGGTTCGCCATGGCCGATCATCGCCGCCGGCTTCGCCATTACCTGCGTGGTGCTCTCGTTCAACCTTGCCGGTGACGCGGTGCGCGACATGCTCGATCCGGAGACCGCATCATGATGACAGAAACATCGTCCAAGCAAAGCCAGGGGCAGTCCCAGTCTCAATCCCGATCCGGCAAGCAGGTGCCTCTTCTCAAGGTGGAGAACCTTTCGGTCGAATTCGGTCCCAAGGACCGGCCAATCCGCGTCGTCAACGGCGTCAGTTTCGAAATCGCCGCCGGTGGCGCAGTCGGCATCGTCGGCGAATCCGGGTCCGGCAAGTCGATCACCTCTCTCGCTACCATGGGCCTGATCCCCATGCCACCCGGCCGCATTGCGGAGGGTCGGGTCGAGCTGGAAGGCGTCAATCTTCTGGAACTGCCGCGCTCGAAAATGCCCGAGATTCGCGGCCGTGACATCGCAATGATCTTCCAGGAGCCGATGAGTTCGCTCAATCCGGTCATGACCATCGGCGACCAGATCGGCGAGGCGATCAAGCTGCATCAAAAATCGAGCCGCGAGGAGCGGCGCGCCCGCATCATCGAGCTTTTGAAGCTCGTGGGCATGCCCGATCCGGAAAAGCGTATCGAGGCCTATCCGCACCAGTTCTCGGGCGGCATGCGCCAGCGCGTGATGATCGCCATGGCCGTTGCCTGCAATCCGAAACTCCTGATCGCCGACGAACCGACAACGGCGCTCGACGTCACCATCCAAGCGCAGGTGCTGGAGCTGATGAAGAAGGTGCGGCGGGAGCTGAACACCGCCGTGCTGCTGATCTCGCACGATCTCGGCGTCGTCGCCGATATCGCCGAGCGGGTGATCGTCATGTATGCCGGCCGCGTGGTGGAGGACGGCGATGTGCGCACCATCTTCCGCAATCCCGGCCATCCCTATACGCGCGGGCTTTTGCAATCCGTGCCGAAGCTGAAGGACGACCGCAAGCGGCTCTACCAGATTCCGGGCTCGGTGCCGCTGGCCGGTACCGTCAAGCAGGGCTGTCCCTTCTATGCCCGCTGCGGGGACCGGATCGACAAATGCGCGCAAATGATGCCGCCGATGTTCACCCTGGCCACCCGCCAGAAGACAGCATGCTGGGTCAGCGCGGGAGCGACCTCATGAACGAGACGAACGCACGAGACGACCTGATTACTGTCAGGGATTTGGGCAAGACCTTTTCCGATGCCGGCGGGTTGACGCTCGGCAAGACGCCGTCCGGCGTGCGCGCCGTCGACGGCGTCTCCTTCACCGTCAAGCGCGCCGAGACCCTGGCGCTGGTCGGCGAATCCGGTTGCGGCAAGTCCACACTGGGGCGGCTGCTTCTGAGGCTGATCGAGCCGACCGAGGGCCAGGTGCTGATGGACGGTGTCGATCTCACCGGATTCAGCCGCGGCGACATGCGGGCGATGCGCGAAAAGATGCAGATGATCTTCCAGGACCCGTATGGGTCGCTCAGCCCGCGCCGCTCAATCGCCCAGATCGTTGCCGAGCCATTGGAAGTCTTCGGTCTGGTCAAGTCGCGACAACAGGCCCGCGATCGCGTAGCAGAACTTCTGACCCGGGTCGGGCTGTCGCCGACCTTCATGGATCGCTACCCCCGGCAGTTCTCCGGCGGCCAGCGCCAGCGCATCGGCATTGCGCGGGCGATATCGGTCAATCCGCAGTTCATCGTCGCCGACGAGCCGGTTTCGGCACTGGACGTCTCGGTGCAGGCACAGATCGTCAACCTGATGCAGGACCTGCAGGAGCAGCGCAAGTTCTCCTATCTGTTCATCGCGCACGATCTCTCCGTTGTGCGTCACATCGCTGATCGCGTGGCGGTGATGTATCTCGGCCGCATCGTTGAGATCGGGCCTAAGGATCGCGTCTACGACCATCCGAGCCATCCCTATACGCAAGCGCTGCTCTCGGCCGTGCCCGAGCCCGATCCAGACGCGCCGAAGACCCGTATCATCCTGAAGGGCGACGTGCCGAGCCCGGCCAACGTGCCGCCCGGCTGCAGCTTTCATACGCGCTGCCCGATTGCCGAAGCGATCTGCAAGACCCAACGGCCGCCTCTCGCGCAGACCGTGCTCGGCCATTTTGCCGCTTGCCACTTCGCAAAGCCCAATCCGATACCGGTTGCGCCGCGGAGCGCCACGCCGGCGACCGCTTGAGGCAGAGTGGGATGACTTGTCGTCGTTCTGCCCTAACTTTACGCCTATGAACACAAGGATCGTCGGATGAGTTTCAAGGCTCTTGTCACCGAGCGCGATGCTGCGGGCGTTGTCTCCTCGTCCGTGCAGTCGCTCGACGAAGGTCGCCTGCCTGAGGGCAATGTCACGGTCGCGGTGGAATGGGCCGACGTCAACTACAAGGACGGCCTGTGCCTGACAGGTGCCGGCGGTCTCGTCCGCACCTATCCGCATATCGCCGGCGTCGACTTTTCCGGGACGGTGATCGAGAGCGCCGATCTGCGCTATCGCGCCGGCCAGAAGGTCGTGCTCACGGGCTGGCGTGTCGGCGAGAGCCATTGGGGCGGCTATGCCGAGAAGGCCAGGATCTATGGCGATTGGCTGGTGCCGCTTGCCGAAGGACTTTCCACACGCGATGCCATGGTCATGGGAACCGCAGGGCTGACGGCGATGCTGGCGGTCGATCGGCTGGAGGCCAACGGCCTGAAACCCGGCGATGGCGAAGTGCTGGTCACCGGCGCGGGCGGTGGCGTCGGCACGGTCGCGATCCATCTGCTTTCGAAGCTCGGTTATGAAGTCGCGGCAATCTCCGGCCGCCCGCATTTGTCGGAGGAATTGAAGGCGCTCGGGGCAAAGACGATCATCAGCCGCGAAGAGTTCTTCGCTGCCGCCGACAAGCCGCTCGAAAGTGCTCGCTGGGCTGCAGCCGTCGATTCGGTGGGCGGGGCAATGCTCGGCAAACTCCTGAAGCAGGTCAGATATCACGGCGCCGTCGCTGCCATCGGTAATGCCGGTGGCGTGACGTTTGAGACCAATGTCCTGCCCTTCATCCTGCGCGGTGTGGCGCTTCTCGGCATCGACAGTGTCATGCAGCCTTATGAGCGGCGTGTCGCCGCCTGGGCACGTATCGCCGAATTGTTCGATTTTTCGGCCTATGACAGTTTCGTCAGGGAAATTACGCTGCACGAATTGCCGACGGCGGCCAAGGCCATTCTGGCAGGGCAAGTTCGCGGCCGCCTGATCGTGCGGATGTAGTCTTTCAAGGCCATGCGTTCGACCGATCTCGGGGCAGGACAGCGAGGGCGTGCGTTGCTGATCATTCAATTGCAACCACAATCCCAGTTTTCGTCCAATGTAACAGTTTGTTGCGCTAAGCCACACAAAAATGGACAAAATTTAATGGGCATACCAAATTCCTAAGCGACCCGCTGCAAGCTAAAGTCGCGCCAATATCGCGCCGGCAGACCGTTGTGGCCGGAGCTGTAAAGGAAGGTATGTTGATGGCTCGGACATTTCGGGTCCTGATGTCGGTAGCAGTGATTGGCGCCGTGGGCTATGGCGCCTATGTGACACGTGATCTCTGGCTTGGAAGCGCCGAGCGCCTGCTCGGCTATCAGAGCGCGGCTGCGCCCAATGAGCAGGCCCAGGGTGAACGCCGTGGCAATCAAGGGCAGGGTGCAAGCCAGGCCGGCGGAAGGCGGCGCGGTGGCCTTTCGCAATTTTCCGGTCCTGTTCCGGTGCTGGCGGCGGATGCAAAATCTGCCGATGTGCCGGTCTATATCGACGGCGTCGGCTCCGTGAAGGCGCTGAACACGGTGACGGTGCGCGCCCAGGTCAGCGGCAAGGTGGTCGAAATCGGTTTCGGCGAAGGCCAGGACATCAAGAAGGGCGATGTCATCGCCCGCATTGACGATGCCGTCTATAAGGCTCAGCTCGACCAGGCCATCGGCAAGAAGGCGCAGGACGAGGCGTTGTTGGCCGGCGCGAAACGCGATCTCGAACGTTTTCAGCGCATGGTGGCGACCGCTTCCGGTACCCAACAGCAGGTCGATACCTCGACATCCCTTGTCGCGCAATATACGGCGCAGCTCCAGTCCGACCAGGCAGCCATTGAAAGTGCGCAGGCGACGCTCGATTATACGACGATCAAGGCGCCGATCGACGGGCGCACCGGCATTCGCAATGTCGATGTCGGCAATCTCGTCAGCGCGTCGGATGCGACGGGCATCGTGACGCTGTCGCAAATCAAGCCGATTTCCGTCCTGTTTTCCATTCCGCAGCAGCAGCTTGCCCGCGTCAACGCAGCAAGTGCTACGGGAGCCCTTTCCGTCCAGGCGATAGCGAGCGACGGTCAGACGGTGATCGACAACGGCACACTGGCGGTGGTCGACAATCAGGTCGATCCGACTACAGGCACGGTGAGATTGAAGGCCAATTTCCCGAACGACAAGCTGGCGCTGTGGCCGGGCGCCTTCGTCAATGCCCGCTTGCTGGTCGAGACGCTGAAGGGCGTGACGGTTATTCCGACAGCCGCCGTGCAGCGCGGACCGAACGGCACCTTCGTTTACATCATCCGACAGGATCAGACTGTTGCCATGAAGCCGGTGAAGGTGCGCCAGCAGGACGACGTGCAGGCCGTCATTGCCGATGGCGTGGTCCCCGGCGACAAGGTGGTGACGACGGGCTTTGCCCGCCTGCAGGATGGTTCGAAAGTGCAGATTTCCGCCGCGGCCGGCACGGCCGCACCCGCTGTGACGACCCCCGTCACCGAGGGGCAGCCGGTTGCCGAAAACGCAACTCAAAACAATCAGGCTCAAACCAATGGCAATGCGGCCAGTGACGGCCAACGGCCGCACCGTCAGCATAACGGCCAGGGCGGCGGCAACGGCGGTCACCGGCGACAGAACGCAGACGGTGCCGGCGGCAATAACGCCAATTCCAACACCAATAGAGATGGCAGCGATGCTGCCGCCACCAGTTCAACGACACGACAGCAATGAACGTCTCGTCGCTCTTCATTTCCAGGCCGATCGCCACTTCGCTTCTCGGGGTGGCCGTTCTGTTGGGCGGCATTCTCGGCTATCTGTTCCTGCCGGTCGCACCGCTGCCGCAGGTGGATTTTCCAACGATCCAGGTGACGACGCAGTTGCCGGGCGCCGATCCGGATACGATGGCGGCATTGGTGACCGCGCCGCTGGAGCGGCCGCTCGGCCAGATTCCGTCATTGGCGTCGATGACCTCATCCAGCGCCTTCGGCATCAGCCAGATTACCCTGCAGTTCGATCTTGGCCGCGATATAGACGGGGCGGCTCAGGACGTACAGGCGGCGATCAATGCCGCCGGCTCGACGCTGCCGCGCACGCTGCCCTATCCACCGACCTATTCGAAGGTGAACCCGGCCGATACGCCGATCGTCACGCTGGCTCTGCGCTCCAACAGCTATTCGATCCGTGAACTCAGCGATTTCGCCGATACGATGATGGCGCAGCGGCTCAGCGAAGTCTCAGGGGTCGGCAATGTCAACATCCAGGGCGGCGTCAAACCCGCCATTCGCATCCAGGCCGACCTGCCGCGGCTTGCCTCCTATGGTCTGGCGCTGGAGGATCTGCGCACGGCGATCACCAATGCCAGTGTTGCCGGTGCCAAGGGCGCGCTCGACGGCACGCAGCAAAGCTTCACGCTTGCTGCCAACGACCAGATCATCGATCCGAACATCTACAAATCTGTCATCGTCGCCTACCGCAACAATGCGCCGGTGCAGTTGAAGGACGTCGCCACCGTCGTCGAAGGGCTGGAAAACAACCGTGTCGGCGCCTGGTACCAGGGCCAGCCAGCCGTCATTCTCGACATCATGCGCCAGCCGGGAGCCAACGTCATCCAAACGGTCGAGAGCGTGCTGAAGCAGATCCCGCGGCTGAAGCAAGCGCTGCCGGCCGGTATCTCGCTCGACATTGTCAACGACCGCACCGAGACGATCCGCGCTTCGATCCATGACGTGCAATGGACGCTCGTCGTCAGCATCGGGCTGGTCATCCTCGTCGTTTTGCTGTTCCTGCGCACCGTGACGGCGACTTTCATCGCCGGCGTGGCGCTGCCGCTGTCGCTGATCGCGACCTTCGGCGTCATGTGGTTCGCCGGTTTCAGCCTCGACAATCTGTCGCTCATGGCGCTCACCATCGGCACCGGCTTCGTCGTCGACGACGCCATTGTGATGATCGAGAACATCGCCCGCCATATCGAGGAGGGCGAGAACCCTATGCAGGCGGCTCTGAAAGGTGCCGGCGAAATCGGGTTCACCATCATCTCGCTGACTTTCTCGCTGATCGCCGTCTTCATCCCGCTGCTGTTCATGACCGGCATCGTCGGGCGCATGTTCCGCGAGTTCGCGTTGACGCTGACCATCGCGGTTGTGGTGTCCGCGGCGATCTCGCTGACATTGACGCCGATGATGAGCGCCCGCATCCTGCGCAAGCCGAAGGAGCATCGGGGCGGTTTGCTGGCGGGCACCGACCGCGTCATGGGCCGGCTGATCGAGGGCTATCGCCGTAGTCTCGTCTGGGCGGTGGACCGTAGCGCGTTCATGCTGCTGGTCACGGTGGTGACGCTTGCCGCCACGATCGCTCTTTACATCGTCATTCCCAAAGGCTTCTTGCCGGCGCAGGATACCGGCCTGATCACCGCCGTCGTCGAGACGGAGCCCACCACCTCCTTCGAAGCGATGAAGCAGACGCAGGAGACCGTGGCCGACCGACTGCGCAAAGATCCTGATGTAACAGGTATCGTCTCGGTCATCGGTGCAAGCGCCAGCAACCTGACGCTCAACACCGGCAATCTCAGCCTCATATTGAAGCCGAGGAGCGAGCGCGCGGCTTCGGCGATCGAAATCATCGACCGCATGCGTGGTGAAGTGGCCGATCTGCCCGGCATCCACGTCACCTTCCAGAGCGTGCGCGGCATCTCGATCAGCACGCGCGCCAGCCGTGCGCCCTATCAATACACGCTGACCGGCACGGATACGGCGACGGTGGTGGACTGGGCGGAGAAGCTGGTGCAGCGGCTGCAGCAGAGCCCGAAGCTGATCGATGTCGCTTCGGAGGTCGAAATGGGCGGCGGCCGCATCTTCGTCCAAGTCGATCGCGAAACTGCCTCGCGCCTCGGCGTCTCGATGCAGGCCGTCAGCGACACGCTGAACGATGCTTTCGGCCAGCGCCAGATCGCCACCATTTACGGCCAGGCCAATCAGTATCGCGTCATCCTCGAGGCTGCGCCGCAATATCAGTCGGACCCGAAATCGCTCGACAAGCTCTACGTCGCAGGCGCCGGCGACACGCAGGTGCCGCTTAATGCCTTTACGACCGCTTCGTTCACGACGGCGCCGTTGGTCATCAGCCACGACGAACAGTTCCCGGCCGTGACCCTCAGTTTCGATCTTGCCAAGGGCGCGTCGCTCAGCGAAGCCGTCACCGAGATCCAGACGGCCGAACGCGATATCGGCATGCCGAGTTCGATTCGGCGCAATTATTCCGGCGATGCTCAGGAGTTCGCCTCTTCGCTTGCGGGTGAGCCCTGGCTGATCCTGGCGGCTGTCGTGACGATCTATATCGTCCTCGGTCTGCTTTATGAAAGCGCCGTGCATCCTGTGACGATCCTCTCGACCTTGCCGTCGGCGGGCGTCGGCGCGCTGCTGGCGCTGATGCTGTTCGGCCAGGATCTGTCGATCATCGCCCTCATCGGCATCGTGCTGCTGATGGGCATCGTCAAGAAGAATGCGATCATGATGATCGACTTCGCGCTGGAGGCCGAACGCAAGGAAGGGTTGGCGCCACGGGAGGCGATCCTGAAAGCGTCGATCCTCCGCTTCCGTCCGATCATGATGACGACCCTTGCCGCGCTCTTCGGTGCGCTGCCGCTGGCGTTGGCGCATGGTACCGGCGCGGAGCTGCGCATTCCGCTCGGCATCACCATCATCGGCGGCCTTGTGCTGTCGCAGCTTCTGACGCTCTATACGACCCCGGTGATCTATCTTGCCTTCGAAAGCCTGCGCGCCCGCGTCGTCGGACGGCCGACCGGCGTACCGGCTCCGGAACTGGATGAAGTTGTAGGTGGCGGGACATGAGCCTCTCCGAGCCGTTCATCAAACGTCCTGTTGGAACGACGCTTCTGGCGATCGGGTTGATGATCCTCGGCATCGTCGCTTACCGCTTCCTGCCGGTCGCCAGCCTGCCGACCGTCGATCTGCCGACGATCGTCGTATCCGCCAGTCGCCCGGGCGCGGACCCTGCCAGCATGGCGGCGAGCGTCGCAGCACCCCTCGAGCGACATCTCGGCACCATCGCCGGCATCACGCAGTTGACCTCGGTCAGCTCGCTCGGATCGAGCAGCATCGTCGCGCAATTCGATCTGTCGCGCAGCGTGGACGGCGCAGCGGAGGACGTGCAGGCAGCGCTGAACGCTGCCGCAACCGATCTGCCCGGCGACCTACCGACATTGCCCTCCTTCCGCAAGATCAACCCGGCGGCCGCGCCGGTCCTGATCCTAGCGCTGACATCGGACAATGTGTCGCCGAGCGCCATCTATGACGCTGCCGATACGGTGGTGGTGCAGCGCATCTCCCAAGTGGATGGCGTCGGCGGTGTCACGGTTAGCGGCGCCGACCAGCCAGCCGTGCGTGTCCGGCTCGATCCCGACCGTCTTTCCGCAATGGGTCTGTCGCTGGACAACATCCGTACGGCGATCGTGAATGCCAATGTGCTCGGCCCGATCGGCTCGATCGACGGCAACAGCGCCGCCTTTTCCATTTCCCTGAATAGTCAGCTGCGGACGCCTGAGGCTTATGGGCGGATTGTCGTGCGCAGCGGCGATGGCACGGCTGTACGCCTTTCCGATATCGCCACCGTTGAGCCTGGCGTCCGCAACAGCCGCTCGGATGCCTGGTATGACGGCAAGCCGTCGGTGCTACTCAACATCACCAGAGCAGCGGACGCCAATGTCATCGCCACTGTCGATGGCGTGAAGGCGTTGATCCCGGAACTGCAGCGCCTGATCCCGTCCGGCGTCCACATCGCGGTTCTCTCGGACCGCACCACGACGATCCATGCCAGCGTCACCGACATGCAATGGACGCTGCTCGCCACGATTTGCCTGGTCATGGCCGTTGTCTTCATCTTCCTCCGGCGCGCCACGACGACCTTTGCGGCCGGTGTCACCGTGCCATTGTCGCTCTGCGGCACCTTTGCCGCCATGTGGCTCTTCGGGCTGTCGATCGACAATCTGTCGCTGATGGCGCTTGCGGTCTCCGTCGGCTTTGTCGTCGACGACGCTATCGTGATGATCGAGAACATCTACGCGAATCTCGAAACCGGCATGAAGCCGATGAAGGCGGCGCTCGAGGGCGCGAAGCAGATCGGTTTCACCGTTGTTTCGATCAGCCTGTCGCTGCTCGCGGCTTTCATTCCCCTGTTCTTCATGGGCGGCATCGTCGGACGGTTCTTTCAGACCTTCTCGCTGACGCTCGGCTTCACCATCGTCGTCTCGACTCTGGTGTCGCTGACGCTGACCCCGATGATCTGCGGCCATCGGCTGCGGTCGTACGACAAGGACGCGCGGCCGGGCCTATTCGGCCGGATCATCGAAGGGACGCTCAGTGCGGTCACCAATTTCTACGGCCGGACGCTGAAAGCGGTGTTGCATCATCGTGTGCTCTCCGTCCTCGTCGTCTTCGCCTGCGTCGTTCTGTCCGGCTATCTCTATGTCAAGGTCCCGAAGGGTTTCATTCCGCAGGATGATACCGGCTACATCCAGGGCGGCACGGAGGCGGCAACCGATATTTCCTATCCAGCTATGGTCAAGCTGCAGCAGCAGGCGGCCGATATGGTTGCCAAGGATCCGGCTGTCTCCGGTGTCGGGTCGTCCGTGGGTGGCGGCGGCTTTTCGAGTTCGATCAATCGCGGGCAATTGTTCATTTCCCTGAAGCCCGCATCGGAGCGCGTATCGACCAACGAGGTGATAGACCGGTTGCGCAAGCAACTGACGGCCGTGCCCGGGCTCAGCACCTTCCTGTTTTCGCCGGGCGATATCCGCGCCGGGGCGCGCCAGTCTCAGTCGCAATATCAGTTCACGCTTTGGGGCGCGAATTATGATGAGCTGGTGGAATGGGCGCCGAAAGTGCTCCAACGTCTGCAGACCCTGCCGGAACTGACTGATGTCGCCACGGATCGGCAACCCAACGGCCTGCAAGCGACGGTCAATATCAACCGCAGCGAAGCCTCGCGGCTCGGCGTCAGCATCCAGTCGATCGACGCGGCGCTCAACAACGCCTTTGCGCAGCGGCAGGTGTCGACCATCTATACGCAGCGCAATCAATATCGCGTCGTGCTGGAGGCCGATCCCAGCTACGCCCGCGATCCCAACGATATCTCCAAGCTCTACGTGCCGGCATCGGGCGGTATCCAGATTCCGCTGAGTGCCGTGGCGTCGGTCGATCGGACGCTGGCGCCGCTGGTGGTCAACCATCAGGGGCAATATCCGTCGGTGACCATCTCCTACAATCTGGCGCTCAACACCGTGCTGGAAGCAGCAAATGATGCCATTCAGAAGGCGGTGCTCGAAATGCATCTGCCGGATACGCTGCATGCGGATTTTGCCGGCGATGCAGCCAACGTGACCCAATCCGCGAGCAGCCAGCCGCTGTTGCTTCTCGCGGCACTGCTGACGGTCTATATCGTCCTCGGTATTCTATATGAGAGCCTGGCGCATCCGCTGACGATCATTTCGACGCTGCCATCAGCTGGTCTCGGCGCGCTGCTGGCGTTGGTCATCAGCGGCACGGAGCTGACGATCATCGCCTTTATCGGCATCATCCTGTTGATCGGCATCGTCAAGAAGAACGGCATCATGATGGTGGATTTCGCGCTGCAGGGCGAACGCATGCTTGGATTGCCATCGGAAGAGGCGATCTATGAAGCCTGTCTGAAGCGTTTCCGCCCGATCCTGATGACCACGCTCGCCGCCTTGATGGGCGCCATTCCGCTGATCATCGCCACCGGCCCCGGCGCAGAACTCCGCCGCCCCCTCGGCATTACCATCGTCGGCGGGCTTATCGTCTCACAGGTGCTGACGCTCTACACGACGCCGATCATCTACCTGATGCTGGCCAAGCTGCACAGCAGATGGTCGACGAAGCAACAGCCAACGCCGCCGGTATCTTCGCTGCCGACTTGAGCGGCTCGCTACACAAATGTCGTAACGCTAGGCGCCGCGCTCAATCACGATCTTCAGCGCATTCCGGTGGCTGTCCCAGTAGGGCAGCGCATTTTCGGCCTCTTCAAAGGGGAAAACCTTCGAGATCAGCGCGTCGGCCTTGTCGCCGATTTCCTCGAGATGGCTGATGACGTTTTGAAAATCGCGCATCAGGGCGTTGCGGGAGCCCATGATGTCGAGTTCCTTCAGATTGAAGAACTGCGTCTGGTAGGTGACCGGCGCCTTGGAATAGCCGACATAGACGACGCGGCCGCCAAAGCAGGCGAGATCGATGGCTTGCGTAAAGGTCGCAGGCAGACCGACGGCCTCGAAAGCGATATCGACACCATCATCGCCGGTCAATTGGCTTACCTTGGCGACAGTATCTTCGCTGCCCGCATCGATCGTCTCGACCGCGCCGAACTGCCGGGCGAGCGCGCGTTTTTCCTCGCTGAGATCGACGGCGATGACCTCCGCACCACGGGCGACGGCAGCGATCAAGACACCCATGCCGATCATGCCGCAGCCAAGCACGACGACGCGATCGCCTTTCGCCACCCGGCCGCGCTCGACGGCGTGAAAGCCGACCGACAGCGGCTCGACCAGAGCCAGATGGCGTGGCGGCAACGTATCGTTGAGGATCAGCTTTTCGGCCGGCAGTACGATCTCCTCGGCTAATCCGCCATCCTGTTGCACACCAAGCGTCTTGTTGTAGCGGCAGGCGTTGAGCCGGCCCTTGCGGCAGGAGGTGCACTCGCCGCAATTGGTATAGGGCATCACGATGACGCGGCGGCCGGGCGCATAGGCGGGATCGACACTGGGGCCGACGGCAATGATCTCGCCGCCGATTTCATGGCCGGGGACGCGTGGCAGCTTCACCAGCGGGTTGAGGCCCTTGAAGGTGTTGAGATCGCTGCCGCAGAGGCCAATGTGCCGGACGCCGATGCGGACCTGGCCGGCGGCGAGCGGCGCTTCCGCGATGTCGTGGAAGCGCGTGACGTTTTCCGCCTCGATCATCAAAGCTCTGATCACAGCATTCTCCTCCCTTAAACCATACAGGTGATGCTTCTTAGTGCGCCGTGTCTGGAGCTGGCTCCGATGCCGTGGTGCTTGTCGGTCGCTTTCCGCCCTTGAAGATGCGGCGGACGGAGACGAAGAGCAGCGGGATGAAGAAGATGCCGAGCACGGTCGCCGAGATCATGCCGCCCATGACGCCGATGCCGATCGAATTCTGGCTGCCGGAGCCAGCACCGTTCGCGATAGCCAGCGGCATGACGCCGAGGATGAAGGCGAGCGATGTCATCAGAATCGGCCGCAGGCGCTGGCGGGCTGCTTCCAGCGTCGCAGGGATCAGGTCCTTGCCGTTGTTCTGCTGCTCGATGGCGAATTCGACGATCAGGATGGCGTTCTTGGCGGCCAGACCGATCGTGGTGAGCAGGCCGACCTTAAAGTAGACGTCGTTCGACTGTCCGAAGAGGGTGGCCGCCAGCAGCGCCCCGAAGATGCCGATCGGAACCGACAGCATGACGGCGAGCGGGATCGACCAGCTCTCGTAAAGGGCGGCCAGCGCCAGGAATACGACCAGGATGGAGATCGCGTAAAGCTGGCTCGCCTGGTTTCCGGAGAGTTTTTCCTGGGCCGAGAGGCTCGTCCATTCATGGCTGAAGCCCGGTGGCAGGCTCGCCATGATCTGGTCGATCTGGTTCATGGCGTCGCCGGACGAAACGCCTGGGGCGGCAGCACCCTGAATTTCGACGGCCGACGAGCCGTTATAGCGTTCCAGGCGTGGCGAACCATAGGTCCATTTGCCGGTGGCAAAAGCCGAGAAGGGCACCATGGCGCCATCGGAGTTGCGCACGTACCAGCGGTCGAAATCCTCCGGCTGCATACGGAACCTGGCGTCGGCCTGTACGTAGACTTTCTTGACGCGACCTCGGTCGATGAAGTCGTTGACATAGGTGCCACCCCAGGCCGTCGACAGTGTCGAGTCGATATTGGAAAGGCTGATGTTGAGGGCGCTTGCCTTTTCCTGGTCGATCACAACCGAATATTGCGGTGTATCTTCCTGGCCGTTCGGGCGCGTGCCGAACAGTTTGGGGTTTTTCCCGGCGGCGCCCAACAATTGGTTGCGGGCGGCAATGAGCTGATCATGCCCCGCGCTGTTGATGTCCTTGATGAAGAAGTCGAAGCCTGAGGAGCTGCCAAAGCCCGGGATCGCCGGCGGCGCGAGTGCGAAGACGCTGCCATCCTTGATCTTCGAAAAGGCCCCCATGGCACGTCCGGCGATCGCCTGCGCCTTGCTTTCCTTTGTCTGACGCTCAGCGAAATCCTTCAGCTTGATAAAGGCAAGGCCGACGTTTTGTCCCTGTCCGTTAAAGCCGAATCCGGCGACGGTGAAGACAGCGTCGACATAGGGCTTTTCCTTTTCGAGATAGTACTTTCTGACCTGCGTCAGCACGTCTTTGGTGCGGTAGTCCGTTGCACCGGGCGGCAGTTGCACGCTGGTGATGAGGATGCCCTGGTCTTCGTCCGGCAGGAACGAGCTGGAAAGATGGTTGAACAGGTAACCAACGGCGCCGGCGATCAGCACAAACAGGACAAGGAAGAAGGGCGCTCCCTTGATGATGCCGCGCACGCTGCGCTGATATCCACGGACGCCGCGATCGAAGTTCCGGTTGAACAAGCCAAAGACGCCCCGCTCCTTGGCGCCGTGCTCGGGTCTCTTGAGAATGGTGGCGCAAAGCGCGGGGGTCAGGATGAGTGCGACAATGACCGACAGGATCATGGCCGAGACGATCGTCACCGAGAACTGACGGTAGATGACGCCGACCGAGCCGGAGAAGAAGGCCATCGGGATGAACACCGCCGACAGAACCGTGGCGATGCCGATCAAGGCGCCGGTGATTTCCTGCATCGACTTGATCGTTGCCTCGCGCGGCGACAGACCCTCCTCCTCCATCACGCGCTCGACGTTTTCGACCACAACGATCGCGTCGTCCACCAATAGGCCGATCGCCAGCACCATGCCGAACATAGTGAGCGTATTGATGGAGTAGCCGAAGGCCGAGAGCACGCCGAACGTGCCGAGCAGAACGATCGGAACGGCAAGTGTCGGAATCAAGGTGGCGCGGATGTTCTGCAGGAAGACGAACATGACGATGAAGACGAGCACGATGGCTTCGAACAGCGTCTTGACCACGTCCTCGATCGACAGCTTGACGAAGGGCGTCGTGTCATAGGGATAAACGACTTCCACATTCGGCGGCAGCGTCTGCTTCAGGCCGTTGATCGTCGACTGCACCGCCTCGGCCGTGTTGATGGCGTTGGCTCCGGAGGCAAGCATCACCGCGAGACCGGCCGACGGCTGATTGTTGAAGGCACTCGAGCTGGTATAGCTGTCGGCGCCCAGTTCGACGCGAGCTACGTCGTTGAGGCGTACCAGCGAACCGTTGGACTGGCTCTTCAGGATGATGTTGTTGAATTGTTCGGGCGTCTGCAGACGGCTTTTGGCCGTCACCGTCGCATTGAGCTGCTGGCCCGGCATTTGTGGCAATGCACCGAGCTGGCCGGTCGAAACCTGCGTGTTCTGTGCCTGGATTGCCGAGACGACATCTGATGTCATCAACTGGTATTTCGCAAGCTTGTCAGGATCGATCCAGATGCGCATGGCGTAACCGGCGCCAAAGAGCTGCGTGTCACCGACACCCGGGACGCGCTTCAGCGTGTCGTTCAGGGTGCTGTTGACGTAGTCGGCAAGGTCGTTGGAATTGAGCTTGCCGTCGGTCGAGACGAAGCCGATGACCATCAGGAAGTTCGAGGTCGATTTCGACACCGTGATACCGGTATTCTGGACCGACTGCGGCAATTGCGCGGTGACGAGCTGCAGCTTGTTCTGCACCTGCATCTGGGCCACGTCCGCATTGGCCTTGTTGGTGAAGGTCAGCGAGATCGAGGCTTGGCCCGTCGACGTCGACGTGGAGGCCATGTAATCGAGATTGTCGATGCCGGTCATGCCCTGCTCGATGACCTTTGTCACTGAGTTTTCGACCGTCTGGGCATCGGCGCCTGAATAGGTTGCGCTGATGCGCACTGTCGTCGGCGCGATCTGCGGATATTGCGATATCGACAGCGTGAAGATCGACAGCGCGCCCGCCAGCATGATAATAATGGCGATGACCCAGGCGAAGATCGGCCGGTCAATGAAGAAACGAGACATCAAACCACCTTACTTCTGGGCGCCGGAGGCGGCTTTGCCATCGGTCTTTTCCAGCTCGACCTGTTCGGCGGGCTTGATATCGGCGGCCGCTTGCTTCAGCTCGCCGGTCGCATCGTCGATGGTCACGGCAGCGACATTGACATCCTGGCCGGCACGGACGCGCTGGCCGCCTTCGACGATTATCCGGTCGCCATCCTTCATACCTTCGTTGACCAGCCAACTATTGCCGATGCTTCTCTGCACCTTCAGCACCCGCTGCTGAACCTTGTTGTCGTCGCTGACGAACATTGCGACCGGTTCGCCCTTCGTATTGCGGGTAACCGCTCGCTGCGGCACGAGGAAGCTGTTTTCCGCGACGGCTTCCTCAATGCTGGCCCGAACATACATGCCGGGCAGCAACACGCGTTCCGGATTGGGGAAGACGGCGCGCACAGTGATCGTTCCGACGGTCTCGGCGACAGAGGCCTCCGAAAATTGGAGTTTGCCAGTCTGCTTGTAGTCGGAACCGTCTTCCAGCGTCAGGTGGACGGAGACATTGTCGCCGGTGGTCTTCAAACGGCCTTGCGCAATGGCGCGACGGAACTCAAGCAGATTGGTGCTCGACTGCGTGACGTCGACATTGATCGGATCGAGCTGGCGGATGGTGGTCAGCGCCGTCGTCTGGTCGGCGGTGACGAGAGCGCCGACGGTTACCGCCGAGGCGTCGACGCGGCCGCCGATCGGAGCGCGCATCTTGGTGTAGTCGAGATTGATGCGCGCAGTTTCGAGCGCGGCCTTGGCGGAGGCGACGTCGGCCTGCGCCTGGACGAGGGTTGCCTGCGCACTGTCGTAATCCTGCTGGCTGACAGCGTTCTGGGCGCTCAGGCCCTTGTAACGGTCCATCTTGGCCTGCGCGCTCGGTATAGCGCCTTCTGCCTTCTGCAGAGCGGCGGCGGCGCTGTCATAGGCGGCCTGATAGGTGGCGGGGTCGATTTCGTAGAGCACGTCGCCGGCTTTGACTTCGCTGCCTTCCTTGAAATTGCGGCTGCGGATGATGCCGCCGACCTGTGGCCTGACTTCGGCGACAAGATAGGCGCTGGTGCGGCCGGGCAGCTCTGCCGTGATCGCAACCGATTGCGGGTGCAACGTCATGGCGCTGACTTCGGTCTTGACGGCAGGCGCATTGTTTTGAGCGGCCTTCTGCTCGTTGCAGCTTGCTAGCAGCAACGTCGCGGCGACCCCTGCTGCGACCAACGACATGCGTGCGGCTGGGAGGCGTTTGAATGCCGCCGGACGCACGATTACAGGGGTGGAGGGGGCTCGCTTTGCCACGTTGCTATTTCCCATTGTCTTAATTACAGTACCAAGTAGTACAAGAAATATTTGTACCGTTGTAAATGTCAATCTCATTTGGCTTTTTTGAGGTGAGGATGGAAGTGCAGACGGAGGGGAGGAGAAGGGACGCAGAAGAAATTGTCGCTCGCCGCCCGCGCGGCCGCCCAAAATCGGTGAGTGACGATGCAAGGCGGGTGGAGATCATCATCGAGGCTCGCGCGACATTTCATGAGCTCGGCTACGGCGGTACGACCATGGATCTCGTAGCGGCACGGTGCAGGATTTCCAAGCAAACTCTCTATCGCTTGTTTTCGAGCAAGACGGAACTTTTCATGGCGATTATCGCCAAGCATCGCGCCTCGATGCTGGCCCTGCCGCGCGATCCCAAAGAAAATCTGCCGCTCGACGAGGCGCTGGAGCAGATTTTCATGATCAATATCGGTGAAGCGGCGGAACGTGACCGCGAGGCTTTCATTCATCTCATCATGAGTGAAGCGCAGCGATTTCCGGAGATTGCAACGCTGTTGCGAACCTACGGCGCCGAGCAGTCCAGGCAATTGCTGGCCGATTGGCTCAGCCTCCAGCAGAAACGCGGTCTGATCGAAATTGCCGATGCATCAAGCGGCGCACGCATGCTGATGAACATGATCTTTGGCGCGATGATTTCGCATCCCGGCAAGCCGAACGACTGGCCCGATCGCGAAACCCGCCTGAGACACCTGCGTCAATGCATCGCAATCTTTGTGGCGGGCGTGCAGGTGCGTGAGAGGGTTCGGTAGGCTTCAGTCCGTAGGCCAGAAAGAGCAATGCCGGCATGGCTCCGAAGAACCACACCGGCATCTTTCTCCGGCCCCCCGCCAGAAATCCGAGAAACTGCGCTTAGTGTGCGACAGCCCTATTCACTTTGTCTGCGCCCTCTTCGAAAAGCGGCATCTGCAGGCCGTTTGCGTACATTTCCTGCAACACGGCGCCGAGTGCGAGATCCAGGCACCAGACCGGGAAATCGGCGTTCAAACTCTTTGCGCTCTGGCGCGCATAGGTAATCAATCGTGCAATCGACGCCAGTTCTTTCAACGACTCTGAATCCTGGCTTGCTATTTCGATAGGAAGAATTGCGGTCATGTCATGCCCCTTTGCCCACAGTTCCTGGAGAACTAGATACTCATCGCCAGGAACATGAGAAGAGCTTAACCTAAGTCGCGCACATTGGCGCGTGACATACAGCGTGACACGAGGTGAGATTGCGAACGGGTTTTACGATGCAATTTCAAGGCGGTGGAAGGCGAAATGCCATAAACTATTGGCTTTGAAGGTCCAATCGCGCGGCGGTTGCTGCCGCTCGTTCGGGCAGTCGGCAACGGCGTGAAGCAATTCCAGGGCGTCAATGCGTTTCTGATTGACCGCATTGGCCCGCAGGAGAGCGGAAATTTCCTGTCGTCGCGCCGGATCCGGCAGATCCGCAGTGTTCGCCAGAGCGCGATAGGTCAGTGATTTGAAGAACATAGCTTCTGCACGTGCCCGCAGGACAGCTTGCTCGGCTTCACTGATTGCGCCGGTCTCGGCCAGAGCGCGCAAGGTCGCCTGCACGTTGACCAGCGGCTCGCTGAGCGGAAGGTGTCCGAGTTCAGCCGGGCCATGAATCTGCGCGACGGCGGAATCGTCTACAACCGTACCGGAAGCATAGGCCTCAAAAACGCGCCCGATGCCGACCATGCCGAAAGCGGCGCATTCGGCGGCGCGTAGCGCTCCCATGCTGGCCGCGCCATAGACATGGACCCCTTTCGACAGGGCAAAGAGGATTTCCTTGTGCCAGACGGGCGCGACATTTTCGAAAAGTCCGTCGATCAGGCCAATGACGTTCGCGCCATTTTCGAGGGCTTCGACGATATCGCCCTTCTGCGCCGGTGGGCGCAGGGTAATACCGGGATCGGCGATCTCGGCGGCGTCGGGAAGCGTGGGGCCAACGAACAGGATCTTCATAGCAGCTGCAACGTTTTCGAGATGGCGCGGTAGCCGAAGCGGCGCTTGCGGTCCCCGGCCGGATTTTCCAATTGTGGCACCGCGAGTTTGGCGACGGCAAAAGGAAGCGAGGCGTGGCCGAGGGAAAGCGCGATGGCCGAAGTGATGCCGGCCTGGCGCAATCGATCGACAGTAAAGTGCAGTAGTGCCTCGGCGCCATCCGGCAGGATCGCATTCAATCCGACGACGGTTTTGGGAATGGCATCGAAACAGCGGCGGATGCTGTCCGGCAGTTCGCGCGTGAAATTCTCCGGACGGATGTCGTCGCGGGCGCCGCTGATGAAGGTCAGGCGCGATTGCGCCGCTTCCGTCACGGCGCGGATAGCCGCCCGCACCGGCGATGGATGCGCGCCGCTGCCGATAGTGACATCGAGGTAGCGGATACGCCGCGCTTGTGCGATTTTCCCGGGACCGAGGAGAGCCACGATCACCGGTATGCCTATGTTGCTGGTGATATCGAAGAGCCGCAGCGTCAGGCCGGCAGCCGTGATCTTCATGATGAGTTCGTCCAGCACCGGATCGGCGAAACAGGCGGGATCGATACAGGCCCCCATGCGCAACTTCGGCTCGGAAATATCCCAGAGGACTTCCGCGTCGCGTTCGATGCGTTCGAGCAGGCCGTGCAGGATGGCCTCGGCCAGTACATTGCCAGAGGCAAGACCATCGGAGGATTGCCAGAAGCGCGGATTGCGGATGGTGCGGTCGAGCGTCACGGCATTGAAGGGAATCCAGGCTTTTCTGCCGGCGATGAGATCATAACCCTCGGCCCAGGCAATGTCCTCGTCATCGGCAATATCCGCCTGTCCTTTGGCAATCAGTGAGGGCAGAGGATCGGCGTCATGTCCTTCAGCCATCAGTTGCCGGCGACTGGTGGTTACGGTTTTGACGGCGGGCGCGCCGGCAACGGTCCGCTCCAGCGCTTCCATGGCTGCGGAGACCTTGGCATCGAGATCGGTGATGCCTTTGCCATTGTTGATGACGATCGAGTGCGCATTCGGACTGACCGCCTGCCAGACGGGTATGCCGATTTTGTCGAGCCCGGTCAGGCGGCCGAGGCGAGTGATGCCGTGAGCGGCAAGGCAAGGCTCGATCCGCCGGAAGGTCTCCTCGGCGGAACAGGCGCGGTCCGAATAAGGCGATGAGGCGGCTGCAATCCGCTCCCTGTGGGAATTTCCCTCCAGGAATTCCGACAGGGATGCGGCTATCAATGGTGCGATTGTCACCACAGCGGTGTCAGTTATCGTTTGGTCGGATCCTCGTCCATCCTGCCACTTGCTGCGCCTTCATCCATCCTGCCGCCTGCGGGGCTTTCATCCATCCTGCCGCTTGCAGGGCCTTCATCCATCCTGATGCCCGCAGCAGCTTCATCCATTCTGCCTGCGCCGGCGCTGGCGGTACTGCCGACCATAACGGCAAGATTAACGCCCTTGGTGATCGTTGCCCCAGAATTGCGCAGTTGATCCGCCATACCGAGGCCACTGCCCGTCGGTACATTGAGCGGAGATATGGTTCCCGCGCCGAGATCGGCGAGGTAAAGTTGGGTATCGCCAGGAATGCCGAAAACTATGAAATTTCCCATCTTCAATTTCTTTCCCCAGTTGTGCATGACCCCGAGAGCAAGATTTTGGAAGCCATGCACTGTTTCGACGTGACGTTATCTAAAATCCTGCCCGTTTAAGTCCTTCCCGATATAGGTCCTTCTGCCATTGCTCACGAAATGGAACGATCGAGAGCCATGTATCAATCTCAAAATCGGGATAGGTTTCCTTGACCCGGCGCGCCAGCGTCTTGGCCTTTCGTGTGTCGCCGGCCATGGCTGCACTGGCCGCGGCAAGGCGTGCCGCCTGAGTGGGGTCGGCCATCCGCTCGATATAGGCATTGGCGTCGTCGTAACGCTCTAGGCAGTAGTTGGCCCCGGCGGCGGTCCAGAAATATAGATCGGGGCTCAGTGGGTTGAGCTTGATAGCGCGCTCGACCTTTTCCAGAGCTTCGGCCGGTTTCGAAGCGTGAATCAGCGTGTCTGCATAATCGGCGATGACATCGGCATAGTGCGGGCTGATGGTCTCAGCGAGCTCGAAGGTTTCGATACTTTCGTCGAAGGCCCCCTGGTAAAGCTTTGCGACACCGAATTGATGATAGCCTCCCACGATGTCCTGGCCGGTGGCGATCGCCTTGCCGGCCTCTTCCTCGGCCAGCTTCAACAGCTTTGTGTCGCCCTGCGCGGTAACCAGCCATTCGAGATGATAGGTGCGGGCCATGCCGCTTAGGGCGGGCGAGAAATAGGGGTTTTCCTTCAGGGCGGTCTGGAACGCCTTGCGGGCTCGGCGAATGTCCGGAAGATCGAGATGCTTCAGGTGGCGCTGGCCGAGCAGATATTGGCGATAGGCTTCCGGATTCCGCTCGAAATAGTCGCGGGAGAATTCGTTGCGCTCGATATGGCCGGCCGCCGACGCGACGATGCGCTGGGCAATTTCGCGATGTTGACGCGGCAGATCCCGCGCCTCCATGCCGAAGCGCTCCGCCCAGATGACTTCATCATTGCCGGCGTAAATCAACTGCGCGAAAAGCCAATAGGCGCTGCCATCGAAGCTGAGCCTGGTGTCCAGCACGTAATTGATGGCGTATTTTTCCAGCATTGCCGCCCGATCAAGATGAAGGGCGATCTTTTCCGCCGTATAGTGCGCCACCATCGTCACGGTCTTCAACACGCAAAGGCCGACGGTGATATCTTCCAGGAGCGCCGCGGCGAGGAAGATAGCCGGCTCATGATTTCTCGTTAGGTTCACCGGCGGCAGCAATACGAGCTTGGGCGGCCCGCGGAGCACGGGCGGAGCGATTTCCACCTGCTGGGCCGCTTCTTCCCGAGGCTGTGCCGGGACGCTGCGCTGGCGTTCGAACAGCCGCCGCGCGACGCTGAGCGTCTGCGGGTCGGGATCAACCGGCAATTCGCCCCATCTATATTTTCTGCGGCTCTCGAAAATGTGACGGGCGCTTTCGAGTTGGGGTTCGCCAGCATAGGTCTCACCCAGTAACTGGTAGATCGCCTCATCTTCTGGATGGGCTTCGAACAGCCGCAGCGCCGCCTCTTTGACGATGGTCGCGTCCGCATCTTCGCTCATGGCCGCAATGGCATCGCGGAGCGTCGCCAGCATCTGTGCCTTGATACGATCCCGCTGCGCGCGCAGCCACATGCGAGCCAAGCCGCCGATGACTTCGGTACGGGCAAGAAAATCCCAGCGGCCAAGTTGCAGCAATTCCTTGAGCGCGGCGTGAGGGTCGGTCTGCGAAACTGCGTTCAAGAATGCGAGATCGTTGGTGAAGGCTTGGACATTCACGCCGACAGCCGCCTGCTCGATCCGTAGCAGCTCGATTCCGAGTTCGTCTTGCCGGCTTTTGACGCGCGACAGCGTCTGCCGCAAATTGGCCAGCGCCTTGTCCATGGGGATATCGCCCCAGAGAAATTCAGCAAGCTCGGCACGGGGCTTTTGCGTCGAGGAACTCGTCAGCAGGAAGCAGACCGATAGCAGGCCCTTTTCGGGAAAAGGCACGGTTGTACCTGTTCCGTCCACGAGACGCAGGTCTCCGAATGTCAGCAGCCTGAAATCCATGCGTCCCCACTGCATCCAGCAGCTTGCCGGTATCTCGATGTCCGGTGTCGCTTGCGATGACCTGTGTCATTGGTGATCGCAGCTGTTATTTGCGATCAAGAATTTTATACTACGATGACTGCTATCCTATCGCAATCGCTAGAACATCCCGCATTGAGGTGAATCAACCCGCAGGGGGATAAGATGCTCTAGATCCAAAGAGCCGGAACCGCTTCGCGCTCAAATGAACGCATGGCGCTTTCGTCTCTCCAGCGATTGCGGATGCCGCGATCGTCGATGTGGGGGCAAACCTATCATTCGATCGTGATCCGCGCCTCACCCAATTTTATAGGGCGAGGCGTGGAGATCAGTTTCTGAGGCCGAAAGGAACTTCGGCCGCAGGCGGCGCATGCGTGACCGCCGGCTCGGAAGCGTTGGCCAGCGATTTGATGAGCGTCAGCACGGATTGGCGAACGTTGGGGTCGTTGATCTTCATGAAGGCCTTGTTGAGGCTGAGACCTTCCTTGGACGTCAGAAATTCGGACAGGTCCTCAAGGCCGCTGATTGCGCCCAGACCTTCCGTCGTCAGTGGCTGTGTGTTGTCTTGTTGGAAGAAGAAAGCGACCGGAACCGCCAAAACTCCCGCGATCGCCTGCAATCGGCTGGCGCCGATGCGATTGGTGCCTTTTTCGTATTTTTGCACCTGCTGAAAGGTGACGCCGATCTGTTCGGCAAGCCGTTCCTGGCTCATACCGAGCATGAGCCGGCGCATGCGCACGCGTGAGCCGACATAGGCGTCAATCGGATTTGGTACTTTTGCACTCACTGCGCAATCTCCTCATTCGAACGGGGGTACCCAGCGGGCGCCACCTTACAGATGCCTGGGGAGGAGGCAAGAACATGTCCCCGATCTGCCCGTTCAGTGTGTATTAAATATCGGTAATTTTCAACCAAAAGTCTTGACAGTGGCGTTTTTCCCTCCCACGGCAGGGAGATTAACGGCAGAAAAGAAGCTTCGCGTCAATGTGGATTAAAGACTGAAGACGATCTGCAATTGTACACAGGGCACCTTGGATTGTCCTTGGTGGGTACGCTGCTGGAAGCCGCATAGTAGCCGCTTCCGCACTGCCCGTCGCCAGCTACGTAACGGTCATAGAGGACTATATTGCCGCTTCTCGAGGGATAACGAAGCAGCACTGAGCGCTCCCTCGAAATTATCTGCTGCACCGACGCGCAGCTTCGGTTGAGTGAATCGTAGCGGGAGATTGCCAACGCCGGACCGGCGGTACCAATCGCCAACAAAAGCAGGGCTACGGCTACGGTTTTCATGGATTGTCCCCTCGCTGAAAATAGCTGATCCCACTAAGGCGGGTACCCCGCAAGTGCCGGAGGAAACTGATAGCACATTAGCGTATTACGTGCACGTTAGCCGACTTAGCAGGCGACGATCGTTTTCGCACTATTACCAGGTGAGCCTGTTGCGCTCAGTGCGTTGCATATTAATATTTTCTTAAGTTAACGTAACGTTAGTCTTTTCCGCGAGGTGGATAAGGAAACTGATTATTGTTTGGAGGTGCCAAACTATTCTGAAAGCAGAAATTTTTTTATTCGGGACATCATTCTTTTTGACAAGGCTTGGTTATATTTATTATCGTGAAATCAACGGATTAGCGTATTACGCAGGCGCCAACTCTATTCCTGGTTGATAAACCTAACCAAAATTGGTCGAATTCGCGTCTTGACCCTGTTATATTAGATGGTCTTAATGCCACCTGTTCGGTCGTGCCCGCGCCCGGACAAGTTGCTGGAATCTTTAGGCCCGCTGGACCAAGAACGGCGGGTCCTTTTTTCTTTTCATTTCTTCTCATTTCCTGCGGGGCCCGCCATGCCTACAAAGCAGGGGGGTCAGCGAGCCCCGGCCGTCCAAGCACGGCCGCAAGACGATCAACCAGAACTTTGCCCTCGTCCACAAACCACTGCGTTAATTGCCATCGATGCAACTCGCACAAGCATTGCAAAATACCTGTGCGTGCAAAAATTTGCATTGGGAGCGGACGCTCATTTACAGCTTAACTAGGTGGCCGATAGCCCTTCAGTTCACTGGATGGTTGTTGGTGCAAATCTACTCGGCTTCGGGAGAGGCATGGGTCGAAACGGCGATCAAGCGCTGGTGGTTGGCGGCGGTGAAATAAAACTGCAATACTGTCTTGTGAGAGCTTCCTACTGAAAGCTGGCTGAAAGGTTGGCCACGTTAGGCTTGCTCGGCTTCGTGGAGGAAGCCTATGCCGACGCGGTGATCAAATGCCGCCGCGGCATCCAAACAGGAGGAGACACCAATGCGTTCATCGCGCACGCTTTTTCATACCGCAGCCCTTTCTCTCGTCATGACTGCCGCCTCGCTCGGCGCCACAGCGGCACATGCTGCCGACAAGATCTCCATCATGGTGGGCGGCTATGAAAAGCAGATCTATTTACCGGCCAAGCTCGCGGAATCCCTTGGTTACTTCAAGGATGAAGGTCTTGATGTCGAACTTCTCAACGAGCCGGCCGGCGTCGATGCGGAAAACGAAATGCTTGCCGGCGCCGTTCAGGGCGTCGTCGGCTTTTACGATCATTGCATCGACCTTCAAGGCAAGGGTAAATTCGTCGAATCCGTCGTACAGTTCAGCCAGGCGCCTGGCGAAGTGGAACTGGTGTCCAGCAAACATCCCGAGATCAAGTCGCCTGCCGATTTCAAGGGCAAAAGCCTTGGCGTGACGGGGCTGGGCTCGTCCACCAATTTCCTGACGCAATATCTGGCGGTCAAAAACGGTTTGAAGCTTGGTGACTTCACATCCGTCCCGGTCGGAGCCGGTCAGACCTTCATTGCCGCCATGCAGCAGGATGCCATTCAGGCCGGCATGACCACCGAGCCTACGATCTCGCGTCTGTTGAAGACCGGCGAAGCCAAGGTACTCATCGATATGCGCAGCATGGACGGGACCAAGGCCGTTCTCGGCGGCACCTATCCGGCCGCTTCGCTCTATATGCAGACCTCCTGGGTCGATGACCATAAGGAGGAGACGCAAAAGCTCGCGAATGCCTTCGTCAAGACGCTGCACTTCATCAATACCCATTCCGCCGCCGAAATCGCCGACAAGATGCCGAAAGACTTTTATGTCGGCGACAAGGAGGGTTACGTGAAGGCGCTCGAAAACGGCAAGGCGATGTTTACGGCTGATGGCGTAATGCCGGAAGATGGTCCGAAGACCGTTCTTGCCGTACTCTCCGAGTTCTCCAAGAACGTCCAGGGCAAGACAATCGACCTTTCGAAGACCTATACGACCGCGTTCGTCAAGAACGCCAAGTAGGGCGATTCAGCACGCCGCTTCCGGCAAATGCCGGAGGCGGTCTTGTTTCGGAATTTCCATTTCGGCCCAGCGGGGTCGACGCGATCTTGCCGGTGGCGGCGTGAATAAAATCGCGATAACAACCTGTGAGATTTCCCAATGAAAGCTGACTGAAAGGTTGCCCGCGCTAGGTTCGCCTAGCTTCTTGGAGGAAGCATTTGCCATGCGACGATAATGCGACGCAGGCACCTTAGTAGGAGGAGACATTTATGCGTTCATCGCGCACGCTTTTTCATACCGTAGCCCTTTCTCTCGTCATGACCGCCGCTTCCCTCGGCGCCACGGCAGCTCATGCTGCCGACAAGATCTCCATCATGGTGGGTGGCTACGAAAAGCAGATCTATCTGCCGGCCAAGCTCGCTGAATCTCTCGGCTACTTCAAGGATGAAGGTCTCGATGTCGAGCTTCTGAATGAATCAGCCGGTGTCGACGCCGAAAACCAGCTTCTCGCAGGCGCCGTCCAGGGCGTTGTCGGTTTCTACGATCACTGCGTCGACCTGCAGGCCAAGGGCAAGTTCATTGAGTCCGTCGTACAATTCAGCCAGGCGCCGGGCGAAGTCGAGCTGGTGTCGACCAAGCATCCGGAAATTAAGTCCTTCGCCGATTTGAAGGGCAAGAGCGTCGGCGTTACCGGCCTCGGTTCTTCCACCAACTTTCTGACGCTCTATATGGCGTCCAAGGCTGGACTGTCGCCAGCTGATGTCACCCCGGTTCCGGTCGGCGCCGGCCAGACCTTCATCGCCGCCATGCAACAGGACGCCATCCAGGCCGGCATGACCACCGAACCGACGATCTCGCGCATGCTGAAGACCGGAGAAGCTACGGTTCTCGTCGATCTCAGAACCCTGAAGGGTACTGAAGCCGCGCTCGGAGGTACCTATCCGGCAGCCTCGCTCTATATGGACGCCGCCTGGGTCGCTGCTCACAAGGAAGATGTGCAGAAGCTTGCAAACGCCTTCGTCAAGACGCTGCGCTTCATCAATACCCATTCCGGTGCCGAGATCGCCGAGAAGATGCCGAAGGATTTCTACGTCGGCGACAAGGAGGGCTACATCAAGGCTCTCGATGCCGGCAAAGAGATGTTCACCGCCGACGGCGTGATGCCGGAAGATGGTCCGAAGACGGTTCTCGCCGTGCTCTCTCAGTTCTCCAAGAACGTCAAGGGCAAGACGATCGACCTGTCGAAGACCTACACGACGGAATTCGTCAAGAACGTCAAGTAAGCAGTCATAACGCCGCTTCCGGCCGGTTCCGGAAGCGGCAGTTCACCGGGCTTTGCGTGCACGCCCAAAGGCACGCGTTAGGATCAGCACCATGCAACAGGATGAACGCCGGACGCCGGCGATCGAACTCATTAATGTCAGCCGCCGTTTCGTATCTCCGACCGGCAAATCGCTGACGGCGCTGCGCGATTTCAACATGACCGTTGAGCGCGGCGAATTCGTCGCCGTCGTCGGCCCGACGGGGTGCGGCAAGTCGACGACGCTCAATCTCGTCACCGGCCTGGCGAGGCCGAGTGCGGGCGAAGTCCGCCTGATGGGTGGTCCCGTCAGCGGCATCGATCCGCGCGTCGGCTTCGTCTTCCAGACGGATGCGCTTTTTCCCTGGAAAAACGTCATCGACAACGTCATGTCCGGCCCGCTGTTTCGCGGCAAGTCCAAGGCGGAAGCGGAAAAGAGCGCCACGGACTGGCTCGCCCGCGTCGGCCTCACGAAATTCCTGCATCACTATCCGCATCAGCTCTCGGGCGGCATGCGCAAGCGCGTCTCACTGGCCCAGACCTTCATCAACGAGCCGGAAATCCTGCTGATGGACGAACCTTTCTCGGCCCTCGACGTGCAGACCCGCACGGTGATGCACGAAGAACTCCTGAAGCTTTGGGCCGAACGACAGGCTTCAGTGGTGTTCGTCACGCACGATCTCGAAGAGGCCGTAGCGCTCGCCGACAAGGTCTATGTGCTGACGGCTGGGCCGGCAACGGTGAAGTCGGTCTATACGATCGACCTGCCGCGCCCGCGCGTCGTCTCGGAGATCCGCTACGAGCAGAACTTCATCGATTATTGCAAGACGATCTGGGACGACCTGCGCGAAGAGGTCGAAACCAGCTACCGTCGCGCCGCCGAAGCGGCATAAGGGAGGATTGATCATGGCAAATACAGCCCTTGAAGCAGGCAATGCTCCGATCTTTCGCGCCGGCACCTCGGACGCGGAAATCGAAGCGGCAGCACTGAAAGCGATCAAGCGCCGCAAATACGTCGTCCTCTTCTGGCAGATCGCGGTCCTCGCGGCGATCCTCGGCCTGTGGCAGCTTTCCTCGGACTTGCACTGGATCGACCCATTCTTCTATTCCAGCCCCTATGCAATCGGGCTGCGCCTTCGTGACTGGATCACAGAAGGCACCGATAGCGGTTCGCTCTGGTATCATCTCGGCGTCACGATGGAAGAAGCGCTGATCGGCTTCGTCATCGGCTCAGTGACCGGCGTGCTCGTCGGCGTGGCGCTTGGCCGCAACAGGCTGGCTTCCGATATCCTGTCGATCTACATCAAGGCGATCAACTCGATCCCACGTGTCGTTCTTGCGCCGATCTTCGTGATGATCATGGGTCTCGGCCTTGCCTCCAAGGTCGCGCTTGCCTTCATCATGGTGTTCTTCGTCGTTTTCGCCAACGCGTTCCAGGGCGTGCGTGAAGCCGACCGCAACATGATCGCCAATGCCCGCATCCTCGGCGCTTCGAACTGGCAGGTTACCCGCAATGTGATCCTGCCGTCGGCGATGAGCTGGATTTTTGCAAGCCTGCACATCTCCTTCTCGTTCGCCATCATCGGTGCAATCGTCGGCGAATTCGTCGGCTCGCTCGCCGGCATCGGCTACCTGATCTCGATCGCCAAAGGCACCTATGATGCAGCCGGCCTCTATGCTGCGATCATCCTGGTGATGGTGGTGACGCTTGGCGCCGAATACGTGATGACGCTCGTCGAAAATCGCATCACCAGATGGCGTCCGCAGCAGCACATGGATGTGCAATAAGCCGCCAAGATTTCTGACTCCCAAGGCCGGGTGCCCCCACCCGGTAACTCCCAAGGCCGGGCACCTCCACCCGGCCTCTTTTTTTGTCGTCAGTCAGGAGCTGCTCCGCCGTCTCGACGGTGTTGACGACGGCTATGCGGAGACGCTTACGGAGACAATTTTCCGGAATCTGTAGCAGCTGCCACCAAGATAAAACTTGGCGTGAAGGAGACGCCTTCTCACGGCAGCTTGCGGCCCTTTGCTGCCGTTCGATGTCGATCCGAGGAACGTGCGGTATGTGCTAGAATGCGGCCGAAGGCGGAACGCGACAGACGCACTGCGAGGGGCGGTGTGATCGAACCGGAATTCGCGCGACCGAGTGCCAACGTTGTGGTCTTGGAAGGGGAGACGAGGACGATGCCGACACCAGAGCAACCCAGTCTAATAGTTCGACAGAAATCCCCACAGAACATCGAGTTTCCGTTTGCGTCGCTATCCGATTGGCTGATCCCAACCGAGCTGTTCTTCGTGCGAAACCATTTCCCGTCGCCGGACCTCGATGCGCGAGACTGGAGATTGCGCGTTGGCGGGGCGGTGGAGCGGCCGATCGAACTTGACCTCGACAGCATCAAGGCGATGCGGAGCACGACTTTCACCGCCGTGGTCGAGTGCGCAGGGAACGGGCGCGTCTACTATGTGCCGCCGAAGGAGGGGTTGCAGTGGCAGAACGGAGCCGTCGGCAATGCCACGTGGACAGGTGTTCTTCTGCGCGAGATTTTGGAAATGGCGGGCGTTAAGCGAACCGCATGTGAGGTTCTGCTCGCAGGCGCCGACAGCGGCGTCGTCGACACGAACAAGAAAACGGCTTCTCCAGGCCCCATCGCTTTTGCGCGCAGTTTACCGCTTGAGAAGGCCATCGCTCACAGCACGATCCTTGCCTATTCGATGAACGAGGAGCCGTTGACGCGCGATCACGGCTACCCGCTACGTGCGGTCGTGGGTGGCTGGTTCGGCATGGCTTGGGTCAAGTGGATCACGCATATCACGGTTGTGGAGCAACCGTTCCTTGGCTACTGGCAGGCGCGCGACTATTTCCGTTGGGAGCGCAGCCTCGGGGAACCCAGGCTGGTCCCCCTTGCGGAGATGGAGGTCAAAGCGCAGATCGCGCGTCCCGTGCAAGGGGCGCATCTCATCGCCGGCCAACCGTATCGGATTTTCGGAGCCGCCTGGAGCGGAGAGGCTGTTATCCGGCAGGTGCAGGTTTGCACCGGAGATGGCAGGGGCTGGCGCGAGGGAAGGCTCCTCGAAACAGAACGTCCCTTTGCATGGCGCTTGTGGGAGTACATGTGGACCCCTGAAGAAGTGGGGCGATATAAACTGCGATGTCGCGCGATCGATGGGGCGGGGTGCGTGCAGCCCGACCTCCCGCGTTCCGACTGCGAGAGCTACGCGGCCAATTGGATCGTTCCGGTGGAGGTTACGGTCGTTCCCGAGCCACAGACGTACGAGGAGGAATTCGTGATCTAATCACCCGCATGGGGCGGAATGGCGGCTTTTGGCGCATTCGAGACGGGCGAGGGGACCGATTTTGGCCCCTCGCGGGCTATTGGACTTTCTACCAGCCGGAGAGGCAAGAAGCGGAGTCAGCTTTGACGCCGGTCAGAGCGGCGCATGGCATGCCGAACCGCACTCAGTGATCTCAACGTCGAGCGCTGGGCCTTCTTGCGACAAATGATATAGTTAAATGCCGGTCGTTCACCCAGACGATACGAGAAAGGAATTATTCCATGGGAGACCAGAAGCGCCCGCTGCAACCTGGAGAAGCTGCGCCCGCGTTCGCACTAGCCACGGCCAACTTCGAGGGGACGGTCTCCTTCGCCGACTTGAGCGGTCGCCCGTTCTTGATCGGCTTCTTTCGCGGGTTGCACTGCCCGTTCTGCCGGCGTCAGGTAGAACAGCTTGCCGGCGTACAGCCCACCCTGCGTGCCGCCGGGGTGGAGACCGTGGCTGTTATCAACACCCCGGTGGAACGCGCCCGCCTGTATTTCCGCCACCGTCCGACGCCAGTAACGGTCCTATGCGATCCGGACTGCCACACGCATCGGGCCTACGGTGTGCCGCATGCCGAGTTCCTGCCCGATGGGAGCAGCGAGCAGCCAGAATGGCCTTATAGCGCAACGATGGCGCAGTTCCAGGCGGCACGCATCAACCCCACGGGCGAGCTGCCGAAACCGCTGCACCCGATGGAAGCCAACACGGTACTCAACGCCAAGGACCGCTTCGAGCTTGATGAAGCCGATAATGCGATCTTCGCGAACCACGCTACCCAACTCGTCGGGCACTTCCTGGTCGATGCGAACGGCACCATCGGCTGGGCACAAATTGAGTCGCTCGATGGACCGAACAGCCTCTCCATCTTCCCGACCGCGGCGGAGATCATCGCCGCCGCGGGCGGCCTTGGACGCTAACCTGCAGCGAACTGTCTGCCAGCGTTGCTGCACGATGTCGAATGAGGGCGACGACAGATATTGGATCGGGGCAAGGCCGCTTTGGGCGCGAAGTTGCCGTCCATATACGCCGGAACCGCCGGGTGGCAGTTGCTACCCAATCGCGCAATTTTCTGCGGACGCGAATCAGCTTATGGTCCGGTTACGGCAAAGCCCATGCCTCCCCCCTCCATCCGGGAAAGTATCCATTCATGCAGGGCTGATCGATCATCGAACCGACTGTTCGAGCGCCAAGCATAAGGAGGGGTTGCGGTCGTTGCTCGCAATAGGAGGTTTTTCACATGAGGCTTACTGGCCCAGTTTATCGTTTGAAGCGTAAAGCCCGGCTCATGTCGCGCGGGGAGAATATCCCCTTGCACGAAGCACTGGACCGAATCGCAGCAGAGGAAGGTTTCCGCGGCTGGAGCTTGCTCGCAGCTCGTGCGGAGGCGGTGACCCCCGCCGAAGAGATGTTCGCACATTTGGACCCTGGCGACCTGGTGCTTATGGGCGCCCGTCGCGGCCACGGCAAAACATTGATGAGCCTCAGGCTGGCGGTCGAGGCGATGAAATCCGGCAATCGGGGTGCCTTCTTCACGCTGGAAGATACCGAAAGAGTCGTTCTCGACCGGTTCCGGATGATCGGTGCGGAGTTCGAGCATTTCAAAGGCTTGTTCGAATTCGACAGTTCGGACGCGATCAGCGCCGACTATATCGTCGAGAAGCTGGCATCGGCGCCTAAGGGAACGCTGGTGGTCATCGATTACCTGCAAATACTCGATCAGAACCGGCGGAAGCCGGAATTGATGGTGCAGGTCAGGGCGTTGAAATCCTTCGCGCGTGACAGAGGTTTGATCATCGTCTTCATTTCGCAGATCGACCGATCCTACGATCCGTCGATGAAGGCCTATCCCGATCTGGGGGATGTCCGCTTGCCCAATCCGCTGGATCTGGCGCTGTTCGACAAGACATTTTTCCTGAACAAGGGCGAAGTCCAGCTTCGGGCGGGAGGATAGCGGTCCCGCCTGTTCTCAGTTGCCGGCGGTTGGGAAGCCGTCAAACCGCCGGCAGCCTTACGGTCACGAGCAGTCCGCCGCCGGCCGCATCGCCGAGCGCGACCGTGCCGCCGGCGCCGTCGACGACTTCGCGGACGATGGCAAGCCCGAGGCCGCTGCCCTCCGGCTCCGTGCCGATGATACGATAGAAGCGCTCGAATACCTGGCCGCGCTCGGCCTCGGGAATGCCCGGGCCGTTGTCCTCCACCCACAGCATGGCCTCGCCGTCGTCGTGCCGCACGCCGACCGTGACCCGGCCATTCGCAGGGGTATAACGCAGCGCATTGTCGACGAGATTGACCAGCATCTCGCGCAGCATGGTGCCGTCGCCCTCGACATTGACCGGTGTGTCATCGGCTTCCAGGCCCAAGTCGATATTGTGTCTCAGGGCTTCTTCCGCCAGGTTCTCCAGGACTTGCCGGGCGGTGGCGACAAGGTCGATCGTGTCGCTGCGCGGCCGGCGGCTGCCGGGTTCGGCCCGCGACAGGGTGAGAAGCTGGCTTGCCAACCGTGTCACCTGCCTCGTGCTGGAGCGCAGCGCTGTCAGCGCTTCGTCCCGCTTGGCATTATCATTCTCACGTGCCGCCACGCTCGCCTGCGTCGAGATCAGCGCGAGCGGCGTGCGTAATTGATGGGCGGCGTTGGAGACGAAGCGGCGCTGCGCCGCCATCTGGTTCTGCACCCGCTCCATATGATCGTTGAGGGCATGGACCAGGGGACGCAGCTCGCTCTGCACCATGTCCGGTTCCAGCGGATCCAGCCGCTGGCGGCCGCGTTCGCGGACAGCATCGCGCAGCCGCAGCACCGGCGTCAGACCGCGCTGCAGACCGATAATGGTTACGAGACCGGCAAGCAGCACGAGCACGAGCTGCTTGGTGAAATCCGACAGCCACAGCCTGCTGCGCATGGCATATTGGCTGTTGTGGGTGACGGCGACGGTGACCGAAATCGTGCTCTCCTCTCCGAGGCCGACGATCGGATGGTTCAGCATCATCACCCGCACCGGATCGGCGCGAAATGCTGTGTCTTCGCCGACCTGCGGTTTCTTCGGCTGCGGCAGATCAGGATAGCCGGCGACGAGATTTCCCCAGGCGGTCACCACCTGATAGTAGACGCGATCACCATAGCCGGTGTCGAACATCTCGAGTGCGGCGGGGGGAATGTCGACCTGGACGGTGCCATTCGCGTCGACATGCACGGCCTCGGCGATGACGCGGGCCGAGGCAAGCAGCGTGTGGTCAGTGACGAGGTCCGAGGTGGCATTCGCCGAGCGGAAACTGAGATAGAGATTGATGCAAATCGCACCGATCAGCGTCAGCACCACCCAGGCAAACAGTTGCGCCCGCAGGCTGGTGGTCAGCCCCGTGATGGCACGGCGCAGTCGTCCTTTGCGTGGGCGGACGTCATTATTGCGCATGGCGAAGGAGATAACCGAGGCCGCGCAGCGTCGCGATCTGCACGGCGCTGCCTTCGAGTTTTTTGCGGACGCGGTGCACGTAGATTTCGATGGCGCTGGTATCGGCGAGATCATCGAAGCCGAAGACGCTTTCCGACAGCGCGGCCTTCGTCACCGTCGTACCGGCTTTCATGACGAGATGTTCGAGCACGGCATGTTCGCGCGGGGTGAGCGCCAGGATCTCGCCGTCGAGAAAGAATTGCCGTGTCCCGCCGTCGAACAGCAGGTTGCCGACGGCGATCTCCGGCGCGGCCTGGTCATGGCCGCGACGGACGGCGGCGCGGATGCGGGCTTCCAGCTCGGCGATTTCGAAGGGTTTGGCGAGATAATCGTCGGCGCCGCTATCGAGCCCGGCGACCCGTCCGTCGAGGCTGGCATTGGCCGTCAGGATGATAACCGGCACCTTGTTGCCGCCCTGGCGCAACCGCTTCAGCAACGTCAACCCATCCATTTTCGGCAATGACAGATCGAGGATGACGACTGCGTAAGTCGCCACCTTCAACATGTGTTCGGCATCCTCGCCGTCATAGGCGATGTCGACGGCATATTGCGCCTGACGCAGCGCTTTGCCGAGCCAGGACGCCAGTTCGCGGTTGTCTTCGACGATCAGGAGTCTCATGGCCGCGAGTATATAGCAAGTGCCGGATATTGCGAGCGTTTTGGGTTGCCTGAAGTCTATTTCACCCTCGTGGGCGGGACGCCAAAACCAGCACTTGGCCGCTGGATTAGGCGCCGGAGGGGCAGGGGCGGACGCACTCGCCCAAATATCTTGGAATATGATAGCAAACCTATCAGCTAAGCTGCTTTTAGCAGTTCAGTTTGCCGCTTCCGGCGCTCGGTGAGGTGCGCCATGGTCCCGCGCTTCAGGCGCCACAATCGCGTGGCCGTGTTTCCGATTAACGTTCGCGGGATATGATAGCTTGCGAGATCATTTTTGACGTTTCTCGACCAGAACAATTTGTAGGGCTCATTGCCTGCGCCAAAATCAACGTTCAGACGCTTTTCAAAGACTATCTTCATCCAGAACTCGTCCAGCACAAACCCCGGCGAATATTTCGCGTATTGCGGATCCGAATGGAACGCGGCGATAATCAGATCCATATGGGATAGGCCATAAGCTGCCAGTTTCATGGCGATCGGGGCTTTGTCGATCAAGATGGCATAGATGCGCATCCTCTGGATATTGTTGGGATCCGTGATCCACTTGTCCATGAAGTTTCGATAGTCTTTGGAGGTTATCCAGGGTCCCTGCTTGCCGACCCGCTCTGACCATATCTTCTTCTGAGCGAACATCCACTCCATGAGTTCGATTGCATGGGTTGGATCGATAACCGGATCGACTTCGACAAACTCGAAGTTGCCGAGTTCGGAAAGCCTTTTCCGCTTCCGGCTAAGCTGCTGGCGGGAGTTCGCACCAATTATCTTGGCATACGCGTCCCAGCTCGTCTGATCCCGCAAATCGGCAAAGGGCGCAATGCCGGCCTCGCTGGCAAGGTTTCGCCTATTGTTGATCAATTGATCAAGAGCTGATCCAACCTTAACGAATGGCATGCGGATGATGTCGACCTTGGACGATCGTTCGATCGTCCGCCATGCCAAGCTGATGTTCCGTCGGTAGTCCGACTGTGGATCAACCAGTACATCGGTGGTTTGCGCGGCATCTGGCCCGAGAGGGCGAACCATCGAGCATGGACCGTTGCGATATCTTACCAAAGGAAAGACAAGAACCAGCTTGCCCATTTCGCGAATGACGACGCAGAAGAGCGAACGTCCGGCTGGGCGGGAAATTTCGTTCCAGCTATGATATGAAACCGAATAGCTTTGATAAAGGAACCTTTGGCTTTAAGCCACAGCGCGTTCCACTCGCTTTCCAACTCAGCCATCTGATTTATATCGGTGATAACGGAGCAGCGTCGATCAGGAAAATCATCTGTATGAAGCGGTGTCATTTCTAAATCCGTCAATGAACGCAATCACATTGCGTCTTTGTTTATTTAGGTTGTAAAATTTACCAGGCTAATGAATGTGCAATAACGCTCTGGTTGTGATCTACACCAAGGCCTCGTACTATGTAAGTAAGGCTTACTTTTATGGTTAATAGTCGCTTAAAACTTTAATATAATTTGAATGCCTTGGCCGCTTTGTCGAATTATTCTGGTAGTGAATACATTCGATTTTGAGGGATTTGTCATTGTGCCTGATGAATTGTCTTGGAGTTATTGTGCTGCTTCATGTTTGAACTGAAGTTCAGCCCGATGCGTCCATTACTGGTCACGATTTTGTGTTCGGCTTACAAGCCAGGAACAAACAAGACGCGTGAAGACATCCACCGACGGTGCGGCGATGCTCTATTCGGCGGCTGCGATGAAAACTTGCCAAACTACGGATGGAATGCGCGGTTCTGTCGCTCGCGACAACCAATTCTCGATGGCACGTGACAATATCCGACATCTCACCCGCAAAGGGCGAGCCCTTTATTCTCCCAATCTCAATGCCATCTCTCTTACCTCCCGCAAATACACTTTCCGCGCATAGGGTGGCGTTAGATTGTGGTCGGCGTCAGGGATGATGGTGAGGCGGATGTCGGGGAAATTCTTCAGGCCGGCGGCGTCCTCGCCGAAATGTTCGCGAAAGTGATCCAGACCGATGTCGTGAGCACTGTAGATCAACGAAATATCGACCCGGCGTTTGGCGAGCGCTCGGAAGCCGTTGATGACCGTTTCGTGCTCACCGGCGAAGAAGGGGAGAACGCCGAGCAGAGGGCGGCCAAGCCGTACGGCGCGCCGCGCGAGCGCCACGACGATGTTACGCGCCGCGCTCTTGGCGTCGATCTGGCCGCCATAGAGCCGCTTCAGCGTCTCAAACTGGAGGAGTTTCTGGCCATAGGTCTCGAGCGATCGCGGCACAAAGCGCAGGGCTTCGTCGACCGACTGGGTTTCGTCCCAGAAGAACGCATAGGGATTGACGGTGATCAGGCCGCTGCACCTGCTGTCACGGATAGCGCTCTGAAAGGCGAGATAACCACCGCTGCAGCGGCCGACGGCAAAGGCCGGCAGAAGCTTCTGGGTTTCCAGGAAGTCGAGTGCGGCGCTGACATCCTGATGCTGATCGCGGGAATAAAGTACCTGCTCCCGTGCGTCCGGAAGCGGCGGGCTGTCGGCCACGTTGGCGGTATCGAAACGCAGCGAGGGAATGCCGTCGCAGGCGAGTGCCCGCGCCATGGTCACCGACATCCGGCCCCAGCCGGCATGGCGGTCATAGGCCGTGGTCAAGAGCAGTGCCGTCGCGCCCATACGGGCGCCCGAGGGCTCGCAGAGAATGCCGAAGAGGCGACCACCTTCACCGAAACGCAGCGGCGTTTCGCGAAAACCGTCGCCATCAAGCGCTTCGGCGCGGGGCGCGCGGAGGATCTTGCGCGGTGCCGTCGCGGGCTCCGTCGCGATCGACTGAACCCAATCCAGAATTTTCCGGCCAGCCTCTAGCGGCATGGTGGCGATGGTCGGGTTCGATACCAGCTCGTCATAGCCATCGTAAGCCGCACGTTCGACGCGCGGGCCGAGGGTTTCGAGATGGGCAGCGAAATCGGCATCACTAGGGCGGCCGGGTCGCGTCAGGACAAGGCAGTCCGGCGCGTTAACATGGGCAAGCGTCATCAGGTTGAGTTTTTTGACCGCAGCCGCAATGGTGTCCGGCATGCGTAGACTCGCGATAGTGACACCCTCAGTCCGGCGCTGCGCTTCGGTGAGCCCCATGCCCTCGTCGATCATCTTCGACCAGACGGTCAATTCACGCAGATAGGCGCGGCCGGAGATGGTCGGGGCCAGCAACGCGATACCGTCGACGACGGAGAGGTGCGCGGCAATATCAAGGGCCACGACGCTTCCGAGTCCCTGGCTCACCAGGATAAGCCGCTCGCATCCGGAGAGCGACCGCAGCATGGCGGCGGCATCGAGTGCCGTACCTTCCCAGAGCGCCAGCCCTTCGCCTGGATCCTCAACGTCGAGCGCATCGCCTGTGCCGGCATAATCGAAGCGCAGGCTGGCGATGCCCGCCTTGGCAAAATCCTCAGCAAGGATGCGCCAGAATTTGCGGGCGCACATTTCCTCGAAACCCCAGGGGCTGAGGAACAATACCGCCGTCTGGCTCGACGGCGTGGCTGATGGCATGAACAGACCGACAGTTCCGGAGAAGGTCACCGGCGTGGCGGAGGGGGTGACATCCTTAAGCGGGCCCTGGTTTTCGGCGGCTCCCAACGCAGCCATGGCATTCTCCTCAAATTCGGCGCGGCGCCAGCCATGCCAGCGCGTGAAAGGCAATTGGATGGGCGCGCCCGGGCAGGCGTGCAGCAATTTGTTGCAGGACGGCGATATCCTCCGGCGGTACCGCATTCAGCAGCCGGAGCGCCAACCCATAGACCAGAACGCCGGCAATAACGGCGCTGGCGAGGCCAGGAATACCAGGCAGGAGGTGAATAAAACCATAAGCTGCGGCGGCACAAAATATGCCCGCAGCGGTCACTTTGGCAAGGTTGACGAACATGCTGCGCATCGAGCCTTCGAATTCCATGCGGCGCACCATCAGCACGCACATGACGGTGAAGGCGAGCAGCCGCACTAGGGCGGCACCCTCGCCGCCATAAGAGGGCACCGCGATCAGGCAACCCACGACCATGATGGCACTGGCGACGCCGCCGATGATGGTGCGCTCGCGCATGCGATCGATGGAATAGAGATATTGCGTGCAGATCTGCATGAAGACGTAAGGAGCCGCCGTCAGCGACAGCAGCGCCACCATGCCGCCGCTGGGGCCAAAGGGCTTACCGAAAATCGTCACCACCAGCTCGGGGGCGATGGCCGCAAGGCCGAAGCTCATCGGCAGGGTGATATAGGAAATGCTGCGCACGACGCCTTCGAAGAGGTGGACCGGGAGTTTGCCCGATGCCTGCGAATGCATCTGCTCGGAATAATAGGGCAGCAGGCTGCCGCTCAACTGCACTGGAAGCTGCAGCGCGAGGTTGGCAAGCGACAGGCCGACGGCATAGAAGCCGACTGCTTCGATGCCCCAGTAGTGCTGCAGGAAGACCAGCTCGATGCGGTTCAGGAAGATCGAACTGTTGATGAATTCGGCCGAGAGGATAAGTGAGGAACTGACGAGATAGCCAAGGCCGATGCCGCAACTGTTTCGCCGAGCGACCGCGATCCTCAGGCTCGAGACGAACATCGGGAGCTGGCCGATGGCATAGCCGGCAAGTGCGCCGCTGACGCCGAAGAAGATGGCGCCGAGGAGCACGGTGACGAGCTGCAGCGCCGAGCTCGTCAAGGTTAGGCGGAGGAAAGCGCCGAGCTGCTGTTCGCCGATCAGATAGTTCTTGCTATAGGCGCCGAGCGACTGAAGGACGAAAAACGCGCCGGTGATGACGATGATGGACGACGAGTCCTTGGCCCAATGCATCCGCTCCGCCTCCCAGTAATAGGCGGTATAGCCGGCAAGCAGGATCAGCGTCGACACGATGGTCGGATGCAGCATATAGGCGGCGAAGCCGCGCCGTTCCTCCGTCGAGTAGCCCTGCACCTTCAACTGCGGCAGGATGCGCAGCAGCGTCACCCCGGTGCCGAGTTCGGCGACGAGTGCTCCCGTCGTCGTCAGCCAGAATGAGAAGGCGATGATGCCGTTGGCCTCCGGCCCGAGCAGGCGGGCGGCGATGATCGAACAGGCAAAGCCGGTCGCCAACAGAGTCAATCCCGCCACTGCGTTCAACGCCGAATTGGCCATGATGCTCTTCGTCATGAAGACTACCGTTTCCCCAGGTCGTAGAAAGTGGCCGCAAATATCCGGCTCATCATGGAGATAGCGCGTGCTCTATTTCATATGCCTTAATATTTACCGCTTATTCCTAATGTAAATTTCGTTTTTACTTCAGCTAATATTCAATCCTTCTGATGTTGGCTGTCTTGCCGTTTGTTCGGAGGGTCTTCTTTGTTCAGCCTCGTCGTCTGTACGATCGACCGCTTCGATCAATTGGAACGGCTGTTTCTGTCGCTGATGAATCAGCGTCACAGGGATTTCGAGGTGATCCTCGTCGACCAGAATCCGGACGATCGACTGTTGGAATTGATCGGAAGCTTTTCGCCCTTCTTCGTGATCCGCCATATCCGCTCGGCCAAGGGTCTTTCACGGGCACGTAACAATGGAATGGCCGCGGCGATCGGCGATTATGTCTGCTTTCCCGATGATGACTGCTGGTATGAACCCGATACGCTGGAGACGGCGGAGCGGCTGTTTGCCGATCATCCGGAGCTTGCGATAGTCACCGGCCGCACGCTGGATGCCGGCGGCGTGACCTCCGTCAGCCCGACGGGTGAGGCGCCGCTGGCGGTGACACGCTGGAACTATCTGAAGTGCGGCAACTCCAACAGTATTTTCGTCCGTCGCGCGGCGTTGTCTGGCATTGGCGGCTTCGACGAGAATCTTGGGGTCGGCTCGGACTCGCCGTTCCAAAGCGGTGAGGAGGCGGATTTCCTGCTGCGTGCCCTCACTGCGGGCAAGCGGCTGATGTTCTTTCCGGAATTGATCGTCCATCACGACCAGGTCACCAGCGAATACGGCCCGCGGCAGATCGAACGGGCGCGCAAATATGGTCGCGGCTTCGGCGCGCTGATGCGTAAGCAGCGCTTTCCGCTCGCCTATGTCGGCTACCGCCTGAGCAGGCCTGTCGCCAGTTGGCTGGCGGCGGTGGTGCGGCGCAAGGGCGATACGGCGCGCTACAAGCGCGCCTGGCTCGTGGGCATTCTGGAAGGTTATGCCACCTGGCCGCGTTGGGGCAGGGGTTGATGCCGTTTACCTCTCGGCGTCATGGCTTCGGCATAGACGTCGATATAACGCTGCGCGACCTCATCCCACGCATAGGCGCGCGCATCGTGAATGAGCTCTTCCCTTAGGGTGAGGCCCTTGGCCTCCAGGCGTAGGAAAGCCGCGGTCAGTGCGTTGGCGGCGGCTTCCGGATTGGAAAAGTCGGCAAGCATCAGCGTCGGATGAGTCTCGGCGAGCGCTTTATAGGCGTCGTTCGTGTGCAGTACCGGCAGGAGGCCGGCGCTCATCGCTTCGATCGCCACCAGTCCGAAACCTTCATATTCGGAGGCCGAGGCGAAAAGCGAGGCGCGGGCGATGACGTTGCGGATGGCGCAATTGTCGATCGACACATGCAGCGACACATGGCGGCCAAGATCGCGGGCGGCGACCTCTCTCTCTAGCGTCTGTTGGTCGAGGTCGGACACAGCGCCGATAATATCGAGATGCCAATCCGGATCGCGGGCGGCGAGCACCTTCATGACATCAAGCATGCGGTCGAGCCGCTTATTGACGGAGAAGCGGCTGATGGTGACGATGCGGCGGCGAGCCTCGAGCGCGGCGCAATTGGCGAATTTGCCGACATCAGCGCCGTTCTCGATCAGGCGGGTGCGGCGGGCGGCGATGCCGGAAAACAATCGTTCGTCCGACTGGCTGCAGCAGATCAGTTCAGCGTAGGCGAGGGCGGAAAGGCGTGTTGCCGTCTTGAACCAGACCTTTTTGATTGCGGCATATTTCGGCGTGTGGAAGAAGCCGCCATGGGTGGTGGCGACCATCGGACGGCCGTGAAACAGTTTACCCCAGGCGAGCGCGTCGAAGAAGAAGTCGACGGCATGGACATGGATGAGGTCGGCGTCGGCGATGTGCTTGAATACCTGCGGCGCCAATGGATAGCGGCTGGAGCCGGACCAGGGGACGCGAACGATTTCGATGTCGTCGATCGTTTCGGTCGGCGCAAGTTCGCGAGTGGGATCGGAGAACAGGCTGTTGCAGGTGACGACGCGGACACGATAGCCGCGGCCAATCAACTGCCGACAGAGATTGGCAACCACATCCTCCAGACCGCCCTTGTTGGGCAGGAACTGGCGCACGACATGAACGATCAGCGGTCCCGCCGGGTTCTGTGCCTGAATATCCGAAATAGCCGATGTCATCGATCCGCCCTCGATCTTTGGGCCGCGCAACGCCGCAGCGATCAGGCGCGCGAAAGCGCCGTCCGTTGATCAGCGCACAAACCTGACCATTTTGCCGGTTAAAATGAGCTTAATTGCGGGCGAAAGGCCAAGCGGTTTCATGCAAGAGGGTTAATATCCGAGCGTTCCGTTAGGGAAGGCTGGGCATGGCAGGCGAGTATTTTGACGCCTCGGGTTTGTGCTTAGCCCCTCACCCTAGCCCTCTCCCCGCAGGCGGGGAGAGGGGACTATTCCGGCGTTCGCCGCCCCATCGTGGCCCCATCAGAAAACTCAGTCAGCGCCCTCTCTCCGCATGAGCGGGGAGAGGGTTGGGGTGAGGGGCCATGTCGGAAAGCGCGGCATCAAAGCCGATGCCTATCCATCAATCAGACCTCTCAAAACGCCCGGAACGTCAATGTCGTCAACGAGCGGACGATGCCGGGGATATTGGCGATATTGTCGTTGATGAACTTGCCGATATCCTGTTCGTCCTTGATGTAGACTTTCAGCAGCAGGTCGTAATCGCCGCTGGTGGAATAGAGTTCCGAGACCAGCTCCGTCTGGTAGATGGCGTCGGCGACCTCATAGGTCTTGCCGGGAGCACATTGGAGCTGAACGAAAATGGGCTTCATGAGACTGTCCTGACTCTGTCGCGGCCGCGATGGCGGCCGGCGCTTCGCTCTATAATGGTCGAAACCGACGTGGGCATGCAAGTTTTTCTCTGTCCACTGGATGTCGCTCTGCCCGCTTCCGCAAGTTGAAAGGTGGCGCTAGATTGACCGGATTCTTTTACGCAATTGGATCGACCCTATGCTGAATGACCCTCGCTCTCACGGACTCTGGGAGAAAACCGCACCGGCGCCGCCTGCGACGGAGCCGCTTGTCGGTGATGTGTCCGCTGATGTGGTGGTGGTCGGCGGCGGCTATACCGGGCTGTCCTCGGCGCTGCATCTGGCCGAATCCGGAACCAGGGTCGTGCTGCTGGAAGCCAATGAAATCGGCTTTGGCGGCGCGGGACGAAATGTCGGCCTGATCAATGCCGGTATGTGGGTCATGCCCGACGACCTGCCCGGCGTGCTTGGTCCGGTCCATGGCGAACGGCTGCTGGACCTCTTGGGCAATGCGCCGAAGCTGGTCATGGCGCTGATCGAGAAGCACGGCATCGCCTGCGAGCTCGAGCGCAACGGCACGCTTCACTGCGCCGTCGGGTCCGAGGGGCTGAAGGAGATCGAGGAGCGCGCCCGTCAATGGGGCAAACGCGGCGCCCCGGTCACCGTGCTCGACACCACCGAAACGGCGCGGCGGGTGGGAAGTTCTGCTTATGCGGGGGCGCTGCTTGATATGCGCGCCGGCACGCTGCAGCCGCTGGCTTATGTCCGCGGTCTGGCGCATGCGGCGGCCAAGGCCGGCGTTGTAATCCATACCGGAAGTCGCGTGACGGCAGCTGAGAAAAATACCGGGCGATGGATCGTCAGGACGGCCGGCGGCAGCGTCAGTGCGGATTGGATCGTCGTCGCGACGGATGCCTACAGCACCGGTCCCTGGGAGCAGGTGCGCAATGAGCAGGTGCATCTGCCCTATTTCAATTTTGCCACAGTGCCGCTTGGCGACAACCTGCGCAAGTCGATCCTGCCCGGCCGCGAGGGTGCATGGGATACGAAGGAGATCCTGTCGTCCTTCCGCATGGATCAGGCCGGCCGCCTTGTCTTCGGCAGCGTCGGGGCGTTACGCAATACCGGGCTCACCATCCACAAGAGCTGGGCGCGGCGTTCGCTGAAAAAGCTGTTTCCGCAGCTCGGAGACATCGCCTTTGAAAGTGAGTGGTACGGCAAAATCGGCATGACCGACAATGCCCTGCCGCGCTTCCACAGGTTCGCGCCGAATGTCGTTGGCTTTTCCGGCTATAACGGACGCGGCATCGCGCCGGGGACGGTGTTCGGGAAGATATTGTCGGACCATATTCTCGGCCGGCTCTCCGAAGCCGACTTGCCGCTGCCGCTGACCGATCCTCGCGAGGCCAGCTTTCGTGCGCTGAAGGAAATGTGGTACGAAGCCGGCGCCCAGGCTGCGCATTTTATCGGCGTAAGGGTCTAGATGTTCTGGGACGGGAACTGAACCATCATAACAAGAAGAGGAAGATGACATGACCGCCACACTCGATCTCGCCACCGAGACCAAGGCAATTCTGACCGAACTTGGCGTTGCCGCCGATCGCTATACGGGCGGAACACTTGCCGTCACCTCACCCGTAACCGGCGCTGAAATCGGCCGGCTCAGAGAACACTCGGCTGCCGAAGCGAAAGCCGCGATCGACAAAGCACATGAGGCGTTTCTTTCCTGGCGCGCCGTGCCGGCGCCGAAGCGCGGCGAGCTGATACGCCTGCTCGGCGAAGAGTTGCGCGCCGGCAAGGCGGCGCTCGGCCGTCTCGTCTCCATCGAAGTCGGCAAGATCACCTCCGAAGGTCTTGGCGAAGTGCAGGAAATGATCGACATCTGCGATTTCGCGGTCGGCCTGTCGCGCCAGCTCTACGGCCTGACGATTGCCACCGAGCGTTCCGAACACCGGATGATGGAAAGCTGGCATCCGCTGGGGCCGATCGGCATCATCTCCGCCTTCAATTTCCCGGTCGCCGTCTGGTCGTGGAACGCGGCGCTCGCCATCGTTTGCGGCAATTCCACCGTCTGGAAGCCATCGGAAAAGACGCCACTGACGGCGCTTGCCGTACAGGCCTTGTTCGAAAAAGCGCTGAAGCGTTATGTCGCCGAGGGCGGTGAGGCGCCGGCCAATCTCTCGACCCTGATCATCGGCGGCCGTGATGTCGGCGAAGTGCTGGTCGATCATCCGAAGATTCCGTTGGTTTCGGCGACCGGCTCGACCGCCATGGGCCGGGCTGTCGGCCCGCGTCTCGCCGGTCGCTTCGCCCGCGCCATCCTCGAACTTGGCGGCAACAATGCCGCGATCGTTTGCCCGACGGCCGATCTCGACCTGACGCTGCGCGGCGTTGCCTTTTCCGCCATGGGCACGGCCGGCCAGCGCTGCACGACGCTGCGTCGCCTCTTCGTGCATGAAAGCGTCTATGATCAGCTCGTGCCGCGCCTGCAAAAGGCCTACGGCTCGGTCGCCATCGGCAATCCGCTGGAAACGGGCACACTCGTCGGCCCGCTGATCGACAAGCAGGCCTTCGACAAGATGCAGGCGGCTCTCGGCCAGGCGCAGTCGGCTGGCGGCAAGGTTACCGGCGGTGAGCGGGTCGAAAACGGTTCGGTCGATGCCTTCTACGTTCGTCCCGCCTTGGTGGAGATGCCCGCGCAGACCGGTCCGGTCGAGAACGAGACCTTCGCGCCGATCCTCTACGTGATGAAGTACAGCGATTTCGACGAGGTATTGGCGCTGCATAACGCCGTGCCGCAAGGCCTTTCGTCGTCGATCTTCACCAATGACATGCGCGAGGCGGAAGCCTTCGTCTCGGCGCGCGGTTCGGACTGCGGCATAGCCAATGTCAATCTCGGCCCTTCCGGCGCTGAAATCGGCGGTGCCTTCGGTGGCGAGAAGGAGACCGGCGGCGGGCGCGAGTCGGGCTCTGATGCCTGGAAGGCCTACATGCGGCGGGCGACCAACACCATCAACTACGGCAGAACGCTGCCACTGGCCCAGGGTGTCAAGTTCGACGTAGCCTAGGGCGAGCGGAACAATTGTTGCATTGCGATGGGGAGGGCGAGGGCGTAGAAACGTCTTCGCCCTCCCTATTCATTCCAAGGTCCTTCATCATGCATCTGTCGCTCGCCGAAGCTGAAACGCTGGTTGTGGAAGCGCTGGGGCGAAATCGGGTCAGTCCGGAAAATGCCCGCTCGGTGGCCGTTGCCCTCGTTGCGGCGGAAGCTGCCGGGCAGGCTGGCCATGGTCTGCGCCGTGCGCCCGCTTATGCCGGGCAGGCGAAGATCGGCAAGACCGACGGCTTTGCCAAACCGCAGCTGACACGGCCCTATCCTGCCGTGCTGCGTATCGATGCCGGCAACGGTTATGCCTATCCGGCTCTTGATCTTGCCGTTGCCGAGCTTTCCGTCGTCGCCCGCGAACAGGGGATTGCACTCGTCGCCATCAATCGTTCGCATCATGCCGGCGTGATGGGCCTGACAGTGGAGCGGTTTGCCGATCAGGGGCTGGTGGCGTTGATGGTCGCCAATGCGCCGGCCGCGATGGCGCCCTGGGGCGGCAAGAGGCCGGTCTTCGGCACCAATCCGATCGCCTTCGCCGCGCCGCTGCCGGATGCCGATCCCATCGTTATCGATCTTGCGCTCTCGAAAGTGGCGCGCGGCAAGGTCATGGCCGCCCGGCAGAAGGGAGCGCCGATCCCATCCGACTGGGCCTTCGACAGCGAGGGAAGGCCAACCACCAATGCCGAAGAGGCCTTGGCTGGCACGATGATCCCCGCCGGCGAATCGAAGGGCGCCGCACTCGCCCTCATGGTCGAAATATTGGCGGCTGGTTTGACCGGTGCCAACTATGCCTTCGAGTCCTCTTCACTCTTCGACGACAAGGGCCCGCCTCCGGCGCTCGGCCATACGATCATCGCGATCAATCCGGCAGCGACGAGCGCCGTCGACACGGCGCAGCGGCTGGCGTTGCTGGCAAGCGAGATCACTCGCGATCCCAATGTCCGCCTGCCGGGTCGGCGCGGACAGAGCTCACGGCATCTTGCGCTGAGTGAGGGCCTCATCGTCGAGGATGAAGTAATCGCTGCGATAGAGAGGCTTTGAGCCGCTGAAGATGACGGTCGGGTGAATGTGTTTGTCATGCCTCGCGCATGGCCCCTCTCCCCGCAATGTTTGGCTTCGTCGTCCCCTCGCCCCGCATTGCGGGGAGAGGGTTAGGGTGAGGGGCTAGGCACATTGTTGGACGAGGATACCTGACGGTCACCCGCGATCCACAGATCAGGCGATCGCCGGTGTGGCCTGCTTTTCGTCCAGCCAGCCGCCGGTGAATCCGGCGCGTTCCAGGCCACGGCGCAGGATCGGTGATTGCCGCATCAGATCCCAGATCAGGCCAGTACGCTCGTTTTCGATCATCATGACGAGCAGGCCCTGGTCGATGGCGACGGAGCGGTCGTCGATCCAGCCTTCCGGGCCGGGACCTTTGACGCTGGGGTTGAAGCCGCCGGGAAAGCGGCCATCCAGCAACAGGTTCGGATAGGTGGCGAGCAGGGCCTTGGTGCCGTCGAGCGCGGCTTGGCGGTCGAACGGCAGGCAGGAGAGCGGCCCCCAGGGCGCGATAGTGCCGTCATCGGGACCGAGGGGGGCGCCGCGCGCGGCATAGCCGAGAACTTTCGGGCTGTAGCGACGGCTGTGCTTGGTGCCGGTCGGATTCGGGCCGTCGCAGGCCGACAGGCCCCAGATGTCCTTGGCATATCCGACGAAGTGGCCGGGATTACGGTCGGTGTAATCGCGCTGAACGGCAATCGCCGTCTGGGTGTTGCGGAAATAATCGGTTTCCTTGTCGGCCACATGCCGGTCGCTGATGCCGCGAAAATCGATCCAGGCGTGGGAGAACAGATGGATGAACAACGGGCCGGCATAGAGATAGGGCCTGTCCTTGAACATCATCCAGGTATAGGTCGAGGCGAAGGCGTCGTAGCTCGATGACGGCACGGGATGGGTGGGTGACGCGAGCGCCAGCACATAGAGGAAGATCGCCTCGTCGTAGCCCTGATAGCGCCAGCGCAGGAAACCGCTGCTCGGCTTCCAGCCCATGCTGATCGTCTGGCCCTTGTTCAGCGCCCAGTGCCAATCGCAACGCTCATAGAGAAACTGCGCCTGCTTGCGGATGTCCTTTTCGTCCCGGCTGGACCCGCTGAAATAGGCGGCTGCCGTTAACACGCCGATGAGGAGCAGGCCGGTATCGATGGTCGAGAGTTCGCTGTTCCAGGCGCGGTTGCCGGTCGCCATGTAGAGGAAGTGGTAGTAGAAGCCGCGATGACCGGTGGCGCCGCGCTCGTCGCCTTGCTGGCTTTCGGCAAAGAAATTGAGTGCGGTTAACACGCGCCGTGCCGCGTCGGCGCGGCTGATCCAGCCGCGTTCTACGGCGACCGGATAGCTCGACAGCGCGAAACCGACGGCCGCGATACTGCAGTGGCTCGTCTTGATCGAGGTATCGGCCACCAGCCCGTTTTCCGGGTTGGTGTGCAGCATGAAATACTCGAAAGCGGAACGTTGCAGTCTGTCGATCAGCGCATCGTCGGTTTCGTTGGTCTGTTGCAGCATGGTCTATCCATCTCCTCGACGCTCCCGTTTCTGCTGGAGCACAGGAGCTTGGACAGTAGCAAATCAAAGATGATTGATACTGCCACGTTTTTGTGGACGATTGTTTAAGATGGGAGCGCAGGCCGGATTTACCAGTCGGCGCTTCCAAGGAAGACGGCGGTCCCGGCAATTTCCGCGGTGGCATATCCTGGCCTAATCGCTTCCAACACGGACGGCCGCCAGCACCGCATCGAGCAATGTATCCGCCGTTTCGCTGCCGGGAAGCGATCCGATCATGCCGTTCAAGCGTCCCTCGAGCCGCAGCGTGGCGAAGCCATGCACCAGCGACCAAAGCGCCGCCGCTTGTGCCGCCATCTGCAGTGGCGACGCCGACATGTCGGGCGCGCGGGCCCGAACGGCGGCGGCAAGCGCCTGGCGGGCGGCGAGGGTAGCATCGCGCAGTGCCGGTCGGTCGTAGTCGAGCACTTCACTGCGGAACATCAGGGCGAAGAGGCCAGGATGAGTGATAGCGAAGCCGACATAGCCGCGGCCCATCGCCTTGATTCGCCGGCGCGGATCGTCGCCGGCTGCAGCCATCGCATCGGCAAGTGCGGCGCCGAAGCGGACAAAACCGAGCGCTGCCAGCTCACTCAGCAGGCCCGTCAGATCGCCGAAATGATTCTTGGGTGCGGCATGTGAGACACCGGCTGCTCGCGCCGCGGCGCGCAGCGTAAGGGCTTGAATGCCCTGCTTTTCCAGAATTGCCTCCGCCTCGGCGAGCAGGGCCGCTTTCAGGTCGCCATGGTGATAGGGGCGACGGGCGGCATCGATTGCTTCATGATTCATGTCAAATGTTTACGATGGAAACATTTCCGTTGACAAGTGGGGCCTGCCAGATATTGTCATTGTCAATATTTGGGCACGGACGAGGTTTTCGTCTCGCTTCACCCATTTCAGCGAACGGAAAAACCAATGGGCCTGCTCCTGGCATTTCTGCCTTTCATCGTTTTTGCGGTCGTGGATCGGTTCGTCGGACCAACCGAGGCGCTGCTGCTGGCTGCCGTCGTCTCATTCATTCTCTTGCTTCGTGATTGGCTCATGCTCGGCAAGGCACCGAAAATTCTGGACATCGGCACGACGATCCTCTTCAGCGGCCTTGCCCTTTATGCTCTGCTCGGCGGTCTGATGGGATCAATTTTCGCTGTCCGACTGGCCGTCGATGCGGGGCTGTTTGCAATCGTCCTGATTTCCGTCGCCATCCGCCGCCCGTTCACGCTGCAATATGCCCGCGAACAGGTGGCACGCGAACTATGGGACAGCCCGGTCTTCATCAGGACGAACTATGTGATCACCTGGGTCTGGGCATTCGCCTTGGCAGTGATGGCAGCCGCGGATGTGGTCTTGCTCTATGCGCCTGATGTGCCGGCCACGGTGGGAATCATCGCAACCATCGTGGCCCTTGTCGGCGCGATCAGGTTTACGGGTTGGTATCCGGAAAAAATACGCCAGCAGGCGGCAGAGCAATAAGAGCCGTCGGCTCACTTCAACCTGAACTCCAGCCGCTCTCTCAACCTTAAAAGCGTCCGCCCAAAAATCCCATCGTCCTGGAGCGCTCTGGCAAGTGTCAGCGCGCCCTGAATGCCGACAACCGCTTCCTCGGCGAGCTCATTCGCCTCTGACGCTTCGACGCCGGCTCTTGTCAATGCGCCAGCGAGCGCTTCGATCCAACGTTTGAAATAGTCCTCGATCGCGCTCGCGAAACGGTCGCGCGTTTCGTCCAGTGCAAAGGCACCGATGAGGCAGACGCGGCGGCCGGAGCGGAAATAAGTGTCCGTCGTCTCCCACATTCGGGCAATGGCTGCACGCGGTTCGCCCTCTTCGAGCGGCTTGAACATTTCATCGACGAACCAGGCATCGATATTGGCCATGATCTCTGCCGCCATCTCTTCCTTTCCGCCGGGGAAGAAATGATAGAGGCTGCCTTTCGACAGTTTGGTGCGCGCCGTGATGTTGCTCATCGACGCGCCCTCGTAGCCGAGCTCGCGAAAGACCTCGGCGACGAGGGTTATGGCATCCGATTTTTCGAAGATGGTGCGCGTCATGGTCTCTCTTGTTTTAGAGTCCGAGATCGGAGAGCCCCGGATAATCGTCCGGACGGCGGCCGAGCGGCCAATGGAATTTCCGGTCTTCTTCCTTGATCGGCATGTCGTTGATCGAGGCGAAGCGGCGCTGCATCACTCCTTCAGCATCGAATTCCCAATTCTCGTTGCCATAGGAGCGGAACCAGTGACCGCTGTCGTCGCGCCATTCATAGGCGAAACGCACGGCGATGTGGTTGCCGTCGAAGGCCCATAGCTCCTTGATCAACCGATAGTCCAGCTCTCTGGCCCATTTGCGAGTGAGGAATTCGACGATTTCCTTGCGGCCACGCGGGAATTCGGCGCGGTTCCGCCACTGGCTGTCTTCGGTATAGGCCTTCGAGACACGCTCCGGATCGCGGCTGTTCCAGCCGTCTTCGGCCAGTCGAACTTTGGCGATAGCGGTTTCGCGGGTAAACGGCGGTACGAGTGGGGTAGTCATGATTTGCTCCTTTGTATACCAATAAGTTCAAACTAGACCAATCGGTCTATCAGAGCAAGGGCGTTTATATTTTTTTAAGAGCCGCTATCGCAGAGCCGCTATCGCGCAAATTTTTTCGCACCCACCACGCAGGCGACAACGCCAAGGGTCACCGAAAGCATGGACCAGCTGACGCTCTCTTTCAGCAATGTCGCGGCGAGGGCGAGGCCAAAGAAGGGCTGCAGCAACTGCAATTGTCCGACTGCGGCAATGCCGCCTTGCGCCAGTCCGCGGTACCAGAAGATGAAGCCGATCAGCATGCTGAAGAGCGAGACATAGATCAGGCCGATCCAGGCCGGCTCTCCGATGCCGCCGATCGCCTGCGGCATAGTGTAGAGGCAAAGCGCGATCATAACCGGCAACGATAGCACCAGGGCCCAGGAAATAACCTGCCAGCCGCCCAGCCGGCGCGACAGCACCGCTCCCTCGGCGTAGCCAAGGCCGCAGGCGAGAATTGCCGTCAGCATCAGCAGGTCGCCGACCGGCGAGGCCGAGATGCCCTGTGCGAGGGCATAGCCGCAGACGAAGGCGCTACCAATGGCGGAAAAGATCCAGAAGGCCGGTCGCGGCCGTTCGCCGCCGCGCAATACGCCGAATATGGCGGTGGCAAGCGGCAGCAATCCGATGAAGACGATCGAATGGGCCGAGGTAACATGCTTGAGCGCCAGCGCCGTCAGCAGAGGAAAGCCGACGACGCAGCCGAGCGCGACGATGGCAAGCGGAATGATATCGCCGCGGACGGGCCGTTTCTCCTGAAAGGCGAACAGCAGGCACAGCGCCAGGATGCCGGCGATCGCTGCACGGGCGACCGTCAGGAAGACAGGATCGAAATCCATCACCGCCACCCGTGTTGCCGGCAGCGAGCCGCTGAAGATCAGCACGCCCATCAGTCCATTGATCCACCCGCCCATTGTCTTGTCCATGTCCATGCTCCTGGTTTGCCGGCCGGTATCGGCAAAGCCGGCTGGTCATTCCAGAGACAGTGCAGTACAATTTCTAAGAACTGTTATGGTATGAGGTGCAGTACGGATGGATGATGTGACCGCAACCCGCGGGATCGGCGGCACCCGTATCGAAGGTGTGATGGCGGCGATTGCCGATCGCATCGCGGCGCGCAGTCTGGCGCCGGGAGCGCGGCTTCCCTCGGTACGCAGCTTCGCTAAGACCATGCAGGTGTCGGTTTCCACCGTGGTCGAAGCCTATGAGCGGCTGGCGGCCGAGGGCGTGATCCGCTCGCGGCCCGGTTCCGGTTTTTATGTCTGCGGTCCGCTCGCGCCGCTTTCCCTGTCGGAGATCGGCCCCAGGCTGGAGCGCGAGGTCGATCCGCTCTGGATTTCGCGGCAATCTCTGGAGGTGGGAGGCGACGCGCTGATACCCGGTTGCGGCTGGCTTCCGCCCTCCTGGATGCCGGAAGCGGCGCTGAGTCGCGCGATGCGAAGCCTGGCGCGGGGCGGGGGGAGCGGCGTTCTCACCAATTATGGAACGCCGCTCGGTCTGCCGCCGTTGCGGCAGCTTCTGGCAAGGCGCATGGGCGAACACGGTATCGCTGCATCGCCCGATCAGATCATGTTGACGGAATCCGGCACGCAGGCGATCGATCTTCTCTGCCGGTTCTTGCTCGAACCCGGCGATACCGTATTGGTGGACGATCCCTGCTATTTCAATTTCCATGCCCTCTTGCGAGCGCACCGGGCCAATATTGTCGGCGTGCCCTTCACGCCGACGGGACCGGACATCGAGCTGTTCGGCCAAGCGCTAGAAAGACATGCTCCACGCCTCTACATCACCAATTCCGCCGTTCACAACCCGACTGGCGCCGTATTGTCGCCTATGACGGCGCATCGCTTGCTGAAGCTGGCGGATGCCTCCAACCTGATCATTGTCGAAGACGACATTTTTGCCGATTTCGAGTACACGCCGGCGCCGCGGCTCGCCGCTTATGACGGGCTCGACCGCGTGATCCATATCGGCAGCTTCTCGAAGACGTTGTCGGCCTCGATACGCTGCGGCTTCGTCGCCGCTCGGCGGGACTGGATCGACGGCCTTGTCGATCTGAAGATCGCCACCAACTTCAGCGGCGGCCAACTGACGGCCGAGCTATTGTTCTCGGCGCTGAAGGACGGCGGCTATCGGAAGCATATCGACGCGCTGCAGGTCCGGCTTGCGAAGGCGATGAGCGAAACCATTTCGCGACTGGAGACAATCGGCATCACACCTTGACTGAAGCCGCAGGCCGGTATGTTCCTCTGGTGCCGGCTGCCGGAAGGTCTCGACGCGGCCGAAGTCGCCCGTGCCTGTCTGACCAAAGGCGTCATCCTCGCTCCCGGCAATGCCTTCAGCCAGAGGGATACGGCAGGTAGCTTCATGCGCTTCAACGTCGCGCAATCAACGGATGCGCGGATTTTTGACGTGCTGGCGGCGTCCATGCGGACATTGGGTGTGAGGATCTAACCCCTAGGCGAGGCGTGACGCAGAGAAGATCGGGCGTGCGCTCCCTCATGGCCGGTGGTTGCGATCACATAACTCCTGGGCTCCGGTCTATATGGGTTTCCAGTTTCTTGTTGAGATCGTATTTGTCGAGGCCGAGATTGTCCCGACGTTCCGCAGCGGTAATTCCGGCGCCCGGCGTAAAAGTCCCGTTTTTGTTACTAATGATCAGACACAAATAGTCTTTCGGCTTGCAATCTGCTGGCTTTGGCTTCGGCGTGTCTGGCTGCTTTTCCGGGGCCGGCACCTGCGTCTGAGCCATCACCATCATGGATCCGCTCATTAGCAGAAACGTCACCAAAACAAGACGCGTAACCATGGCATCTCTCCTCAAGGAGTGGGGTCGATTGCGAAAGATACGGAGCGGAAACCGAAGGCGAGCGGTTTCGCGAATGTCTGCCTGTTTGCGATTGAGGCGCCATTTTGCGCCGCGTAGCGGATAAATTCCAAGGGGAGGGGGATCGGTGGCGGATCCTTGCCGACATCGCTGATGGAATCCGATTTGGCTGAGGTATCGTTAGTCGCGCTTTGATCCTCTCCACTGTCCTTGGCAGCTTTTTTGTGCGGGGTTGCGTTTGAAATCGAATAGCGCACGTCGTCGGCTGCTCCGGTCGCGACGTCAATCTGTCGCGTCAGGTAAACCTGGCTGATCAGCTTGATGTTCAGGTTGAAAATGAATTTTTCCTGATATTTGGCATTGATGTCGCGGCCGAACACGAATTCGAATATTTTTCGCGCATAGCGGTCACCGCACAATTTTTCGGTCGCCTCATCCGTGCAGTATTGCCCCAGAGCGGATAAGGCGTCGAGAACCGGAACCGAATAGGTCTCGGCCTTTGAGATCGTGATGTCCTCAACCATGGAGGTATCGCGTCCGAGCGCAAAGAGATTATAGCTCGTACCGCTGTTCAGCCTGCGCCGGATCGAAACGCCGGGAAACGAGATTTCCGACAGAGAAACGAGGTTGGCATCGGGCGAGCTTGAGATTTCGACGTTCGATTGATCACTATCGGCGTTACCCGTCGCCACCAGCTTGGTCACGGCGAAACGAGGGGTCTGGTCGCGGCCATTGATTTTCGCACGAAGATCGAGATGGCCGATCTTGAAACCCTTGCCTTCGAAAACCTCGGACGGATAATCGGGAACGGGCGCTTCCTTGGATCGTGTCGCTACGATGTAGATGTCGCCCACGAAGAAATCTTCTTGAGGAGGATAGAGCGGCTCCATGCCGAGGCGATCGATGGCCTTGTTCCAGGCCAAGGCGACGTTGCTTTCGATATCGGATGTATCATCTTCCCACGGGCGAACGACAAAAAGAATAAATAGCGCGATACAACAGATCGCGAGCAGGCTGCGCCAGACAATCCGGTTCACTGTAAATTGCTTGATCCTCTCCCAAACCGTCGCCATCAAAGCCACCAATCCCCGGCGGCGCATAATCCTCTATTTGCCGCGCCAGTTGCGTTTCCGCTTAACGACCGCCTCCATTCAGAACTTTCCTGCCAGTATGAACAGAAACGATTTATTCGTGTTATGTCTTGGTAAGTCGGCTCAATAAATAAAGAAATAATACATAATGATTACAAAATAAATTTTTGATTAGATAATTTTGATCATTAAAATCATGCATAGATTGTAAAATCTATACTTATCATTCAACCTATCTATGTCAAGTGAAAACATTTTACGTGATGCGTCCGGGGCATTACTTATGCAGCAACTTCAAGGCCTCGATGAAATAACTGTCGGCGCCGGAATAGTCGTCGGCCTTGCAGCGCTTAAGAGCTTCGGTCACCAATGCTTGCGCTCGCTTTCTGTCGGCGGCGCTAATCGACGATGACTTCAATCCGTCATTGATGCTGTTCACCATTTTCGCGCATTGTCCGGAATTGCTGTTTCCGGTGGTTGCGGTGTTCGCGGCCAAGGCGTTGAAGGAAAGGGCGAAAGTGATTGATATAAGCGATGGAACGACAAGAGCGAGCGTTTTCATGTCCCTTCATCCCTCAGCCCGGTTCGCAGTTCGCGGACAAAATGTGTAAGCCAAACGTTTCGGGATATGGTCGAATGCCGGGAGAGAGATGGGAAAGACAATCGGACACTCTGAAGCTCGGATACGCTCTTGCAGGTCTTGTTGGACCGAAACATTGTATTATACCTCTGCCACAAGGCCGCTTCAATTACGGTTCACATCGGCTTCACAATCCCTATTGACGAATGAGATCGACCGTGCGTGTTCTGCTTGTTGAAGACGATAATATTCTTGGATCATCCCTCAAGAAGGCTTTGGAGAAGCATGCTTACGGCGTCGATTGGATGCGGGATGGCGAGTCTGGCCTGGAAGCTGCGCAGCATTCGCATTTCGCGGCTGTTATCCTCGATATCAACCTGCCGCAGCTCAACGGCATGGAGGTATTGAGGCGCGTTCGGCAGAGGGGCAATTCCGTGCCCATCCTGTTGCTGACCGCGCTCGACGCCGTACGCCAGAAAGTGGAAGGGCTCGACGAGGGTGCCGACGACTATCTGGTCAAGCCGTTCGATCTCGACGAGCTACTGGCCCGCCTGCGCGCGCTGATCCGTCGCCGCGACGGGCGAACCGAAAGCCTCATACGATGCGGCGATGTCGAGATCGATCCGTCGGCGATGGTCGCCCGCAAAGGGAATGCGCAGGTTCATACCACCGCGAAGGAATTTCATCTGCTGAAGCTGCTGATGGAGCGCAGCGGCCGATACGTGACCAAGAACGATATCGAATATGCGCTTTATGATGCTGAGAACACCGTCGAGAGCAACGCGATCGAAGTGACGATCTACAATCTGCGCAAGAAGCTGGGCACAGATTTCATCAAATCGATCCGCGGCGTTGGATATATGATCGAGCGATGAACAACTCCACGCTAACCCGCAAACTCTTCTTCAGGATCGCGCCGGTCGTGGTGGTGACGATCGTCGTGATCGGCGCCTTCGCGTTCAACAGCGCAACGCGCGAAATCAACAATATTTACGATGCCCAGCTTATCGACGATGCGAACGTTATCTGGAATCTGCTGCGCCGCCCGATGGAAAGAGCGCCGGACCGCTCTCCCAAGCAGATCGAAGACATCGACTTCAACATGGACAACCAGCTGGCCTTCAATGAGGACGCCGACGACTACGCCGATGCCCACATGTTTCGTGCCTGGGCGGACGGCCATATTCGCTTCTACAGCAGCACGGCGTTCCCGTCCGACGTGCCGCAACAGAAGGAAGGCTTCACCACGCTCACCTATAACGGAGAGGAATGGCGGGTCTACTCCCTGCCGATACCGAACACCACCATGGTCATGGAGATCGGCGAGAAGATCGCTCTTCGGGAAACGCTGGTTTCCAACATCGTGCTCAATCTCTTCTTTCCACTGCTCGTGCTCGTGCCGGTCATAGGCTTTCTCATCTGGCTCGGCATCAACAGCGGCTTGCGGACGATCCACGGGCTGGTGCGCCAGATCCGCACCCGGTCGCCCGACGATCTCTCCGCCATCCCCGTCGAAGGTTTGCCGCGAGACTTGTTGCCGCTCGGCCGCTCGATCAACCAGCTTCTCGAGAAACTAGGTCACTCATTGACGCTCGAGCGGCGCTTCTCCGATCTTGCCGCACATCAGTTGCGTACCCCGCAAGCCAGCGTGAAGCTGTTGCTGCAGATGCTGGGCAATAGCGACAGCGAGCAGGAACGACAGACGATCATCGCCGATCTCGTGGCCAGCAACAATCGCGCCATACATCTGATCGAGCAATTGTTGCGACTGGCCCGAGTAAGCCATCATCCCCTTAATCCGATCCCTGTCCAGCTTCACCATCTGGTGGCCTCGGTACTGGCGGAATTCGGCAACATCATCACCAGCCGGCAGCTTGATGTCTCGCTGGACGGTGGTGAAACGGCGCAGGTCAAAACCGATGAATCGCTGCTGCGCATGATGATCAGCAATCTGTTGGACAACGCCATCAAATACACGCCCGTCGCCGGCAGGATCGAAGTGGTGATCACATCCGAAAGCGATCTTTGGCGGGTATCGATCAGCGACAGCGGGCCAGGTATTCCACCCGATGAGCGTGCGGCAGTCTTTCAGCGGTTCTATCGGCTCGATACGCTTCATACCGATGGCGCAGGCCTTGGTCTTGCAATTGTCGCCGATACCGCGGACCGGCTCGCCGCGACGATCGAGCTATCGACGCCGCGTTGGGGCGGGGGTCTGCGGGTTGATCTGCGACTGCCCAAAAGCAGATAATCAACTCCGCGTGTTTTTCATTTTCGCATCATCTTCCCCTCATGCCCGGCTCATCCGAAGTTGTTAGATGCAACTCAGGGATAAGGCGAAAGGGCATTTTCATGCAGGTGTTTTGCGATTTTGATGGAACCATATCCATCGAAGACGCGACGGATATGGTGTTGTCTCGTTTTGCCGGTTCCGAGTGGGAAGACATAGAACAGCAGTGGAAGCAGGGGTTGATCGGGTCGGCGGAGTGCATGCGCCGACAGATCGCTCTCGTCCAGGCGAGCCGGGCGGACCTCGACACGCTCCTGAACACGGTGTCCATCGACCCCGGCTTTGAGGACTTCCTGTCCTACTGCGACCGCAGTGATCTGCCCGTGACGATCGTCAGCGATGGTGTCGACTATTTCATTCGTCATATTCTGGCGCGCCACGGCATCGAAGACCTGCGGATTGTCGCCAACGTCCTCACCCATCGCTTCGCCCTTGGCCGAGACTCGTATTCTCTTTCTCCGTCGCCCACGGCAGCCGGCTGCATGTCCGGTTCAGGCGTCTGCAAATGCCTGGTTGTCAAAAGCGCCGAACTGCAGATCTACATCGGTGATGGGCGAAGCGATTTCTGTGTTGCCGACAAGGTCGACCTTGTCTTCGCAAAAGACAAGCTCGCCGATTATTGCGACGACCGCGGCATTCCCTTTGTCGGCTTCGAAAATTTCGCCGACCTGCTTCCAAAAATGGAAGCCATCCTTCCCAGCGTCGCACAGGAGCGCCGCGCGCTGCTGAATTGCAAGACCGCATAAACAGACCGAGAGGCATTTAATGAAAACCAATGTAGCCGAAGCCTTTAGTGGCGAGACGCAGTTGCCCGTCAGATCCGAGGCAGAGTTGCGTATCCTTGAGGAAGCCTATTGCTCCCATGGTGATACGGTCCACTACGCGGCAAAACCGAAATTCTTCGAGGAATGCGACGGTTCCTACGTCTACGACCAGGCCGGAACGCCGTTTCTCGATCTGCAGATGTGGTATTCCGCCGTCAATTTCGGCTATCGCAACGAACGCCTGAACGCCGCCGCACACCGGCAGCTCGACCGGCTGCCGCAGGTCGCCTCGCAATATCTGCATCGCGAAAAGGTGGAACTGGCAGCGATGATCGCCCAGGATGCAGAGCGCAAGTTTGGGCGCAAGGGTCGGGTTCATTTCAATGTCGGCGGCTCGCAGGCCGTCGAGGATTCGCTGAAGCTCGTACGTAACTACACCGGCGGCAAGAGTCTGATGTTCGCCTTCGAGGGCGGTTATCACGGCCGTACCCTCGGCGCCTCGGCCATTACCTCGAGCTATCGCTATCGCCGCCGCTACGGCCACTTCGGCGATCGGGCGCAGTTCATCGAGTTCCCCTATCATTTCCGCGGCCCGAAGGGCATGTCGAAAGAGGAATACGGACACCATTGCGTCCAGAAGTTCGCGCGCCTGTTCGAGAGCGAATATAACGGCGTCTGGGATCCGAAGGCCGGCAAGTCCGAATATGCCGCCTTCTATATCGAGCCGATCCAGGGCACCGGCGGCTACGTCATTCCGCCGATGAATTTCTTCGTCGAACTCAAGAAGGTGCTGGACGATCACGGCATTCTGCTCGTCGTCGACGAAATCCAGATGGGCGTCTACCGTACCGGCAAGCTCTGGTCCATCGAGCATTTCGGCGTTTCGCCCGATGCTCTCGTCTTTGGCAAGGCCATCACCAACGGACTCAACCCGCTTTCAGGCGTCTGGGCAAGGGAAGAGATGATCAATCCGGAGATCTTCCCGCCCGGCTCGACACATTCCACCTTCGCCAGCAACCCGATGGGGACCGCCGTGGCTCTCGAAACCATGAAGATGTTGGAAGAGGAGGATTTCGGCGCGGCCATCATGGCCAAGGGTGCCTATTTCCTCGATGGGCTGAAACAATTGCAGAAGCGCCATGCCATCGTCGGCGAAGTCGACGGGCTGGGCTTGGCCCTGCGAATGGAGATCTGCAAGGACGACAGCTACACGCCGGACAAGGCTACGATGGATTGGCTCTGCGACGAGGGCATGAAGGGCGACATCCAGGTCGGTTCCAAGATGTACGGCCTCGTGCTCGACGTCGGCGGCTACCACAAGAACGTCATTACCTTCGCGCCCAACCTGCTGATCACCCGCGAGGAGATCGATCTGGCGATCGCTCTGCTCGATCAGCTTCTCACGCGCGCAGCTCGGAGATAAGGCGGTGCAACTCCTTCTTCTTCATCTCGATGATGCGTTGGAGTTGCAGCCGGATTTCGTGCGCGCCTGCAAACTTGCGGGCGCGTGCCAGCACGTCGACAAGGAAACGGGCACAGCGGTACGACTCTGGAGCAACCAGAAGGCGCTTGCCGAACTCGGCCGCAATATTGTCAAGAGCACTCCCGCAGCTGGCAAGGATCCGCAGCTCTGTTTCATGGGGTCGGGCGACTTTCATCATGTGACGGCGCTGCTTCTTGACGGGGCTCTGGAGCGGCAGTCCGTTGCGGCGACGCTCATTCATTTCGACAATCATCCGGACTGGGTTACCTTCAACGGCGGCATGCATTGCGGCTCCTGGGTCAACAGCGCGCTTGCTCATCGCAATATCCAAAAGGTCATCACCATCGGCGTTTGCAGCCGGGACCTTCGCAGCCCCGAGCGCAAGGGAGCCAATCTACATTGGCTCGGCGACGGCAAGCTCGAACTCTACCCTTACCAACACCCGCCGAGCCGTGTGCTGGCCGATTATGGCAGCGGCGCCAGCTACCGACAGGAGAAGGGGGCACTGCACTGGCGATCCATTTCCGAGATCGGCGAGGAAAATTTCATTGACCGGATGCTGAGCCGAATTCGCACCGAGGCCGTCTACGTGACGATCGACAAGGACGTGTTGGCCGCAGACGACGCCGTGACGAACTGGGACCAGGGTCGGATGCGACTGCCCTATCTGCTGGCGCTGATCAGCGAGATCGGCAGCCGCCATCGCATCATCGGCGCCGATGTCATCGGTGACTATTCCGCCCCGAACTATGCCGGCGATTTCAGAACCCGGCTTTTGAAAAAGGCCGAGATTTTTATCGACCAGCCACATATCCGGCCGAAGCCCGAAACAACCAGGAACATCAACAGTGCCGCAAATCACGCGTTGCTGGAGGTCCTGGCGGAGTACATGGCATGAGCGGCAGCCTGACCCTTCCCATGCTTGCGCTGATCCTTTTCTGCGTGCTGGCGGAAACGGCGCGCGAGGTCTGCTTCAAGCAAGCGGCAAGCGAAAACGCATTGCTCTCGGCGCTGACCAAGCCTGTCACATGGCTGGGTATCGTCTTTTGGGCGGTGGAGCTTTTGGCCTGGACCGCCGTGCTCGAGCACGTTCCTCTGTCCATAGCCTTTCCGCTCATGGCGTTGAGCTATGTCGTCATCGTCTTCGCCGGAGCCTTAATCTTCAAGGAAAACATTAACCTCCGCCACGCAACGGGCGTCTTTCTCGTGACCGCCGGCGTGGCCTGCGTGGGAGTAACCGGACTATGAAAATCTTTGCTCATACCAGATGGGATGTGGCACCGGTTCTGGCCGCTGTCGCACATCTCGTTTTCGACGTCTATCTGATCGTGGGTTTCGAGAGCCGGCCATTGTGGCTTTCCGCTGTCCTCGGCTGCCTGTACGCCGTATCGATCTCGTGGAACATCAACAGCATATCCCATAATTTCATCCATACGCCCTATTTCAAGCCGCGCTGGATGAATTATGCGTTCAGCCTGCTGGAATCGGTCGCGATCGGTTTTTCGCAGACCTACTATCATTGGGTGCATATGCGCCATCATTCCGGCAACAGCGACCGGCCGGACGAAAAGGGCGATACGATCGATCTGCTGTCGATCTATCGCCACGGCCGCAACGGCGAGCCGGAGAATGTATGGTCCTATACGCTTCTGAGCTTCTTTCGCGACAGCCTTGGCGACATTCACAAGGCCATTGCCCGTAACCGCCCATTCGACGCGAAATGGGGCCGGTTCGAACTCTTCTTCTTCCTGGGGCTTGCCGCGATCGCGCTGATCTACGACTGGAAGGCCGTGCTGTTCTTCGTGCCCTTCTACTATTTCGGCAACTGCTTGTCGTCGCTCAACGGCTATTACGAACATCTGAATGGCGACCCGGAGGAGCCGATCGCCTGGGGCGTCAGCAGCTACAAGTCATTCTACAACTGGCTGTGGTTCGGCAACGGCTATCATGCCGAGCATCACTATCGGCCACGGACTCACTGGACGAAGCTGCACACGCTGCACGAACAGATCAAGGAAGAGCAGGAAAAGGGCGGCACGCACGTCATCAGCACCTGCCACGCGCTTGGCTTCATGGCCAAGGAAAACCGGCAGGCGGAGCTGTCTCATGAAGCTAGATGATGGGTTGAGCTTCTTTTGGGAAGGCTCAAACGGAAAAGGCGTCCTGTTGATCCATGGGCTGACCGGGGCTCCGGCCGAGATGAAGCTGGTCGCCCGTAATCTCCATCGCAAGGGCTACAGCGTCTATGCACCGTTGCTGGCCGGCCATGGGGTCGACGCCAGGACCCTCCGGCGGTCGCGGTGGGAGGACTGGCTGGAGAGCGTCGAGCGGGCTTCGGATTTCCTTGCGGCGCGGACGCAGCAGGTCTTTGCAGCCGGTATCTGCGTCGGCGGCAAGCTTTCCATGCTGGCGGCCGAAAGGCGCCCGGAGACGATCCGTGCCGTGGCCATCTATTCCCCCTGCTTTCATTATGACGGCTGGGACGTCCCCTTCTACTATCCGCTGCTGTCGTCGCAGATCGGCTGGCTTTGCCGCATTCCTTTAATCGACCGTCTCAATTTTCGAGAGACGGCATCCCTCGGGATCAAGGATGAGCGGCTGCGCCGGCTGGTAGAGGCCATGGGCGGGGAGGGCGTTCTAGAGAAATTCCCCGGCAGAGGGCTCGTCGAGATGCATCGGCTGGGCAAGACCCTCAGGAATAGGTTGCCGCAGATGAGGACGCCCACGCTGATCCTGCACGCCGAGGACGACGATCTTAGCCACCCCAGGCATGCACGCTACATTTCCGACCACATCGGTGCCCCGCACGAGCTCAGATGGATCAAGGACAGTTATCACATGATCCATGTCGACCGTCAGCATCGGCAGGTCGCGAATTTCACCGCGGATTTCTTCGAGGCGAGCCATGCTGCAGCTGTCGCCTAGTCCTTCGCCGGCGCCAGCCCGCGATCCGGTTGCCGAGGTGCATTTCAGCATCCGCGCCATTGGACGCGATGCCTGGAATGCGTGCTTTCAGGATGAGGTCGAGGACTATGATTGCTTGCTGGCCATCGAGGAGGCCGGCATCGAAGGCTTTGAATGGCGTTACATCACGGTCGTTGAAGACGGACGGGTCAGCGCCGCCATGCCGGCGTTCCTCTGCCCTTACGCCCTGGATACGACGCTGGAAGAAGGCGCGCTGCGCAGGGCGGTGCGTCGCGTGCGGCAACGCTTCCCAGGCTTCCTGACGCTACGCCTTGCCTGTCTCGGTTCGCCCTGCACGGAAACGGGCGCGGTCGGTTTTCATCCTGATGTTTCGCCGGAGCGTCGCGAAGTGCTGTTTGCCGAGCTGCTGGCGTTCTTCGAACAGCTTGCGGTAACGGAAGATTGCGCGCTGATGGGCCTCAAGGACATTCCTCAGCCGGTTGCACCAGCGCTCGATGGCCCGCTCTCGGCTCGCCGTTACGCCATGATCGGCGGCTTGCCAACCGCCTGGCTCGATATCGATTTCAAGACGATCGACGAATATCTCGCCAGGCTCTCCTCCGGCACGCGCAAGGACATGCGCCGCAAGTTGAAATCCTTTGCCGAGGTCAGGGTCGAGATCCGCACGGATTTTGGCGATTTCCTGCCCGAGGTCATGAGGCTCTACCACGATACCCGCAATCGCAGCGAATGGCAGTTCGAGGAGCTCACGGCCGAATACTTCGAGGGAATCCTCGCCCGCATGCGCGGCCGCTCGTACTGCGCCTTCTATTTCGTCGAGGACAGGCTGCTCGCCGCCAATTTGATCGTCCATGACGGACGTGTCGCCGTCGACAAATTCTTCTGCATGGATGGCGAAGAGGGGCGGCCATACAATCTCTATTTCCTTAGCTGGTTCACCAATCTGCGCTATTGCCTGGAACACGGCATAGGCCGTTACCAGAGCGGCCAGGCCTATTATGAGAACAAGGTACGGCTTGGCAGCAAGCTGACCGCCAACGCCATGTTCTTCCGCCATCGCAATTCCATCCTCCAGAAAATACTGCGGTTGGCTTCGCCGCTGTTTTCGGCAGACGAGGCGGGCTAATGATGTCCATGCGCTTATCGTGGCTGGCCGTGCCGGTGTTGAACACGCTGTACCAATTCTTCATCAAGCACGGGGCCGCTCAATTGGACGGCGCGGCCGGCGCGGACTGGCTTTGGCAGGCGCTCGCATCGCACTGGATTCTGGCGGCGATCGCCGCCGAAATCGCTTGCTTCTTCATATGGATGAACGTGCTCGCCGAACTTGACCTGAGCCGGGCCTTTCCCCTTTCCGGCATCAGCTATGTGTTGATCATCGCCACCGGCTGGTTCGTCTTCGGCGAACCGATCGTCGGCCTGCAGGTGGTCGGAAGCGGGCTGATCCTGACCGGCGTCTGGCTGATCGCAAGCGCTGCCGGTGAAGCATCACGCCAGGATGGCTGGGACACGAAGCACAATTCGCTACGCGTCGACACAGGTAAGGATAGGTAATGTCCCGATTGCAAGCTGAAGATCGTCGCCAAAACAAGGGCGCTGCCGCCACGTCCGGCATTGCGGACTGGAGCCTGAAGCGTGCGCTCTCGCATATCGTGACGCGGGGGGCGCTGACAGTGACGACTGCAAGTGGTCGCGTTCTGACATTCGGCGATGGCAGCGGCCAGCCGGTTCATGTCCGCTTTACCGATACGCGCGCGCAATGGGCCTTTCTGGTCGACGCCGATCTGAGGCTCGGCGAACTCTACATGGATGACCGTTTCCTTGTCGAGCAGGGCTCGCTCTACGATTTCGTCGCGATGATGCTGCGGGAGGCGCAGAACAGCACGCATCCGCTCATTGCCCGCGTGATCGACCATATTCGCACCCGGCTGCGGACTTTCCGTCACCGCAATCTGCCGGGGCGCTCGAAGACCAACGTCGCGCATCACTACGATCTCGACGGCCGGCTCTACGAACTTTTTCTGGACGCGGACCGGCAATATTCCTGCGCCTATTTCGAGCATCCCGATCAGTCCCTCGAAGAGGCGCAGCTGGCCAAGAAAAGGCACCTTGCGGCCAAGCTGTTGATCGAACCGGACCACAGCATTCTCGACATCGGCTGCGGCTGGGGTGGCCTTGCGCTGCATCTGGCCGAGCAGGCACCGGGCGGCTATGTGCTCGGCGTCACCCTGTCGGAAGAACAGCACGAGTATGCGTCGAAACGGGTGCCGGCCAACATCGACCGATCGAAGGGGGAGGTTCAGTTTGCGCTCAGGGATTACCGCAGCCTGACGGGTCATTTCGACAGGATCGTCTCTGTCGGCATGTTCGAGCATGTCGGCCTGGCATCCTATCGAACCTTCTTCCGCAAATGCGCCGAGTTGCTGGAGGATGACGGCATCATGGTGCTGCACACCATCGGCTGTGCGGCGACGCCAGGCTTCACCACCCCCTGGCTCGACAAATACATCTTCCCAGGAGGCTATATTCCGGCACTTTCGGAGATCGTTCCGGAAATCGAGGCTGCGGGATTGTCGGTTACCGATGTCGAGGTGCTGCGGCTGCACTATGCCTGGACGCTCGCCAACTGGCGCGAGCGTTTCATGGCACGCTGGGCGGAGGTGGCGAAGCTCTATGACGAACGCTTCTGCCGCATGTGGGAATATTATCTTTCGACTGCGGAGGCTGCGTTCCGCTACGAAGACCTCGTTGTCTTCCAAATCCAGATGAGCAAGCGCAACGACGTCGTCCCGGTTACCCGAGATTACATCGCTCGGAACGAAGCCCGCCGAGCTTCAAAACCGGATGTTGAACTTTCTGGTGAGGGTAAGGCCAATGATGTTCTGGTTGGGTGAGCCGATCTGCGAAGTGATCGGGCTGTCGGCGGCGTCGCTCACCAGACGGCTGTACTTGTCGTAGAGCTGCACGCTCCAGGCCGGCGAGATGGTATAGGTTGCGGCCACCGCGAAGCCGACGGATTTCAGGCCGCCACTGGCGTCAAAGGCGGCGAGATGGCCGTTCTTCGCCGACTCGCTCGCGGATATCCCGAAATTGTTGCTCATGTAGGTGGAGTTTGCCAGCTCGATGCGCGGCCCGGCAGACAGGAGCCATCTGTCTCCGACGGGCTGGAACCAATCGAGCGATATGTCGGCGAGAAGACCATCGCCACCCCACAGCGCTTGGCGCACCTCCGCCCGCAGCCGCAATTGATTTTCCATCAGCCAATATTGTCCAAACGCGCCCGCATCGAAATTCCAATGAACCCTGTGCAGGCCATTCAGATTGGAGTCGTCGAATGCCGAGCGCCCGCCCCTCAGGCCGACGACCGGGCCGGCTTCGAAACCGCCGGACTCGAACAGGGTATAGTCGATGCTATCGTCCGGGGCGCTATTCTCCGGAGTTTCGCCGAGGCGATAAACGTCGAAAGATGGCATGCCGCTGAAGGAGAGATGCTTCGATCCCTCGTAGGAAGGCCCGTATTCCACCGTGCCGCCAAGCGTAACGACCCAGGTCGTTGAAGCAGGTTTCGCCGCATCCGCCGCCAATGCCGGAACCGCGATGATCGCAGATGTTGCAGGCAGAACCGCCCCCGCAAGCACCAGAAACCTGGTGAAGAAAGATGTTTTGACGCCGAACACTATGCCAATACCCATCCCTGATCGCCGACACTGATTCACAGGCAGATCGCCCCCGCGGCATTACTAACACGTCCTGCGGTTTTAAAAACAGAAAAAACTTGAGAGGCTATCACTGTACTCGGCAGGTGTTTCGCGGAAGACACGGTGTAGCGCCTTTGAAGCTTCATTGACCGATCCTTGGAAAGACGACCTTTATCCGCAAACCAGGCTGGGAGTTTTCCACCAGTATCCCAGCGCCATGGAGGTCGGCGATAGCCTTTACCAGGCTGAGTCCGAGTCCGCTGCCTGGGGATGTGCGGCTTTTTTCCAGCCGGTAGAGACGGCGGAAGACGCTGTCGTGTTCCTGCTCGGGAATGCCGGGGCCGTTGTCTTCGACACTCGTCGTTATCGTCTCGGCATCTGCTGCACTCCGGACGACGATATCGGTTCCGGCCGGACAATGGCAAATGGCGTTCTCGATGAGGTTGGCATACATTTGCGTCAGGAGCTCCCGATCTCCCAAAATGACCTGGTTGGGCTTGCCAAGGCTGGTTTTGAGCCGTTGGCCATTGTCCTCAGCGACGCTGGAATAGATGTCGTCAAGGGACTGCAGCATATCGCCGAGGTCGACCTTGCCGAATCTGGACTTGCGGGCTCCCGCTTCGATCTGCGCGATCCGTAACAAAGCCTCGAAAGTTTCGTTGATGCGGTCGGCTTCCGAACTTGCCGCCTCGAGTTCCTGAATGACCGTCAGGCCGGTTTCCTGTTTCGCGAGTGCTTCGTCGATTGTCATCTTGAGGCGGTTGAGCGGGGATTTCAGATCATGGGCTATATCGGTGCTGACTTGCCGCATTCCATCGACGGTCGCCGCGAGGCGGGCAAGGGCGTCATTGATGTCATGGGACAGCAAATCGACGTCATCGCCGCGTCCGACGATTGGGACGCGCGCATCCAGGTTTCCACGCGCTACATGTTCCATCGTGCCACGAACGGCACCAAAACGCCTTTGCACACGCAGGGTAATCAATCCGCCGCCGCAAATTGCAAGCAGCAGCACGATGATGGAGGCCCAACCAAAGCTTTGCAGCATGATCGCTTCAATGTTTTTGGTTTCCCTCTGACTGAGGCCGACTGTCAGGCGATTTCCGTCAACTGCGCCCGAAAAAATCCGGTATTGCTCGTCGTCGGTCAATTGCATCTCATCGCCATCGACGTCGCTCCAGCCATCCGGAAATTTGAGGTCGGGGATATTGCCGCCAAGAACCTTTCCGGAGGGATCGACGAGCAAAAATACGCGCTGGCGGTCGCCGCTTGCCCTGGTATAGGTCTCAACTGTATCCAACAGATCCTGGATGTCCTGATCGCCGTAGGCCGCGGCAATGACGGCAAAGGTCTCCTGGATGGTCTGGTCCTGACGCTGCTGAAACTCCCATTTGACAAGCTGATAGACGATCAAGCCCGTCACTATGAACGCGCTGATGAACATCAGCGAGAAGATCAGCGCCAGACGAAATGATGTGCTGCGCAGAATGTTATCGCGGCGCATGCAAGGAATAACCGGTGTTTCTGATCGTATGAAGGAGCGGCACGTCGAACGGTTTATCGATCTTGCTGCGCAGCCTGCTGATGTGCGTTTCGACCACGCTTGTCTTCGGATCGAAATGGAAATCCCATACGCGCTCGAGAAGCATCGTTCGGGTGAGAACCCTGCCTTCGTTGCGGGCGAGCACCTCCAGAAGCGTGAATTCCCGCGGCTGCAGCTCGATCTCGACTCCGGCCCTGGTGACGCGGCGTTTCATCACGTCCATCGTCAGGTCGGCGACTTGCAGCATGGTTTTCTCGGAAACGGCAGGCGGGCGCCGGGCGAGCGCGTTGACCCGCGCTAGAAGTTCGGAGAACGCAAACGGCTTGACGAGGTAGTCGTCGGCGCCCGCCTCGAGACCTTCAACCCGGTCGTCGATGCCTGCGATCGCGGTTAGAAAAAGCGCGGGCGTCTTGACGCCGGCGGCGCGCATCGAGCGCATGATCGACAGGCCGTCGAGACCGGGTAACATTCGGTCGATGATAAAGATGTCATAGGTCTCGCGGATGGCGTGGAAAAGTCCGTCCTGCCCATCCGACAGTATGTCGCATATGTGTCCGGCTTCCCGCAGACCGCGTGAGACGAATTCCCCGATTTTGATGTCGTCTTCTATGAGCAGTATGCGCATGAAACGATCTGTTCCTATTCCGGCAGTGAGGCGGCCGTGTTGAAGGGAGCTCATCCGCCGCGCGCCGACGCCCCATTGCGTCAAGCGAGTGCGAATATATCGATTACTGCAAACTCATTTCACCAACCTGAAGCGCAGGAGGTCATGTCTCCTGGGACTCCCCGAGTTCCGCCTCCATAGGCTCCTGAGCTGCAGGTCTTTGAACAATCGTCATGTAGATCACCAGGCAAACGATCACGGCGAGGAAAAGCAGGCTGGTAATGATCGTGCCGAAGCCCAGTCCGCCATATTCCTGCGGCTGCGACAGCAGATCGCCGAACGAGGCGCCGAGCGGCCGCGTCAGGATATAAGCGAGCCAGAAGGCCAGGATGGCGTCCAGCTTGAAGACATAATAGGCAATCGCAATCGCGGCGATGATGCCTCCGAAGAGGATGCCGGTGGTGAGATAGCCAAGCGCGAAGACTTCCGCCACCAGATCGCCCACCGCCGTTCCGAGAGCGAAGGTAAACAGGATGGCCAGCCAGTAGAAGGCTTCCCGGCGCGTCGTGAAGATGGAATGGATCGACAATGTCCTCTCGACCGCAAACCAGACCGCAAAGGTCACAGCGAGCGCGATCGTGAAGGCGATGGCCGTGGTCTGAAGTGCAACCCCGAGATTGTCGACGAGATTGTCGGAAACGAGCGTGCCGACGATGCTGATGAGGACGACGGCTGCCCAATAGAAGGGCGGAACGTAGCGCTTTTGTGCAAACTGAAATACCAGGGCGACAATCAGCACTGCGGTCATCAGCAGAGAGGTGACAGTCAGGCCGAGACCGAGATTGACAGCGAGATAATCGGCAGCCGTCTCACCCATGGTTACGGCCATCAGCTTGATCAGCCAGAAATCGATAGTGACCTCGGGAACCCGGTTCTGTTGAACCGTCGCCGTGTAAGTATGTGTCATCGGATTTCTCCAGGTGTTTGCGGCTTATTTGCCCATGATCTTCATGGCGTCGGCCAGAAACTTGTCGGAGCGGGTGTCGTCGTCGGCATTGCAGCGCTCGATGGCCTTGGCTTCGAGGTCGTTGACCTTTGCCATGTCGGCGTCGCTGAGCTTGGCTGTCGTCTTGGCTGCGCGCATGTTCTTCAACATCTCTTCGCAGGGTGCGGCGGCGGCGTGTGCTTGGGATGCGACGAGGCCGAGGCTTGCAATGACGGTGAGAGTGGTGACGGCGATAATCTTTTTCATGGAAGATTCCTTTGCTTCTGCGGGCCGGCAGGCCCAAATTGATGGACCGGCAAAATGTTTCTCCGCCGGTGAGCAAGCGATCTAGCGCAGCGCCTCTACAGCGTCCTTGCCGCAAGAATACGGTTTCGTAAGGTTGGCGCGGTCGCCACTCATTTCGGTCTCGTCAAACGGCTTCTGCCCGCGAAGTTACGTATCCGTATGTTCCGGGCAATCTCGCTGCAAAATTGCGAGTTCACGTTGGATTTGTCGCCTCACACGGTGCGGATGCCCATTGAGGTTGAAGGCGATGGGTTTCAGCTCGGCCGTTCTGGTGCCGGCGAGGTCCTTGGTGAAATAATCAACTCGAAAAGGATCAAGACGATGAAAAGATCTGTCATCATCGCAGCGGCAATATTTGCAATCGTTTCGTCGACCGGGGCCTTTGCAAAGGCAATTACCGATACGATCAGGAGCGTCGACAGAAAAGGCGATTCGATTACGCTGATGAACGGAAGGGTTTTCAAGCTGCCGGAGAAGATTGAAGTGGAACGCTTCAAGGCAGGCGAGAAGGTTAGGGTCAATTATTCCACGACGAAAGCCGGCAGAACGACGGTGTCAAGCATCCATCCCGTGATGTAGGACATACGATGTTCAGGCGAGCACAGTCCCCAAGGGTTGCATATCGGGGTGTGCTATCGGGCGCGAGGGATGGTTCCTTGGATCGACTGCGATCTCAGCACTGGACTTCCAGCCTCGTCGCTACGAGCTGCGAATAATTCGTTCCCATCGGGTCGTTGAAGAACATGCTGGTGAGCGTTGCCTGGTTCTGCGCGATGATCTCGTCGGAATTGGGCCTCACCACCTTGCGCTTGCAGCGGGCAAATGCCTCACCGGAGGTTGCCATATCGCTGTCGGCGGCGAAATCGACCGCCGTATAAAGCGTCTTGTCGTAAATTCCGAAAATCGTGGTTCCCTTGAGAGATGTCTTCTGCAGCGGCTTCAGCGAGAAGGTGAGTATCAGGGCGTCGTCTTTATAGTCCGCCCGTATTTCCTCTGGCTTCGCCATCGCAACCGCTTTGCCGTTGCTGGTGACGTTCGTATAATAATCGTACTGCGCAAGCGAATTCCTGACCGTCTTGCCCACAGCCTTAAGCTCGCCGGGATCCAGCGTCATGTTGCCGTTCTTGTCGAAATCCAGCAGCACCGACGAGGAGAAGACCTCATCGAAGCGCCAGACGTTGCGAAGCTCGGCGATGGAGCCATCGGGCGCCGCGACCACCTCGAATTTCGCGTCGATGAATATATGCGGGTGGGCAAGAGCCGGGAGAGGCAGGAGCGACAGCATCGCGATCAACGAAATCGTTTGTCGTTTCATTCAGCCTCTACCGTGATTCGTCCCGCAGCTCGCCAAGGCCTGAACGTCAATTGAGACCGATTTGAGACTCCGAAGATTGCAAAGGCCGCCACGATCAGTTGCAAGATAGATAACGTCGATGCGAGTGACCAGTGGACCTGTCCAGGGCCAAGCGGGCGAAGACGCTGGCGCCGAAAAATTCGCGAAGATATCCTGCCGATGTGGCCGCTGGGGTTTACACTGAAGCCGTTGCCGAAGGGCTGAACGAGAGGGAACTACCACCGGTCGCGCCGACGTCAGCGAAGGCGAGGCGGTCAGCCGGGTGCTCGGCTGGCCAGAAGAGCGCGAGGAGGAAGCGGTATGAGCGAGGACGAGAGGTTTGAGGCCGGTTTCGACGCGGGCCTGAGGATGGTGCTGGACTTTCTGGACAAGCAGGGCGGGCCGCGCGACGGCTTCGAGGAAGCTGTGCTCGGGGTGAAGGACAATTTCGACAAGTGCAGCCACGGCCGCTTTCGTTACGAGCCCTGCTTCGATTGTCTCAGGATTGCCATCGTCGCAGTTCTCAAGCGCGAGCACGATCCGGACTAGGCGAAGCGGTCGGAGCCGGTCATCTTCTCGCCTGCTATTATCTAGACTAAATGTTCGCCTGGGACCGGGTGACCCGTCTCACAATATGCAGGTATCGAGGGTTGCGAGAGCGATGCCCTCGTAGAGCCTCATGCATAGGAGACGGGCCATGGACGAGACTATCACATATGTCGGATTGGATGTTCACAAAGAGACGATCGCGGTGGCGCTCGCTGACGGCGGTGGGCGCGGTGACGCGCGCGCGTTTGGCCAGATCGTCAATACGCCAACGGCCTTGACCCGCATGCTGGCCAAGCTTTCGCAGCCGGGTCGGACATTGAAGTTTTGCTACGAAGCGGGACCTTGCGGCTACGGCATTCAGCGGCAACTGTCTGCCGCAGGTCATGATTGCGTGGTCGTCGCCCCTTCTTTGATCCCGCACAAACCAGGCGATCGCATCAAGACAGACCGTCGGGATGCCAACAATCTGGCAAGACTTCATCGCGCTAGAGAACTGAGCGCTGTTTGGATACCAGATACAGCCCATGAGGCGATGCGTGATCTGGTTCGGGCACGGCTTGCCGCTGTGCGCAGCTTGCGGCAAGCGCGCCAGCAGCTCAGCGGATTTCTGCTTCGTCATGGCTTTCACTACAGCCGGCCGGCCTGGACGCAGATGCACCGCCGTTGGTTGGCCGGTCTTTGCTTTGAACAGCCAATCCACCAAATCGTTCTCCAGGATCACATCGCCACAATCGAGGCGGCAACTGAGCGGCGGGATCGGCTGACGAAGCAGATCGAGACCATGTTGAGTGACTGGTCATTGGCTCCGGTGGTCGTCGCGCTGCAATCACTGCGCGGCATGGCTCTGGTGACGGCCGCTACGATGATTGCCGAATTGGGCGATCTCAGCCGCTTCACAAACCCGCGCCAATTAATGGCCTATCTCGGGCTGGTACCATCGGAGCATTCAAGCGGTGGAACTCGGCGGCAGGGCGGCATTACAAAAGCAGGCAATACAACGGCGCGTCGAATGCTGATTGAAGCCGCTTGGAGTTATCGGTTTCCCGCAAAGATCAGCCGTGATCAGTTGATCCGCCAGGAGCAGCTCCCAAAAGCGATCCGCGACACGGCATGGAAGGCGCAGGAGCGGCTGTGCGGCCGCTATCGCAAGCTCACGAAGGCCGGAAAGCCGGCAACGACCGTAACCACGGCGATCGCTCGCGAATTATCCGGATTCGTCTGGGCGATTGCATGCCAGGTCTCACCGCGTTGAGTATAGCTCAATCCTGAACTCAACAAGGAGGACAGAAGAGTCAAAAAGCCATATGCGCCTGGGCAAGGCTGGGGGCACGGTCACGGCAGGAGAACCCTCGATTCCACTATCAGCCGGTTACATTCCGACGCTGCGAACTAGACAGAGGAAGCTCCGCGACGCATCAGGTCCGGCGGTAACCAACCCGCGCATCAGAGCATGATCAACCGTCGTTATATGACCGTGCTTCCTGCTTTCCCCAGGATGCATCCACACCAAACGAAACGCCCTGACGACAGGGCGACGATTTTTCTATTCCTGCATCTTGTAAGGGCGAACATGAGAGTGGTCAGGTAGCGGCGATGATCGCCGCTCGGCCGCAATTTCCCTTTACCGGCGGGTCGCTGCGTCTTTCAACACGGGCGTGGAGCGAATGATGAGCTTTTCGATCTCGACAACGAGGAAAAACAGAAGCCCGCCCGCGATGAGCCAGAGCCAGACCGAAGGAGGCAAGGCTTCGGTGTCGAAGACGGCGTGGAGCGGGGGCGCATAGGTAAAGAGGAGTTGCAGCACCACGACCCCGCCTATGCCGTACCAGAGATAGGGATTGCCCAAATGGGCGCTTACGGACAGAGACGACTCGAGCAGGTAGCGGCTGTTCAGAAGGTAGTAGACCTGTCCGAGCGTGATGGCGTTGACGGCAGCCGTGCGCGCCATCTGGTCCGAAGCGCCTTGCCCCTTCATCCAGAAGAAGGCTGCCAGCGTATAAAGGACGAGCGCCGCACCCACGAAGAGAATGCGCCAGATACCGAAGCCGGTGACGATCGGCCGGTCGACCGAGCGGGGCGGGCGCCCCATCACGTCCGCCTCATGGGGCTCGAACGAAATGACAAGGCCGAGCGCGACGGAGGTGACCATGTTCACCCACAGCACCTGCGGTGCCGTGATCGGCAGCGTGAAGGCGAACAGGATCGCAATCGCGATCACTGCGCCTTGGCCGATATTGGTGGGCAGCAGGAAAAGCATCGCCTTCTCGATGTTGTTGTAGACCGTGCGGCCCTCCTTCACGGCCGCTGAGATCGAGGCAAAATTGTCGTCGGCGAGAATCATCCCCGCCGCCTCTTTCGTCACCTCGGTGCCCTTGATACCCATTGCAACGCCAATATCGGCCTTTTTGAGCGCCGGCGCGTCGTTGACGCCGTCTCCGGTCATGGCGACAATTTGACCATTGGCTTGGATCGCCTTCACGAGCCTGAGCTTGTGCTCGGGGCTGGCGCGGGCGAAGACATCGACGTCGCGCACGCATTCCTGCAGTGCCGCATCGTTCATTGCCTCGATCTCGGTGCCCGCCATGGCAGTCTTGCCATCGCCGATGCCGAGCATCTTGGCGATCGCCGCCGCCGTGATCTTGTGGTCGCCCGTGATCATCGTCACGCGGATCCCGCCGCCATGGCATTCCTGCACGGCTTCGATGGCCTCCTTGCGGGGAGGGTCCATGAGGCCCACGAAACCGATCAAAATTAGGGTCTTCGGCAAGTCCGCCGGCCGGAGGCTGCCGGCCCGGAGGTCCGGGTTCGGCAGCCATGCCAAGCCCAGAACGCGCTCCCCCTGCGCCGCTAGCCGGTCACCCTCCCGAACAAAGCGGTCACGATCGAGCGGTGCCGGACCGGTCGCCGCCTGCTGCCGGTCACAATGATCGAGGATCACTTCGGGCGCACCCTTGACCAGCAGCATTTCGCCGTCCGCTGAACGGTTCAGGGTTGCCATGAACTTGTGCTCGGACTCGAAAGGGATCGCATCGATGCGGGGAGCGGCTGTCGTCTCCGCGGCACGGTCAATGCCAAGCTTGGTCGCGAAGGGATAAAGCGCGCCCTCGGTCGGGTCTCCTTCCACTTTCCACTTTCCCTCCTCCTTGAAGAGTTCAGCGTCGTTGCACAGTGCGGATACGCGACCCATCAGCGCGAGCGCTTCCGGTAGGGCGCTGACCGGCTTGCCGGCGGTCTTGACCTCTCCTTCAGGCGCGTAGCCGTCGCCGCTGACCTCATAGGCTGCATCCGCAGTCACGACGGAGGCCACCATCATTTCCATGAGGGTCAGCGTTCCGGTCTTGTCCGAGCAGATGCGCGAGACGGACCCCAGCGTCTCGACCGCGGGGAGGCGGCGGATGATCGCATTGCGCTGAGCCATGCGCTGCACGCCGATGGCGAGCGTTATCGTGATCAGAGCTGGCAGACCTTCAGGAATCAGCGACACTGCGATGCCGACAACGGCCTGAAACAGCTCGACAAAGGACATGTGTCCGAGCCAGTGGCCCCAGGAGAACAGCAACACGCTGATGACGCCGATGGCTGCCGTGATGACGTAACCGAACCTCTTGATCTGGCGCAGCAGCGGCGTCTCGAGCGCACTGACTTCTGCGAGCATCTGGTTGATGCGGCCGAGTTCCGTCTGGCTACCGGTCGCCACAACGATGCCGGTCGCGCGCCCCGACACCACCATGGTGCCGGAGAACGCCATATTCTCTCGGTCGCCGACCGTGGCCTTGGCTGATACCACAGCCGTGGTCTTCTCGGCCGGGACGGATTCGCCCGTGAGGGCAGCCTCCTCGGTACGCAGGTTCTTGGCATCGATAAGGCGCAGGTCCGCCGGGATCTTGTCGCCCGATTCCAGGAGTACGATGTCGCCCGGAACGAGCTCCTCGGCCGAAATGAGGCGCGTCGCCCCGCCACGCAAAACGCGCGCCTCCGCCGACAGCATGCCGCGGATCGAATCGAGCGCCTTTTCCGCCCGTCCCTCCTGTAGAAAGCCTAGGAGCGAGTTGAGAATGACGACAGCAAAGATGATCGAGGCGTCGAGCCATAGGCTCAGCATCAGTTTGACGAAGCCAGCCGCCAACAGGACATAGATGAGAATATTGTTGAACTGGGCGAGAAACCGCATCAACGGCCCCTTCTTCCTGCCTTGCGGCAGGCGGTTCGGCCCGTGGGTCTTTAGCCGCTCGGCGGCCCCCGCCGCATCGAGGCCGCGCCCGGGATCCACGCGAAGCTGGCTTTCCACCTGATCCGCCGGCATCGCATGCCACGACACCGGATCCGTACCCAAACCTGAGGTCTCATCCGATCTCATTTTTGTTCCTCCCGGTGCTTTCTAGTGTGTGTCCCTTCCGCCTCGAGTTCCTGGCGCGCCGCCGCGAGATTCTTCATCTTCTCCGGCGTGACCTTGGGATATGCGAGGTCTAGCTTCTCCACCGCCTCCACGATCGCAGCCGCGACGACGAGGCGCGTAAACCATTTGTTGTCCGCGGGCACGACGAACCACGGTGCGCCCTCGGAGGCCGTGGCGCGGATCGCGTCGTCATAGGCCTGCATGTAGTCTTTCCAGTATCGTCGCTCGCGAACGTCGGACGCTGAGAACTTCCAGTTCTTCTCCGGCTTGTCGAGGCGGCTCATGAACCGCTTTTTCTGCTCCTCGTGGGAGAGGTTCAGGTAGAACTTGAGGACCACCACGCCCTGGCGCGTCAGGTAGTTCTCAAAACGCGCGATGTCGGCAAGTCGCTCTTCCCACACGTTCTTGCCGACAAAGCACGCTGGGATCTTTTGCGCGTCGAGCAACTCCCGGTGCACACGCACCACCAGCACTTCCTCGTAATAGGAGCGGTTGAAGATGCCGATTCGCCCCCGCTCCGGAATTTTCTTGGCATAGCGCCAGAGGAAATCGTGCGAGATCTCCTTGCTGGAGGGCTGTTTGAACGAGGACACATCGCACCCCTGCGGATTGACCCGCGACATGACGTGCTTGATCGTACCGTCCTTTCCAGCCGCATCCAGCGCTTGGAACACCAGCAGCACGGACCAGGAATCCTGCGCATAGAGAATGTCTTGCTCCATCGCGAGCCATTTCGAACCGCGATCGAGAAGCTGCGCCGCTTCTTCCTTGCCCATTTTGAGCCCGAGCGTGTCGCCGGGATCGAAATCCAGCAGGCGAAAGTCATTGCCGTTGGTGACACGGAACGGATCCGTGTATTTCCTCATGGCGTCTATTATTTCTTGCCGAGCCATTGACCGCTCCTCCCAAACGATCGTCACACGAGAAGAAGGCTCGCGCTTGCAACCAATGTCAATCCGCTGCCTGCTGTCAGACGCTGTCGCCGAACGAATAGGGGAGGGACCGGAGCAGCGCAAAATCCTGCATCAAGGCCGAATGGAGCGGGAACCTGTTGTCGCGAATGCGCAGATCATTGGCCGAGAAATGCGGACGTCGCGATTGCCTGCCCTGACGCATCGCTCCAGGCGACCGGTGCGCTACGCCAATCAGTTGCCTGAGCCGATCGAGGCGATGATCGTGCGGCTCAAGAAGGACAAGCCGTATTGGGGTGCGCGCAAGGCGTGCGCCAGCCGGACGAGGCGCAACCAAAGATGCAAGACAGAAAATATGCTCCAATAATTTCTGTTTCTCAACAGATTACGAGAATGTGGCGGCGGAAGAAGTGTCGGCCGAATCCCTTTACCGTTCTCGTTTGGCGGGCGCCTTTTCATAAATCGCCTCACCGGAAATCGCATCGGTAACACCGATATCGCCCCCAAGTTCCTGAAGCGTGTGCCGAAAGTTATCCAAATTGCCGATCATCAACGGCCGTGCGGCTATCATGTGCTCCAGACCGTCCCACTCGCCGATTCCACAATATGCCTGCGGCCCCGTTTTGATTAAAACTATTCTTCTAAGCCCTTCGAATTCGCGCGAAAGTTTTCGATACTGCTCCTCGAACTCTTCTTCAAAACCGACTTTGGTTTGAAATCTCACGACGTTAAATGCAGTCATCGCGCGCCTCCTCCATCGACGCTGCTGTTCCCAGCACCGCCACCACCCCATGCTTAAAGTAGCACTCGAGGTAATTTGATACACGTCATCCATTCGGGCAAGCGATGGCCCATTGGCAGGACGCGGCCGGCGATTTGAACGGGAAAGATGTGGAGTCGAGTCGAATGCCGTGGCCGGCACGCACGACTCCGCAAGTCGGTGGTGACGCAGCCCAAAATGGCTTTCCGCTGGTGGCGACACGCGAAAAACCCTTCGGGCTTCCCAAAAGGCGTCGTGTCCGCAATATGCTGATTTCCTTGAGGAAAACTGGAGCGGGCGAAGGGATTCGAACCCTCGACCCCAACCTTGGCAAGGTTGTGCTCTACCCCTGAGCTACACCCGCTCATATCCGCAACAGTCCGGGGTAGTGTGTTGGACCGCTGGGCGTCGTCTTGCGGCGACGGGCGCTATATGGCCTAACCATTTTTCAAATGCAACAGGGAAATGACGAGGTCGCGAAGAAAAGTCCGCATTTTTTTAATCGTCCGCCGGAAAGCCCGAGAACGCTTGGCTTTGTCGCTTCGAAGATTGCAAAGGATTTGCGAGCGACGTATCAGGGGCGGGTCATTTTTTATCGCGAGACCGCCATGACAGAGAACAGCTCGAAAAACCGCGACGATCTTTTCCGTTTTCTGGATGGGCTCGGCATTTTCCATAGCACCAAAGATCATGCGCCGGTGTTCACCGTTGCCGAATCGGTGTCCTTGCGTGACGAGATCCCCGGCGGCCATACGAAGAACCTGTTCGTGAAGGACAAGAAGGATAATTTCTTCCTGCTGACGGTCGAGGAGAATGCCACCGTCGATTTGAAGACAGTGCACACGCTGATCGGTGCGGCCAGCAAAGTCTCCTTTGGCAAGCCCGAAAAACTGTTAGAATATCTGGGCGTCATTCCGGGCTCGGTGACTGCATTCGGCGCGATCAACGATACCGGCAAGAACGTTACCTTCATCCTCGATGCCGAGTTGATGGAACACGACGTCGTTAATTGCCATCCATTGTCGAACGATGCGACGACCTCGATTGCCAGCAGCGATCTCCTGCGCTTCATGGAAGCGACCGGTCATACGCCGCTAGTCTTGAAAGTGACGGGCTGACATACGATTTTAACGCTGCGATTAGAGCGAGATGACTTATCTTCGAATTGTCCTGTCGCTCAGGCTATTTCATTGAGCATGATTTTATCCAAGATTCGCTTCGTTCTTTTTGGAATCATGCTTTAAAGGTCCAGAGTGCCGGTAAGCGGGAGATACTCATGAGTGGTTCAAACAATCCCTATAACGCTTCTTTCGGCGGCCAGATGTCGGCCTCGGCATCATACGGTGCTGCACCTGTGTCATCCGGCGGCCCCTCACCCATCAAGGACACGACGACGGCGAATTTTGCCCGGGACGTTATCGAGGAATCCCGCAACCAGCCGGTGCTGGTGGATTTCTGGGCGCCTTGGTGTGGCCCATGCAAGCAACTGACGCCGGTTCTGGAAAAGGTCGTCAATGAAGGCAAGGGCCGCGTCAAGCTGGTCAAGATGAATATCGACGATCATCCGGCCATTCCCGGTCAGCTCGGCATCCAATCGATTCCGGCCGTTATCGCCTTCGTCAATGGCCGTCCGGCCGACGGTTTCATGGGCGCCATTCCGGAAAGCCAGGTTCGCCAGTTCGTCGATCGCCTGGGCGGCCCGGCTGACGGAGCCGGCGATCAGGCGGCGGAAATCGAAGCGATTTTGGAAGAAGCAGCCGGTCTTCTTGCGGGCGGCGATATCAATGGCGCCGCCGAGCTGTTCGGTGCGGTGCTGCAGGCCGACCCGGAAAATGCCAAGGCGCTTGCCGGCATGGCCGAATGTATGATTGCCGCCGGCCAGAGCCAGCGGGCGCGCGAGGCGCTGACGGATCTGCCGGAAACGCTTGCCAACGATGCCGGCATCCAGGCCGTGGTGAAGAAGCTCGATCAGATCGAAGAAGCTCGCAAGCTCGGCGATCCGGTAGCGCTCGAGCATGAGCTGGCGCTCAATCCGGACAACCACGAGCAGCGCGTCAAACTCGCCAAGATCCGCAATGTCGAAGGTAAGCGCGACGAGGCGGCCGAGCATCTGCTGACGATCATGCGCCGCGACCGCGCCTTCGACGACGATGGTGCGCGCCGTCAGTTGCTGCAATTCTTCGAGGTTTGGGGTCCGAAGGATCCGGCGACCATCGCCGCGCGTCGCAAGCTTTCATCGATCCTGTTTTCTTGAGGCGTGGCGCATTCGAGGGGCGGAAGTCGGCGCGGTTGTTCCGTTTGGAGAATCGCGCCTGCCTCTAATGTAGTTGAAGGTAAAATGCTTCCAAGTTTCGCCCGGAAATGCTCTTGTGTTTTCAGGAGAGCGGTCCACATTGTCCTTTGGCGCGGCGTGTGACGGGATAATCGCCGCGGAGGTATCGTTCCTGCGTGTCTAATCGAGATGCACGACGCAGTGATCTAGCGGGACGGAAATCATGCAAGTCGGCAATGCCAGATATCTGAAGCCAAGCGATCTGCCGGAATCGGTGGTTGTGTTCCCCCTCTCAGGCGCTCTGCTTTTACCTACCGGCCAATTGCCGCTCAACATCTTCGAGCCGCGCTATCTCTCCATGTTCGATGCGGCGATCGCCGGCAACCGGCTGGTCGGCATCGTGCAGCCGGCGCTCAGCGAGTCGCAGGAAGCGGCGCATCTTTCGCGTGTCGGCTGCCTCGGGCGCATCACGTCTTTTGCCGAGACCGGAGATGGCCGTTATATCACTTCGCTGACGGGTATCTGCCGCTTCCGGCTGATGGACGAGATCATCACCCATCATCCCTACCGCACCTTCCGGATCACGCCCTTCATTTCCGACCTCAAGTCGCGCGACGAGGAAGACAGCGTCGATCGTTCGTCGCTCCTGTCCGCCTTCCGGGCCTATCTCGACGCCAACAAGCTGGAGGCGGATTGGGAAAGTGTCGAACGCGCCAGCAATATGACGCTGGTGAATTCACTGGCAATGATGGCGCCCTTTGATCCGGCCGAGAAACAGGCGCTCCTTGAGGCGCCCGACCTGAAGACAAGGGCGGAAACCTTCATCGCCATCATCGAGATCGTGCTCGCCCGCTTCGGTGATACCGATTCCGTAATGCAGTAGGGGATTTGCGATGGACATCACGGTCAGCAAGGTGGACCCGAAACTGCTTGATCTGCTCGTCTGCCCTCTCACCAAGGGGCGCCTGAGTTACGATCGCGAGAAGAACGAGCTGGTGTCGGAAAAAGCAAGGCTCGCCTATCCTATCCGCGATGGCATTCCGATCATGCTGATCTCGGAAGCGCGTCGTATAGAGGACTGAGGCGGGTTTTCTTCCAGAATTGTGAGGCATAGGCTGTCCAGGTTTCTCAAAGATCGATGGGATGGCAACTTTGCGCCATGATGGAGATGGTGTTGCGTTCAATCGACATTCTGGATTCAGTTCTGTTGTGACGCGCGCTTCATTCGGCGGTGCAGCAGCCAAAGCGCGCAGAAGGCGAAGATCGAGATCGCAAAGGCCAGCCATAAGGCCGCGCGGGGACCGGCAGACGTCATGATGGCGGCGAATACCGGCGGTGCGGCGGCAAAGGACAGGTTGAGCGGCATCGCCAGCTGCGCCGATGCGCGGGCATAGGTGCCGGTGGGGAAAATCTGCAACGGCAGCGTGGTGCGGGTGACGGCGGTGATACCGCTGGCTATGCCGTAGAGCGTAGCGAAAAGCATGGCGCCGACGAAGTTACTGGTCAGTAGAAGAGCGATGAAGCTCAACGGAAACAAGGCCGAGGCAGCAAGTCCGGTGACGAAGCCCGACCAGCGCCGGCCACCGAGGAAATCGACCATTCGCCCCGCCCATTGGGCAATTCCGATGAAGGCCGCGGCCGCCAGCGCGCTGGCGTGATCAAGGCCGGCAGCCTCGAACAGGATGATGATAGTAAGGGCAAAGCCCCAGGTTACGAAGCCGTTGGCGGCAAAGCTCGTGGCCAGCAGGGCGAAGCTGGGCCTGTCGATGGGGGTGGGCTCGCCCGTCGCCTTCACAGACAATTTTTTTCCGGGCCGCCGAGCAAGAGCGGTCCAATGCAGTGGCATGCAGACAAGCAGCATGAGGGTGGCATAGGCCAGCGTCGTCGTGCGCCAGCCCCACTGAGCCTGCAGAAGCCCCGTCAGCGGCCAGACGATCGTTGATGTCAGCCCGCCAGCCAGGATCAGCACACCGAGCGCCTGACGTGCTTTCTCGCCGGCGATCTCGGTCACCGCGATCTGCGCCGGTGTCGTCAACATGCAGGTACCGGCGAGGCCGAGCATAATCCAAGACAGCACATAGGACATCGGATCGTTGGCCAGGCCCATGACCAGCAGGCCGGCTGCGCCCAAAAGCGATCCCAAGACCATAATCGGGCGCGCGCCGTGGCGCTCGAATATGCCGCTCATCGGCCAGGACGCCGTGGCCATGACGACAAGCATGACCGTCGGTCCTGCCATGACCATCGGCAGAGCCATGCCCAGCTCGCCGGCCATGGCAGGTCCTGTTACCGCGGGCAACCAGAACGTGGCGCCCCAGCCGATGAGCTGGGTCAGCGACAGGGCGGCGACGGCACGGACTGTGGGCGAGCGGAAGGACATCCTGACAATTGGCGCGGAAGGCACGATCAATTCGCGGTAGCGATGTGGAAAGGAAAGCATCAAAGACCTTTGGACAGGAGTAGCTTTTGGTTTCTGCCGAATTGAGGAAAGGTCGACGCTTTCCTAAGCGAGCTAAGATTAGAGAAAATAATGCTGATCCAGCGACTACTCGTGCTATGGCTCCGGTGCTGGTGTGATATTGGTTTGATCGTATCGCGTGCTTTGGCAGCCTTCTCGCCTTCGCTTGTGCTCGATTTCCGTATGACACTCAAACGAGTAATTTGAGGGGATATTGAGAAAAATTCATGCAGGAAAGACACCGCGTCTCTCTCAACGCCGTTCGGGTGTTCGCGATCGTGGCACGCACCGGAAGCCTGACAGCCGCCGGCGCTGAACTCGGCGTTACCTCCGGTGCAGTGAGCCACCAGCTCAAAAAGCTTGAGGACGAGCTTGGGGTCAGCTTCTTCCGCCGAGGAAATAACACGGTTTCTCTCACCGAGGTGGGGCGGCGGTTCTATCAGGAGGTCGCGCCGGCGATCAGGCTCATCGAGCGTTCGGCCGATGCCCTCTATCGCGACGAAAACGAAATCAGCGTCCATGCGACGACATCGCTTGCGCTGCGTTGGCTTATCCCGTCACTGGATCGTTTTCGCGCTCTCTGTCCGCAAGTGCGCGTTCGCGTGGAAACGAGTTCTGCGCGAGGTTTTCCCACCGCCCTCGACTCCGATGTCAGCATCCGTCATTTCCGAACAGGCGAGACGGCCGAGGGATGGGAATTCCTTGCTCACGACCTGCGCCGTCCGGTCATTTCTCCGAGCTTGCTGGCAAGAGATGCCAATAGTCAGGAGATTGCCGTTCGGGACGTACCGGCTCTTCAATGCTGTGTGGGCAACTGGGACTGGAAGCTCTGGTGCGAGACGTTCAATATTTCGCTAGCGAGCCTTTCCTTCGCCCATGCATTCGACACGGACGACGCTGCCATTCACGCCTGTGTTGCCGGTCTCGGGACGGTGCTCGCGCCGACGATTCTCACCGGAAGGGAAACGAAGTCGGGCGCGTTGGTGACCCTGCCCGGATGTAAGCCGGTCGAGGCCGGAACCTATCGCTACCAGCGACGCTCGGAATAAAGAGCGGTCCGGCAATTCTGCGGCTGGATGGACATCGAAATGCGGAACTTCGAATAAGACGCTTCCGTTGTGGGAATCGGCAGTTTTGACTTAACGGTGATTTCCGTCGTCTAGGCCGATGGCAGAGGTGCCCGGCCAGTCATGCTTCATTTCGGTCTCGCGGGCTCAGATCGCCTCTCCGGCGAGAAGCCGCGGATTGTCCCTGGCAGCCGTGCCCGCAGCCTGGCCGATGAAGAAGGATTTGAGTTGCGGCAGCCGGTCGACGAGGCCGAGACCGAAATCGCGGGCGATGCGTACCGGCGTGATGTCGTTGGAGAACAGCCGGTTCAGCACGTCGGTCGTGACACCCATGCGGAAGGTGTCGAAACGCCGCCAAGTCTGGTAGCGTTCGAGAATGTTGATCGAGCCGATATCGAGCCCAAGGCGGTCGGCTTCGACCACGGTTTCGGCCAGCGCCGCAACATCCTTGAAGCCGAGATTGAGCCCCTGGCCGGAGATCGGGTGGATGCCGTGGGCCGCGTCGCCGGCGAGCGCAAAGCGCGGTGCGACAAAGGCGCGGGCAAGCGTCAGGCCGAGCGGGAAGGCGCGGCGGTCCCCGACCGTGTGCAGCGCGCCGAGCTTATGGCCGAAACGGCGCTCCAGTTCCTCTTCGAACACCAGGTCGTCGGAGGCGACGAGCCGGTCGGCATCGGGCGTGCGCTCGGTCCATACGAGCGAGGCGCGATTATTCTTCAGCGGCAGGATGGCGAAGGGGCCGGAGGGCAGGAAATGTTCTTCGGCGCAGCCATTGTGCGGCCGCTCATGCTCGACCGTCACGACGATACCGGACTGGCCGTAGTCCCAGATCACGGTCTTGATTCCAGCCATATCGCGCAGCTTGGAACGCACGCCGTCGCAGGCGACCAGCAGCCGTGCTTCCAGCACGCTGCCGTCCGAAAGCGTCAGCGCGACGTTGGCGTCCCCCGTCTTGAAGTCCGTTGCGCTGACACCGTGGCGAATCGTGATGCCGAGGCGTTCGCAGGCGCCACGCAGCGCGCCGACCATGGCAAGGTTCGGGACCATGTGAGCGAAGGGCTGGCCCTCCGCCACTTCGCCGTCGAAGGTGAGAAATACCGGGCGCACGGGGTCGCCGGTGCGCGAATCGGTGACGATCATCTTGGTGATCGGCTCGGCTTCGGGTTTGATCTCCTCCCAGACGCCGAACACCTCCAGCATCTTCGTGGCGGCGGCAATGATCGCCGAAGCACGCATATCTTTTTTCCAGGCAGTTTCCGGGGCTGCCTCTATGACCATGACGTCAAGATGGGGTGCTGCCTGCTTGACGGCGACCGCAGCGGCAAGACCCACATAACCGCCACCCACTACCAGCATGTCCAACATAGCGCTTCCCCGTGTCCGACTATCATTTCCTGTTCTATATAGAGCATCCCATTCGCCGTTCCTACCGTCGGAGTTCATTCAAAATGTCGCGCGAAAACGAGAAACGGACCGCCATGCAAGTCACGCTCGCGACACTGGATCTGGAAACGATCGAGATGAACCTCTTTCGCGGCAACAGTCCGCAGGTCGGCTGGCAGCGCGTCTTCGGCGGGCAGGTTATCGGCCAGGCACTGATCGCGGCGCAGCGAACGGTGGCGGACGATCGCTTCGTGCATTCGCTGCACGCCTATTTCATGCTTCCCGGCGATCCCACTGTGCCGATTCTCTATCAGGTCGACCGCCTGCGGGACGGCTCGAGTTTCAATACGCGCCGCGTGCTGGCAATCCAGCATGGCAAGGCGATCTTTGCGATGACGGCTTCGTTCCAGATTGATGAGCCCGGCTTCGAGCATCAGGGCGAGATGCCTGATGTGCCGGCTCCGGAAGAGCTGATGGACGAACAGCAAATCAAGGAACGCTATATCGCCAACGCGCCGGAGAATGTCCGCCGCTACTGGGAACGGAAGCGGGCCATCGAAATCCGTCCGGTGTCTCTCGATGATTATTTCTCCCGTTCGCAGCCTAGCCAGCGGCAGGATATCTGGGTTCGGCTAACGGGACCGGTACCGGACGACCGGCTCTACCAGAATGCCGTGCTTGCCTATCTCTCGGACATGACGCTCATCGATGCGGCGCTGCATGCGCATGGCACGTCGGTCTTCGACCCGGCGCTGCAGGTGGCGAGCCTCGACCATGCCATGTGGTTCCACCGGCCGTTCAAGCTCGACGACTGGCTGCTTTACACCCAGGATAGTCCGAGTGCTTCTGGCGCGCGAGGGTTGGCCCGCGGCAGTCTTTTTACGAGATCCGGTGTCCTGATTGCGTCGGTTGCGCAGGAGGGGTTGATTCGTAAAAAGGCAAATGCCTAAACACTGTGCAAATTTATAAAATTGCTATTAATTTGGGCGCCTGGCGCGCCGAGGCGTGCCTCTTTATTAGCTGCCTTCCTTAAATCCCTTAAAATTCAATTTGTTATAAGTGTGTCATGAATCTGGCACGCCCCTTGAATGTGTATGGCCGGTCGCTGCTGAAACACTCGTCAGCGGCAAGGAGATCGGCTCCGCGCCGAGGGTAAACAAAGGATGGGAAACCAGATGAAAATTGTGATGGCCATTATCAAGCCGTTCAAGCTCGATGAGGTCCGTGAGGCCCTCACGGCTGTCGGCATCCAGGGCCTGACTGTGACCGAAGTGAAGGGCTACGGGCGCCAGAAGGGGCATACCGAAATCTATCGTGGTACCGAATACGCTGTCAGCTTCCTGCCGAAGCTGAAGATCGAAGTCGCGGTCGCATCCGAAATTGTCGACAAGGCTGTCGAAGCCATCGCGTCGTCCGCCAAGACTGGCCAGATCGGCGACGGCAAAATTTTCGTCTACTCGATTGACCATGCCGTGCGCATCCGTACGGGCGAAACCGATTCAGAAGCGCTGTAAGACACGGCCGATCAGGGAGTTATTTGCGATGACATCTACTAAGCTTTCCTCCACTCTTGCACGGGTAGGTTCGCTTTCTGCGGCCTTGCTCGCGCCGGCGATTGCCTTTGCGCAGCAAGCCGCACCGGCCGCAGCTCCGGCAGCCGCTGCCGCAGCTCCGGCGATCACCATGGACAAGGGTGACAATACCTGGATGCTGGTCTCCACGGTTCTCGTTCTTCTGATGACCATTCCGGGCCTGGCCTTGTTCTACGGCGGCCTCGTCCGCGCCAAGAACATGCTGTCCGTTCTCATGCAGGTCTTCATGATCACCGCGATGGTCATGATCATCTGGTGCGTCTACGGCTATTCGCTCGCCTTCACCGACGGCGGCTCGCTGAACAGCTTCGTCGGCGGCTTCTCCAAGGCTTTCCTGGCCGGCGTCAGCACCGATTCGAAGGATCTCGTTGAAACCTTCACAAAGGGTGTCGGCATTCCTGAGCTTACCTATGTCTGCTTCCAGATGACCTTCGCCTGCATCACGCCGGCTCTGATCGTCGGCGCCTTCGCCGAGCGCATCAAGTTCTCGGCCGTCATGCTCTTCGTCTTCCTGTGGGTCACTTTCGTCTACTTCCCGATCGCCCACATGGTTTGGTACTGGGGTGGTCCGAGCTCTTACACGGCTGCGTCGGGCATGGTCTTCGGCTTCGGCGCCATCGACTTCGCCGGCGGCACGGTCGTTCACATCAATGCCGGTATTGCCGGTCTGGTCGGCGCTATCATGCTTGGCAAGCGCACCGGCTACAAGAAGGAGATCATGGCGCCGCATTCGATGACGCTCACCATGGTCGGCGCATCGCTGCTGTGGGTCGGCTGGTTTGGCTTCAACGCCGGCTCGAACCTTGAAGCCAATGCCTACGCTTCGCTCGCCATGATCAACACCTTCGTTGCGACCGCCGCTGCGGCTCTCTCCTGGTGCGTTGTTGAAACCTTCGCCCGTGGCAAAGCTTCGATGCTCGGTGCAGCTTCGGGTGCCGTCGCAGGCCTCGTCGCCGTCACGCCGGCTGCCGGCTATGCCGGCCCGATGGGCTCCATCGTCCTCGGCATTCTGGTTTCGCCGATCTGCTACTTCTTCGTCGATGTCGTGAAGAACAAGTTCAACTACGACGACAGCCTCGACGTCTTCGGCGTACACTGCATCGGTGGTATCTTCGGCGCCCTGATGACCGGCATCCTGGTCAACCCGGCCCTCGGCGGCGCAGGCATCGTCGATTATTCGACGGCAGACTTCGCAGCCTCCTATCCGGGCACCGCAACGCAGTTGCTGGCCCAGTTCAAGGGTGTGCTGACGACGCTGCTGTGGTCCGGCATCGGTTCGGCGATCCTCTACAAGATCGTCGACATCATCGTCGGCCTGCGCGTAACGCCGGAAGCCGAGCGCGAAGGTCTCGACCTCGCCTCCCATGGCGAAGCCGCTTACCACAGCTCCTAAATCCGGAGATTGCGGCGCCGAGACAAAGCTCCCGGCGCTGCTGAACATCCCGTCGCGGCCTATTTTATTCAAAAATAAGCCGCTCTTGGCCCGGACCTTGGTTCGGGCCTTTTTTATGCCCGCAACCGCTCGCGTCATGCCCATAAATTCACTGATTCGCCTGCCTCGCTCGCATGGTTAACATGCCATTAACCCTCCTCTGATTAGGTAGACCTGACGTACTGGGTGAGTGGCATGACGCCGATTCGCTTGTGCTTTCGATAACGAACGGGCTGGATATTATGGGCAGAAGCAATTCGGCAGCGTTGGGCGGTCGTCCCGACCGCTTCTCGCTTTCGGTGGTCGTTTGGCGGCAGGTGAGGGGCCTCAGCGGCTTCGCGCTGCTGTTCCTGCTGGCGCTCGCGGTCGCGGCACTGGCGACATGGAACGTCATGGACCCCAGCTATTCCTACGCCACCAGCAACGCGCCGACGAACATACTCGGTTTTCCAGGCGCTGCCTTTGCAGACATAATGATGCAGGCACTTGGTCTTGCCTCGGTCGTCGCGCTGCTACCGGTCGTCGCCTGGGCTTTCGCGTTGATTTCCAACCGCAAGGTTCATCGGGTGCCGGCCCGTCTCGGTGCCTGGGTCGGTGGCTCCATCGTCGCTGCCGGTTCCATTGCCTGTTTCCCCGCACCTCCGACCTGGCCGATTCCGAACGGTATCGGCGGCGTCATCGGCGACATCCTTCTGCGCTTTCCCGCTCTTTTCATCGGCACCTATCCGAGCGGCGTTTTCGCGACCGTGTTCGGCTCCGTTCTCGCGATCCCGGCCGCCTGGCTCATGCTGTTTGCCGCCGGCATTGTCGGCCGCAGCCTGCTGGAAGACGAGGAGGAGGATGAAGAGGACTATGAAAACACGCAGAGCCGCGCGCGCAATGTCGGAGATGACGACGAGGATGACGATCGCGGCGGCTTCCTGGCCTTCGGCGCCCTCATGCACGCCTGGTATAATACACAGGCGCGGCTTCGCCGCCTGTTCGGCATGGGGCCGCGTAAGCGTCGCGACCAGGCCTTCGATGCGCCCTACGATTTCAATGATGATGAGTTCGGTACGCTGAACGAGCCGGTGCGCGCCAAGGCGCCTGTTGTCCGTGGCGAGCGCGTCGAGCCGTCGCTGGACGGCCCGGCGCCGCGCCGTGCCGTTTCTCCTCCGTCCATGAATATCGGTGACGATGACGAGGATGAGGACGACGATCCCTCCTATGAGCGCGAGTTGCCGCGTCCCGCTGGCATCCTGCCGGATGACGAGGAGGACGAATGGGCGCTGCGTCCTGCTTCGCCAAAGGTTCCCGGCCACCGTGTCGTTCCCGCTGCCGCCCGGCCGAAGCCCAGCGTCCGCGCCGAGCGTGAGGCGCAGACCTCCTTCATTCGTCCCTATGGCTTCCAGCTTCCGGCCGTCCACCTGCTCGCCGAACCGAAGACGATCGTCAGGGACGCAACGCTCTCTTCCGATGCCTTGGAGCAGAATGCCCGCATGCTCGAGGGCGTGCTCGAGGATTTCGGCGTCAAGGGAGAGATTATCCATGTCCGTCCCGGCCCGGTCGTGACGTTGTACGAGTTGGAGCCCGCGCCGGGCATCAAGTCTTCCCGGGTCATCGGGCTAGCCGACGACATCGCCCGCTCGATGAGCGCGATCGCGGCCCGTGTCGCCGTCGTTCCCGGCCGTAATGCCATCGGCATCGAACTGCCGAATTCCACCCGCGAGACGGTCTATTTGCGCGAGCTCATCGCCAGCCGGGATTTTGAAAGCTCGAAGGCCAAGCTCGCCATGTCGCTCGGCAAGACGATCGGCGGCGAGCCGGTCATCGCAGATCTCGCCAAGATGCCGCATCTGCTCGTCGCCGGCACCACCGGTTCGGGTAAATCCGTCGCCATCAACACCATGATCCTGTCGCTACTCTACCGCATGACCCCGGAGCAATGCCGCTTGATCATGATCGATCCGAAGATGCTCGAACTCTCCGTCTATGACGGCATTCCGCACCTGCTCTCGCCCGTGGTCACCGATCCGAAGAAGGCTGTGGTTGCTCTCAAATGGACCGTCCGCGAGATGGAAGAGCGCTACAAGAAGATGTCGAAGATCGGCGTTCGCAACATCGACGGCTTCAATACCCGCGTCGAGCAGGCGGTCGCCAAGGGTGAGGCGATCAGCCGTACCGTCCAGACCGGCTTCGACCGCCAGACGGGCGAGGCGATCTACGAGACCGAGGAATTCGATCTGAAGCCCATGCCCTATATCGTCGTCATCATCGACGAAATGGCCGATCTGATGATGGTGGCAGGCAAGGATATCGAAGGCGCTGTGCAGCGTCTGGCACAGATGGCACGTGCGGCCGGCATCCACGTCATCATGGCGACACAGCGCCCGTCGGTCGACGTTATCACCGGCACGATCAAGGCGAACTTCCCGACGCGCATCTCTTTCCAGGTGACCTCGAAGATCGACAGCCGTACGATCCTCGGCGAGCAGGGTGCCGAACAGCTCCTCGGCATGGGCGACATGCTTTACATGGCCGGTGGCGGACGCATCCAGCGCGTCCACGGCCCGTTCGTCGCCGATGGCGAAGTGGAAGATATCGTCTCCTACTTGAAAACGCAGGGTTCGCCCCAATATCTCGATGCGATCACTGCCGACGAGGACGACGACGATGGTCACGGTCCGGCAGGTGCGGCCAACCTCTCCGATTCGGAGGATCCGTACGATCAGGCGGTGGCGATCGTGCTGCGTGATGGCAAGGCATCGACCTCCTACATCCAGCGCCGGCTCGGCATCGGCTATAACCGCGCCGCCTCGCTGATCGAGCGCATGGAACAGGAAGGTCTGATCGGCCCGGCCAACCACGCCGGCAAGCGCGAGATTCTCGTGCCGACGGAAGCGGACGTTCTCGATCGCTGACGGTCATGAGCCCGTGTCACATATCCCGAATATGCTTTCGGAGATTTGATCGCGGCTCGTGACAGAGCATGGGGCGCCGCGCCATGAAGACGCCTGATTTTGCGCGCCATGGACAAGGCATGAAGGAGAATTCGATGAAAAAGTTTGATGCGCAGCCCTCGACCCACCTGAGCCTCACTCGCCGTCATTTCCTCGGCGCTATGGTGGTGGCGGGCGCGGCAAGCGTGGCACCCGTCGCGGCGGCCTTCGCGCAGCAGTCGGTTGCTCTCAATCCCGACATTGCACAGGCGATCGCCGATCATTTCTCGTCCATCAAGACCATGAAGGGCGGCTTCCTGCAGATCGGACCGCGCGGTGACCAGCTGAGCGGCAGCTTTTTCATCCAGCGTCCCGGCAAGCTGCGCTTCAACTATGATCCGCCGTCACGCATGCGCGTCATCTGCGACGGCAACAACGTCCAGGTCATCAACGACCAGACGCACACGAACAACATGTATCAGCTCTCGAAGACGCCGCTGAGCCTGTTGCTCGCCAACAAGATCGACCTCTCCGCCGACATGGTGCGCAATGTCGATGCGCAGCCCGACCTTACCAAGATCACACTCGGCAACCGCACCGTCTTCGGTGATGCGACCATCGCCATGATCTTCGATTCCAAGACTTACGATCTGCGCCAATGGACGGTCATCGACCCTCAGGGCAAGACGACCGATGTCATCGTCAACAATGTGAAGACCAATCTTTCCTTCGACGACAGCGTCTTCCGGATCGATTATTCCGGCACGAGCCGGTGATCTCCCGCCGGCCATGACGAGCGGGGAGAAGAGGTTGAATGATCTTCCTTTTCCTTTCCTGCCGGGCTAAACCCATAGAGCGTTGTGCGTTCATTTGAACGCACAAAGGTCGCTCTAATCTTTTGAATCTAGAGCATCTTATCCGCTTGCAGGTGATTCCACCTGAAAGCGGGACGCTTTGGCGGGATTGAAGATAAGGGTTTGGGCATGGGATTTTCGATTGCGACTTGGAACATCAATTCGGTGCGGCTGCGCATGCCGATCATCGAGCAATTCGTGATGCAGCACCGGCCCGATATTCTCTGCCTGCAGGAGACCAAGGTCCCGAACGAGCTTTTCCCGCTGCCGCCTTTGAGGGCGCTGGGCTACGAGCACATCATTGTCCATGGACAGAAGGGCTATCATGGCGTCGCGATCGTCTCGCGCATTCCGTTGACCGAGGATCATCGGCAGGATTATTGCAACGTCGGCGATGCCCGGCATATCTCGGCGATCTTCCATCGTGGCAACCGGCGTATCCGGCTGCATAATTTCTACGTTCCGGCCGGCGGCGACGAGCCGGATCGGACGATCAACCCCAAGTTCGGTCACAAGCTCGACTTCATCGACGAGATGAAGAGGCTGCATGCCAATGCCGAGCTGAATACCTCGGCAATCCTCGTCGGCGATCTCAACATCGCACCGCTCGAACATGACGTCTGGTCGCACAAGCAATTGCTGAAGATCGTCAGCCACACGCCGGTCGAAACCGACGGGTTGATCGAGGTGATGAAACGCGGCGCCTGGCTCGATCTGATGCGCCAGCAGGTGCCGGAAAACGAAAAGCTCTATACTTGGTGGAGCTATCGCGCCAAGGATTGGGAAGCAGCCGACCGCGGCCGGCGTCTCGACCATATCTGGTCATCATCCGATATCGGCCCGCTCCTGCAGCGCATCGATATCCTGAAGGCCGCACGCGGCTGGGACCGCCCGTCCGACCATGTGCCGGTAACGGCACATTTCAATCTCTGAGACATTCGGGTGAGTTCAAGAGCTGCCGTCGGCCACGGGGCTACGAGGCCGGATTCTCAAGAAAACCGGTGAAGCAAGGCGGCTGCCTGCTTGGCGAGGACGGCGAAATTTTCGCGGACGCGGTTTTGGATGAGAAGGCCGGCGTCGGGATATTCCTCGATCAGCCGGAGAAACAGCGCGCGCGTAATGCGCATGACATCGGAATCCTCCAGCGCCACCGCGGTATATTTGCGCTCCACCAGCGTCACCAGCGCCAGCTCTGAGAGCATGGTGCCAGCCTGCACGGTGGCTTCGACATGCGGTTGCCCCGCAGCGTCGACGGTGCTCAGCTCGAAACTGCCGCGAGTGACGACATAGGCACATTCGGCCGGCGATTTTTCCCGGAAGAGGGTCAGGCCAGCCGCGACATGCCGGCGGTCGGCGCCGAAGGCGATCAGCCGCAACGGCTCGTCGCCCATGCCGTGGAACAGCGGCAGTTGCGACAGCAGACGGATATCGTCATTGAGCGCCATCTCGTCGCCTATGGAATGATCTTGTAGCCGCCGTTTTCCGTGACCAGGATTTCGGCGTTGGAGGGATCGCGCTCGATCTTCTGGCGCAGGCGGTAGACATGGGTTTCCAGCGTATGGGTGGTGACGCCGGAATTGTAGCCCCAGACCTCTTCGAGAAGGATGTCGCGGGTGACGACCTTCTGGTCGGCGCGGTAGAGATAACGGATGATCGCCGCTTCCTTCTCCGTCAAGCGGATCTTCTGGCCGTCGTCGGTGGTCAGCAGCTTCTGGCTCGGCTTGAAGAGATAGCGGCCGACGGTGAAGGTCGCGTCTTCGCTCTGCTCGTGCTGGCGCAACTGCGCACGGATGCGGGCCAGCAGCACGGCAAAACGGAACGGCTTGGTGACATAGTCGTTGGCTCCGGCTTCCAGGCCGAGGATGGTATCGGAATCGGTGTCGTGACCCGTCAGCATGATGATCGGTGCCTTGAAACCATTCTTGCGCAGCAGCTTCACCGCTTCGCGGCCGTCCATATCGGGCAGCCCGACGTCCATGATCAGAAGATCGACGGCGGTAGCACGGGCGGCTTGCACGCCTTTGCCGGCGGTCGCCTCCTGCAGAACCGTGAATTCCTCATAAAGCGACAGTTGCTCGACCAGCATTTCGCGCAGGTCGTTGTCATCGTCCACCAGCAGAATGGTGCGTGCGGTCATGCCGTTGCGGTCCTCGTGTTCTCTAGCTCTAAGTCCTACGCCAAATTGCATTTTTAGCAAGTCATGAGGCTGCTCAGGCTTGGTCGTCCAATTGAAACTGCTATGATTTCAAACGAAATCACGCGCAAAGCAAAAACATGTGAGGATAATGGAAAAAGCAAGGCCGGGCGGCAGGCGGGCCGTTTCGACAATCGTCGTTCGTCCCGCGCCGGGAAAATCGACGCGCGCGCTCGTGCAGATTGGCTCCCTGACGATGCCGGCGGCAATCGGCCGGTCGGGGCGCAGCGTGCTAAAGCGGGAAGGGGATGGTGCGACGCCGATCGCTGCAATGAAACTGCTTTACGGCTTTGTTCGCGGCGATCATGTTCCCTTTATTCAGACGCCTTTGCAGATGCGGCGTATTCGAAAGGACATGCTCTGGTGCGACCAGCCGGAGGACGCCAACTACAATAGGCTCGTCAAAGCACCGTTCAAGCCAAGCCATGAGGAGATGCTGCGGCGTGACGGGCTCTATGACATCTGCCTCGTGCTCGACTGGAATATCAGTTCGCGCCGCCGCCATCGCGGCTCCGCGATCTTCTTCCACCTGATCAAACCCGGCTACGAGCCGACCGCCGGCTGTGTGGCCGTCAGCCTCAAGGACATGCGGCGGCTCATCCGCTTTTTCCGCAGGGGAACAACAGTTCGCGTCATCTGATAGGTGTGCTGGGGTGATAATCCTGCAATCCTATATTATATAGGTTTGCGACCGGCGCGAGCTGCTGCGATGCGCGCAGGGAAATCCGGGGCTTTCGCCCGGGTTCAATTCACGCCTTCACTCCATCCACTCCCAAGTCTTTTGGAGACATATTGTGACCACTCAACCGACAATCACTTTCAACGACGGCAATTCCATCCCGCAGGTCGGCCTCGGTGTCTGGCAGACGCCGGAAAACGTCGCACCGATGGCCGTCAGCACGGCTTTGAAGGCCGGCTATCGTCATGTCGACACGGCTGCCATCTATGCTAATGAAGACGGCGTGGGCGAAGGCCTGCGCCAGTCTGGCGTCGCCCGCAAGGACATCTTCCTGACCACTAAGCTCTGGAACGAAGCCCAAGGTTTCGACTCGACCCTGAAGGCGTTCGACGAAAGCCTCAAGCGACTGGGGACCGACTATGTCGACCTCTACCTCATCCACTGGCCGTCGCCGCATCGCGGCCGCTATCTCGACACGTGGAAGGCGTTTCTGCGTATCAAGGAAGAAGGCCGTGCACGCTCGATCGGCGTCTCCAACTTCGCCAAGGAGCATCTGGACCGCATCATCGGCGAAACCGGCGTCACCCCGGTGCTGAACCAGATCGAGCTGCATCCGACCTTCCAGCAGAAGGGCCTGCGCGAAGTCCACGACAAGCTCGGCATCAAGACGCAGTCCTGGAGCCCGCTCGGCCAGGGCAAGCTCCTCGACAATGCCGTCATTGGCAAGGTTGCCGCCAAGCATGGCCGCACACCGGCCCAGGTCGTCATCCGCTGGCACATGGACAACGGCCTGATCGTCATCCCGAAGTCGGTGACGCCGAGCCGCATCGAGGAGAACTTCAAGGTGTTCGACTTCGAGCTCGACGCCGACGATCTCGCCGAAATTGCCAAGCTCGATTCCGCCGGTGCGCGCATCGGGCCGGATCCGCTGAAGGCAAGCTTCTGATAGTTGGAGTTGCAAAGGGGCACCCTCCGCGCGGTGTTCAGGGGCTCGGAGCTGACACTCCGGGCCTCTTTAGGATTAAAGCGCGCGTGCAGGGCCGCACAGATTGCATCGGCAATAGCGGCTCTAAAATTGAAATCTCCTCAAACACGGCGGCGAAGGGCGTTGACGACCAGAGCGAAGGCCGGCGAGGCCTGCCGTCGGCTCGGATAGTAGAGATGGTATCCCGTAAATGGCGGACACCAATCCTCGAGAATCCTGACGAGCCGGCCGTCGCGAAGATAGGGCTGCACGACATCTTCCGGAAGGTAAGCCAGTCCCAAACCGACCAAGGCGGCATTCAGCCTGAGTGCAATGTTGTTGAACACTAGCTGACCCTCGACCCGCACCTTCAGTTCCCGTCCGTCCTTTTCGAACTCCCAGGCGTAGACGCCGCCGTAGGTCGGCAGACGCAGGTTGATGCAATTGTGGTCGGTCAGGTCCTGAGGTGTCTGTGGTTTCGGCCGATTCTCAAAATACGCTGGCTTACCGACGACAGCCATGCGCATATCTGGGCCGATGCGAACCGCGATCATGTCTCTCGCGACCTGTTCACCCAGTCGCACGCCCGCATCGTATCGTTCGGCGACTATGTCGGTCAGTCCGTAGTCGACGATAATCTCCACATTGACGTCCGGATATTGCGGCAGCAGCGTCTCCAGGGCTGGCCAGAGGATGGTTTCGGCTGAGTGCTCGCCGGCTGTGATGCGAATGGTGCCAGCAGGCTTTTCGCGAAACTCGCTCAGCGCGGCCAATTCATTTTCGATCTCGTCAAACCGGGGACCTATGGTCACGAGCAGTCGCTCTCCCGCTTCGGTCGGCGAGACGCTGCGCGTGGTGCGCATCAGCAGCCTAAGCCCAAGACGAGCCTCAAGCCCCCGGATGGTATGGCTGAGCGCCGATTGCGAAACCCCGAGTTTTGCGGCCGCTTTGGTGAAGCTCTGTTCCCGCGCCACGGCAAGGAAGGCAATCAGGTCATTCACGGGCTGACGTGGCATTCATGAATCTTTCTCATAGGCCTTTACCAGTTCTACCATCTAATCGCGATCAATCACACGCGCTAAATTTCGCCCATCAGCGGCCGAATTCATCGTGCTGCCTTTCGGGTAGAGGACGAAGATCATGGAAATCAAACGAAACGGTTCGCAGCCGTCGGGCAAAGGACCGGCAGACTGGTTCACCGGAACGGTCCGTGTGGACCCACTGTTTCAAGCCAACGGGCCGACCCGCGCGGCCGGCGCCAGCGTCACATTCGAGCCGGGTGCCCGCACGGCGTGGCACACGCATCCAGTTGGCCAAACGCTGATCGTGACGGCTGGTTTGGGCCGTGTGCAGCGTGAGGACGGCCCGATCGAAGAAATAAGGCCAGGGGACGTTGTCCGCTTCGCTCCGGGTGAGAAACATTGGCATGGCGCTTCGCCTACGACGGCCATGACCCATATTGCCATCCAGGAACATCTCGACGGCAAGGTCGTCGACTGGATGGAGCATGTCAACGACGAGCAATATCAAGCCTGAGGGAGAAGAAACCATGCAGACGCGTAAACTTGGAAACAGCGGTCTCGAAGTCTCAGCCCTTGGTCTCGGATGCATGGGCCTGAGCTATGGCTACGGGCCTGCAACGGACACGCAAGAGGCGATCAAGCTGATCCGTTCGGCCTTCGAGCGCGGCGTTATATTCTTCGACACCGCTGAGGCCTATGGCCCTTATCAGAATGAGGAGCTTTTGGGAGAAGCTCTGGCGCCCATTCGAGAAAAGGTGGTGATCGCAACGAAGTTCGGCTTTGAATTCGATGCGAACGGCGGCCAGAGCGGCATGAACAGCCGACCGGAACACATCCGTGAAGTCGCCGAGGCCGCCTTGAAGCGTCTGAAGACCGATGTCATCGACCTGTTCTATCAGCATCGCGTCGATCCGGACGTCCCGATCGAGGATGTTGCCGGCACAGTGAGGGACCTGATCCAGGAGGGCAAGGTCAAGCATTTCGGATTGTCGGAGGCTGGCGCGCAGACGATCCGGCGTGCCCATGCAGTCCAGCCGGTCGCAGCCCTTCAGAGCGAATATTCACTCTGGTCGAGGGAGCCTGAGCAGGACGTCCTGCCGACCCTCGAAGAACTTGGCATCGGTTTCGTTCCTTTCAGCCCGTTGGGGAAAGGCTTCCTCACTGGTGCAATCAGCGAAAACACCACATTCGACAGCAAGGACTTCCGCAACATCGTCCCGCGCTTTACCCCGGAGGCCAGAAAAGCCAACCAGGTTCTTGTCGATCTGCTTGGCGCAATCGCGGCGCAGAAACAGGCGACGTCGGCTCAGGTCGCTCTTGCCTGGCTGCTTGCTCGAAAGCCCTGGATCGTGCCGATCCCCGGCACCACCAAGATGCACAGGCTTGAAGAGAACGTCGGCGCGGCCAACGTCGTGCTGACCGCCGAGGATGTCGGCACTATCGAGGATGCACTTTCCCAGATCGCTGTCCAAGGGGACCGTTATCCTCCGCACCTGCAAGCAAGGGTCAACCGATAGGCGGCATACAAGCCGGAAAGGAAAAGGACATGACGCAAGGTATCAAGGACAAGGTGGTTGTCATAACCGGAGCAAGCAGCGGCCTCGGGGAGGCTGCTGCCCGTCGCCTTGCGAAGGACGGGGCAAAATTGGTGCTCGGAGCGCGTCGTCTCGACCGCCTGCAGGCTCTCGCCAAGGAGCTATCGCTGGATCAACAAGCCGTTCTGGAGACAGATGTGACGCAGTTCGAGCAGGTCAAGCGTCTCGTGGATCAGGCGGTAAAGCTGCACGGCCGTATCGATGTCATCATCAACAATGCCGGGCTGATGCCGCATTCCCCTCTGGAGCGCTGCAAGGTCGAAGATTGGGATCGCACGATCGATGTGAACCTGAAGGGCGTGCTCTACGGCATCGGCGCCGCGCTGCCCTACATGAAGGAGCAGAAGAGCGGTCACATCATCAACGTCTCCTCGGTGGCCGGCCACAAGGTCAATCCCGGAGGAGCGGTCTATGCCGCGACCAAGCATGGTGTGCGGGTGATCTCCGAGGGGCTGCGGCAGGAGGTCAAACCTTACAATATCCGGACCACCATCATCTCGCCCGGTGCGGTCGCGACCGAGCTTCCCGACAGCATCACCGAACCCGACGTCGCCGAGCGTGTCCGGAAGGTCTATGAGCTCGCCATTCCCGCCGACTCCTTCGCGAGCATGGTTGCATTTGCGATGAGCCAGCCTGAAGACGTTGACATCAACGAGATCCTGTTCAGGCCGACCCAACAGGAATACTGAACGTGAAAATAGCCCGTCATCTGCGGGCTATTTTCGGTCGCTCAGACCGGGGCAGACTTCCCCAGCATCGACGCCTCTAAGCCGGCTAAATACTTGCCAAGCAACGCGTTCAATGCCGCTTTCTCCTCTTCCGACAGGCCTGACACAAGACGGGCCTGCGTCTCGACATGGGCGGCGACCGCGCTATCGATCAGTGCAAACCCCTTTTCGGTCAACGACACCAGAAAGCTGCGGCCGTCCTCCGGATTGGTGCTGCGGGCGACGAGACCAGCCTTTTCCAGTTGATCGATGCGATTGGTCATGGTGCCCGAGGCGACCATCATGGTGGCCATCAGATCGCTGGGGGAGAGGGCATAGGGCGCTCCCGAGCGGCGGAGGGTGGCCAGCACGTCGAAGGTTGCGCCGTTCAATCCGAACTGCGCGAAAGTCCGGTCCATTTCTCGGCTGAGGTGGTGCGCGAGGTTCCTGATGCGGCCGATCAAGCCCATCGGGCCGGTGTTAAGATCGGGCCGTTCCCTATTCCACTGAGCGAGAATTTTGTCGATGCGATCCATGCAGAGACATCGCCATGAATTTATCTTGACGTCAAGATATTTTGAGTTACCTTGAGGTCGAGATAAATTCCGGAGGTGTGAGGTGAGGCGCAATTTCGATCTGTTGGTGACGGCAATCGCGCCGACGATATGGGGCAGCACCTATCTGGTGACGACCGAGCTTCTGCCGGCCGGCTATCCTCTGACGGTCGCCATGCTGCGCGCATTGCCTGCGGGACTGCTTCTGCTTGCCATCGTCCGGCGATTGCCGCGCGGCATCTGGTGGGCGAGATCACTCGTCCTCGGCGCGCTGAATTTCTCGATTTTCTGGTGGATGCTGTTCATATCCGCATACCGGTTGCCGGGCGGAGTAGCGGCCACTGTCGGTGCGATCCAACCGCTCATCGTCATCGTGCTGGCCCGGCTCTTGCTTGGCTCGCCGATCCGCGGCCTTTCCATCGTCGCGGCGATGGCCGGTATCGTCGGCGTCGCGCTTCTCATCCTCACGCCGCAGGCAGCGCTTGATCCGGTCGGCATTGGGGCTGGTATCGGCGGCGCTGTCTCCATGGCGACCGGCACCGTGCTTAGCCGCCGCTGGCGGCCAGATGTCTCGCCGCTCACCTTCACTGCCTGGCAACTGACGGCCGGAGGCTTGTTGTTGCTGCCCTTCACCCTGGCGATGGAGCCGCCGCTTCCCTTTCCGACCGCCGCCAATCTTCTGGGTTTTGCCTATCTTGGCCTGATCGGAGCAGCGCTCACCTATATTCTCTGGTTTCGTGGCCTGTCGCGCCTGGAACCGTCCGTCGTCTCGCCGCTCGGCTTCTTGAGCCCGACGACCGCAGTGATCCTTGGCTGGTGGGTGTTGGACCAGAAACTCAGCCCGGTACAGTTCCTGGGCATTGCCATCGTGCTTGGCAGCGTCTGGCTCAGCCAGCGCGCGCAGCAGGTTCCCTCCGCAGGAAAATCAGCGCCAGCCGATCGCCCGGCAATCGCGTCGAGAGGATAGAAGGTCGAGCCGAGGGAAATTTTCGGAGCAGACAAAAAAGGCGGCCCGCAAGCCGCCTTTCGCATTCAATCAATCGAAGCCGATCAATTCCATTCGCGAATATCGACGAAGTGCCCCGCGATTGCGGCGGCTGCGGCCATGGCGGGCGATACCAGATGCGTGCGGCCCTTGAAACCCTGGCGGCCTTCGAAGTTGCGGTTCGAGGTCGAAGCGCAGCGTTCGCCGGGCTTCAGGCGGTCGTCGTTCATGGCCAGACACATGGAACAGCCCGGCTCGCGCCAGTCGAAGCCGGCGGCCTTGAAGATCTTGTCGAGGCCTTCGGCTTCCGCCTGTTCCTTTACCAGGCCGGAACCCGGAACGATCATCGCATCGACGGTGGATGCCACCGTCTTACCTTCGACGACCTTGGCAACGGCGCGCAGATCTTCGATGCGGCCGTTGGTGCAGGAACCGATGAAGACGCGGTCGATGTTGATCTCGGTCATCGGCGTGCCCGGCTTCAGGCCCATATAGTCGAGCGCACGCCATTTGGACGTGCGCTTGGTCTCGTCCCGGATATCGTCCGGGTTCGGAACGATGCCCTGGATGGAGACAACGTCTTCCGGCGAGGAGCCCCAGGAGACGATCGGCGGCAGGTTGGCGGCGTCGAGTTTGACGATGCGATCGTAATGCGCGCCTTCGTCTGACTTGAGCGTTTTCCAGTAGGATATTGCCTGCTCCAGCGCCTCGCCCTTCGGCGCGCGCGGCTTGCCCTTGATGTATTCGAAGGTGGTTTCATCGGGCGCGATCAGGCCGGCGCGGGCACCGCCTTCGATCGACATGTTGCAGATGGTCATGCGGCCTTCCATCGACAGCGCGCGGATGGCTTCGCCGGCATATTCGATGACGTAGCCGGTGCCGCCGGCAGTGCCGATCTCGCCGATGATGGCGAGGATGATGTCCTTGGCGGTGACGCCGGGCGGAAGCTGGCCGTCGACCTGAACCAGCATGTTCTTCGCCTTCTTCTGGATCAGCGTCTGGGTCGCCAGAACGTGTTCCACTTCGGATGTGCCGATGCCGTGCGCCAGCGAGCCGAAGGCGCCGTGCGTCGAAGTGTGGCTGTCGCCGCAGACGATGGTCATGCCGGGCAGCGTGAAGCCCTGCTCGGGGCCGATGATGTGGACGATGCCCTGGCGCTTGTCATTTTCGGAGTAGTATTCGACGCCGAATTCGGCAGCGTTATGGGCAAGCGCCTCGACCTGGATGCGGCTTTCCTCGTTCTTGATGCCGAGATGGCGGTCGGCCGAGGTTGGGACGTTATGGTCGACGACGGCCAGGGTCTTTTCCGGCGCGCGGACCTTGCGGCCGGTCATGCGCAGGCCTTCGAAGGCTTGCGGCGACGTCACTTCGTGAACGAGGTGACGGTCGATGTAGAGAAGACAGGTACCATCGTCCTGGGCGTCGACGAGATGGTCATCCCAGATTTTGTCGTAAAGGGTGCGTGGAGCGCTCATGGCTACAGATCCATATTGGCATTGTCGAAAATGGGGGTGGCGGATCAGGACCGCCGGCCTCGGGAGTGATCAGCGAAGTCGGCTGTTGAGCGCGCCCGAAATCATCGCAAAGAAACGGGCCGGCAGGCGCTTATGGTCCTGCAGCACGAAAGCCGTGACGAATTGCCCGTCTTTGCTCATGATCCTAGTCATGCCGATGCTCATACCAATTTTCAAAACCTTCGGCAATGGTGGCCATTGGCCAACATTGCCGCGGATTAGTCTCTCAGCGTTCGTGGGTCTTGCGCATCCGTTTTTCAACCCGGCGCAGCAATAGCGACAAACCGACCGTCAGGATGAGGTAGATGTAGGTGACGATCGAGTAGGTTTCAAAGAAGCGGAATGAGCCGGAGGCATAGACCTTGCCCATCTGCGTGATGTCGGCGACGCCGAGGACCGAAACCAGCGAGCTGTCCTTCACCATCGAGACGAAATCGTTGGAGAGCGGCGGGAAAATGACGCGGATCGCCTGCGGCGCGATAACGTGGCGGAAGCGGCGGTAGCGCGACAGACCGAGTGCCTTCGCCGCTTCGATCTGGCCGTGGTCGACAGCCTGGATGCCGGCGCGAAAAATTTCGGCAATGAAGGAGGCATAGCCGATCATCAACGCGATGATGGCGCGCCACATCAAGGAGAGATCGCGCACCAGCATCGGCTTTGCCCAGCCGGCATCGACCAGCGGGGCCGCCACGGTGTTATAGAGCGCGACGATCGCCGGGGCTCCCACGAAGGCAACGTAGAAGAGCAGCACCAGCATCGGGATGCCGCGAATGACTTCGATATAAAAGCGTGCTGTCTGGCGCAGGACGATATTGTCGGAGAGGCCGAGCAGCGCAATGCAAAGGCCGAGTATGACAGCCAATGCGAAGGCGACCAGCGTCACGAAGACGGTGACGTAGACGCCCTGCACGACGGTGAAGAAGACCTGGGTGTAAAGATCGCTGACGATAATGGCGACAGCGATCGCGATGCCTAACAAAATGAAGACGACTAGCCACCAGGGATAGTCGTCTTTGATATGCTGTCCGTTCTGAGCCATCAGAACGGCATTTCCGGCTGTAGTGGCATAAGGCTTACTGGCCCATCTTGTAGTCGAGGAACCACTTCTTGTTCAGCGCGTCGAACGTGCCGTCGGCCTTCAGACTGGCGATGGCGGCGTTGATCGGAGCGACAAGATCGGAGCCCTTCTGAAAGATGAAGCCGAAATCCTCTGTGCCGAGCGGATCGCCGATCAGCTTCAATGCACCGTTCGAGGCGTCGACATAGCCTTTGCCGGCCGTACCGTCGGTCAGAACCACGTCCACATCGCCGGTCTTCAGAGCCTGTACGGTGGCACCGAAGGTTTCGAAGAGCTTGATGCGCGGGTTCTGTTCGTTGCCGTCAAGCACTTCGTAGACGGCGGTGTAGAAGGGAGTCGTACCCGGCTGCGCGCCGACCAAACCATCCTTGAAGGCAGCAAAGCTCTTGGCATCGGTGAAGCGTTTTTCATCGCCGCGCACCAGCATGAACTGCTGCGAACGCATGTAGGGATCGGAGAAATCGACCTTTTGCTTGCGGTCTTCCTTGATGGTGATGCCGGTCATACCGATGTTATACTGGCCATCGGAGACGGCCTGGATCATCGCATCCCAGCTCGTATTCTGATACTCGACCTTGAAGTTCAACCGCTTGGCGATCTCGTTCATCGCGTCATATTCCCAGCCGATCGCCTTGCCGGTTTTGGGATCGACGAATTGCAGCGGCGGATAGGCATTCTCGGTGACGACGACGACGGTCTTGCCGTTGAGATTCGGCAGGTCGCCGGCAAAGGAAGCAAATGGTGCAAGCACGAGGGCGGTGAGGCCCAGAAGGAACGAACGACGGAATGCCATGGAAATCTCCCCGAATAGCGCAACGGAAAATTGTCATATTTGGAAAGCGGATTGCAAGGCCATTGCCGTCGCCATGACGATAAAAACAGAAAAGCCGCACCAAAACTAATGGCCTGCGGAGAATTTTCCGCAATTAAATAGCTACTGCCACTAGGCCGGACCCTATGCCTAGCTCCTAGGGGCGTAGGTTGCCAGCGGCGGCAGCGCGCTGTCGCTCAACATCGTTGCGGCAATGATGATCGCTGCGTTTCTCGTGTTGTTTCCGATGCATTTTGCCGCCGCGTTTCGCCGCAGCGTGATGCGGTGACGTCTGCTAGCTACAGCGTCCGCAAAGCGTCGGCATCCTTCAAAACGCGGCGATCGTAGTCGTCTGCGAGGGCATTCAGGGCGGCGGCGCCGTCTCCCGTGAACGTTGGCCCGTGCATCAATGCGAGCGTGCGCGGCGCAAAAGCACTTAGGCTGCGGATCGTCGCGCCCATGTGGGGGTTGAGGCTCGAATAGCGGAACATGTCCTCCGCTGCGATCGCCGGCCCGACGACGTCCCGGTCGGTCAGCGCGCGGTCGTTGCCGAGTTGACTGAACAGATCTCCGCACAGCAACGTTTGCGTCGACTCCTCGTACAGCACGCCCGCATCCCATCCATGCGGGGTGTGCGGCGTGTCGATGAAGCGGACGCGCTTGCCGCCGCCAAGATCGATGACCTCACCGTCCGAGAGAACCCGCGGCGCGCGGTCCGCGAAATCGTTGAGCGACACCATGCAACCCGTGCGTCCATGCGCAGGCGTCGCCTCCGGTGCGACCGCGAGCCATTCGTTCATCGCCCCACACTCGTCGGCCTCGAAATGGCCGAAGGCGATCCAGCGCAGACGCGCGGGCGGGATGATGCGGCTGAGAGCCTCGCAGTTGATTGGAAACATCTTCCTGAGGCCGGCATGGAACATCAGCGGTTCATCGCCGATGACGAGGAATTCGTTAAAAGTGAAGCCTGCCGGGGGAGCGATGTCCAGAACATAGGTCGACAGTCGATAGATACCGTCTGCGACTTCGCTGATCTGCGTTTCCATGAATGCCTCCATGAGAACGTGAGTGAGTGTCAGTTACTGCCAGCACCGGGCAGTGGACTTCAGCCTAGCGGACGCTATTCATGGGCGACTTTGGTGTAAGCCTCACCCAGCACCGCACCGTAGATGAGGTGAAGAACAAGCGTCGCCACCGTCGCCGGAGCCCCGAGCGACAGCGCGAATAAGCCATGGCCGGCCAGGGGCATGAAGATGATCATCATCGCGAGCCAGGCTAAAGCTCCGAAAATGAGGCCTCTGACGACCGGAGTGCCTGGAAGGCTTGCCTGTAGTGCCGCATAGATGGTGCCCCATGCGATTGTCCCGAGGACGAAGTGGCCAATCCACCCAAACGATAGGGCTAAGATCGTGCCTGTCGGCAGGCCCGCTACATGCGCGATATCTTCGATTGGATTGAGCTGCGGCAGCAAGCCTGCCGAACTCTTGGCTATCATCAAGATGGAAAGGACGACAGCAGCGGTGAAGCCGGCGACAAGCCCTGCCCGGACATCCAGGGTCACTGGCATTGGATGGAAGAATTGCCTGATGTGCATGGTGTTGCCTCATGAGCTTAAGGTCCTTCCGCAAAAGCGGAAGAATTCCGAACCAGGTAGGTTTCGGATTCGCTCGCCTGCCGGAGGCATTACCGCTGCCATCGATTTCGCGGAAATTCGGCGTGTACCGCTAGCAGGCTCTGGTGGCAGATTATACCAATTGCGTTTCAGAGTTTAGAGGTGCGATGTCGCCTTTTGGGCGCCGCAACAAAAAAGGCGACCCGAGGGCCGCCTTGATCTCTGCAATCCGCGAGGAAAGCTTATTCTGCTGCCGGTTCCGCGGCGGCTGCAGCGGCTTCGGCTGCTGCCTTTGCTTCGGCGGCTTCTGCTGCTGCCTTTTCGGCTGCGAGGGCCTGGGCTGCGGCAACCTTTTCAGCTTCGATGCGAGCCTTCTCATCGGCAATAGCCTGGCGCTCGGAATCGTTGAGCTTGCGGGCGCGGGTGCCGGTGTTTTCGACGATACGGGCAGCCTTGCCGCGCAGGTCGCGCAGGTAGTAGAGCTTGGCGCGACGGACCTTACCGCGGCGAACGACTTCGACGCTTTCGATCATCGGCGAATAAACCGGGAATACGCGCTCGACGCCTTCTCCGTAAGAGATCTTGCGAACGGTGAAGTTTTCCTGCAGACCGCCGCCGGAGCGGGCGATGCAGACGCCTTCATAGGCTTGAACGCGAGTACGGTTGCCTTCCGTGACCTTCACGTTGACGCGGACGGTGTCGCCGGCGGAAAATTCGGGAAGGGTGCGCTTGGCTTCGATCTTGGCGGCCTGTTCGGCTTCCAACTGCTGAATGATGTTCATGTTATCAACCTCGTTGTTGGTTCAACAGCCAGAGCGCTCATCCATCTATCTTTGGTCGGACCCTGAGATCTCGCCTCGGATATATGCCCGTTCAGGCAGGAGCGAATACGTCTGCTCTTCTTTGCTGGTTGATGGGAAATTTCCCATTCCGGGCGCGCACATACCCTATTGTTGCGGCTTTGTCACCCCTTGCCGGGGGAATTTCATGAGCTCGGCGTCGCTTTTGAACGTTCATACGGCCTCAGTCAGTGGAAAACGCGATGCGCTATTTTGTCTGCGGCTTTCCCAACAAATCCGGCCGACGCTCCTTCGTCAGCTTCTCTGCCTCCTGCCGGTGCCATTTAGCGATGGCACCGTGATTGCCGGAGGTCAGGACCGTGGGGATTTCGCGATCTTCCCAGACTTGCGGCCGTGTGTATTGCGGATGCTCCAGCAGGCCGCCTTCAAAACTCTCGTGCAGGCCGGAAAGATCGTTGCCCATGACGCCGGGCAGGATGCGGACGATGGCGTCGAGCAGGATCAGGGCAGCAGGCTCACCGCCGGAGAGGATGTAGTCGCCGATCGAGACCTCTTCGAGATTACGTCCGTCGATCACCCGCTGGTCGACGCCTTCGAAACGGCCGCAGACGATGATAACGCCGTCGCCGTCAGCGAGTTCCCGAACGCGCTTCTGCGTCAGCGGTATCCCACGCGGGCTCATCAGCAGGCGGGGGCGGTCGTCGTTTTCGCTGGCGTGGTCGATGGCGCGGGCAAGCACGTCCGGCTTCAGCACCATGCCGGCGCCACCGCCGGCCGGTGTGTCATCCACGGTGCGATGCCTGTCGGTGGCGAAATCGCGGATCTGCACGGTGTCCAGCGACCATTGCCCGCGCTCCATCGCCTTGCCGGCGAGCGAAGTGCCGAGATGGCCGGGAAACATCTCGGGGTACAGCGTCAGTATGGTCGCCCGGAAACTCATGAGCGGATCACTTCTTCGCTTTGCCGGGCCGCTTCGGTGGCTTGCCGGGAAAATCCTCAGGGCTGTCGATGAGGCCCGCCGCCATCGGGTCGATCAGGATCTTGCCGCCTTCCAAATCGATTTCCAGCACGGCGGCTTCTGAAAAGGGGATGAGCACCGGGCGCTTGCCCGGCCCCTTCAGCTCCAGGAGGTCTCCGGCGCCGAAATCATAGATGCCGCTGACGGTGCCGTAGCCGGTGCCCTTGTCATCGACCGCTTCCAGGCCTTCGAGATCGGCATAAAAGAACTCGTCGTCCTCCAGCTCGTCATCGGGCAGGTTGTCGCGCTCGATATAGAGTTCGAGCCCGTTCAGCGCCTCGGCGGCGTTCCGGTCGTTGATGCCGCGAAAACGGACGATCACTACGTTCTTGGCTTCGCGGATTTCCAGGACCTCGAAGCTGCGGCCGTCGAGACTGTGCAGATGGCCGTAATCGCCGAGCGCTGAGGGATCGGAGGTAAATGCGCGGGCGCGCACTTCGCCTCGCAGGCCCTGCGCGGCGCCGATGGTGGCCATCAATACCGGGTTTTCAAGTTTCGTCATGGTCCTGTGCCGACTGCCAGAGGATCGATTGCGTTCTCTCATAAGATGAACGCTCGCCGATGGGAACAAAAAACGGGTGGCATGTCGCCATGCCACCCGTTTCAAATAGCCGCTGTGGCCGATTATTCAGCAGAAGCGGCGGCGTCAGCAGCCTTCTGTGCCTTTTCAGCTGCGCGTTCCTGGGCGCGCTTGCCCGGCTTTGCCTTTTCCGGGTTGTTCTTGGCTTCGCGCGTAGCAATGCCGGCTTCGGCGAGGAAGCGCAGAACGCGGTCGGTCGGCTGAGCGCCGTTGTCGAGCCAATGCTTGATGCGGTCGGCGTCGAGTTCAACGCGCTTGGCATCGTCCTTGGCGAGCATCGGGTTCCAGGAACCGAGCTTTTCCAGGAAACGGCCGTCGCGGGGCGAACGGGCGTCGGCTACGACGACGTGATAATACGGGCGCTTCTTGGAGCCACCGCGGGCGAGACGAATTTTCAGTGCCATGTTTCTACTCCTTAGGCTTTTCTTGACCGCTTCGTTTTGGCGGTATGTTCATTTGCTGCTGCTGATTTTGTGTGCCGCATGATCTCTTGCGAAAACCGCGTCACACTGCTCGCGATCATGCTTTGAGATCAGCAGCGATCTGTTCATGATGCCGGATGACTTCCTTGATGACGAAGTTCAGGAACTTCTCGGCGAAATCCGGGTCCAGGTGAGCATCCTTTGCCAGACGGCGCAGGCGTTCGATCTGGTATTCCTCGCGCGCCGGGTCGGCCGGCGGCAGATTGTATTTGGCCTTCAGCACACCGACTTCCTTCGTGCAGCGGAAGCGTTCGGCCAGCATATGCACCAGTGCGGCATCGATATTGTCGATCGACTGGCGGTAGTTGCCCAGTTGGGCTTTGACGTCTGGATCAATCATGGGGGGTCAACGATCCTTCTCACTTCTTCTTCGGCAAACCGGGAAGCCCCGGGAAACCACCGCCGAGGCCGGGCAGCTTGGCGCCTCCCAGACCCGGCAAACCACCGCCGCCAAGGCCCGGCAGGCCACCCGGCTTGAGGCCGGCGGCTTCGGCCTGCTTCTGCAGGGCTTCAAGCTGCTTGGGATCGATATTGGACAGATCGGGCATCCCACCCATTCCACCCATGCCGCCGCCAAGGCCCATCTTGCCGGCAAGGCCGCCCATCAGCTGCTTCATCATGCCGCCTTTGCCCTTGCCGCCCATCATCTTCATCATGTCCGCCATCTGGCGGTGCATCTTCAGAAGCTTGTTGATGTCGGCGGCATCGGTACCGGAGCCGGCGGCGATGCGCTTCTTGCGGGAATGCTTCAAGAGGTCCGGATTGGCGCGCTCTGCCTTGGTCATCGAGGAGATGATGGCGAGCTGGCGGCCGAAAAGCTTGTCGTTGAGGCCGGCAGCGGCCATCTTGTCCTTCATGCCGGCCATGCCGGGCATCAGACCCATGATGCCGCCCATGCCGCCCATCTTCTGCATCTGCTTGAGCTGGTCGGCCAGATCGTTCAGGTCGAACTTGCCCTTGGCCATCTTGGCGGCCATGGCGGCCGCCTTCTCGGCGTCGATATTCTCAGCCGCCTTTTCGACGAGCGAGACGATGTCGCCCATGCCAAGGATGCGGTCGGCGATGCGGCGGGGATGGAATTCCTCCAGCTCGCCCATCCTTTCGCCAACGCCGATCAGCTTAATCGGCTTGCCGGTGACGGCGCGCATCGAAAGGGCAGCGCCGCCACGGCCGTCGCCGTCCATACGGGTCAGCACGAGGCCGGTGATGCCGACGCGCTCATCGAAATTACGGGCGAGATTTACGGCGTCCTGACCGGTCAGCGAGTCCGCGACCAGCAGGATTTCGTGCGGATTGGACTTCTTCTTGATGTCCGCCATCTCGACCATGAGCGGCTCGTCGATATGCGTACGGCCGGCGGTGTCGAGGATGACGACGTCATGGCCACCGAGCTTGGCGGCCTGTACGGCGCGCGCGGCGATATCGGTCGGCGACTGGCCGGCGATGATCGGCAGCGTGTCGACGCCGGTCTGGACGCCGAGCTGGCGCAACTGCTCCTGCGCGGCCGGGCGGCGCGTGTCGAGCGAGGCCATCAGGACCTTCTTGCGGTCGCGGCTCGTCAGGCGGCCGGCGATCTTCGCCGTGGTGGTCGTCTTACCGGAACCCTGCAGGCCGACCATCATGACGACGACCGGGGCCGGCGCGTTGAGGTCGATGCCGACGCCCTCGCCGCCGAGCATCTCGATCAGCTCGTCGTGGACGATCTTGACGACCATCTGGCCGGGCTTGATCGACTTCAGGATCTCGGCGCCGACGGCCTTTTCACGGACGCGGTCGGTAAAGGAGCGCACGACATCCAGCGCCACGTCGGCTTCCAAAAGCGCGCGGCGAACCTCGCGCAGCGCAGCCGATACATCGGCTTCCGAAAGTGCGCCGCGGCCTGTCAGTCCATTCAAAATGGAACCAAGACGGTCCTGGAGGTTTTCAAACATCAGTTCTTCCTTATCGATCGCTCGGGATTTGGACGTGCGCAACCGCGCGGCTCCTCGCCCGAAAACGTCGTGCTTTTCCATGACGAAAACAAGACGCAAAGCCAAAAAGCACCCGAGGGCGCATCGCGCTGTCGGGTGTTGACCTCCGGGATCTCTTTATACCTTAACGGGTCCCAGTCGGTGGCTCGGAGGCTTGTGCTCGTCGCAGATTGGCGGGGATAAACAGGAAACGGGTGGGAAAGTCAAGCCAAGCGGGCGGAAAGGCTTTCAAAAGCTCGATGTTTGGCCCACATCTGAGCCGAGAGACAAATCCATCGGCGCATTCATGACAGATAGATCCGGCTCCCGGAAGGCATCGAACCGTTATTATCAAGGTCCAATCTCCGATCATTTCGACGGGCTACGCTTCTTCAATCCCGACGGCGTGGAGCCGGGCGGGCTCAGTGACCTGTTGAAATGGAAACTTAGCGGTGGCCGCGCCCGTTGGCCGAATCCGGTCGTCAGCCTGTTTCCGCCGGCGAGGCCCGACAAGCATGTTTTCGGCGACGCCTTGCGGGTGACCATGATCGGTCATGCCTCGATGCTGATCCAGGCGGCCGGGCTCAATATATTGACCGATCCGGTATGGTCGGAACGCGTGAGCCCGTTCACCTTCATCGGGCCGAAGCGGGCGGTTCCGCCCGGCATCCGGTTCGAAGATCTGCCGCCGATCGATCTCGTGCTGGTCTCGCACAATCATTATGACCATCTCGACCTCGCAACGCTGACGCGGCTGCACGAGAGGCATGCGCCGAAAATGCTCACGCCTCTCGGTAACGATGCCATTATCCGCCGTGGGGTGCCTGACGCTCGGATCGCGACGATGGATTGGGGCGATCGCATCGCCGTCACCAACGGGGTGACCGTCGATGCCGAGCCCTGCCATCACTGGTCGGCGCGTGGCGCCGGCGACCGCCGCATGGCGCTCTGGGCCGCGTTCGTCATCACGACTCCCGCCGGCAAGATCTACCATATCGGCGATACCGGCTTTCATGGCGGCTTGAATTATGAAGCGGCGCGGCAAAAACATGGCGGCTTCCGTCTCGGCATCCTGCCTTTCGGTGCTTACGAACCGCGTTGGTTCATGAAAGGACAGCATCAGAACCCGGAAGAAGCGGTTCAAGGTATGAAACTCTGCAACGCGGCGCACGTCGCTGGCCACCATTTCGCGACCTTCCAGCTCACCGACGAGGCGATCGATGCGCCGGTCAAAGCTCTGGATGCGGCGCTTCGACAGGAAGGCGTGGAGGCGGATCGCTTCAGGCCGCTCAGGGCAGGGGAAGTGTTTGATGTGCCGGTGGTTTAGCGCCGCCGTCCGGGCCGAAAGCTCCTTCTCCCCGGGGGGAGAAGGTGTATCCGGAAGTCTTGTCGCGTCTGGAGCCTTACTGATTTATCTCAGGCTCGACGAGCTTTGCCAGATTGATCAGCGATTCCTGCCAGCCGAGATAGCAGGCTTCTGGCGGAATGAGATCGGGTACGCCCGCCTGCGTGATATTCACTTCGGTCCCGACGAGGACCTTCTTCAACGTCACGGTCACTTCCATTTCGCCCGGCAGGTTCGGGTCGTCGAACTTGTCGGTGTAGCGCACCAGCTCGCCGGGGACGAGCTCGCGAAATTCACCGCCGAACGCATGGCTTTGGCCCGTGGTGAAATTGCGGAAGGACATTCTGAACGTACCGCCGACGCTCGGTTCCAGGTGATGCACGGTGCAGGCAAAGCCGTTGGGCGGAAGCCATTTGGCGAGCGCGTCCGCCTCGATGAATGCGCGATAGACCTTCTCCGGGCTGGTTGCCAGGACGCGGTGCAGACGTATGGTATTCGGCATGGTCATGATCCTTCTGATTTGACGGAGTGGACGAGCCTAGGACGAGCGAGCTTTCGGCAATCCGACATTGGATCGATTTTTTCCGAAATAATTGCGTCAAGTCTCACGCGGTCGGATTTGTCCCAAGATCATATCAAGACATTCAACAGAAAGGCGAGCCACCCGCCCTCGTGGTTCGAGATGGCCCTGCGGGCCTCCTCACCATGAGAGTTAATTTTTTGTGGCTGCCGCGCATTTCTGACATTTATCCCGTTGCAAGAAAGATTATGGCCGCGGCAGGGAGGCCAACTCCGCCTCATCCTGAGGTGCGAGCCCTTAGGGCGAAGCCTCGAAGGATCGGGGCGGCCCGGAATGAGCGGCGCTTGCCTTGAACGACGCGTCGTTCATGCCCCACTGGTAATTCCCCCGCATTTCCGCCATATACAGCTCAACAACAGGAAGGTCTGATGAGCAATACGGTCGAATTCGCGCGGATGAACGGGCTTGGCAACAAGATCCTGGTCGTCGACATGCGCGGCCGGAAAGATGTGGTGACGGCGGCGGCGGCGATTGCGCTGAATGCCGATCCGGCCACTGAGTTCGATCAGATCATGGCGATCCACGATCCCAAGGCGCAAGGCACCGACGCCTGGATCGATATCCTGAATTCAGACGGCACGAAGGCGCAGGCCTGCGGCAACGGCACGCGCTGCGTCGTGCAGGCGCTTGCGGCCGAGACCGGCAGGAAGATGTTCACCTTCCAGACCGTCGCCGGCATTCTGAATGCCGTCGAGCACGAGGATGGCGCGATTTCGGTCGATATGGGCAAGCCGGTCTTCGCGTGGGACAAGATTCCGCTCGCGGAGGAATTCGCCGACACGCGCCGTATCGAGCTGCAGATCGGGCCGATCGACAATCCTGTGCTGCATTCGCCCTCAGTCATGTCCATGGGCAATCCGCATGCAATCTTCTGGGTCGACAAGGACCCGATGTCTTACGATCTCGCCCGCTTCGGGCCGCTACTCGAAAATCATCCGATGTTTCCCGAGCGTGCCAATATCACGCTGGCACAGGTGCTTTCGCCGACCACGCTGCGCACGCGCACCTGGGAGCGTGGCGCGGGGCTGACGCTTGCCTGTGGCTCGGCCGCCTGTTCGGCTGCTGTCAGCGCGGCGCGCACAGGTCGAACCGGCCGCAAGGTGACGATCGATGTTGCTTCGGCGCCGGCACCGAGCTTGCTCACCATAGAATGGCGGGAAAGCGACGATCACGTCGTGATGACAGGTCCGGCGGAATGGGAATGGTCCGGCTCCGTCGATCCCACGACGGGTCGCTGGACGCGCGATCAGGAGCAGGGGGCTCAGGCGCGGTGAGCGGGGTCGAGGTCATCACCTTCGGCTGCCGTCTCAACACCTATGAATCAGAAGTGATGAGGTCGCAAGCAGAAACCGCCGGGCTCAACAATGCCATCCTGGTCAACACCTGTGCGGTCACTGGCGAGGCCGTGCGTCAGGCGCGCCAGGCAATCCGCCGCGCGCGGCGCGACAATCCGCATGCCCGCATCATCGTCACCGGCTGTGCCGCGCAGACGGAAAAGCAGACTTTCGCCGAAATGGCGGAAGTGGATGCCGTGCTCGGCAACGAGGAGAAGCTGACGAGCGCCTCCTATCGCTCGCTACCGGATTTCGGCGTATCGGCCGAAGAGAAGCTGCGCGTCAACGATATCATGAGCGTGCGGGCGACCGCGCCGCAGATGATCCGGCATATCGACGGGCACGTGCGCGCTTTCATCCAAGTACAGAACGGCTGCGACCATCGCTGCACCTTCTGCATCATTCCCTATGGCCGAGGCAATTCGCGCTCCGTGCCGATGGGCGCCGTGGTGAGCCAGGCGCGCAGCCTCGTCGAAAGCGGTTACCGCGAGATCGTCTTGACCGGCGTCGATGCCACCAGCTACGGCTCCGACCTGCCGGGTCAGCCGACGCTCGGCCTTCTGGCGAAGACGCTGCTGAAGCAGATCCCCGAGATCCGCCGGCTGCGGCTGTCCTCGATCGACAGCATCGAGGCCGACCAACATCTGATGAATCTGATCGCCGACGAGCCGCGCTTCATGCCGCATCTGCATCTGTCGCTGCAACATGGCGACGACATGATCCTGAAGCGGATGAAGCGGCGGCACTCACGCGCCGATGCTATCAGTTTCGTCGAGGACGTTCGTCGTCTTCGGCCGGAGATGAGCTTTGGCGCCGATATGATCGCCGGTTTTCCGACCGAAACGGAAGCAATGTTCGAAAACGCCGTAAACCTTGCGGAAGAGACGGGCATTGCGCATCTACATGTCTTTCCCTATAGCCCGCGTCCCGGCACGCCGGCCGCGAGGATGCCGCAGCTCGACCGGACGCTGATCAAGGAACGCGCTGCACGGCTGCGTTTGGCTGGACAAAAACTGCATCAGTCCCATCTCGACACGATGGTCGGCACGCGGCAGTGGCTGCTTGTGGAGAACAACGGGCTGGCGCATACGGAAAACTTCACGCTTGTCGCAGCGCCGGGCCTCGGGCCGCGCGACCTTGTGCAGGTGACGATCACCGGCCACAATGGCAAACATCTCGATATGCAACTTGCGGCCGCCGACGCGGCCTGATCCTACTCGCTCACGGAATTTTCATGGCGCTCAGTTTCATCAAGAAAGTCTTCACCTTCGGCCGCGAAAAGCCGGTGGAAGAGCAGGCGCCGGAAGAGACTACGCCGGTTGAGGCCGCTGTTCCGGAGCAGGAAGCGCCTGTTGCGGAGTCTTCCGTTGGCTCCGAATTTGCCGAGCCTGCGTCACCCCCCTCCGTCCGTTCGGGACATCTCCCCCACGAGGGGGGAGATCGTTTGGAGAGCGAGGCGCCGGCTGCGCAAAAAGAGCAGGCCGATGAGCAAGCAGAAGACGATCTTCGCGCTGAGTTGAATGCTCAGGAGATCGAGGCCGAGGAGGCTTCTTCGTCAGAGCATCCTTTGGCGATCGAAGTTAGCGGTGAGCCAGACGCAACCGCGATCGAACCGATCTCCCCCCTTGTGGGGGAGATGTCCGATAGGACAGAGGGGGGTGACGAAGCTTCGGTTGGCTCGGAGTTCTCGTCGGAAATCACCGAAGCTCCGACAGACTCAGAACCTTCATCGGAAAACACCGAAACCCCAGCCGTCGCTCCCATGCTCCCCAAGGGTTTCTCCACGGCCGTCTCCGCGCCAGCACCTGCTCCGGAAGCGCCGAAGCAGAAGCTTTCATGGTTCCAGCGCCTGCGCGCCGGTCTCGCGCGCACCTCGTCGCAGCTCACCGGGCAGATCACGGCGCTTTTCACCAAGCGCAAGCTTGACGATCAGACGCTGCAGGATCTGGAGGATCTGCTGATCCAGGCCGATCTTGGCGTCGAGACGGCAATGCGGGTCACCGATACGCTGGCTTCGGAACGCTACGGCAAGGATGTGACCGGCGAGGATGTCAGCCGGATCATGGCACAGGAAATCGCGAAGGTATTGAAGCCGGTCGCCAAGCCGTTGCAGCTCGATCTCAGCCACAAGCCGCATGTCATTCTCATCGTCGGCGTCAACGGCACCGGCAAGACCACGACGATCGGCAAGCTGGCGGCGAAATTGTCCGGCGCCGGGCTGAAGGTCATGGTCGCAGCCGGCGACACCTTCCGCGCCGCAGCCATCGAGCAGTTGAAGATCTGGGCCGACCGCACCAAGTCGGAATTCATCGGCACCAAGCTCGGCGCCGACGCCGCTGGCCTTGCCTTCGATGCCTTTCAGCAGGCCAAGGCCAGCAAGAGCGACGTGCTGATCATCGACACCGCCGGCCGGCTGCAGAACAAGGCGGAGCTGATGGCGGAGCTGGAAAAGATCGTCCGCGTGCTCGGCAAGCTCGATCCGGATGCGCCGCATACCGTCCTGCAGACGCTGGATGCGACCACGGGCCAGAATGCGCTCAACCAAGTGGAAATCTTCCGTAATGTCGCAGGAGTGAACGGGCTGATCATGACCAAGCTTGACGGCACGGCGCGGGGCGGCATTCTGGTGGCCATCTCGGCCAAGCACAAGCTGCCGGTCTATTTCATCGGCGTCGGCGAGGGTGTAGACGATCTCGAGCCGTTCGAGGCCGAGGATTTTGCCCATGCCATCGCCGGGATCGGTCAATGAACGACAAGACCAAATTCGATGACAATGCCAAAATCGATGACAATGAAAGTGCCGCGATGACGACCAGCGACAGTGATCTCACCCCAAGTGCTGCCGACAAGCATCATCCGCTTTTGAAGCTGGTGCTGGAACTCGGGCCGCTGCTGGTTTTCTTCTTCGGCAATTTGCGTGGCGACTGGCTGGTACAGCATTTTCCGGCGCTGGCGGCGCTCGGCGGTCCGCTCTTCGTTGCAACGGCTTTGTTCATGGCAGCGACGGTGGCCTCGCTTGTCGTCTCGAAGGTCATGCTCGGCCATCTGCCGCTGATGCCCTTCGTCTCCGGCATCGTCGTCGTCACGTTCGGCGCGCTCGGCATCTATCTGCAGAACGAGACCTTCATCAAGATGAAGCCGACCATCATCAATGCCCTGTTCGGCGTGGTGCTGCTCGGCGGGCTTGCCTTCGGCAGATCGCTGCTCGGTTATGTCTTCAACGCGGCTTTCCAGCTGGATAGCGAGGGCTGGCGCAAGCTTACGCTGCGCTGGGGCATCTTCTTCCTGTTTCTCGCCGTGCTCAATGAAGTCGTCTGGCGCGGGTCGAATTGGTATTACCTGCCCGACGTCAAGGCGGCGGACAATCTTTGGGTGCTCTTCAAGGTCTGGGGCACGATGCCGATCACCATCATCTTCACCTTGTCGCAGATGCCGTTGATCATGAAACACACGGTCAATCCGCCGGCGGAAAGTGAATAATGGCGCCGCTTGCGGGAAATTGCCTTTCGCTTGCCGCTCAAGACCCTCGTCGCTTCGCTTCTCGGCCCCCTCATCCGCCCTTCGGGCACCTTCTCCCCGAGGGTGAGAAGGGATTCAAGATACCGGCTTCGCCAACGCCTTCTCGATCGCCGGATACAGCCCTTCTTTGAGGCTGGTGGCGGTGAACGGGCCGACCTGCTTGTAGAGGATCGTACCGTCGGGGGAAACAAGGTAGGATTCGGGGATGCCGTAGACGCCCCAGTCGATCGCGGCCGTACCGTTCGGATCGATGCCGATGGCACTAAAGGGATTGCCGAGTTCACCGAGGAAACGCAGGGCGTTTTCACCCGTGTCCTTGTAGTTGATGGCGACGATGTTCAGCCGTCCGTCCCTGGCGAGTTCTTTCAGGAGCGGATGTTCTTCGCGGCAGGGGAGGCACCAGGAGGCGAAGACGTTGACGAGCGTCAGCTTGCCCCGGATGGCATCGTCGGTCAGCGCCGGCAGATTGGAGCCTTCGAGCGGCGCCAGCGCCAGCGTTGGGGCTTTCGTACCGATCAGGGCCGAGGGGATGGCGGAAACATCGGTGCCGTGAACTTCCTGATCGTACATCACCTTGCCGACGGCAAAAGCGATGCAGGCAAAGACGATCAGAGGAATGAGCGCCAGCAGATAGCGACCGGTGCTAGCCGATTTCTGTTTGTTGCCTTCTTCCGTTCCCAAGCTCATTTCGCCTTGCCTTCCGGCGCGCGCTGCGACCGGCGGCGGATGCCGGAGGCTTCGAGCGCGGCCATTTCCCGGCGGCGCAGACGGCCGTCGATCCATGTCCAGGCGATGACAGCGATGATCATGCCGGCGGCAAAGCCATAGGAGCCGTAGACGTAGAAAGGATGCGTCATGCTATTCCTCTCGGGCAGCCATGCGGGCGGCGAGACGGCGCTGCGCGGCAATGCGGCGACGCCAGATCTCGTTGCGGATCGCCATCAGATGCAGCGTGAAGAACAGCAGCGTAAAGGCAAGCGCCATGGTGAAAAGCGGCCAGAGGAACTGCGCATCGATGGTCGGGCCGTCCAGGCGCATGATGCTTTCCGATTGATGCAGCGTGTTCCACCAGTCGACGGAGAACTTGATGATCGGAATGTTGACGAAGCCGACAAGGATCAGCACGGCGGTGAGACGCGCTGCCTTGGACGGATCGTCCATGGCACGGTTCAGCGCGATCAGGCCGAGATACATCAGGAAGAGAATGAAAACCGAAGTGAGCCTCGCGTCCCAGACCCAATAGGTTCCCCACATCGGCTTGCCCCAAAGCGAGCCGGTAACGAGGGCGACCAGCGTGAAGGCAGCGCCGAGGGGAGCGGCAGCCTTGGCTGAGACATCGGCAAGCGGATGGCGCCAGACCAAGGTGCCGATCGCCGACATGCTCATGATCGTATAGCACATCATCGACAGCCAGGCCGCCGGCACGTGGATATACATGATGCGGACGGTGTCGCCCTGCTGGTAGTCGCCCTCGGTCGAGAAGGCGAGATAAAGGCCGATTGCGAAAAGCACGGCAGAAATCGCCGCCAGCCAGGGGATCAGACGCGCCGAAAGCGCCAGGAACCGCGTCGGGTTGGCGAGGTCGGAAAATCGGCTGATAGCGGGGCTGATATCGCTCATGCGGCTTGTTTACCCCGATATCCCGTTTACGGCAATCGATCGCATTGTCTCAGGCCGTTCAATCCGTCGTGTTGCGCAAAGCGAGCGCCGCCGCTGCCGGGCCAAGCACGGCGAAGAACAAGGTGAGCGCGATCAGGATCAGGAAGGGCGGCAGGAAGGGCTGCGGACCTTCGACCACGGCATAGGTGGCACTGACGCCGAAGATCAGTACGGGAATGGTCAGCGGCAGCACCAGGATCGATACCAGCAGCCCGCCGCGCGGCAACGCAACTGCGACCGCGGCGCCGACCGCACCGATGAAGGTGATTGCCGGCGAGCCGACGAGCAAAGTCAGGGCCGTGGCGCCGATTGCCGTCTCGTTCATATTCATGAAGAGGCCGAGCAGCGGCGAGGCAATGACCAGCGGCAGGCCGGTTGCCGTCCAGTGGGCAGCACATTTGGTGAGCACGGTCAGTACAAGGGGCGTTTCCTGCATCACCAGCAGATCAAGCGATCCGTCATCCCGTTCGGCCTGGAAGAGGCGGTCGAGGCCGAGTAGCGCGGACAGCAGCGCGCCGATCCAGACGATGGCCGGGCCGATTCGCGAGAGAAGCTTGAGGTCGGGGCCGACGCCGAACGGGATGACGGCGACGACGGTGAGAAAGAAGAGAATGCCAATGAGAGCGCCGCCGCCGGCGCGGACTGAAAGTTTCAGGTCGCGGAGGAAGAGGGCGGTCATGATGTGGCACCAATCTCCTTCTCCCCTCGGGGAGAAGGTGGCCCGAAGGGTCGGATGAGGGGGCTTCTTTCAGCGAAAGAATTGACCTTTCGCTCACGCTCAAGGTGCTCGTCGCTCCGCTCCTCACCCCCCTCATCTGCCCTTCGGGCATCTTCTCCCCGAGGGGAGAAGAAGTGGATCGTCATTCCGATCATCCCCAAACCCCCGCACTCATGCCGGCAAATCCAGTCATCCGCATTTCCTGCACGTTCTCCAAGCCTAGAGGTTGATGCGTCGCCGCCAACACGATCCCGCCATTTTTCTGATGGGCCGTGATCAGATCCACAAACAGCCGTTCCGCCCCCGCATCCAATGCTGCTGTCGGTTCATCGAGGATCCAGATCGGGCGATAGGCAACCAGGAGTTTTGCGAAAGCGATTCGCCGCTGCTGGCCGGCGGAGAGATAGCCGAAGGGCAGATGGGTGATGCCGGCGAGGCCGACGGCTTCGGCGGTTTCATCGACATCCAAGCCGAGGCCGCCTGCCATGTCGCCGAGAAAGGTTTTCCAGAAGGCCAGATTTTCGACTACGGTCAGTTCGGATTTCATCGCGTTGCGATGGCCGAGATAGTGGCTGGCTTCGCCTGCCGGGTGGTCCGATTCGCCTTTGGAATCGGTGAATACGACACGGCCTTTTTCTTGCCTGAGAAGGCCCGCGACAACACGTAAAAGTGTTGATTTTCCGGAACCGTTGCGGCCGGTCAGAACGAGGGCGTCGCCGCCCGCCAAGTTAAAGGAAACATTCGAGAAAATCAGGTCTTCGCCCCGCCTCGCCGCCAGATTTTCAGCGTATAGATGCATTCGCTCAGGCTTTCCCCGTTTTCGGCCCGTTTTCGTCGTCGCAGGCTCAAAAAAATTGTCCAAATTTGCGCCCTGTCACTCTGGCAAGTCTTTACGAAATTATCTATAAGACCCGCAACCACGCCAGCGGTCGGCGTGAATTTCATCCTTGCGCCGAACATAAGGTTTTCTGCCTTACGTGCGGACAGCGGAAATGGCCGTACCCGCATCCTGATGTGCATAAAGTGCATAGGCGTTCGCACGACTGTGTTGGCTATCAGAAACGGGGTCTCTCGTGTCTAAATCTCTTGACAGTTTCAATTGTCGTTCCACGCTGACCGTGAACGGGAAAGACTATGTCTATTTCAGCCTGCCCAAGGCTGAGGCCAATGGTCTGGCCGGTGTTTCCAAGCTTCCCTATTCGATGAAGGTGCTGCTTGAGAACCTGCTGCGCTTCGAAGACGGGCAGTCGGTCACCAAGGAACATATCGTTGCGGTCGCCGAATGGCTGACCAACAAGGGTACCGTCGAGAACGAAATCGCCTATCGCCCGGCGCGCGTGCTGATGCAGGACTTCACCGGCGTTCCGGCTGTGGTTGACCTCGCCGCCATGCGTGACGCGATGGTGTCGCTCGGCGGCGATCCGGAAAAGATCAATCCGCTCGTTCCCGTCGATCTTGTCATCGACCACTCGGTCATCGTCGATGAATTCGGCACGCCGCAGGCCTTCGCCCGCAACGTCGAGCTCGAATATCAGCGTAACGGCGAGCGCTACCGTTTCCTGAAGTGGGGCCAGCAGGCGTTCAAGAACTTCCGCGTCGTTCCCCCCGGCACCGGCATCTGTCACCAGGTGAACCTCGAATATCTCGGCCAGACCGTCTGGACGAAGGAAGAAGACGGCGAAACCATCGCTTATCCGGATACCTGCGTCGGCACCGATTCGCACACGACCATGATCAACGGCCTCGGCGTTCTCGGTTGGGGCGTCGGCGGTATCGAAGCTGAAGCTGCGATGCTCGGCCAGCCGGTCTCCATGCTGCTGCCAGAAGTCATCGGCTTCAAGCTCACCGGCAAGCTCAAGGAAGGCGTCACGGCGACCGACCTGGTGCTGACCGTCGTACAGATGCTGCGCAAGAAGGGCGTCGTTTCCAAGTTCGTCGAATTCTTCGGCCCCGGCCTCGACAATATGCCGCTCGCCGACCGCGCCACCATCGGCAATATGGGTCCGGAATATGGCGCGACCTGCGGCTTCTTCCCGGTCGACAAGGAAACACTGAACTATCTCAACATGTCCGGCCGTGCGAAGGATCGTATCGCGCTGGTCGAAGCCTATTCGAAGGCTCAGGGCATGTGGCGCGAAGGCGATGGTTCCGATCTCGTCTTCACCGACACGCTCGAACTCGACCTCGGCGACGTCGTACCGTCCATGGCCGGCCCGAAGCGTCCGGAAGGCCGTATCTCGCTGGAAAACATCGCTTCCGGTTTCGCCACTTCGATGGACACCGAATACAAGAAGCCGGGCCAGCTTTCGAACCACTATGCCGTCGAAGGCACGGATTTCGATCTCGGCCATGGTGACGTGGCGATCGCCGCCATCACATCGTGCACCAACACCTCGAACCCGTCGGTGCTGATCGCAGCCGGCCTGCTCGCCCGCAACGCCGTCGCCAAGGGCCTGAAGACCAAGCCGTGGGTCAAGACGTCGCTGGCGCCCGGATCGCAGGTTGTCGGCGAGTACCTCGCCAAGTCCGGCCTGCAGGCCGATCTCGATAAGCTCGGCTTCAACCTGGTCGGCTTCGGCTGCACCACTTGCATCGGCAATTCTGGCCCGCTGCCGGCGCCGATCTCGAAGACGATCAACGACAAGGGCCTGATTGTTTCCGGCGTTCTCTCCGGCAACCGCAACTTCGAAGGCCGCATCTCGCCGGACGTCCAGGCGAACTATCTGGCGTCTCCGCCGCTCGTCGTCGCCTATGCGCTCGCCGGCACGGTGCAGATGGACCTGACCAAGGAGCCGATCGGCGAAGATCAGAATGGCAAGCCGGTCTTCCTCAAGGACATCTGGCCGAGTGCACAGCAAGTGCAGGAATTCATCCTGAAATACGTCACCCGCGAGCTCTACGAGACCAAGTACGCCGACGTCTTCAAGGGCGACGCCAATTGGCAAGCCGTGCAGGTTCCTCCGGGCCAGACCTATGCCTGGGACGACGACTCGACCTATGTGCAGAACCCGCCTTATTTCGTCGGCATGGGCAAGACCGGCGCTGGCGTTTCCGACATCAAGGGCGCCCGCGTCCTCGGTCTGTTCGGCGACAAGATCACCACCGACCACATTTCTCCGGCCGGTTCGATCAAGGCTGCTTCACCGGCCGGTTCCTACCTTATCGGCCATGGCGTCGGCGTTGCCGACTTCAACCAGTACGGCACGCGCCGCGGCAATCATGAAGTCATGATGCGCGGCACCTTCGCCAATATCCGCATCCGCAATCACATGCTCGGCCCGAACGGCAAGGAAGGTGGCTACACCATCCACTATCCGTCCAAGGAAGAGATGTCGATCTATGATGCGGCCATGCAGTACAAGGCCGAAGGCGTTCCGCTCGTCATCTTCGCCGGCGTCGAATACGGCAACGGCTCGTCGCGCGACTGGGCTGCCAAGGGCACCAACCTGCTCGGCGTGCGCGCCGTCGTTGCCCAGTCCTTCGAGCGCATCCACCGCTCGAACCTGGTCGGCATGGGCGTCATCCCCTTCGTCTTCGAGGACGGCACGACCTGGGCCAGCCTCGGCCTCAAGGGCGACGAGACAGTGACGATCGAGGGCCTGGAAAACATCAAGCCGCGCGAGCGCAAAATCGCCAAGGTTACCTATGGCGACGGCACGGTGAAGGACATTCCGATCATCTGCCGTATCGACACGCTGGATGAAGTTGCCTACGTTAACAATGGCGGCATCCTGCAGACGGTTCTGCGCGATCTCGCGGCCTAATTGGTGCCAAAACCGCTGATACACGCCGCCGGAGCATACTCTCCGGCGGCGTCTTGTTTTTCACGCCGATGTGTACGACGCTATCGTCTCCGGGCCTTCGTCTCACCCCTTCGTGACTTTGCGTCATCGTGCTTAGCGATTATCTCTTGTTTTAGATTTATCAGGCTTGATGAGGGCCTTACGGATACCCTGAGAAGCGCAGAGCGGTTTCGGGGGCCGCGCCAGTACATGGCTTTCAAGGTCTGAGAAAGAGGTATAAGGGCATGCGCCTACGGTTTTTGGTTTCACTTCTAGCAGGCATCGCGCTGGCAAGTTCGCTGCATGCGCAGGAGCTTGCCAAGATCAAGGGTGTCGTCGAGCTTTTCACGTCTCAGGGCTGTGCTTCTTGTCCGCCGGCTGATGCTGCATTTGAGAAGCTGATCCGCCAGGGCGATGTCGTCGCGCTCGCTTATCACGTCGACTATTGGAACTATCTCGGCTGGAACGACACGATGGGGTCCAAGGAGAATACAGCTCGGCAATATGCCTATGCCCGTACGCTCGGCCGCAGCGGGGTCTATACGCCGCAGGCGATCATCAACGGCCGCGACCATCTGAACGGCGCTAATCTCGACGCCATCAATTTGAAGATCGACGACTTCCAGCGCCAAGGCAAAGGCCTGACGGTTCCCGTCAATGCCGCCATGAAAGGTGACGAGCTGGAGATCAAGATCGGCGCCGGCCAGGGCCGGGCCAACGTGGTCGTCGCCTATTTCGATAAGGAACAGCAGGTTTCTCCGAAGGCCGGCGAGAACAACGGCCAGCAGATCACCTATCTGCACGCGGTTTCGGACATTGAAACCGTTGGCATGTGGGATGGCAAGGGAATGAATATTGTGCTGCCTGCCAATGTCATGGACAAGGCTGGCCGGCGCGGCCTGGCGGTTCTGCTGCAGTCCTCGACGCCGTCGGGCGACCCGGCGGCGATCATCGGTGCGACCGTACTGACGATCGGCACGGATGGCTGATCGAGCATTATTTCGGCTAGCGCCGAAAAGACCTCTATTTTGGCTACCGCCAAAAAGAGGGGGGTGCCCGGCAAGGGCGCATTCGGGGCTGGGGTTCGGTCGATACGCCCCGGCCGGGCTGTTTGGCGCGGCGGCGCCAAACAGCTGTCTATAGTTCCGGAAAATGGGGCGTCGTTTTGACTGAAATACGGCGCTGCAAAGACGCTTTCCCCCGAGCGCAAGAAATTGTGAGTGGCCCCCGGTCTTGCAATTTGGCGTGGCTGAGGCAAACTGTCACTTTCTTGTCATGACACAACCCCTGGGGGATTGATGACTGATCAGCCGGAATTGCGACACGGCGAAAGCCGTTCCGTCGACACCACTTCTTCCGTCGTCGTTGATCTCAGAGAATACAAGCAGAGCAAGGACCCGCTGCCGGTAACCTTCCATCGCAGGGAGTTGGACGCGATCCTGTGGATCTACGGCCGCATGGTCGGCGAGGGCGAGTGGCGGGATTACGCCATCGACCACTTGAGGGAAAAGGCGGTTTTCTCGGTCTTCAAACGGTCCGGTGAACTGCCGCTCTTCCGCATCGAGAAAAATCCCAAGCTCGCTGCCAAGCAGGGCTCGTTTTCCGTGATCAATACCAACGGCATGATCCTGAAGCGCGGCCACGACCTGAACCAGGTGCTGAAGGTCTTCGATAAGCAGCTGAAGCTGGTGGAGAAGTGATCTCCTCCTGCCGCGTTATTCGCTGAACAACGTCCCCGGATAGACCGATGGATCGGGGTCGGTCTGCGCGCCCTCGCCGAGTGATTTCTGCATCAGCATCGTGTCCAGCCAGCGGCCGTGCTTGTAGCCGGTGCCTTTCAGCAGGCCCGTTTCTGTAAAACCTGTAGCGCGGTGGAGGGCGACGGAGGCCGGGTGGGCGCCGCCGATAACGGCGATCATCTGGCGGAAGCCGAGGGTCTGGCAGGTTTCCACCAGAGTTGCCAGCAGCGCTTTGCCGATGCCCCGGCCGCGAGCCGCGGGCGCAAGATAGATCGAATCCTCCACCATCCAGCGATAGGCCGGCCGCGTGCGGAAGGCCGAGGCATAGGCATAGCCCAGGAAGGCTCCGTCTTCGTCTTCAGCGGCGATATAGGGATAGCCTTTGTCGCGGATCGCCTGGAAGCGGCCTGTCATCTCCTCCTCGTTCGGCGGGATGATTTCATAGCTTGCCGTGCCGTTCAGGACGGAGTCGCGATAGATCGAGGTGATGAAGGGAAGGTCGCTCGGGATGGCGTTGCGAAGGCGGAAGGACATCTGCTTTTTATTGCCTGATCTGCGATTTCAAGAAGCAGATATAAAGCCGTGTGCGAGGGAGCAAGGCAAACAGAAAAGGCGGCCAAAGCCGCCTTTTCGAACGATCAATCATGTCGCTGCAGTTATTTGCGGTCGCCCATGAACTGCAGCAGGAACATGAACAGGTTGATGAAGTCCAGGTAGAGCGTCAGTGCGCCCATGATCGCCTTGCGGCCAGCAACGGCTACGTCGTCGGCTTCATAGTACATTTCCTTGATCCGCTGCGTATCCCAGGCGGTGAGACCTGCGAAGATCACAACGCCAAGAACGTTGATGGCGAAGTGCACCGCAGAAGACTGCAGGAAGATGTTGACGAGCATGGCGATAATCAGGCCGAAGAGACCCATCATCATGAACGAGCCCATAGCCGAGAGGCTACGCTTCGTCGTGTAGCCGTAAAGCGACAGCGCGCCGAAAGACGCAGCGGTCACGAAGAAGGCCTGCACGATGCTCTGGCCGGTGTAGATGATGAAAATCGACGACAGCGACAGGCCAACCAGCGCGGCGTATACCCAGAAGGTTGTCGTCGCGGCGGCCACACTCATGCGATTGATCCTGAAACTCAGGAAGAACACCATCGCCAGCGGCGCGAAAATAACGACCCACTTCAGCGGGCTCACGTAGATAGCTTGGCCGAAAGCCGTAAGCTGTCCGTCAGCGAATGCGAGCGAGAAGGCGCCGTAAGCAGCAAGACCTGTGATCGCCAGACCCAGCGCCATCAGGTTGTAGACCTTGAGCATGTAGGCTCGAAGGCCCTCATCGATCATCGCGCCGGTCTGCGCGCCTGCTTGCGGCGTCCGGTTTTGATAGTTGCGAAAGTCAGCCATGTTTTCCTCTTTTAAGCTCCGATGTGAGTACGGTGTCGGGCGCTTTGGTCCCGGGCGCCGCTGCGGAGCTCCAGCATGCCTGCAGAGAATATGAGGCTTTCAAGCCGGGTGCACAAGGGCTAAGCGGCGGCGGCAGGGTTAAATCGGTGTAATATCGGGTAATTTCCGGACGCTCGGTTAACGCTCGATGCATCCTGGGGGCGCACAGGCCTTGTCGAAAATCACGCCGGCTTTCACGGGCTCAGAGTTCACGCAGGACAGGCGCTGCCTTCTGGCCGAGGACACGCCAGGTGCCGACGAGTCCGATCCCGACCGTCAATAGTAGCGCGATGATGAGGGTAGAAAAGGCAACGTCGGGAAGGAAGGTTGAGGGCAGGTGCATGATGCGGCTGACGATATACCAGGCGGCCACGGAACCGGCCAGCAGTGCGAAGACGGCGGTTGCTGCCCCCAGGATCAGATATTCGTAACTGAAGGCGCGGATCAGCATGGCCCGCGTCGCGCCGAGCGTCTTCAGCACGACCGCGTCATGCGTGCGTGCGCGATTTCCAGCCGCGAGCGCGCCCGCAAGCACCAGTATGGATGCGATGAGCGCAACGGAGGCAGCGGCCCGGATAGCGGCGGCAAGCTGTCCGACCAGTGTGTTGACGATGTCGAGCGCATCCTTGACGCGGACGCTGGTAATCGTCGGATAGGTGTTGGTGACCTTCTTCAGGATCGCGGCTTCCTGCGCCGACGTAGCGGTGGGATCGGTGAGGGTCGCAAGCCACGCGTGCGGTGCACCCTTGAAGGTGTTGGGCGAAAAGATCATGACGAAATTGATCGACAGCGACTGCCATTGGACCTTGCGGAAGCTTGCGATCTTGGCCGTCACGTTGCGGCCGAGCACGTTAACGGTCACGGCGTCGCCGAGCTTCAGGCCAAGCGCCTTGCCTTCTTCGTCGGAGAAGGAGACCAGAGGCTCGCCGCTATAGTCCTTGCCCCACCATTGCCCTTCCGTCAGGACGGCGTTCTCCGGGATGGTTTCGGCATAGGTGATGCCGCGATCGCCGCGCAACACCCATTGACCGGCCGGGGGCACCGTCATCTGGGTCACGTCTTGACCATTGAAGGCGACGATGCGACCGCGCAGCATCGGGACTTCGACGAGTTTGCCCTCTGGCGCTTGCGCCTGCACGACCTTGCGGAAGCCGTCGAGTTCCGAGCCCTGGATATCGACGAAGAAGAAGTTCGGCGCTTGCTCGCTCATGCGTCCTGTCAGCTCCTGGCGCATATTGCCGTCGATTAAGGTCAAGGTCACCAGGAGCGCCAGGCCAAGGCCAAGCGAGAGGACGACGGAGGCGGTGAGCGCACCCGGCCGATGGATGTTGCCGATCGCCAATCGCAGGGCGGGAGAGTGAACGCGAGGGCTGCGGCGAGCAAGCCACGACAGCAGGGCGGCGACGGCACGCAGCACGACGAAGGCGGCGGCGATGGAGACGACGAAGACGACGGCGATGAAGCGGTCATAGGCGGTGAAGATCGCGAGCCCTGCAAGCGCCGCCATCAGCAGGCAGGCGGCGAGCAGGTATGGCCAGCTCGGCAGGCGGCGGGTCTCGAAACCTTGTTCCCGGAAGAGTGCGGTTGCCGGTACTTCGCGGGCATGGCCGAGCGGCAGGATGGCGAAGGCGAGCGTTGTCAGCAGGCCAAAAAGGGCCGCAAGCGTCAGCGGACCGGGGTAGAGCTGCGGCGCGGTCGAGATCGGCAGAAATTCGGCCATGAACTGCGAGGCAAGCAACGGCGCGATGGCGCCGAGGACGAGACCCACGGCGATGCCGGCCAGCGCAATCAGGCTGATCTGAATGAGATAGATCATCACCACGACTAGGGCCGGTGCGCCAAGGCATTTGAAGGTGGCGATGGTGGTCCGCTTGGAATCGAGGAAGGCGCGTACGGCGTTGGCGACGCCGACGCCGCCGACGATTAGAGCCGTTAGTCCGACCAATGTCAGGAATTGCGAGAAGCGGGTGATATTGTCGGCGAGGGCGGGTGCTGCCCGGTCGCTCGTTCGGATCGACCAGCCGGCCTGCGGAAACGCGGTATTGGCGCGGGCGGCGATGTTGCTCAGGCTGCCGGAGGGATCGTCCATGCGGATTTTGTAGACCTGCTCGACGAGACTTCCGGTCGTGATCAGGCCCGAGGCGACCAGAGCGTCGCGGCTGGTGAGCAATCGCGGAGCAAAGCCGAAACCCTCCGACACCGAATCCGGCTCGGTCTTCACGGTGCCGGTGATTCGAAGCCTGGTATTGCCGAGTAGCAGCTCGCTGCCGATTTTGAGATTCAGCCGCTCGAGCAGCAGGGGAGCGACGACTGCGCCCCAGGTCCCGTCCTTGGCGGCGAGCAGGGTTGATAGCGGCTGATCCGGATCGGCCTCGAAGGTGCCGTAGAGCGGGTAGGCGCCGTCGACTGCCTTGACCTCGACCAGTGCTTGGTCGGAGCCATCGGGCAGGCGGGCCATGGAGCGCATGCCGGTGGACTGCGAGAGCTGGCCGAGGCTGTTTAGATAGCTCAGTTCGTCCGGCGTCGCCTCGCGATTGGTGAGTTCGACGCGGACGTCACCGGCGAGCAGCGACTGGCCCTGCGTCGAGATAGCGTCGGTAATCGAGCGTGAGACGGAGTTGACTGCGGCGATCGCGCCGGTGCCAAGAGCGATGCAGGCGAGAAAGATGTAGAAGCCGCTGAGGCCGCCGCGCAATTCACGCAGCGCCAGGCGAAAGGCAAGCGTGAGACGCGCTCCCGCCGCGGTCATGCCATCGCCGCCTGATTGGTCCGAGCGCGGGCGCTATCGCCCTCTATTTCGCCGGAGCGAACGTGGATTTGGCGCGAGCAGCGGGCGGCGAGCACCGGATCATGGGTGACGAGTAACAGCGTCGTGCCGCGTTCGGCCTGCTGGGCGAAAAGCAGGTCGGCGATCTGTCTGCCGGTGTCGGTATCGAGATTACCGGTCGGCTCGTCGGCTATCAAAAGGGCGGGTGATGGGGCGAGTGCACGGGCGATCGCCACGCGTTGCTGTTCGCCGCCCGAAAGCTGACCGGGATAATGGCTCAGCCGCTCGCCGAGGCCGACAGCCTGCAATTCGCGCCGGGCGATGTCGAAGGCGTCGCGGACATTGGCCAGCTCCAGCGGTACGGCGACATTTTCCAGCGCCGTCATATTGGCAATGAGATGGAACGACTGGAAGACAATGCCGATATTGCGGCCGCGGAAATCGGCAACACGGTCCTCGCTCAGGCTATGCAGCGGAGTATCACGGATCAACAGTTCGCCACTGTCGAGCTTTTCGAGGCCGGCGAGCACCATCAGCAGCGTCGACTTGCCGGAGCCGGAGGGACCGACAATGCCGACGGATTCGCCTTCGCCGACGGTGAGGTCGATGCCTTTCAGCACATGGACTGAGGCGGCGGCGTTGCCGAGCGTTAAATCCGCCTTCTTTAGCTCGATGATGGTTTTTGCCAAAGCGAACGCCCTATATACATCAGAGACCATGGCGGGCTCGAATTGGCCCTTACGGCGAATTTAGGGAATAGATCATGAGTTTTAAAGTTGCCGCGTTTCACTTCGCTGTCATTGCTTTCGGTCTTTTGTTTGGCGCTGTCGATGCAGCCGATGCTCGGACGATCCAATTGGTCGGCCTCGGTGACAGCCTGATGGCCGGTTTCCAGCTACCGCCGGGCGACGGATTTCCCGCCAAGCTCGAGGCGGCGCTGAAGGCCAAGGGGCTGGATGTGGCGATTGCCGATGCCGGTGTGTCCGGCGACACCAGCTCTGCCGGCTTGTCGCGCGTCGACTGGTCGGTGCCGGATGGAACCGACGGCGTTATCCTCGAGCTCGGCGCCAACGACGCATTGCGCGGCATTCCGCCCGAACAAACGGAAAAGAACCTTGAGGCCATCATCAGCCGGCTGAAGGAGCGTAACATTCCCGTCCTGCTCGCCGGCATGCTGGCGCCGCCGAATATGGGTCCGGATTTTGCAGTGAAATTCAACGCGATGTACAAGCGACTTGCCGACAAGTACCAACTCACGCTCTATCCATTTTTTCTCGATGGCGTTGCCACGCATGCGGACTTACAGTTGAAGGACGGTATGCATCCGAACCCGCAGGGTGTCGATGTCATGGTGCAGCGCTTCCAGCCCGTGGCGACGAGTTTCATAGGGACGATTGCCGCAGGCGCGAAATAGGAGCTTGCACCGGCTGCAATTGCATGATTCCCTATTGATATCTGCAAGAGATTCGGGGAGTGCTCGTTATGCCGAGACTTTTTACCGCCCTCGAAATTCCGCGCAACGCGGCTATGAGCCTTTCGTTGTTGCGCGGCGGTCTTCCCGGAGCCCGGTGGATCGACGTTGAAAATTACCACATTACTCTTCGTTTCATCGGCGATGTCGATGGTCGCACGGCGGATGAAATCGTCGAGCGGTTGGATCGCATCGATCGGCCGGAATTCCAGCTCCGGCTGGAAGGTATCGGCTCCTTCGGCTCGAAGAAACCGCATTCGGTCTGGGCCGGCGTTACGCAGACGCCTGATATGTACGCGCTGCAAGGCGAAATCGAACGCATTTGCCAGCGCATCGGCTTGCCGCCGGACCCGCGCAAGTTCACGCCGCATGTCACCCTCGCGCGGCTGAAGTCTTCGCGTGTCGACGATGTCGTGCATTATCTCTCCGGCCGCGGCAACTTTCACACCGCACCGTTCACCGTAGGGCGCTTCGTGCTGCTGTCATCGCGCGAATCGGTCGGCGGCGGTCCCTATCTCACCGAAGAGATCTTTCCGCTTCACGAGGCTCGTAGCGCTTTTCCCGCCATGGGCAACAGTGCAATGCAGCCAGCCAAGAGCTTGGTGTAGACCGCTTCGAAATCCTCATGGCCTCCGTAGTAGGGGTCGGGAATGTCTTTGTTGCTGCCAAGCGTGAAGGCGTTGAAGAGGTAGAGCTTGCCGAGCGCATCGGCAGGCGCGATTTTGCGCAAATTCTTCAAATTGTCTTGATCCATTGCCAGGATCAGGTCGAACCGATCGAAGTCGGCGACTTCGATACGGCGAGCGCGTTGGCCGGAAATGTCGACGCCATGATCTGCGGCGGCGGCTATGGAGCGGCGGTCCGGCCTTTCGCCCTGATGCCAGCCGCCGGTGCCGGCCGAATCGATCTCGAACTCGGAGCTGCGGCGGGCTTCAGCGGCAAGATGCCGGAAGATGCCTTCAGCGAGCGGTGAACGGCAGATATTGCCAGCGCAAACAAAAAGAATCCTGTGACGGTCCATGGTATCGTTCAACCGGTTGAGAGGAGTGATCTTGTCATGAAATACGAAAAGCTGGAACCGGCGGCAATCGATGAAAACGTCGCTGGGCTCAGCGGCTGGACTTTGGCGGCCGACCGGCTGTCGATTTCGAAGAGCTTCAAATTCCGCAATTTCGTCGAAGCCTTCGGCTTTATGACCGAGGCAGCCCTGGCGGCGGAGAAGTTCAATCATCATCCCGAATGGTTCAACGTCTACTCCCGCGTCGACGTGACATTGACGACGCATGACGCCAATGGCCTGACGGAGCAGGACATCAAACTCGCCAAAGCGATGGAAAAGGCGGCGGCGCGGCGCGCCGATTGAATCGCTGGTACCTATCACCATATGTTTGATGCGGCCCGGGAAGGGCTTCCTATAGGGATGAGCGGAATGGATGACATCAAGTATGGGGAAATCCTGATGCCTGGTGACGAAGAGGCACAGGAACGGCAGGAGAAGACGGTGCGCAGCAAGTTCTGGCCGACCTTGCGCAAGGCTGCGCGCTATATTCCGTTTTCCCGCGATGTCGTCGCAGCCTTCTATTGCGCGCTCGATCCACAGACGCCGACACGTGTTCGCGGCATTCTGCTGGCCGCGCTCGGCTATTTCGTTATGCCGATCGACATCATCCCGGATTTTTTTGCTGTCATCGGCTATTCGGATGATGTCGCGGTGCTGACGCTCGCGTTCGGCATGGTCAAAGGCCACATCCGCCAGGAGCATTATGACGCCGCCGACCGGGCCTTGGCCAACGAGCACGAGGCCGCAAAGACGGCTTAATTCCCGTCCGATCAGCCGCGACGGATTCTTGCCGGGTTTCCAGACTTTTATGAGGTCTTCCTGATTTTAGAGAGGTCAAACTCTTGCCTGAATCTTTTTGTCTTAAATCGATCCCGTAGGGTGGTGTTTCACCATCCGGGTTTTCCAATTCTTCCTGATGTATTTCGGGCCTGGCGCGGCACCTTGAATCGAAATGACACAGACCAGGGGCAGTCACCGCCCCGTTGACGGTTTGGTAACCTAAATAAAGTCAAAATAGGGCAGCTCATGAGCATAGGTGTGCGTTACTCAAATCGCCTCGAGCTCTGGACCGCAAGAAATCGGCAGGAAACCATGTTTGTAAAAAGCTTCGCAATCGCCCTCTCGCTCGTTCTGGCTGGTACCGGCATCGCATCCGCGCAGACCAAGACCAAGAAGCAGGCAGCGCCCGCACCGCAGGCGCAGGCGGCGGCACCGGCGGCTCCGACGCGCATCCAGCAGTTCGATGCCTGGGGCGCCTATTCCTACCAGTCCGGGGCCGGCAAGGTCTGCTACGTTCTCTCCGTGCCGACAGCCAAGTTGCCGGCCTCCGGTATCGATCATGGCGACAACTTCTTCATCGTTTCCCAGCGTCCGGGTCAGAACATCTCCTACGAACCGCAGGCGATGATGGGCTATCCGCTCAAGGAGAATTCCAAGGTCGACGTGGTCATCGACAACAAGACCTTCGTGATGTTCACCAAGGACAAGGCCGCTTGGGTCGAGAATGCCGCACAGGAGCCGGCGCTGGTCGCAGCGCTCAAGTCGGGCCATTCGCTGAAGGTCACCGCGACCTCGAAGAAGGGCACCGGCACCTCCTACACCTACTCGCTGAAGGGCGTTACCGCTGCCCTGAAGCAAATCGAAAGCTGCAAGTAAGATCGATAGGGTCTGATCACGGCAAAGTGATTGCAGGCTTTTTGGAGACCGAAACGATGAGGCCGGCCCGCGTGGCTGGCCTTCTGCTTTTTCTTGGGAGGGATGACGCGGGCTGAAATTAATGCTAAAGGCCGCGCCAATGAGCGGGTGTATTCGCAATTTCCTTGCTCCGCACCAAATGAACCTTCTGATCTCAGTGCCTTGTCCGCGCCCGCAGCTTTCCAGCTTTTGGCGGCATCGCCGATATCAACCATTGGAATGATCCTATGTCCGCGATCGATGTCATGACCTCACCCAAGCTGAAGCCGATGCCCGTGTCGCAGCCGGTCGAGCTTTCGCCGAAACCGTCGCTGATCGGCATGACGCGCGAGGAAATGGGTGCGGCACTCAAGGAAAAGGGCGTCGCCGACAAGCAGATCAAGATGCGCGTCAGCCAGCTTTGGAACTGGATCTATGTGCGCGGCGTCTCCGATTTCGATGCCATGGCGAATGTCTCCAAGGACATGCGCGAAATGCTGAAGACGCATTTCACCATCGCTCGCCCGGAGATCGTCGAGGAACAGGTTTCCAACGACGGCACCCGCAAATGGCTGCTGCGCTTCCCGCCGCGCGGAGCCGGCCGGCCGGTCGAAGTGGAAACGGTCTACATTCCGGAAGAGGGCCGCGGCACGCTCTGCATTTCCAGCCAGGTCGGCTGTTCGCTCACCTGTTCGTTCTGTCACACCGGTACGCAGCGCCTCGTCCGTAACCTGACGGCGGAGGAGATTCTGTCGCAATTGCTTCTCGCGCGTGACCGGCTTGGCGATTTTCCGGACCGTGAGGCGCCGCAAGGGACGGTCATGCCCGCCGAGGGCCGCAAGGTCAGCAACATCGTGATGATGGGTATGGGCGAACCGCTCTACAATTTCGAGAGCGTCAAGACGGCGCTGCTGATCGCCTCCGATGGCGATGGCCTGTCGCTCTCCAAGCGCCGCATCACGCTTTCCACATCCGGCGTCGTGCCCGAAATCTACCGCACCGGCGACGAGATCGGCGTTATGTTGGCAATCTCGCTGCACGCGGTGCGTGATGACCTGCGCGATATGCTGGTGCCGATCAACAAGAAATATCCGCTGAAGGAGCTGATGGATGCCTGCCGCGCCTATCCCGGCCTTTCGAATGCCCGGCGCATCACCTTCGAATATGTGATGCTGAAGGGTGTCAACGACAGCCTCGAAGATGCCAAGGGCCTGGTCCAGCTTCTGAAAGGCATTCCGGCCAAGATCAATCTCATCCCGTTCAATCCGTGGCCGGGCACGAATTACCAATGCTCCGACTGGGAGCAAATAGAGAAGTTTGCCGATTTCATCAATGCGGCCGGCTACGCCTCGCCGATCCGCACACCGCGCGGCCGCGATATCCTCGCCGCCTGCGGCCAGTTGAAGTCGGAATCGGAGCGCATGCGCAAGACCGAACGCCTGGCCTTCGAAGCGATGATGATCGCCAACCACGGCGAGGATTGAGATCGATGCTTCTCGGATTGCGCAGGCCGATGCGGCTCCTTTGGGGCTATCTCGGAGCCTGTGTTCTGATGGGCTTCGTGCTGGCCTGCGTTGCGGCCTGGACGATGCCAGGGATGGCCGCTCCTGAATTGTTCGCGCTGACAGTCGCGATGACCAAGCTGGCAATCATAGTCAGCATCCTGCCATCGCTCGTCGTCATTGCGATTTTCGAATGGCGCGGCATGCGCCGTTGGTACGGCTACGCCATCTATGGCGCCTTGCTGTCGGCGGTGGCGTCGGTTCTCATCTCGGGCAATCTGGAAGGGCCGCAGACCCTGAACCTGATCACCGTCGTCGTTTGTTTTGCTTTTGTTGGAGCCATCAGTGCCACTGTCTATTGGTGGATCGCTGGCCGGTTTGCGGGACACAACCCTGCTCTCAACGGGAATGGGTGAGGAAGATCTTCACCGCGAAGATCGAAAAGACGCTGGCAAAGGTATAGTCGAGGCCACGCATCACGCTGCGGTTCTTCTGCAGCCAGGAAGCCAGGCCATCAGCGGCGAGGACGACGATCGTGTTGACCGGCATGCCGATCAGGATGAAGAAGAAGCCCAGGAACAGGAGCTTGTGCGTGACGGCCGGATCGCCCGCCGTGACGAACTGCGGCAGGAAGGTCATGAAGAAGATGATGACTTTCGGATTCAGCAGATTAACCCAGAAGCCGGTCGAGACGTTGGTGAGCGGCGTGCCCCTGGCCTCGTCGACCTTCTTGACCGATAGGCTGGAACCGAAACGGATCGCCTGGATCGCCAGCCACAGCAGGTAGGCGGCGCCGCCGGTTTTCAGAATGGTGAAGGCAAGCGGCGATGCGGTAATCAACGCTGAAACGCCGAAAGCCACCAGGAATGTGTGGACGACGATGCCGAGACTGGTGCCGAGGACCACGAAAAGTGCTGCCTTCTTGCCCTGCGCCAAGGCACGGCTGATCGACAGGGTCATATCGGGGCCGGGCGTCATCGCCAGCAGCAGGCTTGCTGCCGAAAAGGCGAGAAGGGTCGGCAGGCTGGGAATGAAGTCCATGACATGCTCCGAAAGCCGGATAAAAGGATCAACGTTTTTATCCGGCTTTCTGTACTTTGCAAATCAATCCTTCTTTTCCAGGAATGCCTTGAACTTGTCGGCATAGTCGGGATGCCAGCGCGACAGCGGCGGGCGGTTTTCGATGATATCGCCGGCGGCCCAGAGCATGCGGCGCTCGTCCGTCGGCCGCGCAACATCATTGTCCGGGCAGAGGATGTAGAAGTCGCCGCGCTTGAGGCTCTCCACCATGAAATCGACCGTCTGTTCCGGCGTCCAGGCTCCCGCCGGCTTTTCCTGGCGATCGCCCTTGGTGAGGCCGGTGAAGACGAAGCCGGGGATCAGGAGATGCGCGGAAATCTTGGCGCCTGCGGTGTTGCGCAGCTCGTGCTGCAGCGCCTCGGTGAAGACCTTCACACCCGCCTTTGAGACGTTATAGGCCGGGTTGCCGGGCGGCGTGGTAATGCCCTGCTTCGAACCGGTGTTGATAATCAGGCCCGGCTTCCCATGGGCCAGCATGCCCGGTCCGAAAACGCGCGTACCGTTGATGACCCCCAAAAGATTGACACCAAGAATGTTGTCCCAGCCGGGCTGCGAGCTGAAGATCGAGGTTTCCGGCCCGATGCCGGCATTGTTCATCAGCACATGCACCCGGCCGAAATGCTGCAGGACGGCACGTTCGAGGGCTTCCAACTGTTCCTTATGAGCAACGTCAGTCTCCACGGCCATGACCTGGTCGTCGCCGGCGATCGCTACGAGCTCGGCGCGTGCGGCGGCTAGCCGATCGCGGCCGAGATCGGCGATGGCGACGCTCATGCCGAGCTTTGCGAAATATTTCGCCGCCGCAAGCCCGATGCCGGAGGCGCCGCCGGTGATGACGGCAACGTTGGCCTTCTTGAAAATCTCTTGAATATCAGTCACGAGCGTCGCCTTCCCCAAAAGTGTTGTCTGCATACTGGAGATATGATCCCTCGATTTGATGTGTCAAATCGAAATCGCCTGTTCCAGAACCAAATCGGTCCCACTCGCCTTCCTCGTCATAAAGGCGACACGAACCGACTGTCGTTCCCCTTGCGCCTCGCGATAATCTCGCTAAAAGTGCCGCGATACAGGGTTAGCGGGCCTCTCCGCGGGCTCGCATTGAAACGGACCTCATCACCATGGCATCACATAAAGACGTGAAGAAAGTCGTTCTCGCCTATTCCGGCGGTCTCGACACCTCGATTATCCTGAAGTGGCTGCAGACGGAGCTCGGCGCCGAAGTCGTCACCTTCACCGCCGATCTCGGTCAGGGCGAAGAGCTGGAGCCAGCGCGCAAGAAGGCCGAGATGCTCGGCATCAAGGAGATCTATATCGAGGACGTGCGCGAGGAATTCGTGCGCGATTTCGTCTTCCCGATGTTCCGTGCCAATGCCGTTTATGAAGGCGTCTATTTGCTCGGCACGTCCATCGCGCGCCCGCTGATCTCCAAGCATCTGATCGATATTGCCCGCAAGACCGGGGCCGATGCGATCGCCCATGGTGCGACCGGCAAGGGTAACGACCAGGTTCGCTTCGAGCTGTCGGCCTACGCGCTGAACCCCGACATCAAGATCATCGCCCCGTGGCGCGATTGGTCGTTCAAGAGCCGCACCGACCTGCTCGAATTCGCTGAGAAACACCAGATCCCGGTCGCGAAGGACAAGAAGGGCGAAGCGCCGTTCTCGGTCGATGCCAACCTGCTGCACTCCTCGTCTGAGGGCAAGGTTCTGGAAGATCCGTCGCAGGAAGCGCCGGAATATGTACACATGCGCACGATTTCACCGGAGGCCGCTCCCGACAAGGCAACCGTCATCAAGGTCGGCTTCGAAAAGGGTGATGCGGTTTCGATCAATGGTCAGCGCATGAGCCCGGCAACGCTGCTTGCGACGCTCAACGATTACGGCCGTGACAACGGCATCGGCCGCCTCGATCTCGTCGAGAACCGCTATGTCGGCATGAAATCGCGCGGCGTCTACGAAACCCCCGGCGGCACGATCCTGCTCGCCGCCCACCGCGCCATCGAATCCATCACGCTCGATCGCGGCGCCGCTCACCTCAAGGATGAGCTGATGCCGCGTTACGCCGAGCTGATCTACTACGGCTTCTGGTTCTCGCCGGAACGCGAAATGCTGCAGGCGCTGATCGACAAGAGCCAGGAGCATGTCGAAGGCGAAGTGACGCTGAAGCTCTACAAGGGCAACGTCATGGTCATTGGCCGCGAAAGCCCGAAGTCGCTTTATTCCGACAAGCTGGTGACCTTCGAAGACGATCAGGGTGCCTACGACCAGAAGGATGCGGCTGGCTTCATTAAGCTCAATGCTCTGCGTCTGCGCACGCTCGGCAAACGCAATCTGTTGAAATAATCAGATTTCCAGCAATAAACGACCCGCTTCCGATTGCCGGAGGCGGGTTTTTTTATGGATTCGAGAAGTGCCGGAACTACTCGACGGCCCTCAATTCCCGTTCCATCTCTGCCGGCACCTCCGCGTTCTGCAGATTGCTGCGGAAGGTGCGGAGCGCATGATGCAAATCATCCTGCAGGCAGTGGTCGAAGCCTTGCATTGCATCCTTTTCCACCGCGCAAATCTCGCAACCGATCTGCTTCAGCTTGGCGCCCGCCGCTTCCGACAACACGATGCGCTTGGCACGACGGTCGAGCGGATCGGGCTGACGCTCGATCAGGCCGCGCGCCTGCAATTTGTCGAGAAAGGCGCTGACCGTCATCGGCTCCAGCCCCATGCGTGTGGCGATGTCGAGCTGACGGCTGCCGTTGACGGCGGCGACCTGGATAAGCGTGCGCGCTTCACCTGCCGTCAAACCGAGTCCGGCAGCCATAATGCGCCGTTCGAATGCAGCTCGCATTAGTCGGGCGCAATCCGCCACAAGAAAGGCAAGTGAATCCGTATCTATCCTGCTGCTCATAAGCGCTTCCCTACCTACGCTTGTTTTTGGTCCCCGATCAATCTTTAGTGATTTCGCCCCCCAAATTCAACGGATTCTTCCTTTTTCAAGAGACTTGTTTAGCTTGACCCGATTCGATGCGTTGCTAATCTGTCCCGATCACCAGCGGGAACTTCCAATATGACACAATCACTTATCGTCGGCGCCTTCCTGGCGGCGCTGTTCTATGTGCTCATTCCCGGCCCGGCTTTCCTGGCGCTGCTCGGCATCGGTGCGGGGCAGGGGCGCAAGGCCGGTGCTTTCTTCATGTGCGGTCATTTGGTCGGGGACATCATTTGGTCATCGCTCGCGTTGGTTGCAATCGTCGGCGCGAAAACTATCGGCACCGTCGTGTTCGACGTGCTCGGCTTACTCTGTGGTTTCTATCTCGCCTGGATCGGCTGGAGTGCTTTCACCGCCAAGCCGAAGAAGGATGGCAAGGCGTTGCTTAATGTCGACCGCCCCTTCCGACGTGGCCTGATCTTCGGCGTCACCAATCCGAAAGGATATCCCGTGGCGCTGGCGACGTTTACCGCGCTGGTGGCGGGTTCGGCCGGTGCATTGACGTTTAGCGCGCTGCCGCTGTTGCTCGCCATTTCATTAGTCGGCTTCATCACCGCCGATATCATCCTTATCGGCATTATCGGCGCGGGCGCGGTCCGGCGTTTCTATAGAGCTCACGAGCGACTGATTGTGCGCTGCTCTGGGGTGCTGTTTATGGGCTTTGCGGCGCAGGCGCTATGGCATGCGACGCCCGGCTTGCTCGGTTGGCGTAAAGCCTGACCATTCCTCATCACTTGTTCCGCCCTCGCCATACCAATTTGGCGGCGAGGGTCTTATATCGTGCTTCGATCAGATGCCTGCCGAAAGGACCTCTCGCATGTCTTCCCAAACCGCCGTCAACCCCGCGCTCGTCGAATGGACCGGACATCAGGGCCTGCCGCGTTTCGACGCCGTGAAAGACTCCGATTTTGCGCCTGCGTTTGACGCCGCTCTTGCGGCCCATGACGCGGAGATCGATGCGATCGCTGACAACGGCGAGGCGCCGACCTTTGCCAACACCGTCACCGCGCTCGAAATCGCTGGTGACGAGCTGTCGCGGGTGTCTTCTCTGTTCTGGAACCGGGCGGGGGCGCATACCAACGAGGTCATCCAGGCCCTGGAGCGTGAGATCGCACCGAAGATGTCGCGGCATTATTCGAAGATCGGTATGAATGCTGCGCTTTTCGCCCGCATCGATGCGCTATGGGAAGCGCGCGAGGACCTCGGCCTCACGCTGGAAGAGACCCGCGTGCTGGAACGGCATTGGAAGGGCTTCGTGAAGTCGGGCGCCAAGCTGCCGAAGGCGGAACAGGAGCGGCTTGCGAAGATCAACGAGACGCTGGCAGGCCTCGGCGCGCAGTTCGGGCAGAACGTTCTTGCCGATGAAAAGGGCTGGGCGCTGATCCTCTCCGAAGAGGCCGATCTTGCCGGCCTTCCAGATTTTCTGAGGGATGCGATGGCGGCGGCGGCACGAGAACGTGGCGAAGAGGGCAAATATGCCGTTACCCTTTCGCGCTCGATCATAGAGCCGTTCCTGACGTCGTCCGAGCGTCGCGATCTGCGCGAGCAGGCCTTCAAGGTATGGGTGGCGCGGGGTGCGAATGGCAGCGGGACCGACAATCGCAACATCATCAAGGAAACGCTGGCGCTGAGGGCCGAGAAGGCCAAGCTGCTCGGCTATGGCAATTATGCCGAACTGAAGCTCGACAACACCATGGCCAAGACGCCGGAGGCGGTAAACCAGCTCCTGATGGCGGTTTGGGCAAAGGCGGCGGAACGTGCTCGTGAGGAAGAGGGCGATATTGCCGCATTGATCGCCGAGGAGGGCCGCAATCATGAGGTTATGCCCTGGGACTGGCGGCACTATGCCGAGAAAATCAGGACGCGGAAATTCGATTTTTCGGAAACGGAGCTGAAGCCCTATCTGCAGCTCGAAAAGATCATCGCCGCCTGCTTTGATGTCGCCGGCCGCCTTTTCGGTATCCGCGCCGTCGAGCAGAAGGGTGTTCCAGCCTATCACCCCGATGTCCGGGTCTTCGAGATCCGCGATCGCTCCGACAAGCTGGTGGCGCTGTTCCTCGGTGACTATTTCGCCCGCAGCTCGAAACGCTCCGGCGCCTGGATGAGCTCGTTTCAGTCGCAGCATAAATTGCCGCTGAAGAACGGCCATATCGGCGAACTGCCGATCATCTATAACGTCTGCAATTTCGCCAAGCCCGCCGAAGGCAAACCGGCGTTGCTGTCGCTCGACGACGCGCGAACATTGTTCCACGAATTCGGCCATGCGCTGCATGGCATGCTTTCCAACGTCACCTATCCCTCGGTTTCGGGCACCGGCGTTTCCCGCGATTTCGTTGAATTGCCGTCGCAGCTTTATGAACACTGGCTGACGGTACCGGCGATCCTTAGGGAATATGCCGTGCACTACGAGACCGGCGCGCCGATGCCGCAAGCTCTGCTCGACAAGGTTCTCGCCGCCCGCACCTTCAATGCCGGTTTCAACACTGTCGAATTCACGTCGTCGGCGCTCGTCGATATGGCGTTCCACACCCGCGGTCCCGTCGAAGACCCGATGGCCGTGCAGGCCGAGGTGCTGTCGGAGATCGGCATGCCGAAATCGATCGTCATGCGCCACGCCACACCGCACTTCCAGCACGTCTTTGCCGGTGACGGTTATTCGGCCGGCTATTATTCCTACATGTGGTCGGAGGTGCTGGATGCGGATGCCTTCTCTGCCTTTGAGGAAACCGGCCACGCCTTTGATCCCGAGACGGCCGCGAAGCTGAAGGCTAATATCTATTCCGTGGGCGGCTCCATCGACCCGGAAGATGCTTACAAGGCTTTCCGCGGCAAGCTGCCGAGCCCGGACGCGATGCTACGCAAGAAGGGGCTGGCGGCCTGAATGTCCGGCCTGCGAAATTGCGCTGTTCGGTGGTAAATACGTCTGCAGGACCTGGGCGATAGACCCCTGCTCTCGATGCGGCAATTTAATCATGGTGCGCGATATGAGCGGATCCGATGGCCTTTTCGAGTACTATATGCGGCCCGGCCAGATGACCTCCGGTGGGCCGCATGCTCAAGCCCTTGCGGCGCTCGACGGAGTCGAGGGCGTTGCTGCGGCTGTGCACGGCGTGCTGCTGCATGATGCCTGGGCGCCGCGATATCATCAGGAGCTCACGCCGGCGCGGAGGGCGCAATCTCACACGAGGCCCGCGCGGGAGATACTGGATGCTATCATGGAGATCGATCCCGCGCCGCTTGGCGTCCCGCGTCCGCCCGCCAAACGGCGCATCGGCGTTTGCCGCCATTTCGCGGTGCTCGCGTGCGCAGCGCTACGGGCTCAGGGCGTGCCAGCGCGCGCCCGCTGCGGCTTCGGAATGTATTTCGAGGCTGGCAAGGGCATCGATCACTGGATCACGGAATATTGGGACGGGCGACGCTGGGTGTCTGCAGATTTCCAGATTGACGATCTCCAGCGTGCCGCATTGAAGCTCGATTTCGAGCCGCTTGACCTGCCGCCGGGCAAATTCCTCAGGGCCGGCGAAGCCTGGCAACGCTGCCGAGCCGGCAATGCAGATCCCGGCATCTTTGGCATCTTCGACGAGTCGGGCTTCTGGTTCATTGCGATGAATCTTGTCCGAGACTTCGCCGCGCTCAACAAAATGGAGATGCTTCCCTGGGACAACTGGGGGCCGATGCCGCGGCCTGAGGAAGAGATATCTCCGGTTCGCTTGGCATTGTTCGATCGACTCGCTGCGCTGACAATCGAAGTGGACGAACGTTTCGGCGAAGTCCGGGCACTCTATCAGGAGGATGTCAGTTTGCGCGTGCCGGCGCAGGTATTTAACGGCGTGCGCAAGCAGATGGAGAATATTGCAGCGGCGTGACCGTAACAGCGGGCATGGGGTAGCTGCCGAGATTCCTGTTGATGACATTTGCTGTTGAACAACGCGAAATTCAGCCGCTGGCAGAGGCTGAAGGCAAGCTTGCTGCCGCTTTCGCGCCTCCCCCCTTTCGCAAACGCGAAAAAAAGGGTATGAGCGCGCCAAATGTAATTGGCCTGTTTGCTTTATACAGCGCCCCAGCCTCAGAGATTAAGACATATGGCACTTCGCAACATCGCGATCATCGCGCACGTTGACCATGGGAAAACCACCCTTGTCGACGAGCTTCTGAAGCAGTCCGGCTCCTTCCGCGAGAACCAGCGCGTTGCCGAACGCGTCATGGACTCGAACGACCTGGAAAAGGAACGCGGCATCACCATTCTCGCCAAGGCGACCTCGGTTGTCTGGAAGGATACCCGCATCAACATCGTCGACACCCCCGGCCACGCCGACTTCGGCGGTGAGGTCGAGCGTATCCTGTCGATGGTGGATGGCGCGATCGTTCTCGTCGACGCCGCCGAAGGCCCGATGCCGCAGACCAAGTTCGTCGTCGGCAAAGCGCTGAAGGTCGGTCTTCGTCCGATCGTCGCGATCAACAAGATCGATCGTCCGGACGCCCGTGCCGACGAAGTGATCAACGAGGTTTTCGATCTCTTCGCCAATCTCGACGCAACTGACGAGCAGCTCGATTTCCCGATCCTTTACGGTTCCGGCCGTAACGGCTGGATGAACTATTCGCCGGAAGGCCCGAAGGACGAAGGTCTCGGACCGCTTCTCGATCTCGTCGTCAAGCACGTTCCGGAGCCGACTGTCGGCGAAGGTCCGTTCCGCATGATCGGCACCATCCTGGAAGCCAACCCCTTCCTTGGTCGCATCATTACCGGCCGCATCCATTCAGGTTCCATCAAGCCGAACCAGGCCGTCAAGGTTCTGGGTGCTGACGGCAACCTCATCGAAAACGGCCGTATCTCGAAGATCCTCGCCTTCCGCGGCATCGAGCGCCAGCCGATCGAAGAAGCGCAGGCAGGCGATATCGTCGCCATCGCGGGCCTTTCCAAAGGCACGGTTGCCGACACCTTCTGCGATCCGCAGGTCAGCGAGCCGCTGATCGCCCAGCCGATCGATCCGCCAACCGTCACCATGTCCTTCATCGTCAACGACAGCCCCTATGCCGGCACCGAGGGCGACAAGGTCACCTCGCGCGTCATCCGCGACCGCCTGTTCAAGGAAGCCGAAGGCAACGTCGCGCTGAAAATCGAAGAAGCCGAAGGCAAGGATTCGTTCTACGTTTCCGGCCGCGGCGAATTGCAGCTTGCCGTTCTGATCGAAACCATGCGCCGCGAAGGCTTCGAACTTGCCGTGTCGCGTCCGCGCGTCGTCATGCACAAGGACGAGAGCGGTGAGCTTCTCGAGCCGATCGAAGAAGTCGTCATTGACGTCGATGAAGAGCATTCCGGCATCGTCGTGCAGAAGATGTCCGAGCGTAAGGCTGAAATGTCCGAGCTGCGTCCTTCGGGCGGCAACCGCGTTCGTCTCGTCTTCCTGGCCCCAACCCGCGGCCTGATCGGCTACCAGTCGGAACTTCTGACGGATACGCGCGGCACGGCCGTCATGAACCGTCTGTTCCATGACTATCAGCCATACAAGGGCGAAATCGGTGGCCGTGTGAACGGCGTGCTGCTCGCCAACGAAGCCGGCGAAGCCGTGGCCTACGCCCTGTTCAACCTGGAAGATCGCGGCCCGATGATCATCGACGCCGGCGAGAAGGTCTATGCCGGCATGATCATCGGCATCCACTCCAGAGACAACGACCTCGAAGTCAACGTTCTGAAGGGCAAGAAGCTCACCAACATCCGCGCCGCCGGCAAGGACGAAGCCGTAAAGCTGACCCCGCCGATCCGCATGACGCTCGATCGCGCGCTCTCCTGGATTCAAGACGACGAACTGGTCGAAGTTACGCCAAAGTCGATCCGCCTGCGCAAGATGTACCTCGATCCGAACGAGCGTAAGCGTTTCGAGAAGGCTCGCTACGCATAATTGAGCGACTTGTACCGCTTCGGACGAATTGACCCCGGCCATTGTGCCGGGGTTTTATTTTGTGTGTTCGATTTTTGAGCCCTTGTGGCAAAGGTTAAAAATGCGTTAATTTTCAGCAGCCGTCCACGGATAAAGATTGTGGGCAAGTTGCTGATCCGCATGATTCGTGGATGGTTAATTTTCGCTGGCGGGACCAGAGTAGCCGTTATGAAGACGTTGTCGATTGATGTTCGGCGGGCTGAACCGCATGATGCCCGGGCCATTTCCGAGGTGCATCGCCTGTCGTGGCAGTACACCTATACCGGCATCATTCCGCATCGCGCGCTCAGCCACATGATCGAGCGCCGCGGCGAAGCTTGGTGGCGCAAGGCGACCAGCGGCCCGGCCACACTTCTGGTTCTCGATGTTGCTGGCGAGATCGCCGGCTACGCCACGCTCGGTCTCAACCGCGCTCGCGCATTGCCGCAGGAAGGCGAGATCTACGAACTCTATCTTCGCCCGGAATATCAGGGCATCGGCCTTGGCCGGCTTCTCTTCGGCGAAGCGCGCCGGCTGTTGAAATCGCTCGGCTGCAAGGGGCTGGTCGTCTGGTGCCTTGAGGAAAACGAGAATGCCGACCACTTCTATCGCGGTCAGGGTGGAGTAGATTTCTGCGAGGGCATCGAGACCTTCGACCGCAAGCAGCTCAAGAAGATCGGCTTCGTCTGGCCCTAAAGCGTGTCGCGGTCTTTCAGACTCGCTCCTTGCGCTTTAGGCTCTTGATTTTGCGCATGTCGTTATCGCAAAATCGCTGCGCACTTTTGCGCGACATGCGCTAAGGCCACCTGCGGCGACGTTCTCCGCGACGGTCGATTAAAATCCCGCGTCGCGCCAATGCCTTGTTGCGTTGCGTCATGAATCCGATTATCTGGCTGCAGCAACCATCCTTATTAGGGGAGACGCATGCGCATCGACGCGATTTCCATTGGCAAGAACCCGCCCGAAGACGTCAACGTCATCGTTGAAGTTCCGGTCGGCGGTCATCCGATCAAGTATGAAATGGACAAGGAGGCCGGTACGCTGGTCGTCGACCGTTTCCTCTATACGCCGATGACCTATCCGGGCAATTACGGCTTCGTCCCGCACACGCTCTCCGAAGACGGCGATCCGATCGACGTCCTCATCGCAAGCACCCGTCCGCTGGTCCCGGGCTGCGTCATCAACGTGCGCCCGATCGGCGTGCTGATGATGGAAGACAATTCCGGCAAGGACGAAAAGATCATCGCCGTTCCCTCGCCGAAGCTGACGCTGCGCTACGAGAAGGTCAAGGAACACACCGACCTGCCGGAAATCACGCTGAAGCAGATCGAGCATTTCTTCGAGCACTACAAGGATCTGGAGCCCGGCAAGTGGGTGAAGATCTACGGTTGGAAGGGCTCAAAGGAAGCCGGTGAGCTCATTCTTGAAGCTATCGAGCGCGCCAAGAAGGCGAAGGCCTGATCAGTTCTGCAGCACAGCTTTTAGTCTGCCGATCAAATCCTCCGGGTCCCCGTCGATCCGGAGGATTTTTTTACGCGCCGTATCGCCGGAAATCAGGCTGACTGCGGATTTGGCAATGCCGAGTTTCTTGGCAAGCAGCACGATCAGCGCCTTGTTGGCCTTGCCCTTTTCCGGCACCGCGGAAACGCGTACCTTGAGATAGGACTCGTCGTCGGCGCCGGTCTCGACGCCATCGATCGCGTCACGCCCGCCATTGGGCGTGAGCCGGACGGACAGCCGCACGTGGTCGGTAAAAACCTGCCAAGCCCCACTCACCGGCCAAAGATCGGGTAAAGCGTGTTCCACATCAGGGAGCGGAAGAAGAAGATGATCAGCAGCAGGATGATGGGCGAAATGTCGATGCCACCGAGATCGGGCAATATGCGGCGGATCGGGCGCAGCGCAGGCTCCGTGACCGCGTAGAGAAAACTTCCAACCGAGTTGACGAACTGATTGCTCGAATTGATGACGTTGAAAGCATAGAGCCACGAGAAAATGGCACTCGCGATCAGCACCCAGGTATAAAGATTCAAAGCCAGATCAATGGTTTGAAATAAGGCAAGCATATCCGTCTCCATTTCGCGGTTGACAGACATGTAGACATTGGCGACTTAACGGGCAAGTCCCATGCTTTGAAGCACGCTGAATCATGTTTAACAGGCCGGGCGCGCGTTCTGCGCATTTACCCTGGCCGGAGAGTCTCATCTCATGTCGTTGGTTGCCAGGGGAGACCGGTTTGCCGCATTCAGGCATATCGCCTACACCTATTTCTTCTTTGCCCGTTTTCTGACAGCTTTCGCCACCCAGGTTGTCAGCGTCTCCGTCGGCTGGCAGATGTATGACCACACCGGCAATCCGATCTATCTCGGCCTGATCGGTCTGGTGCAGTTCCTCCCCTCACTCCTTTTGATCCTGGTGACCGGCACGGTCGCCGACCGCTATAACAGGCGTATGGTGGCGGCCGTCTGCATTCTCGTCGGCACGATCTGTACGGCGGCTTTGCTGTTTCTGACTGTTTCCGGCACCTTCGCGCCGCTTCCGGTTTTCCTGATCCTCGCCGTCTTCGGTGTCGAGCGCGCCTTCATGACGCCGGCGACGCAATCGCTGGCGCCGAATCTCATTCCGCCCAAAGACCTGTCGAACGCGGTGACCTGGAATTCCATGTCCTGGGATGCGGCCGCCATTCTCGGCCCTGTCGCAGGCGGCCTGCTCTACGGTATCGGTCCCACTATTTCTTACAGCGTTGCCGTTCTGTTCTTTGCCGCCGGCTCGCTGCTGACTTTCCTCATTCCGAAACCGCAGCAGCGCACCGCCCATGAAGCGCGGAGCCTGAACGAAATCCTCGCCGGCTTCCGTTTCATCTGGTCGGAAAAAGTCGTGCTCGGCGCCGTTTCACTCGATCTCTTTGCCGTGTTGCTCGGCGGTGCGGTGGCACTGATGCCGGTCTACGCACGCGATATCCTGACGCTCGGTCCTTGGGGTCTTGGCCTGTTGCGCGCTGCTCCGAGCTTCGGCGCCATTGCCATGGGCCTGTTTCTGGCGACCTATCCTATCCGGCACCGGGCAGGGATTTGCATGTTCATCGGCGTCGGGATGTTTGGGCTGGGAACATTGATTTTCGGCATCTCGCATACGCCGTGGTTGTCGATTGCGGCGCTCGCCATCATGGGCGCGTCGGATCTGATCTCGGTCTATGTCCGCGAAACGCTGATCACGCTCTGGACGCCGGATCATGTGCGCGGCCGCGTCAATGCCGTGAACATGGTCTTCGTCGGCGCATCGAACGAACTCGGCGAGTTCCGTGCGGGCACTATGGCGCATTATTTTGGCGCCGTCCCTGCCGTGGTCATCGGCGGCATCGGCACCTTGGCCGTGGCCATCATCTGGGCGAGCGGCTTCCCGCAATTGCGCCAGATCGACAGTCTGAACGCGCCGGACCGCGAGGGCGAGCCGCAGCTGGCGTGAGGGTTGCGAAATGGCAAGGCAGGCGGATCGATACAGTTCGTTTTCTGCGCTTAGCGAGCGCGAGACCGAGGGCGTCGACTATCGAATCCGCATCGAGGATCGATCGTCACATGTTGCCATCATCGCTCCCCACGGTGGCTTCATCGAGCCCGCCACTTCCGAGATTGCTCTGGAGATCGCGGGCAGGAGCTTTTCGTCCTATTGCTTCGAGGGATTGGACGCGAACAGGCTGCATCACGAACTGCACGTCACTTCCGAGAGTTTCGACGAGCCGATAGCTGATGGCCTGGTGTTCAAGTCATTGATTGTCGTTGCCATTCATGGCCGAACTGATCGTGACGATCCGGAGACAACTTGGGTTGGCGGTCTCGACATATTGCTTCGCGACCGGATTGTGGAGGCATTGCGTCGTGATGGTTTTGCGGCCGCTGCGAGAGCGAAAGGCGAGGCGCTTGCGGGAACTTCCATCGGCAACATCTGCAATCGTGGCAAGTGGCAGGTCGGCGTCCAGCTTGAGATCCCGAGATACATGAGGGATGTTTTCGTGGCTGACGCGGAAAAGCCGAAGCGGTATGCAGCGGCTGTTCGCCATGTGATCGATCAATTCGACCTTGCTCTTGCGGCCGGTTAAGACCCTGCCGATCAGGCTGCCATCGCCTGTTTGCCCTCGAAAACAAAATCGAGGAATTCGGATAGCCAGGCTTTGAGCGGCGGATCGAAGATCATGCGGCCCTCCAGATGCTCGCGGCCCTTCTGGGCGTTCGGCATGCAGAAGCGGTGCTCGCCGTGCACCACCCAGCGCTGCATCATGGCGCGGGTGAGCTCCGCGTGGAACTGCAGACCCCAGGCATTGGCGCCATAGCGATAGGCTTGGTTGGGATAGGTCTCGCCTGTCGCCAGCAGATCGGCGCCGTGCGGCAGGTCGAAACCTTCGCGATGAAAATGGTAGACCATCTGTGGCCAGTGGCGCATCAAAAGCCGCCCCTTTTCCGTCGGCTGCAGCGGATACCACCCGATTTCGGTCTTGCCGTCGTCACGGGCCTTGACCTTGGCGCCGAGGTGGCGGGCGAGCATCTGTGCGCCGAGACAGATGCCGAGATAGGGGCGGTTTTCCTTCAGCGGCACGTCGAGCCAATTGATCTCAGCCTTCACGAAATCGTCGGGATCATTGGCGCTCATCGGCCCGCCGAAGACCACCGCGCCGGCATGACCTTCCAGCGTCGTCGGCAGTCCGTCGCCGAGCACCGGCCGGCGGATGTCGAGATTGTAGCCCTTGTCCAGCAGCATCTGGCCGACGCGGCCGGCGCTGGAGCGCTCCTGGTGCAAGACGATCAATACGGGGCGATGCCTGCTCCCCTCGGGGGCCTCAATCATCATCCCCGGTCTCCACCTTGCGCCCCGGCGCACGGGCGGCTGCCTCCTGGCGTTTCATAACGCGTTCGCGGTCGGAGATGCCCATGAGATCGGCAATGCGCCAGATGGCATGGTCCTCCATTTCGCTGCGTTCGCCATCGGCATAGACGATGTCCCAGAGGATACCGAGAAGCTCGAGGCGCTGTTCGCTATTGAGGTGACGCTTCAGGTCGGAGGTGAAGCGATAATAATCGACCGCCTCGCTCTCGGCCCGCTGGCCCGCCGCGATCAGCGCATCGAGCTGGCGGCCATCGAGACCGTATTGGGTCTTCAGCAGCTTGCGTAGCCGCTTCTTCTCGCTTTCCTCGATCTTGCCGTCCGCCTCCATGACCTGGAAACAGAGCGCCGCAACCGCGATGCGGGGATCGTCTGGAGCAAAACCGGATTTGGGGTGGTCCTTGGTAAGGTTCTGAAAGAATTCCTGAAAGCGTTCGAACATTCGGTTCCATTCTTAGAAGAGTTTGAGCCGTGTCTTGGGTTCCGGTTCAAACTTGGGATCTTTCACGCCCGGATCATCCGGCGCACCGCCGAAGAAGGGTCGTGGTTCCGGCTCCTTGGCCGGCTCGAATTTGGCGGCGGATGCGGCTGGCGCCGGCCTCGTCACGATCTGTTCCAATTCTATAACAGATGCACCAGCAGCCGGCGAAGCAACTGTTGGTGAGGCCGATTTTGTCGCGGTGGTTGCAGATACCGCCTCGCGCACCGGGGGCAGCGATCTCAGCGCGGCATCGACCGAGACGGCCGTACCCTCTTCCACCGGCCCCTCAAGCTGGCCAAAAGGCGCCTTCCATTCGAAGGCGTCGAGCCTGCTTGTGATCGGCGACAGCGGCAGCCATTTGTCGGAAATGAAGCCATCGGCGACCCAGGCCGGATCGCGCGGCGCGCGCAGTGCTTGTGCCATCCAATGGCGAACGCGGCCCTGATCTCCGGTCTCGGCCTCTTCAATATCGGCCAGCAGCAGGAAGGCGCCTTCGCGGGCATCGATGCGGGCCGCGGCCTCGGCCTTGGCGCGGGCCTTGGCGAAGTCGCGGGCGTCGAGCGCCGCCTTTGCCGTGATCAGCAGCGCTTCGACATTGTTCGGGCGGATCGACTCCAGCCGTTCGGCGCGCTTCAGGCGATCGCCAACGGAATCGCCGCTGCGGGCGCGGACATAGGCCTTGCCGATCTCCGGATTTGCCCCTGTCTTCCAGACCTGCTCGAGAATGGATGCGGCCTTGCGGACTTTATCTTCGCGAAACAATGCCTTGGCGGCCGTCAGCGCGGCCGGCACGAAATCGGGAGACAGTTTCAGCGCTGCCAGCGCATCGTCTCGGGCACCGGACGGATCGCCTTCGAGCTTGTCGTTGGCGCGCGCCGTCAGCAGCACGGCGCGCTGGCGGTTGGCGGTGTCCTTATCGATGACACGAGCAATCTTCTGCTGGTCGAGAAGCTTGATGGCCTCGTCCCAATCACCGGCCTGACTGCGGTATTCCATCGTCGCCTGCGCTGCCCAAGGCAGATAGGGGGCCTTGTCGGCCGCTTTTTCGGCATATTGCCGTGCTGCCTCGTGAGCGCCAAGCCGCTTGGCTTCGAGATAGAGGCCGCGCAGGCCGAGTTCGCGGGTTTCCGGATCGTTGGCCATCAACTCGAATTTTTGGCGGGCCTCGTCATGCTTGCCCTCGATCAACGCTGCCTGGGCTTCAAGCAGGTTGATCAGCGGCTCCTGGTCGGCACGGATGAGGCCGCGCGTGCGCGCCGCCATCTTGCGGGCCAGCAGCGCATTGCCGGCCCCGGCAGCGATCAGCCCGGTCGACAGCGCCTGATAGCCGCGGTCGCGCTTACGGGCGCGGAAATAGCGGGTGACGGATTGGGGCGAGGTCCAGATCAACCGGATGAACCACCAGACCACCATGGCGGCGGCGATGAGCGCGATCAGGATGGCGGCTGCGACGATGAGCTTGGTCTGGTAAAGTTCGCCGCCCCAGACCAGCGAAAGATCGCCGGGGCGATCCGCCAGCCAGGAAAAGCCATAGCCGAGTGCTAGGACGAGAACGGCGAAAATAAGCAGTCTGAACATTCTCTCACCCCGTCCTCAGCTCTGTTTTCCCGTGTCGGCGATAGCTTTCGACAGCGCTTCGCCGACCAGATCCTCGACGCGGATACGAGCTTCCAACGATTGCTTGAAGGCGGCCGAGGCCGATTTGGCTGCATCCGGCAGGCTGTTCCACTCGGTCACGGCACCGGGCAGATCGCCGTTCTTGACCTTGTCCTCGAAGCGGGCGGCGATGGCCGCGACACTGTCGCCGGAGACATTGCCGACCGGGCGCACCTGCACCAAGGATTTGGCGCTCGTGAGCAAGCGGTCGCTCCAGCTCTGGTTCGGGTCGTCCTGCTGTGCCGAACCGACGATGGCTGTTGCGACGTCGGATACGCGGCGAATGAGATCGGCGCGCGAGGGAATGCCGGTCTGCGCGAAAGCTTTCAGATCGGCGACGGCGGGGTCATTGGGCGCGACGTTGGCGAAGGTATCGAGTTCAGGCTGAAAAGGACCGCCGCGATCGATCGCCGCCTTCAGCGCCGCGGCCGCGATGGCGCGGGCGACAGCGCTTTCCTGGCTCGGCGCGTTCAGCTTCTTCTCGGCATCGTCAAGGCGCTTGCTGACATCGGCGTCGGACGAAGCCTGACTTTGCACCGCCTGAGCGAGGCTCGCCTTCAGTTGTTCCACTTCGGCGCTGAGTGCGGCGAGCTTCTGGTCGGTATCGGCACTGCCGGTACTGGACGATCCGCCTGCGGCGGCGGTGTTGTTTGTGGCCGCCGCTTCGAGTGCGGCGACGCGGGCGGTAAGGGCGGCGTCAGGTGTTGCCGCGGGGGCGGCAGCGAGATTGGAGACCGTCTGCTTCAGCCCGTCGATTTCGGCTGTGAGCGCGGCTATATTGGCCCCATTGTCCTTCGCAGCCCTGCCACCAGGCAAGAGGCCCGCATACTGGATGGCGCCGACGCAGATGAGGGAAATCAGGCCGCCGACAATGCCTGCGGCGATCAGACCTGACGTTGTGCCCTGCTGTCGCGGGGAAACGGAGGTTTGCTCGGTGCGGGAAGGCTCGGGCTCCCGCTCGGCCGCGGCTTTGGGCTCATCTGCCGCAGCGTCTGCGACGGGCTCGTCGATGTCTTCCTTCGCCGGCTCCTTCTCGGCTTCCAGCGGCACTTCTGCCTCATCGGCGGGCGGGCTGTTGCCGGGCTCGCTATGATTGCGCTCCGTCATCTCCTTGGACGCCGCGGCCCGAGTGGTTTCCTCAGCTTCCAGGTCGATCGTGATCGGCTCGTCGTTGGGCTTCGAATGGTTTGGCGGGTTTCCCGATACCATGAGGTCCTCTTTTCATGCGCTGCAGCGAAAGTAGACAGACAAGTCGATTATGGAAAGAGCTTAGATCAAAATTGCGACCTCACTTCGCAGCCAGAAGCGCCAGAAGGCTGTCTTCGTCCGGCACGGCGGCGATTTCCACAAGAGACCGCAGGGCCGCCGGCACCACTTCGGCAATCGCTTCGCTGAGGCAGAGTATCCGCGTCTGCGCCAAGCTATCGGTCTGCTCGTGCAGAAAGGGCAGGGCGAAAAAGCGGCGCGCGGTTTCGCGGGAATAAAAGAGAATCGCGTCCGCCGGAATCTCGACAAGGAGACGGGTAAGCATCCCAGCGTCGGGTATGATTTCCTTCATCCGGTAACACTCGACTGTTCGGAATGCGATCCCCAACTCTGTCAGTTGTGTCTCGAAGCCGGCTGCGCGCGGGGAGCCTGCGAGATAGAGAAGTGGCGACTCTCTGAATTCGGGCGGGTGTTCGATAATCAGATCTGCTAGTTGCGCACCGTTGCCGCCGCTAACGCCCACCACGACCTCGAAGCCGATCTCCCGGGCGGCCCGTGCTGTCGCGGCGCCGACCGCAAAAACCGGCCGGTGGAAAAGCAGCTTTAACGACTGCTGTACATGTTTCAGGACACGCGTGACTTCGGCGCTGGTGATGACGATAGAGCCGTTTGTTTCTTCCAACGCCTTGAGAGCCGCCTCGGCATCGTGCACCGGTTCTGCCAGCGGCAAAAGCACCGGCTCATGACCCATCTCCGCAAGCCGCCGGGCGGTACGTTCACCCGAATGTGCGGGACGGGTGACGACGACGCGCATTGGATGTCAGGTCCAATCTTCGAAGAAGGTGCTGCCGGCCTCGGCACGGATCGCCTGGCCAGCATTTGTGCCAAGCGCCTCGGCGTCCCGGCGATGGCCTTCGATGGTGGTGGTGTGCACCTGCCGGCCATCGGGCGTCAGGATCATGCCGAAGAACCTGATATGGTCCCCCTCGCAGACGGCATAGCCGGCGATCGGCGTGCGGCAGGAGCCATCGAGCGCCGCCAGGAAACCGCGTTCGCAGGAGACGGTGTCGAAGGTCGGACCATCATTGATGGCGGAGAGCAGGTCGTTGACCCTGTCATCGCTCGTGCGGCTTTCGGTGCAGATCGCACCCTGGGCCGGCGCCGGCGGGAATTCGTCGGGATCGAGAATGTCGGTAATCACATCCACCTTGCCGAGCCGCTTCAGGCCGGCAAGCGCCAATAGCGTCGCGTCGGCCTGGCCTTCCTCCAGCTTGCGCAGGCGGGTTTCGACCGAGCCGCGAAAGGTGATGACGTTGATATCGGGACGCAGGCGGCGGATGAGCGCCTGGCGGCGCAGCGACGCGGAACCAACGGTTGCGCCGTGCGGCAGATCGATCAGTCTCGGCGCCGTACGACCGATGACGGTGTCGCGGATATCCTCCCGCGGAAGATACGCCGATAGCGCTAGTCCTTCCGGCAGCTTCGTCGCCATATCCTTGGCGGAATGGACGGCGAAATCGAGTTCGCCCGAACTCAGCCTCTGCTCCAGCTCCTCGGTGAACAGGCCCTTGCCGCCGATCGCCGCCAGGGAACGATCGGTGATGCGGTCGCCCTTGGTGGTCAGAACGACGATCTCGAACATTTCCTCAGGCAGGCCATGCGCGGCCATCAGGCGGTCGCGGACCTCGTGCACCTGCGCCAAGGCAAGTGGGCTGCCGCGCGTGCCAATCCGGAAAGGTTTTGTTTGCATCCGCTTTGATCCGTTGTTACCGACAGTTCCCGTAACCATATTTTCGCTTCATCGCAATCGACCAACAGGCAACGAACAGCTTCCATGGCGCCCTTTCTTCGCATTCTCGGCATCGAAACAAGCTGCGACGAAACCGCCGCGGCCATCGTCGAACGCCGGGATGACGGCACCGCCACAGTCGCCTCCGACGTGGTTTTGAGCCAGTTGGACGAGCATAGCGCCTATGGCGGCGTGGTGCCGGAAATTGCTGCGCGGGCGCATGTCGAGGCGCTGGATACATTGATCGACGAAGCCCTGAAGCGCGCCAATGTGTCGCTCTCCAATGTCGATGCCATCGCCGCCACATCCGGTCCCGGTCTGATCGGCGGCCTGCTCGTCGGGCTGATGACCGGCAAGGCGATATCGAGGGCAACCGGCAAGCCGCTATACGCAATCAACCATTTAGAGGGCCATGCACTGACGGCAAGGCTGACGGATGGTCTCACCTTTCCTTATCTCATGCTGCTCGTCTCCGGAGGTCACACGCAACTGATTTTGGTGCGCGGTGTCGGCGAATATGAGCGCTGGGGTACAACCATCGACGACGCGCTGGGTGAAGCCTTCGACAAGACGGCGAAGCTGCTCGGTCTGCCCTATCCCGGCGGCCCGGCGGTCGAAGAGGCCGCGAAGAACGGCGATCCGGATCGGTTCGATTTTCCGCGGCCGCTGGTCGGCGAGACTCGGCTCGATTTTTCCTTTTCCGGCCTTAAGACTGCTGTGCGACAGGCGGCAACGGCGATAGCGCCGGTCACCGAGCAGGACATCGCCGATATCTGCGCCTCCTTTCAGAGGGCGATCTCGCGCACGTTGAAGGACCGGATCGGGCGCGGCCTGCAGCGCTTCAAAAAGGAATTTCCGAAGACGGCGGACAAGCCGGCGCTGGTGGTTGCCGGCGGCGTCGCTGCCAATCTCGAGCTGCGCCGCACGCTGCAGGAACTCTGCGACCACAATAGTTTCCGCTTCATCGCGCCGCCGCTGAGGCTCTGCACCGACAATGCGGTAATGATTGCCTGGGCGGGGCTGGAGCGCATGGCGACGGGTGCAGCGCCTGATGGTCTTGATGTGCAGCCGCGCTCGCGCTGGCCGCTCGATCAGAAGGCGGAAACTCTTTTAGGGCACGGCAAACGAGGAGCGAAGGCATGAGCGATAATGAACGCATCGCGGTGGTCGGCGCCGGTGCCTTCGGCACGGCGCTCGCCGCCGTCATCACCTTGACCGGCAAGAGCCAGGTGACGCTGGTCGGGCGCAATGCTGCGCTGATGGCCGATCTCAGGGCTGATCGGATGCACGACACGGCGTTGCCGGGCATCGATTTGCCGGATTCGCTGCAATTTTCCGCCGAGCCTGACGCGATTTCAAGCGCCGGCATCGTGCTCTTTGCCATGCCATCGCAAGCCCAGGCGGATGCGGCACGTCATTATGGGCCTTATCTCGCGCAGGATGCCGTGGTCGTCACCTGCGCCAAGGGTATCGACAAGGTTTCCGGCGATCTCTTGACCGACATGTTGGAGCGGGAATTGCCGCGCCACGCCATCGCTGTTCTCTCCGGACCGGGCTTTGCCAGCGACATTGCGAAGGGCTTGCCGACGGCAATGGCGATCGCGGCTGCGGATATGGCGGTGGCGGAACGGTTGGCACAGGCGATTTCAGGGCCGACATTCCGTCTCTATGCGTCTTCGGATCGCGTCGGCGTGCAGCTCGGCGGCGCGCTGAAGAATGTGCTCGCGATCGCCTGCGGTATTGTCGAAGGATGTGGCATCGGCGATTCGGCACGCGCGGCGCTGATCAGTCGCGGCTTGGCGGAAATGTCGCGATTCGTTTCCGCCAAGGGCGGCAAGGCGGAGACGGTGCGCGGGCTTTCCGGCCTCGGCGACCTCGTATTGACCGCGACCAGCCACCAGTCCCGCAACCTGCGCTTCGGTATCGCGCTCGGCCACGGCGAGACGGCCGATCCATCGCATGGAGAGCTGGTCGAGGGCGCTTATGCCGCCTCCATCGCCGCACGCCTGGCGCGGGGGCTCGGCGTCGATATGCCGATCACCGAAGCGGTCTCGGCCATCATCGACGGCAAGCTGGATATCCCAACGGCAATCGAGCAATTGATGACGCGGCCGATCACGACGGAATAGGAAACTTGAACATCTGTGGCGCGCTGGATATATTACTGGATATAACCGGAGGCCACGATGAGCAGCTCACAAAAGCGCGCGATCCAGAATTACCGTTCCCGTCTTGGTGAGCGTGGTTTGGCTCGCTTCGAGGTGCTTGGCCTTGACGGCGACCGCGCCCTCATTCGCTCGCTGGCGCGGCGTTTGGCGGAAGGAGGGGCTGAGTCGGCTCGCATCCGCGATGTGGTGACCAGGACGATCTCCGGCGAGCCGCCGAAGACAGGTGGCGTTTATGCCTGGCTGCGCAGCTCGCCTCTCGTCGGCGCGGATATCGATCTTGAACGGGTTCGTGGCAAAGTGCGCGAGATCGATCTTTGACCCGTTATTTGCTCGATACCAACATTATAAGCAATACGATCAAACCAGAGCCGTCACCTGATCTTGCCAAATGGCTTCAAGTTCAAATGGATGACGATCTCTTCATTGCAGCGTCCACGATCGCCGAGATTCGGCGCGGTATTCTGATCATGCCGGCAGGGCGTAAACGCGAAGACCTCGAAACCTGGTTTCTCGGCGCACAAGGACCGCTGGCGTATTTTGCCGGGCGAATTCTTCCCTTCGACGAGAGTGCTGCCTTAATGTGGGCGCAACTTATGGCGGATGGGCGGACGGCGGGGCGACAGCGTGACCCGATGGATATGTTGATCGCATCTGTCGCAATCGCGAATGAATGCGTCATCGTCACGCATAATGAGGCTGATTTTTGGGGTCTCGATATTATCAATCCGATTCGCGCAGAAACAAGATGACCTTCGGTGGATGAGGCTTTATCCATCGTCCCCAATAATCTGCTGATTTGCATAGGAGAATAAAATCATGCTGTTTGCTTTTGTCTGCAAGGACAAGCCCGGCCATCTGAATGTCCGTATGGACACCCGCCCCACGCATCTTGCGCATTTGGACAAGCTCAATGCCGAAGGTATTTTGAAGATGGCGGGTCCTTTCCTCGATGCCGAAGGCAAGCCCAACGGCAGCCTGGTCATCGTCAGCGTCGAAACGATCGAAGCAGCACAGGCGATTGCCGATTCCGATCCCTATACAAAGGCCGGCTTGTTCGAGAGCGTCGAGATCAAGCCGTTCAACTGGGTCTTCAACAATCCGGAGGCATGAGCATGGCGCATTGGCTGTATAAATCCGAACCGGCCTCGTGGTCCTGGGAAGCGCAGAAAAGAGCCGGCGAAAAGGGCACGGAGTGGACCGGCGTGCGCAACTATCTCGCCCGCAACAACATGCGGGCGATGCAGCTCGGCGACAAGGGATTCTTTTATCATTCCAATGAGGGTTTGGAGATTGTCGGCATCGTTGAGGTCTGCGCGTTGTCGCATCCCGATTCGACTGCCAAGGACGACCCGCGCTGGGACTGCGTGGATATTCGTGCCGTGCGCGATATGCCGAAGCCGGTGTCTCTGAAGGACATCAAGGCCAATCCGAAGCTTTCGCAGATGGCGCTTGTCACCTCGATGCGGCTTTCCGTGCAGCCGGTGACCGAGGAGGAATATCTTGAAGTCTGCCGCATGGGCGAACTCGACAATCCTCCTGTCTGAAACCTCTGACTCGAGGACGATTTGAAGACGGATCCTGAGAGTTTCATCCGTGCAAACACCAGTCTCATGGCGCCGCCGCATGTGCCGGAAATTCGGCTGCACCTGGCGAGCGAAGCCCATGATCTTTGGTTGAAAACGGAGGAGGAACTCGAAGAGATCGGCCTGCCGCCACCCTTCTGGGCTTTTGCCTGGGCCGGCGGACAGGGGCTTGCACGCTATATCCTCGATCATCCCGATGAGGTCGCCGGAAAAAGGGTTTTGGATTTCGCCAGCGGCTCCGGCCTCGTCGCGATTGCGGCGAAGCTTGCAGGTGCCAGCCATGCGCTCGCCGCCGATATCGATCCCTGGGCGGAGACGGCGATACGGTTGAACGCCGTGGAGAACGGGGTCACGCTCGATTTCACCGGTGACGATCTCATTGGCCGGACGCCGAATGCCGACGTCATTCTTGCCGGTGATGTCTTTTACGATCGCGATTTCACCGACCGCCTGATTCCCTGGTTCCGGCAACTGGCAAGAGAGGGCCATCTTGTTCTGGTGGGCGATCCGGGAAGAGCCTACCTCCCCAAGGATCATTTGGAGGCCCGTGCCACGTATCAGGTGCCGGTGACGCGGGCACTGGAGGATAGCGAAGTGAAGAAGACGACGGTCTGGCGATTTCTCGCCGGTTAACGACCGTCAGGGACGAATCACGCAGACGCCTGCTTCATAGGAGCAGGCATTGCGGGCGAGTCTGACATTGATGACTTTGGCCCGCGGCTTCAACGGCGTAGCGGGTTGGCTCTGATATCCGCCATAGCCTCCATTTCCGCCATAGCCTAGGACATAGGTCCCGCCGTCGGCCTGATAGACACTGGTCGTGCCGGCATAGGTACCCGCACTTGCCGCATATTGCGGATCCATCAGAATGATTCTGGCTGGCTGCGGCTGCCCGTAGCGCTGCGGCCAGGAGATTTCCTGCAACCGAACAAAGCGGGAATGGTGGAACGGAACAAGGCGGGAATGATTGAATGCGACAAGGCGGGAGTGGTGGAACGAAACGGGGCCCGACGGGAGGAACGGCCGGTGTCCGCGGCGAAAGTCGTCCGCCGAGGCCGATACCGACGAAAGAGCGGCGGCTGCCGCCAAAACGAGCGTTGTTGCCGTGAAAAGATGCCGTCCCATGGGTTCGCCTCGCGCTCTAAATCCTTAACAAAATATGAAGAGCAGAGTGCCGCAAGAAAGGCGTTAAGTCCACTCGGTGGACGGGAAAATCGTATGGGGCGGCCAATCGGAGAATGTCGTTTCTGCGCACTCGCTAAAGGTGTTGCGCGATCCGAATCGATTAAATTCGAGGCAGACTGCAATTGTGCTTGTCGACATGCCTTTCCGTGATTAATGGTCGCAATTGATGCAACGCACACTGCATTTCTCCAGGTGTGTTGCCCCGGAGAGATCCGGGATCGAAGCGTATCGTAACGCCGCGAGGTTCTGATGGCGAACGTCACACAAAACCGGCCCTTGTCGCCGCATCTGCAAGTCTACAAGCTCATTCCCACCATGGTCATGTCGATCGTTCACCGCATCACCGGCGGTGCGCTCTATTTCGGCACGTTGCTGGTCGCCTGGTGGCTGATCGCGGCGGCGACCGGCCAGGGCTATTTCGAGCTGGTCAACTGGATCATGGGTTCGATCATCGGCCGGCTCGTTCTGCTCGGCTACACCTGGGCGCTGCTGCACCATATGCTCGGCGGCTTCCGCCATTTCATTTGGGACCTCGGATACGGCTTCGACCCCGCCGTCTCGACCAAGATGGCCAAGGCGACGCTCGTCGGTTCGCTCTGTCTTACCGCGCTGGTCTGGATCGTCGGCATCGTCATCCGGCTGATTTGATTGGCATGGTCTTGTCCGAAAGCCGCTTCCCATTTTTCGTTTCGCGGTCCTTCGGTTCGAGATCATCGCTTTAGAGGATATTTCTCATGGATATGCGCACCCCTTTGGGCAAAGTCCGCGGCCTCGGCTCCGCCAAGGAAGGCACCGAGCATTTCTGGCGTCAGCGTCTGACCGCCGTCGCCAATGTTCCGCTCATCATCTTCTTCGTCATCTTCCTGATGATCTATGCCGGCGCTCCCTATACGGATGTCGTGCATGCACTGTCGAATCCGCTCGTCGCCGTCATCATGGGTCTGATGGTGATCTCCGGCGTCATTCACATGCGGATCGGCATGCAGGTCATCATCGAGGACTATGTCCACAGCGAGATCGGCAAAATCGTCCTTCTCATGCTCAACACATTCTTCGCGATCTTCGTGGCCGGGCTCTGTCTCTTCGCCATTCTGAAGATCGCGTTCGTAGGATAATTGTAAGATGGCACCGAATTCATCCGCTCAGAATGGGCCCGCTCAGAACGGGAAAGCCTACAAATATGTCGATCACTCCTATGACGTGATCGTCGTCGGCGCCGGTGGCGCGGGCCTGCGTGCCACGCTTGGCATGGCCGAGCAGGGTTTCCGCACCGCCTGCATCACTAAGGTATTCCCAACCCGCTCGCATACGGTCGCAGCCCAGGGCGGCATCGCCGCCTCGTTGCAGAACATGACGCCGGATAGCTGGCAGTGGCATCTCTACGACACCGTCAAGGGTTCCGACTGGCTCGGCGACGTCGACGCCATGCAGTATCTCACCATGGAAGCGCCGAAGGCGGTCTATGAGCTCGAGCATTATGGCGTGCCATTCTCGCGCAACGAAGAAGGCAAGATCTATCAGCGCCCGTTCGGCGGCCACATGCAGAATTACGGCGAAGGCCCGCCGGTGCAGCGCACTTGCGCCGCCGCCGACCGCACCGGCCACGCTATCCTGCATACGCTTTACGGCCAGTCGCTGCGCAACAACGCCGAATTCTTCATCGAATATTTCGCGCTCGACCTGATCATGTCCGATGACGGCAGCCGCTGCACCGGTGTCGTCGCCTGGTGCCTGGACGACGGCACGATCCATCGCTTCGCCGCCAAGATGGTGGTGCTGGCGACCGGCGGCTACGGCCGCGCCTATTTCTCGGCGACCTCGGCCCATACCTGCACCGGCGACGGTGGCGGCATGGTTGCCCGCGCCGGGCTGCCGCTCCAGGACATGGAATTCGTGCAGTTCCATCCGACCGGGATTTACGGTTCCGGCTGTCTGATCACCGAAGGCGCGCGCGGCGAGGGCGGATATCTCGTCAACTCCGAAGGCGAGCGCTTCATGGAGCGCTATGCGCCGTCCGCCAAGGACCTTGCATCGCGCGACGTCGTTTCGCGCTGCATGACGCTGGAAATCCGCGAAGGTCGCGGCGTCGGCAAGAACAAGGACCACATCTTCCTGCACCTCGACCATCTCGATCCGGCCGTGCTGCACGAGCGTTTGCCGGGCATTTCCGAGAGCGCGCGCATCTTCGCCGGCGTCGATGTGACCCGCGAGCCGATCCCAGTCCTGCCGACCGTCCACTACAATATGGGCGGCATCCCCACGAACTATTGGGGTGAGGTATTGAACGCCGACGGCAACAATCCGGAGCGCATTCTGCCGGGCCTGATGGCCGTCGGCGAAGCCGGTTGCGCCTCGGTGCACGGCGCCAATCGCCTCGGTTCCAACTCGCTGATCGACCTTGTGGTCTTCGGCCGCGCCGCCGCCATCCGTGCCGGTCAGGTTATCGACCGGGCGAGCCCGGTTCCGGCCCTCAATGTTGCTGCCTGCGACAAAATCATGGAGCGCTTCGACCGTCTGCGCCATGCTAGCGGTGGAACGCCGACGGCGGCCCTGCGCGAAAAGATGCAGCGCGCAATGCAGGAAGACGCCGCCGTGTTCCGCACGCAGGAATCGCTCGAATCCGGTTGCCGCCGCCTCTCGGCAATCTGGAAGGAACTGCCTGACGTCAAGGTCACCGACCGTTCGCTGATCTGGAATTCCGATCTCGTCGAAACGCTGGAACTGCACAACCTGATGGCCAACGCCATCACGACGATCTACGGCGCCGAAGCCCGCAAAGAAAGCCGCGGCTCGCACGCCCGCGAGGACTACACCGAAGGCAAGTTCGGCGGCCGCGACGACGAAAACTGGCGCAAACACACGCTCGCCTGGATCAACGAAGCGGGCGACGTCAAGCTGGACTATCGCCCCGTTCATACCGAACTGATTGCTGAAGGCATCGATCCGCACAAGATCGAGCCGAAGGCACGCGTGTATTGATCTGAGAGGAACTGACTATGGTTGAACTCGCTCTCCCCAAGAACTCTCAGATGCGCGAAGGCAAGGTCTGGCCGAAGCCGGCGGGCGCGAAGAATACGCGCGAATTCCGCGTCTATCGCTGGAGTCCGGATGACGGCCTGAACCCGAGCATCGACACATATTATATCGACGTCGACGATTGCGGCCCGATGGTGCTCGACGGGCTGCTCTACATCAAGAACAAGATCGATCCGACGCTGACGCTGCGCCGTTCCTGCCGCGAAGGCATTTGCGGCTCCTGCGCGATGAACATCGACGGCACCAACACGCTCGCCTGCACCAAAGGCATGGATGAGATTAACGGTACGGTGAAGATCTATCCGTTGCCGCATTTGCCCGTCGTCAAGGATCTCGTGCCGGATCTGACGAATTTTTACGCGCAGCACCGCTCGATCGAGCCCTGGCTGAAGACGGTTTCGCCGCCGCCTGCGAAGGAATGGAAGCAGAGCCACGAGGATCGTCTGAAGCTCGACGGCCTCTACGAGTGCATTCTCTGCGCCTGCTGCTCGACCTCCTGTCCGAGCTACTGGTGGAACGGCGACCGTTATCTCGGCCCGGCCGTTCTTCTGCAGGCCTATCGCTGGCTGATCGACAGCCGCGACGAGGCCAAGGGCGAGCGTCTCGACAATCTCGAGGACCCGTTCCGCCTCTACCGCTGCCACACGATCATGAACTGCGCCCAGACATGCCCCAAGGGTCTGAACCCGGCCAAAGCGATCGCCGAAATCAAGAAGATGATGGTCGAGCGGCGGATCTGACCCGCCGACGATCGTTCGTCTGTGCCGCGGGTCATAAGGACCTGACCATAGTGATCGCCGCTTCGTTCATATCAGACCGGAGCGGGATCATGCCTCAAAATGCTCGCGGTTAAGAAGCAGACTCGCGAGATAGGCAAACGCCTGCCGCCGCTGCAGCTCACGGAATTTTTATTGGCCTCGCTTGCACGCTATTGCGATTTCTCAAACAAGCCCCCGTTAGGGCGGAGAGTGCGATGAGCGGGTGCAGGAATTTGCCGATCATTTCTATCTGGATGAGGTTCGCCGGGTGACGCCTTGAAACTACCCGATTCTTGTCCAGCAATGGCTTCCGCCAATTTGTGGCGGTATCGACTTGATTAACCAAAGTGAAATACGCTAATTCCCTCATCATTGAGCATCACTTTGCAAATGTCAGCGGTGGACAAATAATTAGGAGTGTGATGATGCAGTTCAGATATGCAGTGACGGCTGCGGCGATAGGTCTGTCGCTTGCCGGTTGCCAGCGCACAGCATACAACGACGATTATTCTCCCCCGCCACTGCAGGCTCAGCCCGTTCCCTCTGTCCAATCCAGCCAGCTTCCGCCCACCGCCGGCGCTTCGCAGTTTCCGGCGGCACCGACGAATACGCCCAATGCGGCCAATCCGCAGCAACAGCAGGCGATGGCCGCTTCGGCGCAGGACGTGACCAAGGAATCCATGGTCGGCAGCTGGAAGGTCAGCAACGGCGGATCGAGCTGCGACATGTTCCTGACGCTCACCAATCTCGGCAGCGGCTCGCGCGGCGGGACGCGTGGTTGTGCGGGTGAGCTGACGACCATGGGCTCGTGGGAAGTTTCCGGCAAGCAGGTCATCCTCAAGAACCGTGACGGCAGCCAGATCGGCTCGCTCTACAAGACGGCCGATTCGCGTTTCGACGGCTCCACGGCGTCCGGCCAGCCGCTGAGCCTCAGCCGATAAAAGCCTTTTTGAAGCGGTTGGGCCATCTGGTTGCTTCCCTCTTGCACAGGCGGGTATCTCCCCATGCAGCCCATGCCCGACTATTCCATCAGCGTCGTCGAACATTTGAAGGCGCTGACGGCTTCCGGATCACTTCAAGTGGATTCGGCGCAGATGGATGTGGCGAAATCCCTCGATCATGTGCTTGCCGCTCTTAAGCGGAAGCGGCCGGCGACCAAATCGAGCGCGCTCGGTTGGATGTTTGCCGCGCGCAAGAAGCCGGCCGAGATCGTCCGTGGCCTCTATATCCATGGCAGTGTCGGGCGCGGCAAGACCATGCTGATGGATATGTTCTTCGCGATGGCGCCATGCAGCAGGAAGCGCCGAGCGCATTTCCATGAGTTCATGGCCGATGTGCATAACCGCATCGCCGCGCACCGGCTGAAGTTCAAGAACGGCGAGACCAAGCAGGCCGATCCGGTGCCACCGGTTGCAGCCGACCTTTATAGCCAGGCGGAACTGCTTTGCTTCGACGAATTCACCGTGACCGATATCGCCGATGCGATGATCCTGTCGCGGCTGTTTTCCGAGCTGTTTTCGTTGGGCTGCGTATTGGTCGCCACATCGAATGTCGAGCCCGACAATCTCTATCGCGACGGCCTCAATCGCGGCCTGTTCCTGCCCTTCATCGATCTCCTGAAGCGGTATGTCGATATCGTCACGCTGGATTCACCGACAGACTACCGCCTGGAGAAATTGAACAGCCAGCCGGTCTATCTGATACCGATCAACGAGCGCACCGATATGGCGATGGATGCGTCGTGGACACAGGTTCTGCATGGGCGCAAGGCACAGCCGCTGGACATTCCGATGAAGGGACGTTCTATCCACGTGCCACTCGCCGTCGATCGCATGGCGCGGTTCTCCTTTGCCGATCTCTGCGAGGCACCACTGGGTGCGGCCGATTTCCTGGCCATCGCCAACCGGTTCGATACGATCTTTATCGATCGCGTGCCGAAGCTCGGGCCGGAAAAGCGCAACCAAACCAAGCGCTTCATCATCCTCATCGACACGCTTTACGATCATGCCGTCCGGCTTTATGTTTCGGCTGAGGCGATGCCGGAGGATCTTCTGATCGAACGGCGCGGTACGGAAGGCTTCGAGTTCGACCGCACGGCATCGCGACTTTTCGAAATGCGCAGTGCGGAATATCTTGCCCAGACTCACGGAAAGCGCGCCGCCGAGTAACAATTTGGTGACATAATGTCTTACGTTTACGTAAGACATTATTGATCTAACCGATTGAAATTCCTGATCTCAAAATAATCAATTGCCAATTTCGGCCTTTGGGTCTATGCGATTGGCGGCAATGGTGGATGCCTTGCAAGGTGTCCCGCCACGGATTTTGATCGCAAAGGATACACCGAAATGGCGCGCAACAAGATCGCACTTATTGGTTCTGGCATGATTGGTGGCACGCTGGCGCATCTCGCCGGCCTGAAGGAACTGGGCGACATCGTCCTGTTCGACATCGCGGACGGCATCCCCCAGGGCAAGGGTCTCGACATCGCTCAGTCTTCGCCGGTCGAAGGCTTCGACGCCAATCTCACCGGCGCCAGCGACTATTCCGCGATCGAAGGCGCTGACGTCTGCATCGTCACCGCCGGCGTTCCCCGCAAGCCGGGCATGAGCCGCGACGATCTTCTCGGTATCAACCTCAAGGTCATGGAACAGGTCGGTGCCGGCATCAAGAAATATGCCCCCGACGCTTTCGTGATCTGCATCACCAACCCGCTCGACGCCATGGTCTGGGCTCTGCAGAAGTTTTCGGGCCTTCCGACCAACAAGGTCGTCGGCATGGCCGGCGTGCTCGACTCGTCGCGCTTCCGCCTCTTCCTTGCCAAGGAATTCAACGTATCGGTCGAAGACGTTTCGGCTTTCGTTCTCGGCGGCCACGGCGACTCGATGGTGCCGCTCGCTCGCTACTCCACCGTTGCAGGCATTCCGCTGACCGACCTCGTCACCATGGGCTGGGTCACCAAGGAACGCCTCGAAGAAATCATCCAGCGCACCCGTGACGGCGGTGCCGAGATCGTCGGTCTCCTGAAGACCGGTTCGGCTTACTACGCTCCGGCCGCTTCCGCTATCGCGATGGCTGAATCCTACCTCAAGGACAAGAAGCGCGTTCTGCCCTGCGCCGCCTACCTTTCCGGCCAGTACGGCGTGAAGGACATGTATGTCGGCGTTCCCACGGTCATCGGCGCCGGCGGCATCGAGCGCGTCATCGAGATCGACCTGAACAAGGCCGAGAAGGAAGCCTTCGACAAGTCGGTCGCAGCCGTCGCTGGCCTCTGCGAAGCCTGCGCGACCATCGCGCCGTCGCTGAAGTAATTTCCGCGTTCCAATAGGGATAAATCCATGAACATTCATGAATATCAGGCCAAGGCGCTGCTGAAGACCTATGGCGCACCCGTCGCGGACGGCGTTGCCATCTTCTCCGCCGATGAAGCCGAAGCCGCCGCAAAACAGCTTCCAGGCCCGCTTTATGTGGTCAAGAGCCAGATCCATGCCGGCGGTCGCGGCAAGGGCAAGTTCAAGGAACTCGGCCCCGACGCCAAGGGCGGCGTTCGCCTCGCCAAGTCGATCGAGGACGTCGCTGCCAACGCCAAGGAAATGCTCGGCCATACGCTGGTGACCAAGCAGACCGGCCCGGCCGGCAAGCAGGTCAACCGCCTCTACATCGAAGACGGCGCCGATATCGATCGCGAACTCTACCTCTCGATCCTGGTTGACCGTACTGTCGGCCAGGTTGCCTTCGTCGTTTCGACGGAAGGCGGCATGGACATCGAGACCGTCGCGCACGACACGCCGGAAAAGATCATCACCGTCGACATCGACCCGTCGGCCGGTGTCACGGCTGCCAATTCGGCTGCCCTTTCCGATGCGCTGAAGCTCGAAGGCGCTGCCCGCGAAGACGCCGCCAAGCTCTTCCCGATCCTCTACAAGGCCTTCGTCGAAAAGGACATGGCCCTGCTCGAGGTCAACCCGTTGATCGTCATGACCAACGGTCACCTGCGCGTTCTCGACGCCAAGGTCTCCTTCGACGGCAACGCGCTGTTCCGTCATGACGACATCCGCGCACTGCGCGACACGACGGAAGAAGACGAGAAGGAAATCCAGGCTCACGAACACGACCTGGCCTACGTCGCGCTCGACGGCAACATCGGCTGCATGGTCAACGGCGCCGGTCTTGCCATGGCGACCATGGACATCATCAAGCTCTACGGCGCAGAGCCGGCGAACTTCCTCGATGTCGGCGGTGGCGCTTCCAAGGAAAAGGTTACTGCCGCCTTCAAGATCATCACTGCCGATCCGGCTGTCCAGGGCATCCTGGTCAACATCTTCGGCGGCATCATGAAGTGCGACGTCATCGCCGAAGGCGTACTCGCAGCCGTCAAGGAAGTCGGTCTGAAGGTTCCGCTCGTCGTTCGCCTCGAAGGCACCAACGTCGAGCTCGGCAAGAAGATCATCAACGAATCCGGTCTCAATGTCATCTCGGCCGATGACCTGGACGATGCCGCCCAGAAGATCGTCAAGGCAGTCAAGGGAGCCTGAGGCAAGATGTCGATCCTCATCAACAAAGACACCAAGGTTCTCGTTCAGGGCCTGACCGGCAAGACCGGCACCTTCCACACCGAACAGGCGCTCGCCTATCACGGCACGAAGATGGTCGGCGGTATCCACCCCTCCAAGGGCGGTGAAACCTGGACCGGCAAGGACGGCGAAAAGCTGCCGATCTTCAAGTCCGTCGCCGAAGGCAAGGACGCGACCGGCGCCAACGCCTCGGTCATCTACGTGCCGCCGGCAGGTGCTGCGGCTGCGATCCTCGAAGCGATCGAAGCCGAGATCCCGCTGATCGTCTGCATCACGGAAGGCATTCCGGTTGCCGACATGGTCAAGGTCAAGGATCGCCTTCAGAAGTCGAAGTCGCGCCTGATCGGACCAAACTGCCCGGGCGTCCTGACGCCGAACGAATGCAAGATCGGCATCATGCCGGGCTCCATCTTCAAGAAGGGCTCGGTCGGCGTTCTCTCGCGTTCGGGCACGCTGACCTACGAAGCCGTGTTCCAGACCTCCAATGAAGGCCTCGGCCAGACCACGGCTGTCGGCATCGGCGGCGACCCGGTCAAGGGCACGGAATTCATCGACATCTTGGAAATGTTCCTCGCCGACGACGAGACCAAGTCGATCATCATGATCGGCGAAATCGGCGGTTCGGCGGAAGAAGACGCCGCACAGTTCCTCAAGGACGAAGCCAAGAAGGGCCGCAAGAAGCCGATGGTCGGCTTCATCGCCGGCCGCACGGCGCCTCCCGGCCGCACCATGGGCCATGCCGGCGCCGTGATCTCCGGCGGCAAGGGCGGTGCTGAAGACAAGATCGCTGCGATGGAATCGGCAGGCATCCGCGTGTCGCCGTCGCCGGCGCGTCTCGGCAAGACGCTGGTGGAAGTCCTGAAGGGCTGATCCTACCTGTAGCAAGATCCGGACGGGCAGCGGCATCCGCATATCCCGTCCGGCTTTCGAATTTTAGAAGCAGACATGCGGTCCGAGGATCGCGAGCAAATATGGTCGCCGGATTTCCATAAGCCGGCAAAGCAAACAAGTCGGGAGGCGGACAAGAGCGTCCGCATATCACCATGGCAAGGCAAGAAGCCAACGAGCAGTTTCAGATTACCTCGTTCCTGGACGGCGCCAACGCTGCTTACATCGAGCAGCTTTATGCGCGCTACGAGGACGACCCGTCGTCGGTATCCGACGAGTGGCGGTCGTTCTTCAAGGCGTTGGAAGACAGTCCGGATGATGTGAAGAGGGCGGCCAAGGGAGCCTCCTGGCAGCGCAAGAACTGGCCGATCCAGGCGAACGGCGAGCTTGTCTCCGCACTCGACGGCAACTGGGGCGTCGTCGAGAAGGTTATCGAGACCAAGGTGAAAGCCAAGGCCGAAGCCGCTGGCAAGCCGACAGACACAGCCGACATCCTGCAGGCGACGCGCGATTCCGTCCGCGCCATCATGATGATCCGCGCCTATCGCATGCGTGGCCATTTGCACGCCAAGCTCGATCCGCTCGGCATCGCCGCCCCGGTCGAGGACTACAAGGAGCTGTCGCCGGAAGCCTATGGCTTCACCGAGGCCGACCTCGACCGCAAGATCTTCATCGACAACGTGCTCGGCCTCGAATATGCGAGCGTGCGCGAAATGATGGAAATCCTTGAGCGCACCTATTGCTCGACCCTCGGCGTCGAATTCATGCATATCTCCAACCCGGAGGAAAAGGCCTGGATTCAGGAGCGCATCGAGGGCGTCGACAAGGGTATTGCCTTCAGCGCGGAACGCAAAAAGGCAATCCTGCAGAAGGTCGTCGAATCTGAAGGCTATGAGCAGTTCCTCGACGTCAAGTTCAAGGGCACCAAGCGTTTCGGCCTCGACGGCGGTGAATCGCTGATCCCGGCGCTGGAGCAGATTCTGAAGAGCGGCAGCCAGCTTGGCCTCAAGGAAGCCGTGTTCGGCATGGCCCACCGCGGCCGCCTCAACGTGCTGTCCCAGGTCATGGGCAAGCCGCATCGCGCGATCTTCCACGAGTTCAAGGGCGGTTCCTACGCGCCGGACGAGGTCGAAGGTTCGGGCGACGTCAAGTACCATCTCGGCGCCTCCTCGGATCGCGATTTCGACGGCACCAAGGTGCACGTCTCGCTGACGGCCAATCCGTCGCATCTCGAGATTGTCAACCCGGTCGTCATGGGCAAGGCCCGCGCCAAGCAGGACATGAGCGCCACCGTCTGGGACGGCGACATCATTCCGCTCACCGAGCGCGCCAAGGTCGTGCCGCTGCTGATCCATGGCGATGCCGCTTTCGCCGGCCAGGGTGTGGTTGCTGAAATCCTTGGCCTGTCGGGCCTGCGCGGCCACCGCGTCGCCGGCACGATGCACGTCATCATCAACAACCAGATCGGTTTCACCACCAATCCGGCCTTCTCGCGTTCGTCGCCCTATCCGTCCGACGTCGCCAAGATGATCGAAGCGCCGATCTTCCACGTCAACGGCGACGATCCGGAAGCTGTGGTCTATGCGGCCAAGATCGCTACCGAATTCCGCATGAAGTTTCACAAGCCTGTCGTCCTCGACTTGTTCTGCTATCGTCGCTACGGCCACAATGAAGGCGATGAGCCGTCCTTCACGCAGCCGAAGATGTACAAGGTCATTCGTGCCCACAAGACGGTGCTGCAGCTTTACTCCGACCGGCTGGTCGGCGAAGGCGTGTTGACCGAGGGCGAAGTCGAGAAGATGAAGGCCGATTGGCGCGCCCATCTCGAACAGGAGTTCGATGCCGGCCAGTCCTACAAGCCGAACAAGGCCGATTGGCTGGACGGCGAATGGTCGGGCCTGCACACGGCCGACAATGCCGACGAGCAGCGCCGCGGCAAAACTGCTGTGCCGATGAAGACGTTGAAGGACATCGGCCGGAAGCTTTCGGAAATCCCGGCCGGGTTCCATGCGCATCGCACCATCCAGCGCTTCATGGAAAACCGCGCCAGCATGGTACAGACAGGCGAGGGCATCGACTGGGCGATGGCGGAAGCGCTCGCTTTCGGTTCGCTCGTGGTCGAGGGCCACAAGATCCGTCTGTCTGGACAGGATTGCGAACGCGGCACCTTCTCGCAGCGTCATTCGGTTCTCTACGATCAGGAAACCGAGGAGCGCTACATCCCGCTCGCCAACCTGTCGCCGACCCAGGCCCGCTACGAAGTCATCAACTCGATGCTTTCGGAAGAGGCAGTTCTCGGCTTCGAATACGGTTATTCGCTCGCACGTCCGAATGCGCTGACCCTGTGGGAAGCTCAGTTCGGCGACTTCGCCAACGGTGCGCAGGTCGTCTTCGACCAGTTCATCTCATCGGGCGAACGCAAGTGGCTGCGCATGTCGGGCCTCGTCTGCCTGCTGCCGCACGGCTATGAAGGTCAGGGCCCGGAACACTCCTCGGCCCGCCTTGAACGCTATCTGCAGCTCTGCGCCGAAGACAACATGCAGGTTGCCAACGTCACGACGCCGGCAAACTACTTCCATATCCTGCGCCGTCAGTTGAAGCGCGACTTCCGCAAGCCGCTGATCCTGATGACCCCGAAGTCGCTGCTGCGTCACAAGCGTGCAGTGTCGGGCCTGCCGGAAATGGCGGGGGAAACCTCCTTCCATCGCCTGCTCTGGGACGATGCGGAAGTCATCAAGGACGGCCCGATCAAGCTGCAGAAGGACAACAAGATCCGTCGCGTCGTCATCTGCTCGGGCAAGGTCTATTACGACCTGCTCGAAGAGCGCGAGAAGCGCGGCATCGACGATATCTACCTGCTGCGTATCGAACAGCTCTACCCGTTCCCGGCCAAGGCGCTCATCAACGAGCTCAGCCGCTTCCGCAATGCGGAAATGGTCTGGTGCCAGGAAGAGCCGAAGAACATGGGCGCATGGTCGTTCATCGATCCCTATCTGGAATGGGTGCTTGCCCATATCGATGCCAAGTATCAGCGGGTTCGTTATACCGGCCGCCCGGCTGCTGCCTCTCCGGCGACCGGCCTGATGTCCAAGCATCTGGCGCAGCTCGCTGCATTCCTTGAGGATGCGCTCGGCGGTTAAGGCATGATCCGGAAAGGGGGTGCGCGATGGCCTATTTTCATTTGAAACTCGTGCCGCCGCGCCCCAGCTTCCCGCATGACGCCACAGGGGAGGAGATGGCCGCCATGCAGCAACATGCCACCTATTGGCGCCAACACGCGAGCGCCGGAACGGCAATTGTCGTCGGTCCGGTCTTCGCAGCCGATGGCGCTTTCGGCATAGCCATCGTCGACGCGGAAGACGCCGATGCCGCCAAGGCGCTTGGTGATGCCGATCCCGTCCTTCTCGCCGAGCTCGGTTTCCGTACCGAAATCTCGCCGATGCCCTCGATCATTCTGCGGCCGTCCGCCGCCGGAAATTCTATCTAACTCAAATAACGACGAAAAATCAGGATTTGAACAATGGCCACAGAAATCCGCGTTCCTACCCTCGGCGAGTCCGTCAGCGAGGCGACCGTCGGCACCTGGTTCAAGAAGGTCGGCGATGCCATCAAGGTCGATGAGCCGATTCTCGAGCTGGAAACCGACAAGGTGACGATCGAAGTTCCCGCGCCGGCAGCCGGCACCTTGTCCGAAATCGTTGCTCAGGCCGGTGAAACGGTCGGCCTCGGCGCGCTGCTCGGTCAGATCTCCGCCGGTAACGGTGCTGCGGCTGCTCCGAGCCAGGCTGCCGCGCCGGCCGCCGTTGCTGCTGCTCCGGCAGTGGCAGCCCCGGTTGCCGCTCCGGCCGTTGCGGCTCCGGCTTCCGCCATGCCGCCGGCACCTGCTGCCGCCAAGCTGCTCGCCGAAAACAATCTCTCCGCCGATCAGGTCGATGGCAGCGGCAAGCGCGGCCAGGTCCTGAAGGGTGATGTCATTGCCGCCGTCGCCAGGGCTGCTTCGGCTCCGGCCTCTGTCCCCGCCGCTCCGGTCAGCGCCCGTGCACCGACGCCGGTCGAAGACGCCGGCCGCGAAGAACGCGTCAAGATGACCCGTCTGCGCCAGACGATCGCCAAGCGCCTCAAGGATGCGCAGAACACCGCCGCCATGCTTACCACCTACAACGAGGTGGACATGAAGGCCGTCATGGACCTGCGCAACAAGTACAAGGACATCTTCGAGAAGAAGCATGGCGTGAAGCTCGGTTTCATGGGCTTCTTCACCAAGGCCGTCACGCATGCGCTGAAGGAACTGCCGGCCGTCAACGCCGAAATCGACGGTACCGACATTATCTACAAGAACTACTGCCACATCGGCATGGCTGTCGGCACCGACAAGGGCCTCGTTGTTCCCGTCATTCGCGATGCAGACCAGATGTCGATCGCGGAGGTCGAGAAGGAGCTTGGCCGTCTGGCAAAGGCTGCCCGCGACGGCACGCTGTCGATGGCTGACATGCAGGGCGGCACCTTCACCATTACCAATGGCGGTGTCTACGGTTCGCTGATGTCCTCGCCGATCCTCAACGCGCCGCAGTCGGGCATTCTCGGCATGCACAAGATCCAGGAGCGCCCGGTCGCCATCGGCGGCCAAGTCGTCATCCGCCCGATGATGTATCTGGCGCTCTCCTACGACCACCGCATGGTTGACGGCAAGGAAGCCGTGACGTTCCTCGTGCGCGTCAAGGAAAGCCTGGAAGATCCGGAACGTCTGGTTCTCGATCTCTAAGGGAGCGTTGGCTCATGTCGAAATGGCCCATGCGGACGATGCGCGGACTCTTGTGCGCCGTCGCCGCGTGGATTCCATCTTCCGCCGTCGCGGATGACTTCGACGTAGCAAAGCTCAGCAGCAATCTCGATCTGGCGTCGCTCAGTGACGCCGATCTCTCTGCCCGGTCGATCACCGTCTTTCATATGGGCGATCTCGAACTGACGTCTGGCCGCATCGTTGCCAGCGATCCGCTGGTCGGACCGGATCGCTCGGCCTTCGTTAGGACCGTTCCACCTGGCAATTACCCCGTGACGCTCTATGAAGCCTTCGGCCGCATCGCCGCCGCCAGTCTGCGCTTTGCCGATGGCAAGCCCGCGCGTTGGGAGCTGGCGCTCGTTCCCGACCAGGATATCGCGTCGTTGAAGGGCGACGAATTCTTCGGCTATCCAGTCGATGCCGGCCTCGGTTGCTACATGGATGTGGATACCTACCCATTGATCCAGGAGCGAGAACAGCAGGTCCGTACCCAGAAGTCCTCTTCAGACATCAACTATTACGATGATGTGCTGGCCCCCGAGATCAAGATAAACGACGACAAATATGTCATGCATCGGCCGGTGGCCGGCAAACGCGGCAATGTCGCGGTGTTCTGGAGCGGCTGGGGGGATGGCTTCTACCCGGTGTTCTGGGGTTGCGATGCGAATGATCGTCCGCTTGTTCTGTTCACGGATTTCGGGGTGACCGAAAATGCAGACGGTCGGCACGAACCGGGGGAAGGGTGATCATGCCGGCAAACCGCGCGATGGCACGATTGGCCCCCGTTCACTGGGCGATGATGGCGTTTACAGCCATTCCCGCGCCGGCGCTGGCGGACGAATGCGTGCAGGAAAAGGCTGTTTATGGCGACATGGACGATGCCTATGAGCTGCGCTTCGAGCCAGTCGGTTCCCAGATGGCGGTCAGCAACCAGTTCAAATTCACCGTGCGCAACACACCGATCGTGGCGGATGGCGTCGTGATGCGCTCGGACGATCTGCTGCATGCTAATGGCATGATCATGTTCAATTGCCCGGAAGGCGATGTGACGGGCGCCGATCTTCGCGCCTGTACCGTCTGGCAGGGGATGATCTATGCCTCCGATCTGACGGGCAACATCAGTGCCCTGCCGGCGGAGGGTGCCGGGGCTGCGGAACGGTTGTTCCTGCCGGCGCTCGGCCCTTCGATCCGTGAGTCCTCTATCTGGGGCAAAGGCAAAGCGACCGTCGCCCCCTGGGATGTCTTGACCTTGAAAGGATGCGGCGAATGACTGGCAAATCTCCTGTTCTTCTCGTCACCGGCGGCAGCCGCGGTATCGGGGCGGCGGTTTCGATCGCCGCTGCCCGGCAGGGCTGGGCCGTGGCGGTCAATTATGCTTCGAACAAAGCGGCTGCGGAAACGGTCGTCTCTGCGATCCGTGATGCCGGTGGCGAGGCGATTGCCATCGCGGGCGATGTCGGCTCAGCCGACGATATCGGATCCATCTTTTCCGCTGTCGACCAGCATTTTGGCCGGCTGGATGGTCTCGTCAACAATGCAGGCATCGTCGATCGTGTGCAGCGGCTGGACGAAATGACGCCGGAGCGGCTCGACCGCATGTTTCGCATCAACATCACCGGCTCGATGCTTGCAGCCGCTGAAGCTATCCGCCGCATGTCCACCCGCCATGGCGGCAAGGGCGGTGCGATCGTCAACGTCTCCTCCGTGGCGGCCACTCTCGGCGGTGGCGGCCAATATGTGGACTATGCGGCGTCCAAGGGTGCGATCGATACGTTCACGCTCGGCTTAGCGCGGGAGGTGGCGGCCGAGGGGATAAGGGTCAACGCCGTGCGGCCGGGTATTATCGATACGGAAATCCACGCTGCCGCCGGCCTGCCTGAACGGGCGCGCGAGATCGCTCCACAACTGCCGATGAAGAGGGCTGGGACGGCGGAAGAAGTCGCTGACGCCATCCTCTACCTGTTGGGGGCTCAGGCATCCTATATAACGGGCGCCATCCTCGATGTGAGCGGCGGCCGTTGATCTGAGAAGGCAGTGACCATGCAATATGTTTTGGAATTCCTCGGCCTGATGGCGGTGTTTTCGATTTTCATCGTTGCACCGGGCGCTGATTTCGCCGTCATCCTGCGCCAGAGCATTGTGCATGGCCGCCGCGCGGCAGTCATGACTGGCCTCGGCATGGGCTTCTCGCTGCTCTTTCATGTGAGCTACACCATTCTCGGCCTCGGCCTGATCGTGTCGAAATCGCTGATGCTTTTCAGCCTGATCAAATGGGCCGGCGTCCTTTATCTCGTCTATCTCGGCATCAAATCCTTCCGGCAACCTGGCTTCAAGGTGAAGGAGATCGAGATCGGCGATGAGGACCGCAAGCCGGTTTCCGTCTGGCGCTGCCTGGCGACGGGTTTCATCACCAATGCGCTCAACCCGAAACCGGTGCTGTTTTTCCTGTCGCTGTTTTCGACGCTGGTGCATCACGACACACCGGCACTGATCCAGTTCAGCTACGGCATCGGCATGGCGACGGCGCTCGTCGCCTGGTTCGCCGGCGTTTCCATCTTCTTCACCGTCAAGCCGGTCCGCGATCGCTTCATCGCCAGCGGCAAATGGTTCAACCGCATCACCGGAGCAGCTCTTGTCGGCTTCGGCATCCGCCTCGCATTGGCGCGGGCGACTGACTAACAAAGATAGAAAACAAGGAAATTAAAACCATGTCCTACGATGTGATCATTATCGGAACCGGCCCCGGCGGCTATGTCTGCGCCATCAAAGCCGCGCAGCTCGGCCTCAAGGTGGCCGTCGTCGAAAAGCGTGCCACGTTCGGCGGCACATGCCTCAACATCGGCTGCATCCCGTCCAAGGCGCTGCTGCACGCCTCCGAAATGTTCCATCATGCCGGCCATGGCATGGACGCGCTTGGCGTCGAAGTCGCCGCACCCACGCTCAATCTTTCAAAGATGATGGCGCACAAGGATGCGACGGTGAAAGCGAACGTCGACGGCGTCGCCTTCCTCTTCAAGAAGAACAAGATCGATGCCTTCCAGGGTACCGGCAAGATCGTTGCTGCCGGCAAGGTCTCCGTCACGACCGACGATGGCAAGGTGACCGAGATCGAAGGCAAGAACATCGTCATCGCCACCGGCTCCGACGTTGCCGGCATTCCGGGCGTATCCCTCGAAATCGATGAGAAAGTGATCATTTCGTCCACCGGCGGCATCGCACTCGACAAGATTCCCGCCAACATGATCGTCGTTGGCGGCGGCGTCATCGGCCTCGAACTCGGTTCGGTCTGGTCGCGCCTCGGCGCCAAGGTCACCGTCGTCGAATATCTCGACACCATTTTAGGCGGCATGGACGGCGAAGTCTCCAAGCAGTTCCAGCGCATGCTGGCCAAGCAGGGCATCGATTTCCATCTCAGCGCCAAGGTCACCGGCGTCGAAAAGGTCGGTGATGGCGCCAAGGTCACCTTCGAACCGGTCAAGGGCGGCGACAAGGTGGTGCTCGATGCCGATGTCGTGCTGGTGTCGACCGGCCGTAAGCCTTACACCGCCGGTCTCGGCCTGGAAGAGGCAGGCGTTGTTCTCGACAATCGCGGCCGCGTCGAAATCGATGGCCACTTCAGGACCAATGTCGCAGGCATCTATGCCATCGGCGATGTAGTAAAAGGCCCGATGCTGGCGCACAAGGCGGAAGACGAGGGCGTGGCGCTCGCCGAGATCCTCGCCGGCCAGGCTGGCCATGTGAACTACGACGTCATTCCGAGCGTGGTCTACACGCAGCCGGAAGTCGCCTCTGTCGGCAAGACCGAGGAAGAGCTGAAGGCCGCGGGTATCGCCTATAAGGTCGGCAAATTCCCCTTCACCGCCAACGGCCGCGCCCGCGCCATGCTGGCGGCGGATGGCTTCGTCAAGATCCTGGCGGACAAGCAAACCGACCGCGTTCTCGGCGGCCACATCGTCGGCTTCGGCGCCGGCGAAATGATCCACGAGATTGCCGTACTGATGGAATTTGGCGGCTCGTCGGAAGATCTCGGCCGCACCTGCCACGCGCATCCGACCATGTCGGAAGCCGTGAAGGAAGCAGCGCTCGCGACCTTCTTCAAGCCGATCCATATGTGAGGATTGGGGGCAGGTCAGGCGAGTGCGCCGATGCGGCAATTTCACGCCTGGCCCCTCACCCTAACCCTCTCCCCGCTTCTGCGGGGCGAGGGGATTTACTGTGCAAGATCAGCGCTTTGAGAGAACGGCAAATGTTGAGCCTGTTCCCTCTCCCCGCAAGGCGGGGAGAGGGTTAGGGTGAGGGGCAGGGCACAAATTCTCCTCGAAACAACCCTATCCGGCGTCGCCAAACTCGCTCAATCGACCGCCGTCATCGTGAAACCCTGCTTGCGCAGCAGTTCCACGAGACCCTGATCGCCGACCAGATGCAGCGCGCCGACGGCGATGAAGGTGTTGCCCTTGGCGAGGATCGGCGCTGCGCGCTCCGCCATCACCTTGTTGCGGTCGAGAATGATTCGCTGTTCGAAGGTGGCGGTGTCTTCGTCGGACAGGGTCTCGTCAGGTTCGATAGTTTTCAGCATCGGTACGATCGCTCCGACATTGCCGGCAAGATAGAGATCGGTCATCGTTTCGTTGACGTCATTGATCTTGTCGCCAAGTTCCAGTGTCTGGATCAGCGATTTCAGATGCAGTTCGATCGGCAGATCGCTCATGGCTTTGGCTTGTTCAGCCAGAGTTTCCAGGCCCTTGACCTGCTTGCCGGCGGCGGAGGCGTCGGTTGCTAGTTTTTGATCGAGGAATTTCATGCCGGCCGCCTTGCGGCGGACTTCGCAAGCGGTCAGTTCGAAGGAACTCGAGATCAACCAGGGCTGCATATGGGATACGGCGGCAAGCGGCACGCCGCGCTGTTTCAGGCCCGCTTCCAGCTTGGCATTGTCTTCGGGCGACAAATGCTGACTGATGGTCGAGCCGTCGGTCAGCATGGTCAACGACGGATTGACGAAGAGAGCCGCCGCCGCTTTTTTATCGTCCAGGATTTCATCGGATTCGACGACGATCGTGTCTGCGGCAGCACTTGCTTCGGCTGCGCCCTTCGGCATGGTCAGTATGCGCACATCGCTGACATGCATGGTGCCGAGCAGCCAGGACGGTTTCAGGCCGGGCTTTTCGATCTTCCAGAAGATACCCTTACCGTTTTTCACTTTGTCGCCGGCTGCGATGATGGAAACATATTTGACGGGATCGCTTTTCTGCAGTTCAGCCATCAGATTCTTGCCGCCGCAGCTGTCGGATGGTGTCTCGTCGGCATGCGCCAACTGCAAGCTGAGTATGGTTGCGATCAACAGGACTGCCAGCATCAACGGCAAAGCTGTGGCGAGCCAAAGGAGGAGATCGCCGATTGCCGGTTTCATCGACCGCATCGTCTTGGGTTCGAGGGCAGAAATCATCTAAACCTTCCGCTGGCAGAGGGCACGACTCCTAAAGCGCGAACGTGGCTTTCGCGAGATATGCCGACACATGCTTCTGCTCTACCTTTCGGACACGCATATTCCCTTAACACGAGGGGTTAATGTTTTCTTACGCCCGCGGATGCGCCCGATCATAGACCTCCAGCAGCCGCGATGAATCGACACCGGTATAGACTTGCGTCGTCGAAAGGGAGGCATGGCCAAGCAATTCCTGGATCGTGCGCAGGTCGCCGCCACCAGCGAGCAGATGCGTGGCGAAAGAATGCCGTAGTGCATGCGGTGTCGCCGAGTCCGGCAGGCCGAAGGCGCTGCGCAGCTTCTGCATGCCGCGCTGAATGATGCCGGCCTGCAGCTTGTTGCCGCGCGCGCCACGAAAGAGCGGAGTGCCTGCGTCGAGATGATAGGGGCAGAGGGCGCGGTATTTCTCAACCGCCTCGACGACGATGGGCAGCAGCGGCACCAGCCGGGTCTTGTTGCCCTTGCCGGTGATCCGCAGCGCCGTCGCGCCGGGGCGCACATCTTCCGGCGTCAGATTGAGCGCTTCGGAAATGCGCAGGCCGCAGCCGTAGAGCAGGGTCAGTACGGCCGTGTCGCGCGCGGCGATCCATGGTTCGTCATGCATCTGCGCCTCATCGCTGACGACGGTGATCGCCTGGGTGTCCGATAGCGGCTTCGGGAGCGATTTCGGTTGCTTCGGCGATCGCACGGCGCCGGCGCCGGCCGCATTTACCAGACCCTTCTTTTCGAGATAACGCAACAGTGAACGAAGGCCGGCGAGGTTGCGCCCGAGCGATCGCGCGCCCGCGCCATCCTTGCGGCGCGCAGCTAGAAAGGCGCGGAAGTCGGCGGGGCGTAACGCGTGAATATCCTTGATCGTCGTCGGACCGCCGAGATGGCCGGTCAGAAAGGTCAGGAACTGTCGCGTGTCGCGTTCATAGGCATCCAGGGTGTGGGCGGAGAGCCGCCGCTCCTGGCCGAGTGCATCCAACCAGCGGCTGCGTTCGGCCATCAGCTTGGGATCGGCGATAATCAGCAACTCGTTCAGTGGAAAACCCCTTGAAATTCAAATTCCTTCTGCCACTTTGAAGGAGGGAAGGTTATGGAATCGCTAACATTCCTACTGCGCCGTGCCTCCTTTGCGTGCGGAAAGACCGCAGTAGTACTTTTCAACTGCGTATAAGACATTGCTTAAATAAAATTCGATTTAAGCGGGTTATACGCGAGGCGCTTGTCATGCTTCGATCATATTCGATTGCGATAGAGTATAACCCAATCACCCAGGACATTTCATGGCACGCCGCGGTTCGATAACTGCATTGGGACAACTTGCAGAAGCGATCGCTTTGGTGTCCCAGGGCCAGCCCGGACATATTGTCGATACGCTGATCGCCGAGCGTGGCCAGAAGATCGTTCGCAACCCGCTCTGGCCGCTGATGCGGCCCTTTCTCTACACGCTGCTGCGCTACAGCAAGGCCATCGAATTTGCCAACGATGTCGCCAATCTGCCGGGTTTCCAGTGCTTCGAATATATGAGCGATCTGCTGAAACTCGATATCGGGGTTACCAATGCTGAGCGCATACCCGCTTCCGGCGGGTTTATCCTGGTCAGCAACCATCCGACCGGCATTGCCGACGGCGTCGCCGTTTTCGATCTCCTGAAGACGCGCCGGCCCGATATGATGGTTTTCGCCAATCGCGACGCCGTTCGCGTCAATCCGCGATTCGCAGAGATGATCATCCCGGTCGAATGGCGCGAGGAACATAAGAGCAAGCTGAAGACGCGCGAAACGCTGCAGCTCACCAATCGTGCCGTTGCCGATCGCAAGGTCACCGTGCTCTTCCCTTCCGGCCGCATCGCTTATTGGGCAAACGGCAAGCTGAACGAGCGACCCTGGAAGACATCGGCCGTGGGGCTGGCGCGCAAATACAACCTACCGATCCTGCCGGTGCATCTGACGGCGCGCAATTCCGGGCTGTTCTATTGGTTCGCGAAATGGTCGACGGAACTGCGGGACATGACGGTGTTCCACGAGCTCCTCAACAAGCGCGGTGACCGCTTCGATTTCCTTATCGGCAATCTCATCCCGGTCGAGCATCTGGACGGCGACGTCAACGACGTGACGAAGGCGCTGGAAAAGCACACGGTGTTCGATCTGGCTGCGGACGGCAATGCGACTTTTACGCCCGTCAGTACTCCGGCTACTGGCCAGGATATGGCCGCTGTCGTTGCGGAACATTCCGTTTGACGAGCATCCTTCGCGGCATGTCGATGGCAAGTGAGATCGATATTCGTCCAGTCTTCGGTTCCCTGCCGCAGGCAATCCATTCATTGGCAATCGAGGCGAGGAGCGAGGGCTTTCGCTTTCTCGATCGATTGATCGATGAGTGGTCCGATGGTCGAAATCGCTTCGATCGGAGCGGCGAATGCCTGTTGACGGCTTATGCGGGCGACAAGCTTGCGGGCGTCGGCGGTGTGACTTTTGAGCCCGGGATTGCCGGTGCGCTGCGCATGCGCCGCTTTTATATCCATCCGTCGATGCGGCGGCGGGGCATTGGTCGAATGCTGGCAAGCAGCCTAATTGATCGGGCCCGGCCGGCGACGTCTTTGCTGACTGTTTACGCCGCGACTGAGGACGCGCCGGCATTCTGGGAAGCACTTGGCTTTCAGCAGGCTTGTAGTGATGGCTATTCACATATCCTTCGGCTCGATTGAGTTCGATCCGCATGGATATTGTCGGCGTGAACCTGCTCATCGGTGAAAATGGAGGGTAACCGGTTCAGTTGCGGAGCGAGCGACAGCGGAAATGAAGAACGGGAACAACATGGCAACGTGGGTTTCTTTTTGCGACCGCTCGGGGCATGGTCTGGCGCGATGAGTAAAGATTCGTCCGATCTGTTTGGCGCGCTTCTTGAGGCTGCGCCCGCAAACCCGACCATGACCCGCGCGGTCCCGGTCTTGGTGCCGATGCCGGCGCCGAAGGCCTATTCCTATGCGGTGCCGGAAGGCATGGCAGTCGAGCCCGGCTCGGTCGTGCAGGTGCCACTCGGGCCGAGGCAAGTGATCGGCGTCGTTTGGGATGGCGACGACGAAGGCGGCGTCGATCCGAAGAAGCTGCGGCCGATCAGCCATGTCTTCGATTGCCCGCCGCTCACGAAGGAAATGCGCGACTTCGTCGATTGGGTTGCCGCCTATACGCTGTCGCCGCCAGGGCTGGTGGCGCGCATGGCGTTGCGCGCGCCGGCGGCCTTCGATCCCGAACCGATGGTCGAGGGATTGCGCTTAGTCGGTGGCCAGCCGGAGCGGCTGACGCCAGCACGCATAAGGGTCATGGAGACGGCCGCCGATCGGCTGTCCTGGACGCGCATTGGCTTGGCGCACGCGGCTGGTGTTTCGACCAGTGTAGTCGACGGACTGATCACGCAAGGCATTTTCGAAACCGTGTTCCTGCCGCCGCCGCCCGTCGTCGCCAAGCCCGATCCGGACTATATCGCCTCGCGACTCGAAGGTCCGCAGCGCGAAGCGGCAGATGAAATCCTTGCAGAGGTGCGCAAGGGCGAATTCTCGGTATCGCTGATCGACGGCGTCACCGGCTCAGGCAAGACCGAAGTCTATTTCGAGGCGATCGCCGAGACGCTGAAGCGCGGGAAGCAAGTGTTGATCCTGTTGCCGGAAATTGCGCTGACCGCCAGTTTCCTCGAGCGCTTCCAGGATCGTTTTGGCACCAAGCCCGCCGAATGGCACTCGGATCTGGCACCGCGCATGCGCGAAAAGGTCTGGCGGCAGGCGGTGACCGGCGAGGTCCGCGTCGTTGCCGGCGCACGCTCGGCACTGTTCCTGCCTTTCGAAGATCTCGGCCTGATCATCGTCGACGAAGAACATGATCCCGCCTACAAGCAGGAGGATCGGGTCTACTACAATGCCCGCGACATGGCGGTCGTGCGCGGCCGGATCGGCGATTTCCCGGTGGTGCTGGTCTCGGCCACACCTTCTGTCGAGAGCCAGGTCAACGGCCAGAGCGGGCGCTACAGCACCATCCATCTGCCGACCCGCTTCGGCGATGCGGCTCTCCCGGACCTGCATTTGATCGACATGCGCCGGCATGCGCCCGAGCGCGGCGGCTTTCTGTCGCCGCTGCTGATCCGGGCGATCGGCAAGACGGTGGAGAAGGGAGAGCAGTCGCTCCTCTTCCTCAACAGGCGCGGTTATGCGCCACTGACACTCTGCCGCGTTTGCGGGCATCGTTTCCAATGTCCGCAATGTTCGAGCTGGCTGGTGGAACACCGTTTCCGCGGCCAGATCCAGTGCCATCAATGCGGCTATGCAGAGCGGACGCCGGAAGCCTGCCCGGAATGCGGCACGTTCGACCATCTCGTCGCCTGCGGACCGGGCGTCGAACGCATCGCCGAGGAGGTGGAGCGGCATTTCCCGGACGCACGGACGATCGTGCTCTCTTCCGACATCATGGGCGGCGTCAAGCGGCTGCGGCTGGAGCTCGATGCGATCGCCAAGGGTGAAGCGGATATCGTTATCGGTACGCAGCTCGTCGCCAAGGGTCATAATTTCCCACTGATGACGCTGGTCGGCATTGTCGACGCCGACCTCGGCCTTGCCAATGGCGATCCCCGTGCCGCCGAACGAACGTTCCAGCTTCTGTCGCAGGTGACCGGGCGCGCGGGGCGAACGGGGCTGAAGAGCCACGGATTGCTGCAGACTTATCAGCCTCAGCATCCGGTCATGCAGGCGATCGTCTCCGGCGATGCCGGCGCATTTTACGAGCGCGAGATTTCGGAGCGGGAGAGGGCTGTGTTGCCGCCCTTTGGGCGCCTCGCCTCGATCATCGTTTCTGCCGAAACGCGCCAGGATGCCGAGACGCATGCCCGCGGCATGCGCAGTGCTGCGCCGCAGGTGCAGGGCATTTCCGTTCTTGGGCCAGCCGAAGCGCCGCTTGCCCTGGTGCGCGGCCGGCATCGTTTCCGTCTGCTGGTACACGGCAAGCGCAATTCCGACATGCAAGGTTTTTTGAGAGCCATGCTGGCGCAGGCGCCGAAGGAGCGCGGGTCCGTGCATGTGCAATTGGATATCGATCCGCAGAGTTTCTTGTAGTTTCGCGAGAACGATGCCTTCCCGGCGTCTTCCCCTGTTCCGCCGCTTCATGTCATAAGACGCCAACAATATTAAAAGTGATTTGGGGACGACCGATGGAGCTTTATTTTCCGACTGACCTCGGCGAGCGGCTTGCCTATTGCTCGGCGGCATTCACGGCACTCATCGGCCTCATCGCGATGTTCGCACCGGGATATACCTATCGTTTCCTCAAGCTGCAGGTGCGTGAAGGGCGGCCGGAAGCCTATGCCGAAGGGCGCTCGGTAGGCGGCTTCTATCTTGGTTTCGGATTGGTCGCGATTCTGCTGGCCCAGCCGATGATCTATCTGGCGCTCGGGGCATCCTTCGCAGTTGCCGCCTTTGGCCGAATCCTCTCCATGATGTCGGATCGGGGGAGCGTGATCGTGAGCATGTTACTTCTGGTTGTCCAGGCGATCTTGGCGGCTCTACCGCTTCTTTACGGATTGGGCTATATTTGAGCCGAAAATGCTCTTACTACGGCAACTATTGCCGGCTCTATCCCCATGGTTTTCAATTTTTGCCATCATAAATTCGCCCGAATAGCGTATTCGGCGAATACGCGTGTTGCGAGTCTCAATATCCTATGTTAGACGAACCCCGAATTTCGGATGAGGTAGGGGGAAGCCCCTGCTGATTTCTGGGGGAAATCAAAACGAATTCAAGAGCATGTGCTTCCGTATTTCGGAAGCTTAATTCTTGGGTTGAAATCAGGGAATTTTTTGCCCGTGGCAGACACATCCCAGCATATTTCTGGTGTTGCAGAGCGATATGCCTCGTCATTGTTCGAGCTGGCTCTGGAGGAGGGCGCCGTCCCGGCGGTGACCGCCGATCTCGATCGGTTCCAAGCCATGCTGGATGACAGCGATGATTTGAAGCGTCTCGTCCTGAGCCCGGTCTTTTCGGCTGAAGAGCAAGTCGGTGCCGTCCAGGCGCTGGCAACAAAGGCGGGCTTCGGCAATTACGTCACCAATTTCCTCAAGGTCGTGGCAGGCAACCGGCGCCTTTTTGCGCTGCCGGGCATGATCAAGGCTTTCCGCGTCATTGCTGCCCAGCATCGCGGCGAAGTTTCCGCCGAGATCACCTCGGCACATGCGCTGACACCGGCGCAGGAAGATGAACTGAAGGCGGCGCTGAAGGGCGTCACCGGCAAGGACGTGGCGATTGTCGTCACTGTCGATCCGTCGATCCTCGGCGGCCTGATCGTCAAGGTCGGCTCCCGCCAGATCGATACGTCCCTTCGCACCAAACTCTCCACCCTTAAGCTTGCATTGAAAGAGGTCGGCTGATGGATATCCGCGCCGCGGAAATTTCCGCAATTCTGAAAGATCAGATCAAAAACTTCGGCAAGGAAGCTGAAGTCTCCGAAGTCGGCCAGGTTCTTTCCGTCGGTGACGGTATTGCCCGCGTTTACGGTCTGGATAATGTTCAGGCCGGCGAAATGGTCGAGTTCCCCGGCGGCATCCGTGGTATGGCGCTGAACCTCGAATCCGACAATGTCGGCGTGGTTATCTTCGGCTCCGACCGCGACATCAAGGAAGGCGACACCGTCAAGCGCACCGGTGCGATCGTTGACGTTCCGGTCGGTCCGGAACTGCTCGGCCGCGTTGTCGACGCGCTTGGCAATCCGATCGACGGCAAGGGTCCGATCAATGCGACTCGCCGCTCGCGCGTTGACATCAAAGCTCCGGGCATTATTCCGCGCAAGTCGGTTCATGAGCCGATGTCGACCGGCCTCAAGGCCATCGATGCGCTGATCCCGGTCGGCCGCGGCCAGCGCGAGTTGGTCATCGGCGACCGCCAGACCGGCAAGACCGCCATCATCCTCGACACGATCTTGAACCAGAAGCCTATCCACGATGAAGGTCCGGAGAGCGAAAAGCTGTTCTGCGTCTACGTCGCTGTCGGCCAGAAGCGTTCGACCGTCGCCCAGTTCGTCAAGGTGCTCGAAGAGCGCGGTGCGCTGAAGTACTCGATCATCATCGCTGCAACGGCTTCGGATCCGGCCCCGATGCAGTACCTGGCGCCGTTCGCCGGTTGCGCCATGGGCGAATATTTCCGTGACAACGGCATGCACGCCCTGATCGGCTACGACGATCTGTCGAAGCAGGCTGTTTCCTATCGTCAGATGTCGCTGTTGCTGCGCCGCCCGCCTGGCCGCGAAGCTTATCCGGGCGACGTTTTCTACCTGCACTCGCGCCTCCTCGAGCGCGCCGCCAAGATGAACGATGAGCAGGGCGCTGGTTCGCTAACCGCTCTGCCGGTCATCGAAACGCAGGGCAACGACGTTTCGGCCTTCATTCCGACCAACGTCATCTCGATCACCGACGGCCAGATCTTCCTTGAAACCGATCTGTTCTATCAGGGCATCCGTCCGGCCGTTAACGTCGGTCTCTCGGTTTCGCGCGTCGGTTCGTCCGCGCAGATCAAGGCGATGAAGCAGGTTGCCGGTTCGATCAAGGGCGAGCTCGCCCAGTATCGCGAAATGGCAGCCTTCGCTCAGTTCGGTTCGGATCTCGATGCCGCAACGCAGCGCCTGCTGAACCGCGGCGCCCGCCTCACCGAGCTCCTGAAGCAGCCGCAGTTCTCGCCGCTGAAGACGGAGGAGCAGGTTGCGGTGATCTTTGCCGGTGTCAACGGTTATCTCGACAAGATCACCGTTCCGCAGATCGGCAAATTCGAACAGGGGCTGCTTTCGTACCTGCGGTCGGAAGGCAAGGACATCCTGGACGCGATCCGCACCGAAAAGACCATCAGCGATGCGACCAAGGGCAAGCTCATCGCTGCTCTCGACAGCTACGCCAAGTCTTTCGCCTGATCGGGCCTCACTTCTAGGACGGATACCGGATGCCTTCACTTAAGGATCTGAAAAACCGGATCGCCTCCGTCAAGGCGACACAGAAGATCACCAAGGCGATGAAAATGGTCGCCGCGGCGAAGCTTCGGCGTGCCCAGGAGGCGGCTGAGGCCGCACGGCCTTATTCGCAACGCATGGGTGCCGTTCTTGCCAACATCACGGCTGCTGTCAGCGACGCGGACGCCGCGCCGCTGCTGATGACCGGTACGGGCAAGAGCGATGTACACTTGCTGATCGTCTGCACCGCTGAACGCGGCCTTTGCGGCGGTTTCAACTCGCAGATCGCGCGCTTTGCCCGCGATCACGTCCGCAAGCTGATCGCCGAAGGCAAGACCGTGAAGATTTTCACGGTGGGCAAGAAGGGCTACGACATTCTGCGTCGTGAGTTCGCCTCGCTGATCGTCGAGCGCAAGGAGCTGCGCGACGTCAAGCGCATCGGCTTCGATAATGCGGACGCCATCGGCACGCGCGTCATCGAGATGTTCGAAAACGGCGAGTTCGACGTCTGCACGCTGTTCTATTCCGAATTCAAGTCGGTCATCAGCCAGGTGCCGACGGCGCAGCAGCTCATTCCGGCTTCGGCTCCGGACGTTGTCGAAGAAGATACCGCTCATAAGGGCGCTATTTATGAATACGAGCCGGATGCGGCTTCGATCCTCGCGGACCTGATCCCGCGCAATATCTCCGTTCAGATCTTCCGCGCGCTCCTCGAGAACGTTGCCGGCGAGATGGGCGCGAAGATGAGCGCGATGGACAATGCGACGCGAAATGCTGGTGAGATGATCAACAAGCTGACGCTGAATTACAACCGTCAGCGTCAGGCGCAGATCACCAAGGAACTGATTGAAATCATTTCGGGCGCGGAAGCGCTCTGAGGTTAGGGAAAGAGGGTAAGATTATGGCTGACGCAGCTATGGCCGCAGGTTCGGTCGGCAAGGTTACGCAGGTTATCGGCGCCGTCGTAGACGTTTCTTTCGATGGCGATCTGCCGAAGATCCTGAATGCTCTCGAAACCGACAACAACGGCAACCGCCTTGTTCTGGAAGTCGCACAGCACCTTGGCGAAAATTCGGTCCGCACGATCGCCATGGACTCCACCGAAGGTCTGGTCCGCGGCCAGTCGGTTTCCGACACCGGTGCGCCGATCTCGGTTCCGGTCGGTCCCGAAACGCTCGGCCGTATCATGAACGTCATCGGCGAGCCGGTCGATGAAGCCGGTCCGCTGGTGACCGCCCATAAGCGTGCCATCCACCAAGACGCTCCGGCTTACGTCGAGCAGTCAACCGAAGGTCAGATCCTGGTTACGGGCATCAAGGTCGTTGACCTCCTGGCACCTTACGCAAAGGGCGGCAAGATCGGCCTGTTCGGCGGCGCGGGCGTCGGCAAGACCGTTCTGATCATGGAACTGATCAACAACGTTGCTAAGGCGCACGGCGGTTACTCGGTGTTCGCAGGCGTCGGTGAGCGTACCCGCGAAGGCAACGACCTCTATCACGAAATGATCGAATCCGGCGTCAACAAGCATGGCGGCGGTGAAGGCTCCAAGGCAGCCCTGGTTTACGGCCAGATGAACGAGCCCCCGGGCGCACGCGCACGCGTCGCTCTGACCGGTCTGACGGTTGCTGAAAACTTCCGCAATGAAGGTCAGGACGTTCTGTTCTTCGTCGACAACATCTTCCGCTTCACCCAGGCAGGTTCGGAAGTGTCGGCTCTGCTCGGCCGTATTCCTTCGGCCGTGGGCTATCAGCCGACGCTGGCCACCGACATGGGCCAGATGCAGGAACGCATCACCACGACGACGACGGGCTCGATCACCTCGGTTCAGGCTATTTACGTTCCGGCCGACGACTTGACCGACCCGGCACCGGCAACCTCGTTCGCCCACCTGGACGCTACGACGGTTCTGTCGCGTTCGATCGCCGAAAAGGGTATCTATCCGGCCGTCGACCCGCTCGACTCCACCTCGCGCATGCTCGACCCGATGGTCGTCGGCGAAGAGCACTACGAAGTTGCTCGTAAGGTTCAGTCGACGCTGCAGCGCTACAAGGCCCTGCAAGACATCATCGCCATCCTCGGCATGGACGAACTTTCCGAAGACGACAAGCTGGCCGTTGCCCGCGCCCGCAAGATCGAGCGCTTCCTGTCGCAGCCGTTCTTCGTCGCTGAAGTGTTCACGGGTTCGCCGGGCAAGCTCGTCGCTCTCGAAGACACGATCAAGGGCTTCAAGGGCCTGGTCAACGGCGACTACGACCATCTGCCGGAAGCTGCTTTCTACATGGTTGGCTCGATCGAAGAAGCGGTCGAAAAGGCCAAGAAGCTGGCTGCCTGATAAGGCCAATCGAACGGCGCGCGAGGCTTCGTGCGCCGTTGCCTTAAAATAAAGACAATCGAGAAGTGACCGGTCATGGCTGACAATTTCAATTTCGAACTCGTGTCTCCGGAGCGTCTGCTTCTGTCGGAATCCGTCATCGATGTCGTCATCCCCGCCAGCGAAGGCGAGATGACCGTCATGGCCCATCATGCGCCGACGATGACCACGATCAAGCCGGGCATCGTCAAGGTGCATGCGGCGTCGGGCAAGAAGCAGGACTACGTCGTGTTCGGTGGTTTCGCCGACATCCTGCCGACCGGCTGCACGCTGCTTGCCGAATCCGCAATTCCGGTTGAAGACCTTAGACAGGACGAGTTGACGCGTCGTATCGATGCCGCCAAGGCAGAACTCGAAAATGTCGAACATCACGAGCACAAGTCGCGGCTTGAGCATTTCATCATGGAAATGACGCGTTTGCGCGGCGCAATCGGGCAAGATTAATCCGGTAGACGTAGTTTGGGTTTCGAATGAGAGCGGCCTTTTGGGGCCGCTTTTTTATACCCATAAATAAACCTCCACCTATGGTGGAGGACTGGACGAGTTCTACACGGTAGTTGAGAGACCTCCTGCTTGAACCGCTGGCGCGGCCCAGACTTCGAACAAGGAGGTTCTATGGATGAGCAAACGCTCTCGCATGCGACGTGGGACTGCAAGTATCACGTTGTTTTTGGCAGCAAATACCGAACGAAAAGACTCTACGGGGACGTACGGCGTGAGTTGGGAGAACTCTTACGTCGGCTGGCACAGCAGAAAGGCTGCCAGATCGAAGAGGGTCATTTGATGCCCGACCATGTGCATATGTTGATATCGATCCCGCCGAAATACTCGGTTGCGCATATTGTCGGCTTTTTGAAGGGCAAGACAGCCCTTTACGTTGCCAACAAATATGCGCGCAAGCGCCGCTACAAGGGTTATCACTTTTGGGCGCGCGGGTATTTCGTATCGACGACGGGCTACAACGAGCAGGTCGTCAGACAATATATCCGTAATCAGGAAAAGGCCGACAAAGCTTCCGACTTTGCCGACCTCTTCAATCGTAGCTACTAAGCGCTAACAAAACCGCTTCTAGCGGTTCAAGCGCAGCGTTTCAAACCTCCACCTTTGGTGGAGGTTATGACTTTATTGCACCGTTGGTCTGTATCAGCCTTGATAGCCGCCCAGTAGATGCCGGTGCAATTGGCCCGCTTCCGGCGAGAGTGCGCGGAAGCGGGGGGTGCCGAGGTAGTAGCCGAATCCACTTTCGACCCGATCGTTGCCGATGGTGACCAAGGCACCTGAGCGCAGGTGTTCCTCGATGAGCCCGAGGCTGCCGAGTGCGATGCCTTCGCCGCGCAAGGCCGCCTCGACTGCCATGATATAGGTGGAGAACGAAAGCCGCGGTCGTGGCAGCTTGCCCTTCAGTGGGTTGCCGATGCGGCCGAACCATTGGCGGAAGCTGATCCAGTGGGCGTTGAAGCGCTCGTAGTCGATCAGATCCAGCCCGGCAATGTCAGCCGACGTCAGCGCTCGTGATTCCAGGCCGCGGCTCGCCAGATAATCCGGCGAGGCGATCGGCACCAGCACCTCCTTCATCAGCAGCGTCAGGTTCCATCGCGGATGCTCACCGGTAGAATAGAGGATGACGAGGTCGTTGGTCTCCGAAGCGAGTTCCGAAGGCGAGTCCGTCGTCAGCAGGCGCACAGAGATGCCGGGGCTCTCCTTGCCGAAATCCTTGAGCCGCTGCCCGAGCCAGAGATGCGAGACCGAGCCACTAGCGGCGATCGAAATGATCTCGCCCGTGCCGGTGCGGAAAGGTTCCAGGCTCTCTTCGAGATATTCGAGCGTGGCGCGGACGCGCTGGAACAGGCGCTCGCCGTCTGCCGTCAGCGCGAGATTCCGGCCGCGCCGGGTAAAGAGCGCGGCGCCCAGATGATCCTCCAGCCCCTTGATGCGCCGGCTGACGGCGGCCTGGGTGATGTTGAGCTCGCGGCCGGCGCGGGAAAAGTTCATCGCGCGGGCTGCGGCGTCGAACACGCGGAAGGCCTCCAACGGTATTTTTTCGAGCATCGCCTCTCCATAATATCAGATCATCAATATTCCCGATAAATGGCCAGATTTGAAGAGTTGAAATTGTGATGCAGGATTACGGCATCGATTTTGCTACGCTTTCCAGGATGATCCTCATGTCCTTTTCCATTTCCGCCATTCCAGACATCCGCTTTGGCAGCGGCGCGCTGTCCGGCCTCGCCGCAGCCGCTAAATCCTTCGACGGCGTTTCCGCCGCTCTCCTGGTGATCGACGCGTTCCTGGCCCGGTCGGGCCTTGCGGATAGGATCAAGGGCGATCTGGCGGAAGCTGGCATCACCGCGCAGATCTTCTCCGATTTCTCCGGCGAGCCAAAGCTCGCGCATGTCCGCGCGGCGATAGAGGCGGCGAAGGACGCGGATATGGTGATCGGCGTTGGCGGCGGCTCGGCGCTGGACATCGCCAAGATTGTCGCCTGTTGCGCGGCGTCGGGCGAAGACCCGATGTTCTACGCACTCGCCGCCAATCCCCTACCCAAGAGTCCTCTGAAGAAGATCATGGTGCCGACGACGGCCGGCACCGGCTCGGAGACCTCGGCCACCAATATTTTCGCGGGCCCGGAGGGCAAGAAACTCTGGATCTGGGGGGCAGAGACCAAGGCCGATCTCGTCATTCTTGATCCGGCTCTGACGACAACGCTGCCGGCCGATCTCACCGCCTGGTGCGGCCTCGACGCCTTCATCCATGCCTTCGAGGCGGCGACGAACCGCAACACGCATCGCGGTGGGCAGCTCTACGCACATCAGGCGCTACGGCTGATCACCGGCGCGCTGGAAACGGCCGTGAAGGAGCCCGGCAATATCGAAGCGCGGGGCGATGTCCTGTTCGGGTCCTGCCTCGCTGGCATCGCCATCGACAATTGCGGCACGGCAATTGCCCATAATATCAGTCATGCGCTGGCGGGTCTTGCACCGGTTCACCATGGGCTCGCAACCGCCCTCGGTTTCGAAGCCGCGCTGCCCTGGCTGGCCGAGGTGGATACGGTTGACCTCAACGCTGCCGCCAAAGCTTGCGGCCTCGAAAACGCAGCGGCGCTGCCTGCCTTCTTCTCCGATTGGATGGACCGTTGCGGCGTCGTCCGCGCCTTGCCGGCAGCTTTCAAACCCTTTGATACGACGGATCTCGCCCGAGAAATGCGCGCTCCGGAAAACCAGCCAATGCGGCGTTCGACCATCCGCGATGTGACGGATGCCGATATCGACCGCTTCGCCGCTGCCGTCATGGCACTGCCGAAAGGAATTTGAGATGACCAAGACTTACACACGCGACTATTGGGAAGACGTTCTGTCCGGCCTCAAGCTCGAGGGACGGCATTTCGTCGACGGTGCCTATCGCGCCTCGTCTTCCGGAGCGACCTTCACTCGCATCCGTCCAATGGATGGCGAGCGGGGGGCGGAATTGGCTCGCGGCAATGCTGCTGACGTCGACGCAGCCGTTGCTGCCGCGCGTGCCGCCTTCGAAAGCGGTGTTTGGCGTAGAAAGGAGCCGCTGGAAAAGAAGAAGATTATGCTCCGTTGGGCCGAGCTCATCCGCGCCCATGGCGAAGAACTCGCCATGCTGGAAACGCTTGACGTCGGCAAACCGGTCATGGCCTCGCTCACCGTCGACGTGCGCCTTTGCGCCGACGGCATCCAGTTCTACGGCGAGATGATCGACAAAATGTATGACGAGATCGCGCCGACCGGGCCGAATGCCCGTGCTTTGGTGCGCAAGGTGCCGATTGGCGTCGTCGGGGCAATTACGCCGTGGAATTATCCGATGATCATCGATGCCTGGAAGCTTGGTCCGGCCATCGCGGCCGGTAACTCCGTGGTGCTGAAGCCGGCGGAACAATCCTCGCTCTCGGCCATCCGCCTGGCTGAACTCGCCTTCGAAGCTGGCCTGCCCGCCGGCGTTCTCAACGTCGTCACCGGTTACGGCGAAGAAACCGGCAAGCCCTTGGCACTGCACATGGATGTCGACATGATCGCCTTCACCGGCTCGACCGAGGTTGGAAAGCTGATCATGGGCTATGCGGCACAGTCGAACGTCAAGCGTGTGGCGCTCGAACTCGGCGGCAAGTCGCCGCTGGTCGTCTTTGAAGACGCCGATCTCGATGCGGCAGCGAGTGCCGCCGCCTGGGGTTGCTTCTACAATTCCGGCGAAACCTGCCATGCCTCGACGCGGCTGATCGTACAGCGCTCGGTGCAGGAAAAGCTGATTGCGAAGATCGAGGCGGTGACGCGGTCCGATATCGCGCTCAAGCACCCGCTCGATCCGTCCGCCCAGATCGGTGCGCTGATCGAGGAAGAGCATATGAACAAGGTGCTCGGCATGATCGCTGCAGGTGAGAAGGAGGGGGCTCGACGCGCGTTCGGCGCCGAGCGGGTGCTGAGCGAAACCGGCGGTTACTATGTCTCTCCCGGCGTCTTCGTCGATGTGACCAACGATATGAGCCTGGCGCGTCAGGAGATTTTTGGGCCGGTGCTCGCCGCCATCCCCTTCGAAACCGAGGAGGAGGCGCTCAAGATCGCCAACGACACGATCTACGGCCTGGCCGGCGCCGTCTTCACCAAGGACATGGATCGCGCCCATCGCTTTTCCGAGGCGATCCACGCGGGGACGGTGTGGATCAACACGTACGATATGTCGAATTTCGCGACACCCTTCGGCGGCTTCAAGCAATCCGGTTTCGGCCGCGACCGCTCGGTGCATGCGATCGACAAATATTGCGACTACAAGACCATCTGGCAGCAGTTCGGCTGAGGTTTGCGGGGAGGCACGACCATGAGCAAGATCGTTTCCATTGAGATCACCCACCATCGGCTGCCGCTCGATCCGCCGTTCAAGGCGAGCTGGGACGGGCGGCCGCGCCGGCATTTCGATGCGACGATCGTTCGTGTCAGAGACGATGAGGGCCGCGAGGGCATCGGCTCCGGCGATCTCATGAAGGGTTTCGAGGGGCACGAGGACCTATTCATCGGCGAGGACCCGCGGCATCTGGAGCGTCACTACGAAGTCCTGTCGCATATCAATTTCCACTATGGCCGCTGCTGGCCGATGGACCTGGCGCTCTGGGATCTCTCCGGCAAGATCACCGGCGAGCCCGTCTGGCGGATGCTCGGCGGTCGTGCCGGCCGTGTGCGGCTCTATGCTTCCTCCGGCGTGCTGCGCGAGCCGGCTGCGATGGCGGAGCAGGCGGAACGTTATCTCGAAGAAGGCTTTCCGGCGATGAAGGTTCGCTTTTCTTCATCCTCAGGCGGGCGCATCAGCTGGCGGGATGATGTGAAGGCTCTGGAGGCGATCCGCGCCCGCGTCGGCAACAAGCTGGAGCTGATGGTCGACTGCAACCAGGGTTGGCGCATGCCCTGGGACACGACATTGCCCTGGACCTTCAAGGACGCGCTGGCGGTTGCGAAAGAGCTGGAGCGGCTCGGCATCTACTGGATGGAGGAGCCGCTGCACCGCTCCGACCGCAAGGGCATGAAGGAGCTAAAGCAGGCGACTTCAGTGCGTATCGCCGGCGGCGAGATGACGCGCGAGCTCTATGAATTCCGGGACATCATCGAAGAGCGCGCCTTTGACGTCGTCCAGCCCGATGTTGCGCTGGTCGGCGGCATTACCGGTTGCCGGCGGCTCGCCTACCAGGCGCGCGAGGCGGGTGTCCAATTTACGCCGCACTCATGGACGAATGGTATCGGTGTGCTGGCGAACGCGCATTTGACCGCGGGTGTCGGCGACGCGCCTTGGCTTGAATATCCGTATGACAATCCGGAATGGAGCGAGGCCCGTCGTGACTATCCGATGGCGATGCCGCTCAAGCACGATGAGGGCTGGCTGGATTTGGGGCTATCTCCCGGCCTCGGCGTTGTTCTCGATGAAGAGCGTCTGAAAGCCACCCGCATCTGACCTGATGCTCGGCCATCGTGGTCGAGTTTCGTTTCCCACCTTATCTGCCGCCCAATGGTTTCCCTTGGGCGGCTTTTTTGTCGGATATAGGCTTTATCGGTGTCGCCCGCTCGCGGGCGCGGGCCCAGTAAATGACCGGGCGTTCCAGTAAAAAATAGCTGATGGTGCCGATCGCGAAGATGATGACGGTTGCGACGAGGCTCGATGTGATCCATCCGCCAAGCACGTCGTCAGAGCCGGTGCCGAAGGTCGACGGGAAGATCGTCTTCATCAGCGTCAGCACGATATCCTGCCAGATATAGACACCGAAGGAGACGGTGGCGACATAGCGGGTGACACGGTTGTCGAGGACTCTTCCCAAAAAGGCCGACTGCGGCAGAACGCAGAGGGCGATGGCGACCGCCAGGGGAAACAGCGGGAATTGATAGGGAATGCCAAGCCAGGCATAGCCTTCCGCCGCGCCGCCGATGGACTGCGGCAACTGCCATGCGCCCATGACCATCGCGAGCACTCCGATGACATCATAGATAACCGAGCGGCGGGGTGGGATAATCGTCTGGATTCCGGCCGCCAGCGCGCCGATCGCAAATATCGCGAAGAAGCCGATGGGGTTGTAGCGTGGCATCCATTCCTTGGCGCCGCCTTGGAAGCCAAATTGCCATCCCCGCCCGCCTCTGTCTGTCGGGAGATAAGTCACTACCAGCCAATGGCCGACCAGCGAGGCCGCGATAATGCCGATCCAGAGGAGGCGGCTGAGGAGAGCGGAGCGCGATCTCGGCATCGCATTGAACAGCAGCAGGAAGCCGATCGGCAAAAGGATGTAGCAGGTTGTCTCGAAAGGGATCGACCATAGCGGCCCGTCGCCCTGTACCGGAAAAAAGGTGCGCCAATGCCATTGGCTCATCAGGAAGAAGCCGGCGATGTAACGGCCGGTCAACTCTCCATCGAGCGGAAATCCATAGATCGTGAAACTAAGCACGAAGCCGACTGTGAGGGCGACCCAGAAGCCCGGCAGGATGCGCGCGGCGCGGCGCATGGTGTAGATCTTCAATGAAGGTAACGGCTGGGCTCTATCCAACGCCAGCCAGAAGGGGCGCGAGAGAAGAAAGCCGCTGAGAACGAAAAAGACCGAGACGCCGTGATTGCCGAAGCGCGCCAATATGAAGGTTAGGTCCAACGTCGGGGGGATTTTGTTGAAATCCATCCGGAGCGCGAGATGATGGACGAGCACCATCAGGCACGCCACGGCGCGCATGAAATCCGCTCCTCCCAGACGTGTCTCTTTCCCGATCCTCATCCCGCAGACACCTTCCTCGATACTTGGTTAGGGCATCGCGAAGGTGTCGGCAAGTATGGGTGAGTTTAGCCGAACAGCGCGTTTGTGTAATAGGTGCTGAAATCCGGCTTATCCTTGAGAACTGCGCCCTGGCCGTCCAGCAGGATGCCGTGAGCGAAGAGGAAATCGCCGAGCGCCAGCGTCTTGGCGGGATCGATGACGCCGCTTTTGCCGTCGGCAGTCTTGAGGTAGTGGCCGGCGATGAGCTCCTTGAGGGATGCCTTGACGAGATCCGTGTTGGTGAGCGCACCGTTGGCGCCCGCGATCAACAGATCTGCGGATTCGTCGGGATGATCGACAGAGTAATCGAACCCGCGTTTCGTCGCCTGGATGAAAGCTTTGGCCGCCTCGGGGTTCTTGGCGATATAGGCGTCACTCGAGGCGATCAATGTCGTCTGCTCGTCCGGAACGCCATAGTCGCTATAGCGGAAGCGGCGCACCGCCTTCTTCTCGAGCTGAGCCTCGATCCCTTCCCACGTGTAGACCTCGAGCGTGAAGTCGACCGAGCCGTTGGCGAGCGCCTCGTAGGCCGAGGTGCCGAGCGTGACCGTATTGAATTTGCCTTCTCCGCCGTCATTGCGGATGATGGCGGAGATCAGGGCGTTTTCCCAGGCGCTGCCGAAACCGCCATAGGTTTTGCCATCAAGATCTTTCGGGTGCTGGATATCCTTACGGCTGTCGTTGAAGATGACGCGGCCGGTCTCGGTCTGCACGACGGCATAGACACCCTTGATGTCGGCGCCGGCGGCGCGTTGGGTAAAGACCCCGATCGGCCCGGTGATGCCGAAATCGGCAACGCCGTTGGCAACCAGCGTACCGGCCTCGGTATCGGTATAGGGCAGGATCTGTACATCGAGCCCGGCATCCTTGTAGAAATTCTTCGCCTGGGCGACATAGAGGCCGATGTGATTGGTGTTCGGCGTCCAGTCGAGGGCGATCTTTACCTGGGCCGGCTCGGCGGCCGCAAATGCTGTGCGGGCGAACGGCAGGGTGGCGGAGGCAAGCGTCAGGGCAAGGGCTTGGCGGCGCGTCAGAAGCGGCATGGCGGTCTCCTTCAAGAGGGTCGATGAAGCAAGGTTTCGAGAATGTCGGCCTCGATATCGCGGACGGAGGCGTCGGCAAGATCGGCCAGCTTGCGCGGGCGCGGCACGGGCACGTGGATTTCGCGGATGATCCGCGCGGGGCGCGGTGAAAGCACATAGATGCGGTCGGAGAGGAATACGGCCTCGCGGACGTCATGGGTGATCAGCAGCGCGGTCCAACGGTGATCGGCCCACATGGTCTGCAACCATTCCTGCATCTGCGTGCGCGTCAGCGCATCGAGGGCACCAAGGGGCTCGTCGAGCAGCAGCATGTCGTGCTTCTGCACGACGGTGCGCAGTAGAGCGACGCGCTGGCGCATGCCACCGGAAAGCTGAGCCGGATAATAATTTTCGAAACCTGCAAGACCGAAGGGCTCGAATAATGGCTTGACGATGGCCCGCGCCGCCTTCCTGTCCATGCCCTGAACGCGAAGGCCGAGCGTGGCATTGTCGATGATCCGGCTCCAGGGCATCAGTGCGTCGCGCTGCGGCATGAAGGCGAAGGTGGCGGCGCTTTCGGAGAGCGGCTGGCGATCGAAGACAATGTCGCCACTGCTCGCCTTCTCAGTGCCGGTCAAGAGCCGCAGGATGGTGGATTTGCCGGCGCCGGAGGGGCCGACGATGGTAACGAATTCGCCGTCGTTGACGGTGAGCGAGATGTCGTCCAGTACGGTCATGGTGCCGAAGGATTTGGATATCCCACGGAATTCCAATCTGTGCGCGGTCATTGCCTGTAAGGCCATTGCTTGTAGTGTCATGGCGATGTCGGCCTTTCGCTATGGCGCCAGGGCATCGCCAGATGGCCGAGCAGAACGGTGATCGCAAATAGTGCGAGCGTCAGGCCGGCGCTGACGAAGACCGCGGCGAGCACGAGATCGGGGCGAAAATTGTTCTTTGCGTTGAGAATGTAGATGCCCAGCCCTTTGGCGGCGCCGGCATATTCTGCGAAGATGGCGCCGACGACGGCATAGGTGATCGCGATCCTCAAGCCCGCGAAGAAATAGGGCAGCGCCGAAGGCAGACGGGCCAGGAAGAATATCCGCCAGCGCGAGGCCTTCATCGAGATCAGCAACTCGTGGATATCCTTGTCCGTCGCCTCATAGCCCTGAAGCAACGCCACCAGCATCGGGAAGAAGGTGACGAGGGCGACGAGCAGGATCTTCGGCACTAGGCCGAAGCCGAACCAGAGCACGATGAGTGGCGCAATCGCCACCAACGGCAAGGTTTGGCTGACGACGAAGAGCGGAAACAGCGCGCGGCGCACCGGCCGGGCGAAGTCCATTAGCACCGAAAAGACGAAGGCGACGCCGAGCGAGCAGCCGAAGCCTGCGAGCGTGGCGCTGAGCGTTGGCCATGTGTTGTCGATCAGCGCCTGCCGGTTGATCCAGCCTTGCGCCAGAACGCGCGAGGGCGCCGGCAGGATCGACGGGCGGATGCCGGAGAAATCGGCATAGAGTTCCCAAAGGGCCAGGAAACCCACGGCAGCGGCAATCGCCGACAAGGCGCCGATAATGGCAGTGGGAAGCGCAGATGGCGCAAATGCGGGCAGGCGTCGTGACATGACCGATAAGCTCTGATCAGGCTCTGGTCGGGCTGTTTGCGGATACCGTGACGTCCAGGGTGACATGGCCTTCGGGCGGACCGAAATTGACGAAGGCCTGCTGCAGGGTGGCGAAGATGGCGCCGGCATCGCCCCGCAGCTTGGTGGAGAAGTTCTTGGCCTTATCGAAGGTGCCCGACCGTTTCAGGAAGTCGATGCAGCCATAGATCTCGTCCATATGGTCGCCGGTGCCCATGACATACAGCGAGAATTGCGCAGCTGACGGCTGATCTGTGACCGGTGTCGTGGCAACGGCGGTCAGCGCCGCATCAATACGCTCGGCAAGCGACGCCTTGATGCCGTCCCCGAGATTGACGCCGCAAATCGGATCGTCCGGTTCGCCGGGGCAGCCGCGCGAGACGGCGGCCGAGAGCACGCAATGTTCGCCGGAGCGTGCGGCAAAGACGAAGAGATCGCGCATGGCCGCGAGCAGCACATCGGGCGGGCCGACCAGAAGCGTGGAAATATCGTCGGTTTCGATACGAAGCGCATCACGGTAGGGGTCGAGCGCCTTGATGGCGTCGAAAATGATGCCGGCGAAATTGCCGGACATGGGATACAGGGATACTTGCGCGCCTGAGAACATTTTAACCTCGCTCCGCTGGCATTACCCAGATCAGCTTTGAAGGGTCCGGAGGCATGTCGCCTCACATCTCAGCCCCGGCTTTACGGAGCTCCCCTGTGAACGGCGCGGAAGCTAGCACCGGTCTTTTGACAACGCAATGACAAATATTCAGGTGTCGGCAAGCTGCAGGTGGGTCGAGCTATCGACCCACCTGCAGCTTGCCCCGCCGAGTAGTAGAGCGGCGACAGATCTATTCAACTACATGTGCCTTAAAGCGCGGCCGCTAGTCGCCGGTGACCGACACCCTGGGCGGACGCTTCATATCGATCAAGGGCACTGGATTGTCCGGCCGCTGGAGATCGGGCCGCCAGTCGGTCGAAGCTCCTCCGGGCACGCGCTTGATACTCGGGAAATCAACAATTGATTTGTTGAACTCCATGACGACAGGAACGATCAGCGCGGCGGCCCAGCCGTTGTCCTGTCCCGCCCATTTTCCGGGCGAGGGTCCGGCAAGGCGCGATGCAACCGCACCGTTGAACAACATGTCATACCTCTCGAACGGGTCCATGGTTAAATTGTAGACAGCGCCAGTCGCGCCGAGATCCTGCTCTGCACCAAGCCAAGTGTCCTTGGCCGTCCACAAATATTTCCACGCGATGTTGAGGTCGGGGTTGCTTGGATCGCCTGCGACATCCGCGCGTGCGCCCATGAAGTTTTCGCCGTCAATGTAGACCCACGACCGTCGGGCCGAGTGCTTTGCATTCCCGAGGATGTAGTCGCTATTGTCGATGCTGTCGAAATAGATCGGCTTGCCGTCGTTGTCGGTCCATGCGCCATGCGGCGGCGGGGTCAACCCCGCCATCTTGGCGAGCGTTGCCCAGCAATCGATATGCGACATCATTTCGTCGTACTTCGCGCCGGCCGGGATGTGTCCGGGCCACCACATCAGCCCCGGTACGCGCCAACCCGCCTCAAAAGCAGTGCCTTTCTCACCACGGAACGGCGTGGTGCCTCCGTCGGGATAGGCGTCCTGCCACGCACCGTTGTCTGCGGTCACGATGACGATCGTGTTGGGCGCCTCAAGGCGGATTTCATCCATCACGCGCCCAATATCGTCGTCAAGCTCCAACAGCGCGTCCGAGTAATCGCCGAGGTGCGACTTGCCGGCAAATTTCGGGTTGGGATTGGTTGGATTGTGCATCTTCATGAAATTCACATCCATGAAGAAGGGCTTGTCGTCCTTGGCGTGCTCCTTGATGTAATCGATCGCGGAATCTGTCTGCCTTGTGTCGAATGTCGCCAGATAGTCGTAGGTGATTTCGCTGACTTTCCTTGCCGGCTGACCGGCCGTACCCTCCCACTCATACATGTTCACGACGTCGAAATAGGCGTTCTTGAACTCTGGATTGTAGGACGGGAACCAGGGATGAAAGTATCTGGTGGTGTCGGCGTAGGTGTAGACGCCAGGATAGTAGGCGGCAAACTCCTTCATCTCATCGAAGCCGTGCTCGATCGGGTAGGCCTCCGGCTTGTCGCCGAGATGCCACTTGCCCGAAAAGTAGGTCAAGTAACCGTTCTTCTTGAAGAACTCGGCGATGGTCGGGGTTTCTTTCTTGATGGCATTTTCATCGCCGGGAGCCACCACGATCGAGAGGGCTGAGCGGATCGGAATACGGCCGGTTATAAAGGAGGAGCGGCCCGCAGTGCAGCTTGCCTGGCCGTACCAGGAGGTGAACAGCGCACCCTCCTTGGCGATGCGGTCAACGTTGGGGGTTGGATGGCCGAGGGCGGCGCCTCCTCCTGAATATGCGCCGAAATCGTTCCAGCCGGTATCGTCCGTCATCAACATAATGATGTTGGGTCGCTTCTGCTCCTGCGCCCAAGCCGGCATGTTTGACAGCGCCGTGACGGCCAAGCCCGCCAACAGCCCACGCGCTAGTGTGTGTGTCCGAATTTCATCGATCGGGTCCTCCCGTTTTTCGGTGACGCAGTTCGGTCAACGGGGTCGAACTTCACGATCAATCCTGGCCGAACGGTTCTTCAACAGGATCAAGCAGTGCCGGGGTGACCATCCTCAGTAAATTGCAGCAATTTGCTCATCCGTCACTGCTTGCATGTCATCGGTCCTCGCCCTCAGGACGGCCTTAAAGTTATTGGGTCAGCCCAGTTCGAGCGGCATGGGAAGTGGGACTACTAAATCGGACCGAAGCAAGCGCGGGGGCTAGCACAACACCTTTAGCTTCCGCGAAAACTGCCCTGCAAAGCTGGTCCAAGGCCGCCGGGAGCAATGACTACGCGCCATCGCATTTCCCCAGGTTGCATCATAATGATGAATCTCCGAAAGCGATATTATCCTTTAGGGTGGCTCCCAGCGAGGAAGCGATCACTTTTTGGTGTGAAAACCTCGGTTGCAGTGAAGTTTCATGGACTCCCCATGGCCATTTGTGGCGTAAAGGGGCGCGGTCAGTCTTCCATCACCTCAATCTCGGGATAACCGGCAAGGGTGAGCCGCAGGCGGCCGCGGTCGGCGCGCTCAAGCATGATCGGGCCCGCCTTTTCCTCCAGTCGCCGGCGCAGCAAGATCAGGCGGGTCTCCAGATTGTCCTTGAAATCCGGCAGTTGCAGGCGCCGGTCGCGGCGGATCTCGCGGTTCAGAAAGTCCTGCTTGCCGGTGCGCACATAGTCTTCGAGGAAATGCAGGAGCAGCCGCCCCGGCACGCCGCGGATGAGATAGTCGTCGTCGACGAACAGCGAACCGTCGCGCGGATAGAAGCGCACGGCGATGCGGCGACCCTCGGACACGCTCCCGGCCTTGTCGGTCGACGCCTCCGTCTTCTCGCGCCGGTCTGTTTCCGCCCGCTCGCGTTCCTCGGAAAGGAAGGAGAGCGCGGTGGCGAGATGCGCGGTGATGACGGTCAGCGCCTCCTCGTCGCGATGGCGGAAGGTGAACCGCTCCGTCGATTCCGAAAACAGCACGCCGACGAGCCTTCCTCGCGAGGCAAGCGGCAGTGCGATTTGGCTGAGTGGCTTGTCAAGCGCCGGAAGCGGGATCGGCGTCGCATCCTCGACCCCAGCCATGGCCCGCACCGCCTGGATGTAGCGCTGGCCGCGACTGAGGTCAGTGATCCGCACATTGCGCCGTCGCTCGGCTGCGACACCGATAATGCCGCGCCCGAGCGGAACCTCGGCGCCAAAGCCAAACTGGTCGTAGCCGCGGCTGGCGATCGTCGTCAGCCCGCCGCGTTCGCCGTCCGGCACCAGCACCATGGAATGCCGGTAGCCGAAGAGCTCGCCGAGGCCCTCAAGCGTCGCGTCGAGCAGCGTTTCTGGATCGCCGCAGTCCGACATCCGCGCCGTCAACCTCGCCACCTTGCCCATCAGGTCGGGCAGCACGAGCGGCTCCGGCTCGACCAGCGGATTGGCGGCCGGCACGGCCCGACAGTCATCCACCCGGTAGATGTCGACGGCACGCAGCTTCATGATCCCGCTCATCCGGGCTTCCAGGATCGCCAGATGGATCGCCACCCGCTCGAAGATCTCGCCCTCCGTCTCGGAGCGCGCGAACACCAGGTCGAGCACGTGCTGCTGACCGCTATAACCGTCGACCACCATCACGGTCGCGAACCCGTTGCGCGCCACATTGGCGGCGGTCTTGGAGAAGAACTGATTGGAGAGCGCGACATGCGTCCCGTCGACGTAATGCACATGCGATAGATAGGAGATATTGGGTATTCCGTCCGCATCGGTCGTGGCGATGACGGAGGGAATGACGCCCTCGAAACTGTCCCGCAGACTTTCGAGCGGAATCATGCGACGGCTTCCGGCGTCAGCCTGCGTCCTGCGCCTGGCCCCGGCGTCTGCTCGAAGATTTCTTGTGGCTCGATCGTCAGGCAGACGAGTTCCCGGTCAGAGAGCGTGCTGGAGAGTTGCATCCGGGTAACGCCGAGCGCCAGCATCCGCGCGAGCTGTTCTGCGACATAGGCCTGGCCCAACGCCCGACAAGCGGCATCCGCCGGCCCCGCCTCCAGGATCCGCCCCTTGATCTGGCAGGCCTTGTAGTCGGCTGCCCGCACGTAGGTCGTGGCAATCGGCCGGCCGGCCAGCGCCTCGCCCACGGCCCTCGGCCATTGGCAGCGGGACGCGAGAAAGCGTAGACGTCCGCTCTGCCGGTCGAAGCGTACGCCGGAACCGCGGCCAATCATCGGCCGGCCGGCCTCGTCGCGCGTCGCGAACAAGATCATGACGGGACTTTCTATAAATTCTGCGAGTTCCCGCCCCAGCAATGCTTTTCCCCCTGAAATGCGAGGATGATAATTACTTAGGATATTCTTAGCAATCGTCCCAATTGCTTAGGATGGTTTTAGGAAGCGCCTCGGAAAGGCCTCGGCTATCTCTCGGCGATCAGCCCGGCGCACAGGGAGAGGCGCCGGCCAACCGAGAGGAAACCATCATGAGCCACGAATTCTCGCTTACCAGCATTCCCGATCTCAACGGCCGTTACGACATCTACGGCGCGATACACAAGGGCCTGCGCAAGGCCGGCTGCGACCTGCTCGGACGCCTCGCCACCGCCGATTTTCACAATGCTGAGGAGGCGGTCTTCCTGATCGGCGACCTGCGCAACTACCTGATGCTCGCCGCTTCCCACGTCAGTCACGAGGACGACCACATCCATGTCGCGCTCGCCGCCAAGGGGGTCTCGACCGTCACGCTGGACGAGCAGCACGACGACCATCGCACCGCCTTCCGCGAACTGGAAGAGCTGATCGTCGCCTGGGAAAAGGCCTGGCCGCTGCACAAGGCCGCTTGCGGCCGCAAGCTTTATCTCGCCTTTGCCGCCTATATCGCCGACGACTTCGCGCATATGCACGAGGAGGAGACTGTGACCGGCCCTCTACTGTGGCGCAACTTCACCGACAACGAAATCCTCGGCATCGAGATGGACATCATCGCCTCCCTGCCGCCGGAAAAGAGCATGGCCTTCATGCGCATCATGATCCCGGCGATTAATCCGGCGGAGCGCGCGGCACTCTTGGGCGCCATGAAGAAGGATGCTCCGCCGGAAATCTTCCAGGCAGTCATCGATTTCGCCGTCCGTCCGGGTCTTTCGGCCATCGACTTCGCCCAGCTTGCCGACGCGCTGAAGCTGGTGGCCTGAGAAAGCGACTGCGGACGGAGGATCGAATCTCCGTCTGCAGCATCGCCCAAGAATTTCCGGAGAAGAAACATGTGCAAGCCGAAGGGCGAGGCTGGCATCCCGGCCGAGTGTCCGCGCCGTGGCTGGTGTCGCGGCTGCCCTATGCTGCTTTCCGCCATGGCGGGTGAGGGGATCGCCGCGCGTCTCGACGCGCTCGTCAAGGAAGAGCGCCCGCGGGCCGCGTCGGTCCTCCTAGCCCGGTTCAGTGCCAAAGCTCCCACCATCTGAGCACCCGCATCGCCCGGAGGGTGACCCAGCGTGAGGGCTTGCCCCGCCCGTCGTCGACCTCGAACCAAACTCGCCCTGTCGGGCTCCAGTCGAGCGGCCATCTGCCGCTTTCCAGGCGTCTGGAACGAACATGGTCGATTGCCTCGCCGAGTCGCGAATCCGGAGCGGCGCTAGTCCGTATCGCTGCCAAGCGAAAATAGTCGAGCGCACGCAGGATGTCGTAGCGCCAACGGTTGGGGTGCACGAAGCGCAGAAAGCGCTCGTCTGCGGGCTCGCCGGTGCCGAGACGGCGGAAGAGGTTGCGTTCCAAGAGATATTCTTCGCCCGATCTGCGGGCCTCTCGGGATTCAGGGGTGCCCCCGGTCGCCTTCTCGTATTCCAGGAGCCCTTCCAGCACATTGACGGTGCTGGCGAAGGACGAGCGAGCCGAGCCGTTGATCCTCTCACAATTCCAGCCGCCGTCTTCGAGACGTTCGCCCACGAGCCTGTCGACGATGGATGAGACATCGATCCCGAAATAGGCACCGTCGGCAACGGTCCGGCCATTGATGCATTCTTCGACTTCGCCGTCCCAGTAAGGCTGGCCGCCTTCATCCCACCGCGAGTTTGCACCGATCAATTGGACAGTTCGTTTTGCCCGCTCCGATGATGGATCGAGACCAAACTCCCGAAGCTGCGACAACGAGAAGCTCGTGGCTGTCCACGGCTGACCATGTTCATGCCACTCCCGAGAGTCGAAGTTGCGTGGCAAGAAGGCGCCGCCTGCCCATTGCCCGTCTGCGTCCTGATAAGAAAGAAGCCTGGCTCCCCAGCCCTCGGTCTCCACTTTGGCCCGCTCCGCCATCCACTCTGCTTCCGGGGCGTCGAGCAGGTCGCGCATCACCTGCCATCGGATCGATGGGTCAGAGTTGAGAAGCCAGTCGATTACCGCGCCGGAGCCAGTCATGCGGGCGAACCTATCAGCAAATCGGGGGCGATGGTCTCTTTTAATGACTTCCGTTGGTCCGCGCCAGCCGCGCTTGCGAGGAAGCCGGCTGGACCGCGCCCACCTGCTCAGGCATGAACGCGCGTGCCAGCCATATAGTCATCAAGTGCGGCGGCTTCGTCCTTGGAGAGATAGAGACCCTTTTTCGAACGGCGCCAGAGGACGTCGGCGGCGGTGTAGGCCCATTCATGTGCCATGAGATAGCGGACTTCCGCTTCGTAGAGATCGCTGCCGAAACTGCGGCCGAGATCGGCCGCCATCTTCGCTTCTCCAAGGATCATGGCGGCGCGGGTGCCATAACGGCGCACGAGCCTGCGCGCATGCGGATCGGCGAGGAAAGGATAGCGCCCCTTCAGCTTGGCGACCTCCGCCTCATAGCCCCGGACCGGAAAATCGCCGCCTGGAAGGGAACTCTTGGCTGTCCAGGGCATGCCCTTGAGGCCGATGGCCTCCCCGATCTTTTCCAGCGCATGTTCGCTTAAGCGACGATAGGTAGTGAGTTTGCCGCCGAAGACGTTGAGCAACGGTGCCTGCCCCTCAGCCCCTTCGACCTTCAGCACATAATCGCGCGTCGCTTCCTGCGCCTTGGAGGCGCCGTCATCATAGAGCGGACGTACGGCCGAGTAGGTCCAGACGATATCCTCGCGCCGAACCGGCTCTTTGAAATATTCGCTGGCGGCATTGCAAAGATAGGTGGTCTCATCCTCGGAGATCTTCACATCCTTCGGATCATCCTTGTAGTCGCGGTCCGTCGTGCCGATCAGGGTGAAATCCTGTTCGTAGGGGATGGCGAAGATGATGCGGTTATCCGGATTCTGGAAGAAATAGGCCCGTGGGTCGTCGAACTTCTTGCGGACGATAATGTGGCTGCCCTGCACCAGGCGGACATTGTGCACCTGGTTCTTGCCGAAGGCGTCGGACAGAACATGGTCAACCCAGGGGCCGGCAGCGTTGACCAGCATGCGCGACTGGAACGCGCGTTTTTCGCCAGTAATGGTGTCCTGGGTTTCAATTGTCCAGGCGGCGCGCTCGCGACGGGCGGAAATTACCTTGGTCCGCGGCATGATGGTCGCGCCGCGATCGGCAGCGTCCCTGGCGTTGAGCACGACCATGCGCGCATCGTCCACCCAGCCGTCGGAATATTCGAAGGCTTTGGTGAACAGCGCCTTCAACGGTTTTCCCGCTGGGTCGGTTTTCATGTTCAGCACCGCCGTCGGCGGCAGCAGCTTGCGGCCGCCGAGGTGATCATAGAGGAAGAGGCCCAGACGTATGAGCCAGGCCGGGCGGATGCCGCCCTTGTGATAGGGCAGGACGAAACGCAACGGCCAGATGATGTGCGGCGCCATCGCCCAGAGCACTTCGCGCTCCATCAGCGACTCTCGCACAAGGCGGAATTCGTAATGTTCGAGGTAGCGCAGGCCGCCATGGATGAGCTTGGTGGCGCCGGAAGACGTGCCGGATGCAAAATCATTCATTTCCGCAAGCGCAACTTTGTAACCGCGCCCGGCAGCGTCACGAGCGATGCCGCAGCCATTGATGCCGCCGCCGATAACGAAGATATCGTAGATCTGCTCGCTCACGCACGCCTCTCTGGAAAGGATTGCCATTTTGGGAAATGGAAAATTCGAAAATTAATTCATCTAAAGTGAAATCAATACGAATGTCAAACGAACGTTTCGTGACGAAAGCAATGAGATGATCAATTCTGCCGGCGCGAGGTTTCCACCAAACGAACGCCATGCTCCGCCGCAGTGGCGCGAACGGACTCGACGCGACATTCGTCGGTAACGAAGGTGTGGACTTGCGAGAGATGGCCGATGCGCACTGGGGCGGTGCGTTCGAACTTGGTGCTGTCGGCCACCAGGATGACATGGCGGGCGTTGGCAATGATCGCCTGTGCCACTTTCACTTCGCGGAAATCGAAATCCAAAAGCGCGCCGTCGGCATCGACGGCCGAGGTGCCGATGATGGCGTAGTCCACTTTGAATTGCTTGATGAAGTCGACCGCCGCCTCTCCGACGATGCCACCATCCGAGCCGCGCACGACACCGCCGGCGATGACGACCTCGATCGACGGAAAGATACGTAGCTTGTTGGCAACGTTGATATTATTGGTGATGACCATCAATTCGTGGTGGCCGAGAAGGGCCTCGCCGACCGCTTCGGTCGTCGTGCCGATATTGATGAAAAGGGAGGTATTGTTGGGGATCAAGCCGGCGGCGGCACGGCCGATAGCCTGCTTTTCGGGGGCGGCGATGGAGCGGCGCGCTTCGTATTTGACGTTTTCCGTACCGCCCGGAAAGATCGCGCCGCCGTGCACGCGCGATAGAACGCGGCCGTCGCAGAGGTCGTTCAGGTCCTTGCGGATGGTCTGTGGCGTGACCGAAAAGCGAAGCGCCAGTTCCTCCACCAGCACGCGCCCTTCAGCCTTGGCGATTTCCAGAATCTCGGTCTGGCGTCCGGATAGGAACATTGTCGACGCTCCCTTTCTTTCGTTTTTCTGTCATCATATGATAAAGTGAAAATTCCGCAATTGCCGGTGCGCGAATTCTGCGATTTGGGGAGGTCAGCGTGTTTCATCCGAAGCTATTCGAAAATCGCAATGTCGTGGTCACCGGCGCCAGCCGTGGCATCGGGCTGGAGGTGGCGCGGCAGTTCCTTGACTGCAGCGCGCGCGTTCTCGTCCATGTCGGCCGCGACCCCGGGCGTGAGCTGCCCGATTTTCTAATGGAGGCGGAACTCGATCGCCGCGCCTTTCTCGTTCCAGCTGATTTCACGAGCGAGAGCGGCACGAGGGACTTTGCTCTCGCCGCTGCCGACGTGTTCGACCGCATCGATGTGCTGGTCAACAATGCCGGCACGATGGTCGGCCGCTTTCCGGCCGGCGAATTGACCGACGAGTGGTATGACCGGATCGTCCAGCTCAACCAGACTTCCGTCGTCGAGGTGACGAGGGCGCTGTTGCCGATGCTACGGGCGGCGGGTCAGGCGGCGATCGTCAACACGGTTTCGATTTCGGCTCTGACCGGCGGCAGTCCGGGATCGGCGATCTATTCCGCCTCGAAAGCCTTTGTCGCCACCTATTCGAAGGCTTTGGCGCGCGAGCTGGCGCCGGACGGTATCCGGGTGAATTGCGTATCGCCGGGAACCATCGCCACCGATTTCCACGAGCGCTATTCGTCGAAGGAAAAGCTTGAACAGACTCGCCGTTCCATCCCGCTGCAACGTCTGGGCGCACCGGAAGACTGCGCACCCGCCTATCTCTTCCTCGCCGCGCCCACGCTTTCCGGCTACATCACCGGCCAGGTGATCGAGATCAATGGCGGGCAGCTTATCTGCTGATAAATCGGACCTTTTTTGGTGCTCCGCGACTTTTTGAACCAGCTTCTGGACCCATAATATTATAGGCATATCTCTATGTGAGTTTATCGCCAGAGGCTATCATATGTCGTTGTCTTCACCGCTTGGCGGTGCTGCCGAGCATAATGTTGAGGAACTGAGTGCGAAGGCTCAAAGGGCTAGCATCCTGTTGAAGGCTCTGTCGCACGAGACGCGTCTGATCATTCTCTTCATGCTGGCCAAGCGCGAAAAGACCGTGACCGAGATCGAGGAGCTGCTCGGTTTGCAGCAGGCGGTGGTTTCGCAGCACCTGGCGCGGTTGCGGCTGGAAAAGCTGGTCGATACGCGCCGTGAGGGTCGGCTCGTCTATTATGCCGTCGCCAGTTCCGAAATCTGTTCCGTGGTCAATTCGTTGCAGGAAGTCTTCTGCAAGGCCAATTGCTGATCCTTATCGGTCATGTCGGTCAAGATGTCCGTCATAAACGGGACATGCGTTTTGCCGCAGGCTCGTTCCAGGCCGGCGAATCCGTCATCCGCGGCCGTCGGCTGACTTTCCGTTTATTCTGAAATGCGAACAGTCATTTCAATAAACGTGGACAGTAAGTTAGCTTTTTGTCACAAACGCGATGTCACAGAGGGATTAAGGATGGGGTTCCTCCGACAGCGATGTCGGAGGGTTGAATAAAGGAAACCCCCATGAAGAAGATCATTTTACTCGCGGCAATTGGATTGTTTTCCACAAGCGCCGTGGCGATGCCCAGGTACGACTCCCAATCGCTTACCTGTTCATCCGTTCATGACAAGTTGGCCCAAGAGGGCTCAATTGTGTTGCGACATCCCTCGCACATCCATCCCGATATGATGATGTACGATCGGTATGTCACGAATTCGGTGGCATGCATCGGGCAAGGGGCGATGGCAGGTGTCAGCGTTCCGACCAAAGATGACCCGAACTGCAAGGTGAAGACCTGCGTCTTCGCCACTGGAAAAGGGCCGAATAAAAACCACTAAGGCGACTGACCGAATACACGCCCTTTGCGTGGACAGCTGAAGTCGCGTCTATGCTGGCAGAATGCTCGGGATGGCAATCCCGTTGCTTCAAAAATCCAGTTCTAGGATCGCTGGAAAGGCTCGGATACTCCCATCCGGGCCTTTTCGGTCTAATGGAGGTCCGGAATTTTCTGAAGCCTCGATTTAGCCTTCAATTCATCATCGTATCGTCAATTGCTTGACACGACAGTGTTATGCAATGGCGCTAATACTCCTGGCATAAGATAAGAAGGAGGATAAGCTCGTGTATCACAGGGAAATGACCATGTCGGAAGTTTTGCGCGATCCGATGATCCGGCAGATGCTCCGTGCCGATCGGGTATCGTTGAGCGAATTTGCGAAGCTTCTGGAAAAAACGGCCCACGCAAGAAATGCAGTCTCTGTCGAAGAGAATGCAATACCGTTTATCCCTCGCGTTTTCGTCGAGCATCCATCTGTTGGCGGCGAAGTGGGTCACTGAGTCTTTCTGAGGTACCAAGCGGACAGAGCGGTGCGAGCCACCAAGTCGTCGTCGTCTCGCGATAATCGAGAAGTCCGGCTTCCGCCAGAAAGAACGTCCCGATGCAGGACGCGACGATCTGCGCGCCTTCCGCATGCCATTTCAACAACTGCGCTTTGACCAGCTCCATATCCAGCCGTCCTAGAGCCGGAATCAACTGCTCCGGCGTGCCGGTACTCAGCGCCGGAACGATCACTGCCTCCAACCATGAAGCTCACACCGGAACTCTATGTCCTAGCCGTCGTCGCTACGGTCGGCTGATGCCGTGTCATTGCAGGCAACGATGCATCTAAGGTTCGACTGTGAACGCGATGTACATTCCCGCATTGAAGTGCCCCTGTTCGTTGCAGAACAGCACGTATTTACCGGGTTTGAGGGTCAAGGTGGTATTACGCGACTTGCCCGGATGCACATCGCCAAGTTCTTTGAGACCCTTGAACTTGTCCTCGTCGACGCGGGCGCCGCTTGCATCCGTTGGAAAATCCGCTGGGGCAAGGTCTGTCTTGACGAGCAGAAGTTCGTGATCTTCGTCGGTGGACACGTTCTTTACCTGGAACTGAACTTTGCCTGGTTTGACGTGATCAGTGCTTAGTGTGACACCTTGCGAACCGTCTGGTTTGTTCCATAGCTCCGCCTTAATGACGGTCAAGCCAGAGGCGTGGACCGGAATCGCAAGGTTGAGGAAGAACGCAATAACAACGGGCGCAATCTGAGATGATCTGATCATGATATACCCCCTTTCCCGCTCTGCGCATTAAGCGCCAAAGCAACAACAAGTATATCCGACCCAAGAAGACACAAATTGATTTGCGTCAACATTCTGATCTGCAACTTCATCCCGTGGTGATTTTATCCATCGGCGTGCAATCACCCTCGACCACCAAGCCCTTTCGGCTCACCATCACCGTCGATCGCCACCAGCCTCGCCATCTTCTGCGGATACAGTCAGAGGAACAGGAAACTCGAATGTTGCGCTGATGCCCCCGCCCATTTAACTGTCTCTTTTGGGAGAGTTGAATGATCGACAAGCTGGAATTCTTTATCGCGCTTGCCAACCAGAAGCATTTCGGCCGTGCCGCCGAAGAATGCGGGGTGACGCAGCCGACGTTGTCGGCGGCGATCAGGCAGTTGGAGGATCAGCTCGGCGTCATGCTCGTCAGCCGCGGCTCGCGCTTTCAGGGGCTGACGCCGGAGGGCCAGCGCGTGCTGGAATGGGCGCGGCGCATCGTCGGCGATACCAGGACCATGCGCGAAGAAATGCGGGCGGCGCGCAAGGGGCTTGCCGGCCATATTCGGATTGCCGCCATTCCGACGGCGCTCGCCATGGTGCCGAAGATCACCGCGCCGTTTCAGGAGCGGCATCCCGACGTCACCTTCTCCATCACTTCGCGCAATTCGCTGCAGGTGCTGAGTCTGCTTGAAAATCTCGAGATCGATGCCGGTATCACCTATCTGGAAAACGAACCGCTGGGCCGCGTCACCAGCGTGCCGCTTTACGCCGAGCGCTATCATTTGATTACGGCGGCCGGCAGTCCGCTGGCCGAGCGCACAAGCGTGACCTGGAAGGAAGTCGGTAATCTTCGGCTTTGTCTATTGACTGCCGACATGCAGAACCGCCGGATCATCAACCGGCATCTCTCCGAAGCCGGCGCAACGGCCCGGCCGACGCTGGAATCCAACTCGATGATCGTGCTGTTCTCCCATGTCTTGACTGGGCGCTGGGCGAGCATCATGCCGAAAAATGTTGCCGATTCCTTCGGCTTTCCCGCCGATATTCACAAGATCCCGATCACCGAGCCGGATGCCGTACATCTCGTCGGCCTGGTGGCCACTCACCGCGAACCTTTTACGCCATTAGTATCGGCTTTGTTGCATGAGGCGCGATTACTCGCGGAAAGCGATAAAGATCGATAGAAATTTTCTATCGGGTGACGGGACTGCATTATTGATCCCTCGGTTCTTCCCTGCGATTTTTGCTGAGTGAACATGCATTGAGGCGTGTTCGCAGAGGAGAAGCTTGGGAGGCTGCTTATGAGTTTGCATCTTGGCTCGGGCGAGATCGTGGCCCGCGCCGGCGTCATCATCGACAGCATGAAGTCGATGGAAGGCCCGCTCCTGCCGATCCTACATGGGATCCAGGCGGAATTCGGTTATGTGCCGCAGGATACGCTGCCACTGATCGCCAAAGCCCTGAACCTGTCGCGCGCGGAGGTTCACGGCGTCATGACCTTCTACCATGATTACCGCGATCATCCCGCCGGCCGCCATGTCCTTAAGCTCTGTCGTGCCGAATCCTGTCAGTCGATGGGCGGCGACCAGCTGGCGGAGCGCATCAAGCGGCTGCTCGGCATTGATTTCCACCAGACGACACCGGATGGCAGCGTGACGCTGGAGCCGGTCTATTGCCTCGGCCTCTGCGCCTGCTCGCCGGCTGCGATGCTGGACGGCGAACTCTATGGCCGTCTGGACAATGAGGCAGCCGAAGAGCTCGTGATGGAGGCGCGCCGATGACGGTGAAGATTTACATTCCACGCGATGCGGCCGCTCTTTCCCTCGGTGCCGAGAAAGTGGCGAAGGCCGTCGCGCAGGAGATCGCCAACCGCGGCCTCGATGCGCGGATCGTGCGCAACGGCTCGCGCGGCATGTTCTGGCTGGAGCCGTTGGTCGAGGTCGAAGTCGAAGGCAAGCGTATCGGTTACGGGCCGGTGAAGGCCAATGATGTGGCTGATATCTTCGGTGCCGGGCTGATCACCGGCGGCGATCATGCGCTCTGTCTTGGGGAGATTGAAAACCTCCCATTCCTCAAGGAACAGACCCGCCTTACCTTCGCTCGCTGTGGCATCATCGATCCGCTTTCACTCGAAGACTACGAAGCTCATGGCGGCCTCAAGGGGCTGCGCCGCGCCATTGGTATGGCTGCGGCAGACGTCGTGAAAGAGGTTACCGACTCCGGCCTGCGCGGTCGCGGCGGTGCGGGCTTTCCGACCGGTATCAAATGGAAGACGGTGCTCGACGCGCCGGGCGACCGCAAATACATCGTCTGCAATGCCGATGAAGGCGACAGCGGCACCTTTGCCGACCGCATGATCATGGAAGGCGATCCCTTCGTCTTGATCGAAGGCATGGCGATTGCCGGTCTGGCGACTGGCGCCACCAAGGGCTTCGTCTATACGCGCTCGGAATATCCGCATGCGATTGCCGTGATGACGGAAGCGGTCGAGATTGCCAGAGCCGCCGGCATTCTCGGATCTTCCGTTCTCGGCTCCGGCAAGGCTTTCGATATGGAGATCCGCAGCGGCGCCGGCGCCTATGTCTGCGGCGAAGAAACATCGCTGCTCAACAGCCTGGAAGGCAAGCGCGGCGTCGTGCGCGCCAAGCCGCCGTTGCCGGCGCACAAGGGCCTGTTCGACTGTCCGACCGTCATCAACAACGTCATCTCGCTCGCCTCCGTCCCCGTCATCATGGACAAGGGGGCTGCCTTCTACCGCGATTTCGGCATGGGCCGTTCGCGCGGCACCATTCCCCTCCAGATCGCGGGCAACGTCAAATATGGCGGCCTCTATGAAACGGCCTTCGGCCTGTCGCTCGGAGATATCGTCGACAGGATTGGTGGCGGCACGAGGACTGGCAGGCCGGTGAAGGCGGTGCAGGTCGGCGGGCCGTTGGGAGCTTATTTCCCACGCAAGCTCTTCGACACGCCCTTCGATTATGAGGCCTTTGCGGCCAAGGATGGGCTGATCGGCCATGCCGGCATCGTCGTCTTCGATGACACCGCCGACATGTTGAAGCAGGCGCGTTTTGCCATGGAATTCTGTGCGGTGGAAAGCTGCGGCAAGTGCACGCCCTGCCGCATCGGTTCGATCCGCGGCGTCGAGACGGCAGACAAGATCGCGCGTGGCATCGAGCCGGAAAAGAACCGGGTGCTGCTTGCCGATCTCTGCAACACGATGAAATTCGGCTCGCTCTGCGCACTCGGCGGGTTCACGCCCTATCCCGTCATGAGCGCGATGACCCATTTCCCGGAGGACTTTTCTCCGGCTCCCTTGATTGAAGCGGCGGAGTAAGACCAGATGTCCCTTGTTTCCGAAATCGACTACGGCACGCCCGCCTCCCGCTCCGAAAGCATGGTGACCCTGACCATCGACGGGCAGCAGATCACCGTGCCGGAAGGCACTTCGGTCATGCGCGCTTCGAGAGAAGCGGGGATCATGGTGCCGAAGCTTTGCGCTACCGACATGATCGATGCCTTCGGCTCTTGCCGCCTCTGTCTGGTCGAGATCGAGGGAAGGGCGGGCACGCCGGCTTCCTGCACGACGCCGGTGGCGCCGGGCATGGTGGTGCACACACAGACTGGGCGGTTGAAGGATATCCGGCGCGGCGTGATGGAGCTCTATATCTCCGACCATCCGCTCGACTGCCTGACCTGCGCCGCCAATGGCGATTGCGAATTGCAGGACATGGCGGGCGCCGTTGGTCTGCGCGACGTCCGCTACGGCTATGACGGCGACAATCACGTTACGGCGCGCAACAATGGCGAGATCAATCTGAAATGGATGCCGAAGGACGAGTCCAATCCCTATTTCACCTATGATCCGTCCAAATGCATCGTCTGCTCTCGTTGCGTGAATGCCTGTGAGGAGGTGCAGGGCACCTTTGCGCTGACCATCGAGGGCCGCGGCTTCGGCTCGCGCGTCTCCGCGGGCATGCACGAGCAATTCATTAATTCGGAATGCGTCTCCTGTGGCGCCTGCGTGCAGGCCTGCCCGACGGCGACGCTGACCGAAAAATCGGTGATATCGATCGGCCAGCCGGAGCATTCGGTCGTCACCACCTGCGCCTATTGCGGTGTCGGCTGCTCCTTCAAGGCAGAAATGCGCGGCGAGGAACTAGTGCGCATGGTGCCGTGGAAAGATGGCCAGGCCAATCGCGGCCATTCCTGCGTCAAGGGCCGCTTCGCCTATGGCTATTCGAACCATAAGGACCGCATCCTCAATCCGATGGTCCGCGAGAAGATCAGCGATCCCTGGCGGGAGGTTACCTGGGATGAGGCGTTTGCGCATATCGCCACCGAATTCAAGCGCCTCCAATATCAATATGGTCGGGATTCCGTAGGCGGTATCACTTCTTCGCGCTGCACCAATGAAGAGACGTTCCTGGTGCAGAAGCTGGTGCGCGCCGGCTTCGGCAACAACAATGTCGATACCTGCGCCCGCGTCTGCCATTCGCCGACCGGCTATGGCCTTGGCCAGGCGTTCGGCACCTCGGCCGGCACGCAGAATTTCGACAGCGTCGAGCATTCGGATGTCGTCGTCGTCATCGGCGCAAACCCGACAGACGGCCATCCGGTCTTTGCCTCGCGTCTGAAGAAGCGGTTGCGCCAGGGCGCGAAGCTGATCGTCATAGACCCCCGCCGCATCGATCTGGTGCGCACGCCGCATGTGGAGGCGAGCTATCATTTGCCGCTGCAGCCGGGCACCAACGTCGCCATGCTGACGGCGCTGGCTCATGTCATCGTCACCGAAGGTCTGTTCGACGAAAAGTTCATCCGTGAGCGCTGCGACTGGTCCGAATTCGAAGATTGGGCCGCGTTCGTCGCCGAGCCGCAGCACAGCCCTGAGGAAACGGAAAAATACACCGGCGTGCCCGCCGATCTCGTGCGCGGCGCTGCCCGTCTCTATGCCAAGGGCGGCAATGGCGCGATCTATTATGGCCTCGGTGTCACCGAGCACAGCCAGGGCTCGACGACGGTCATGGCGATCGCCAATCTTGCCATGGCGACAGGCAATATCGGCCGTCCGGGCGTCGGCGTGAATCCGCTGCGCGGCCAGAACAACGTGCAGGGTTCCTGTGACATGGGCTCCTTCCCGCACGAACTGACAGGCTATCGCCACATCTCCGACGATGCGACGCGCGATATCTTCGAGAAGCTTTGGGGTGTTAAGCTCGACAAGGAGCCAGGCCTGCGCATCCCGAATATGCTCGATGCCGCCGTCGAGGGCACGTTCAAGGGCCTCTACATCCAGGGCGAGGATATCCTGCAATCCGATCCAGATACCAAACATGTCGCAGCCGGCCTTGCCGCGATGGAATGCGTCGTCGTCCACGATCTCTTCCTGAACGAGACCGCCAATTATGCGCATGTCTTCCTGCCCGGCTCGACCTTCCTGGAGAAGGACGGCACCTTCACCAATGCCGAGCGACGCATCAACCGCGTCCGCAAGGTCATGAGTCCTCGCAATGGCTATGCCGATTGGGAAGTAACGCAGAAGATGGCGCAAGCCATGGGGCTTGCCTGGAACTACACGCATCCGTCCGAGATCATGGACGAGATTGCCGCGACGACGCCGACCTTCGCCCTCGTCTCCTACGACTATCTGGAAAAGATGGGCTCGGTGCAGTGGCCTTGCAATGAGAAGACGCCGCTTGGCTCGCCAATCATGCACGTCGATGGTTTCGTGCGCGGCAAGGGTAAATTCATCCGCACTGAATATGTCGCGACCGATGAACGCACCGGGCCGCGCTTTCCGCTGCTGCTCACCACCGGGCGTATTCTCAGCCAGTACAATGTCGGTGCACAGACACGCCGCACGGACAATGTCGTCTGGCATGCCGAAGACCGGTTGGAGATCCATCCGCACGATGCCGAGCAGCGCGGCATCCGCGATGGCGATTGGATCAAGCTCGCCAGCCGCTCCGGCGATACGACGCTTAGGGCATTGATTACCGACCGCGTTGCCCCTGGTGTCGTCTACACGACCTTCCACCATCCCGACACGCAAGCGAATGTCATCACCACTGACTATTCCGACTGGGCGACCAACTGCCCGGAATACAAGGTAACGGCCGTGCAGGTCTCGCCCTCCAATGGGCCGTCGCAATGGCAGATCGACTATGACGAACAGGCACGGCAGTCTCGCCGGATTGCGGGGAAGATGGAGGCTGCGGAGTGATGGCGGATGGGTTGATCCCTTCTCCCCTCGGGGAGAAGGTGCCCGTAGGGCGGATGAGGGGGGCTCTCCGCGCGGGAGGAACTGTCCTTCGCTTGCGCTCAGGCCGCTCGGAGCTACCGCTCCTCGCCCCCCTCATCCGACGCTTCGCGCCACCTTCTCCCCGTCGGGGAGAAGGAAGGGTTGCCATATGACCCACTTCAAACCCACTGTGACCGTCTCCGAAACCGCCCGTCGCAACGGCATTGTCCGCTCCGGATCACGCATCGTCCCCGAGGAAGTACCGATCGCTTTTTCCTATGGCGGCACTTCGCATGCGGTGATGATGGGAACGCCTGCCGATATCGAGGATTTCGCCATCGGCTTCAGCCTGACCGAGGGCATCATCACCGATATCGACCAGATCGTGGCGGTTGAGCCCGTCGAGGACGAGCGGGGGATCGACGTACAGATTGCCTTGATCGATGACGCCGCCGATGCGCTGCGTGTCCGGCGGCGGCATATGGCCGGGCCGGTTGGCTGCGGCCTCTGCGGCATCGAATCGATCGAGCAGGCGGTGCGCAAGGTGCCCGATGTTTCGGGCGTTTCGCTGACGGTTGCGCATGAGGATATCATCAAAGCCGTGGCGCTGCTGACCGATGCACAGCTATTGAACCGCGAGACGCGGGCCGTACATGGCGCGGGCCTTTATATTCCAAGCAAAGGTCTGCTTGCCGTGCGCGAGGATGTCGGGCGGCACAATGCGCTGGACAAGCTCTGCGGCGCCGTCATCCGCTCCGGTCACAAAGGTGGAGAGGGCTTTGTAGCAGTCACCAGCCGGTTGTCGGTCGAGATGGTGCAGAAGGCGGCGATATTGGGCAGCTCCGTCCTCGTCGCCATTTCCGCGCCGACAGCACTCGCCATCCGCACGGCCGAGGAGGCGGGCATGACGCTGGTAGCGCTGGTGCGCGGCGACGATTTCGAGATTTTCACCCATCCGCAGCGTATTATTCCGGGGAGCATCGCCGATGTCGCCTGACGACACACCTCATGGCAAGACCGCGACCAAGCTCGTCTACATGGCGAACCAGATCGCCACCTTCTTCAAGACGCAGCCGGCCAATGAAGCGGTGCCGGGCGTTGCGACGCATATCAACAAATTCTGGGAACCGCGTATGCGGCGGCAGCTTTTCGAGCTGATCGATCATGGAGACAGCGGGTTGAATCCGCTGGTGCTGGAGGCAGCGTCCTTGATCCATAGGCCGGAGCCAGTCAAGCAAGACTGATCCGGTCTTAAATTACGGCGCCGTTCATGGCATGCTGCTTGCATGAATAAAACCGCCCGGGAAAACCGGGCGGTTTTATTCATGGAGAGTGGATTGAAAAACAGGCGCTTAAGCGGCGAGTTCTTCCGCTTCGTTTTCCTTGAACATCTTGGCGAGGTTCAGGAAGCAGATCATGCCGCTTTCGGTGGCAATGATGCCTTCGCAATAGGCGCGATCGAAGGAAGCGGTGACTTCGGGGACTGGCTGGACTTGGCTCGAGGAAATCGTCAGGATGTCGGAGACGCGGTCGACCAGCATGCCGATGACCATATTATGAACTTCGGCGACGACGATGGCGCTGCGTTCATTGGCGACCGTGCTCTTCATGCCAAGCTTGTAGGCGAGATCGATGATTGGGATGACTGAGCCGCGCAGGTTCATGACGCCGATGACATCGGCCGGCGCATGCGGGATCGGCGTCGACGGCGCCCAGCCGCGGATTTCGCGGATCGTGGTGGTCTTAACGCAGAACTCCTGATCATGAAGCCGGAAGGCAATGATCTCCAAAGTGTCGCCGCTGAAGCTGGTGGAATTGATCGTGGCCATGAACATTCTTCCCATTGGAGCATGGCGCCAAAACTGGCGCGCTATGATGACGATAGCGCAAGAATGTTGCTCAAACCTAAACCCCGGAAAGAGATTTCGCCACGATACGCTTCAGAGCGGTTCAGCTTTTGGCGGAATCTCAGAACCGCTCTGTCCTTTTGTTTTTTCGCAATTTCGGACGGAAAACCGCTGAGCACTTTTCCTGAAATTGCTTTGGCCACTTCCAAGGTTCCGGCTTATTTGGCCAGAACCTTGTCGATCTGTTCCAGCGCCCAATCGACCTGATTATGGGTGATGACCAGCGGCGGGGCGAGGCGGATCGTGTGGTCGTGCGTGTCCTTGGCGAGCAGGCCGAGATCCTTGAGCTGGTAGCAATATTGCCGCGCGCCGCCTGCCTCCGGCACCAGCTCCACCGCCATCATCAGGCCACGGCCGCGAACCTCCTTGACGATATTCGAGCGGATCGAGCGCAGGCCTTCGAGGAAATAATCGCCCATGACGGCAGCGTTCTCGATCATGCCTTCGTCGGTCAGGACGCGCAGTGCGGCGCGAGCGACGGCGCAAGCAAGCGGATTGCCGCCGAAGGTGGAGCCGTGCTGGCCGGGCTTCAGGACGCCGAGCACTTCAGAATTGGAGAGCACGGCGGAGACCGGATAGAAGCCACCGGACAGCGCCTTGCCGATCAGCGTCACGTCGGCCTCGATGCCCTCGTGCTCTTCGGCGAGCAGCTTGCCAGTGCGGCCGAGGCCGGTCTGAATCTCATCGAGGATGAGGGCGACGTTATTGCCCGTGCATAGCTCGCGCACACGGGTGAAATAGCCGGGCGCGGGAATGATGACGCCGGCCTCGCCCTGGATCGGCTCGATCAGCGCGGCGACTGTATTTCCGTTGATTGCGGCGGCAAAAGCGTCGGCATCGCCGAAGGGGATGATGCGGAAACCCGGCGTATAAGGACCGAAGCCGGTACGGGCATCCGGATCGGTGGAGAAGCTGATGATGCTGAGCGTCCGGCCGTGGAAATTATTAGAGCAGACGATGATCTCCGCCTGGTTTTCGGGGACGCCCTTCACCTCATAGCCCCATTTGCGCACGGCTTTGATCGCCGTCTCGACGGCTTCGGCGCCGGAGTTCATTGGCAGGATCTTGTGCGAACCGGTCAGTGCCGCCAGCTCCTCATAGAGGTAGGCGAGCTGGTCGTTGCGGAAGGCGCGTGAGGTCAGCGTCAGCTTGCCGGCCTGCTCGATCATCGCTTCGCGAATCTTCGGGTGGCAATGGCCCTGGTTGACAGCCGAATAGGCCGACAGGCAATCGAGGTAGCGCTTGCCGTCGGTGTCCCAGACATAGACGCCTTCGCCGCGTGTCAGCACGACGTCGAGCGGCTTGTAATTGTGGGCGCCGAGGCGCTGCTCGGTCGCAATGAGATCGCTTGGTTCGCTCATGATAATTTCCCCCCAGAACTATGCTGCCCTTGTCGGACGATCGAAAATGCGCCGCCCGAACAGGCTCGCCGCCATCTCCACCAGGACGCGGGCGCTCTTGCCGCGGTCATCGAGGAACGGATTGAGCTCGACCAGATCGAGCGACGAGACGAGGCCGCTGTCGGACAGCATTTCCATGATGAGATGGGCCTCCCGGAAGGTCGCGCCGCCCGGTACGGTCGTTCCGACACCCGGCGCTATATCCGGATCGAGGAAATCGACATCGAAGCTGACATGCAGCAGGCCGTTGGCGGCGCTGATCGTGTCGAGCACCCGGCGCATGATGGCCGCCACACCCTGTTCATCGAGGGAGCGCATGTCGAAGACATTGACGCCGTGCTCCTGGATTTCCCGGCGTTCGTGCGGATCGACGGAGCGTATGCCGACCTGGAAAACCTTCGTCGGATCGACCAGCGGCCGGTTGGCTGGCAGGATATCGGCAATCTCGGCTTCGCCGCAGAAGAAGGCGACGGGCATGCCGTGAATATTGCCTGAGGGCGATGTGGCCGGGGAATTGAAGTCCGAATGCGCGTCCAGCCATAGCACGAACAGCGGCCGGCCGACCTCAGCCGCATAGCGTGCCATGCCGGAGACGCTGCCCATGGAGAGGCTGTGATCGCCGCCGAGGATCAGCGGGAAGCTGCCGGATGAGGCGACTTCGTAGACTTTGGCTTCCAGAGCACGGGTGAAGGCGCCGACGATCTTCAAATTATGCGCCTTCGGATGATCCGGCAAATCGGCGGCGGGAGCCGGATGCAGGTCGCCGCTGTCGGTGACGCGGTGGTCGAGCTCGGTCAGCATCGTCTCGATGCCGGCGATACGCAGGGCCGTCGGGCCCATGCCGGCACCACGGCGGCCGGAGCCTTCCTCAAGCGGTACGCCAATCAGCGTAATGGATGTGGATTCTACGTTCATCGGCGGCGCTCCCATCGGTGTATAACCCCTGAAAAATGCGAAATGTTTTTCGGAAAGGCTCAAGATACAAATCGGCTGTCGATCTCAATTATCATCTGGGGAGATGACAGCAAAAAGATGGAAAATTGTCGAAAATTGACTAGTCTTTTACAGATTGAATAGTGCCATTTAGCAGAATGATAAGTCCATGGACGATCTCGATCGCGACCTCCTGAGCGCGCTGCGCCACAATGCCCGCACTTCCGTCTCATCGCTGGCGGCGGCAACCGGCGCCTCGCGCGCCACTGTTACCGCGCGCATCGAACGGCTGGTCGACAACGGCACCATCACCGCCTTCACCATCAGAACCGGCCATGAAGCCCGTTCTGCCGGCGTGCGCGCCATCGTTATGATCGAGGTGCTCGGCAAGATGGCGGACAAGGTTGCCGAACAGCTTCGCGGCCTGCCTCAGGTGAGGGCGCTGCACAGCACCAACGGCAAATGGGATTTCATCGCTGAACTGGAAGATCGCGACCTCGCATCCTTTGACGAAACGCTGCGTCGTATCCGGCTGATCAATGGCATCAACACGACTGAATCTAATATCTTGCTGAAGACGAGCAAGATGGGATTTTGATCATCCCTTCCAGCGAGACACCACCCGCGCTTGCCCTTCGACGCTCCAGCCCCATTCGACAAGCTCTAGAGGCTTCCGCACCTCAGGTGAGGGCTGATCTCTTACGCGTTCTAAAACTCTCTCCACCTCACTCTGAGGTGCTTTGATGCTTGAGCGTCGGCGAAGCGGCAAGGCCTCGAAGGGTGAGGTAGCCGCGTATTGGCTTGCGTAGAAAGTCGCGTGATCTCGTCAATACTCATGCTCATAGACGATGCCGGCTTCGCCCGCGCCGTCCGAACCGGCCGCTCCCCGCAGCTTGACGCCGCGCCCGACGTCGAAATTGATGATCGCCTTGGTGTTGTTGGAAGCACCCTGCTGCAGCTCGATGTAGGTGCGCTTGTTCAGATATTTTCCGGCGCCCACTTGCGCCTGGCCCTTTGCGTCCGTCGTGATGTCGAGATCGTCGACGCCGAGATGGCTGCGCAGGCCTTCGAACAACGAGGTGGAGCGGCCGCCGGCGAGCTGGCTTACGGCATCGGCGAGCTGAGCGATCTGCAGGGCAGAGAGCTTCGACATCGATTGTCCGAAGATCAGTTGTGCCAGCACCTCGTCCTGCGGCAGGGCAGGGGAAGAGGAGAAACTGATCTTCGGGTCGGTGGCCAAACCGGTGACATCGACGGTAATGGTAGTGGAGTTCACGCTCGACGTGGCTTCCATGTCGAGGGCAGGCGTCAGGTCGCCACCGAAGGTGATCTTGCTGGTATTGGTGAAATCCAGGCGGCGGCTGAGGATAGTCAAGCGCCCGCGCCTCATGGTGAAACCGCCGGAGACGATAGGATCGGCCGCGGTGCCTCGGACAGTGATGCTGCCGCCGAGTTCTGCATCGATGCCGCGGCCACGAACGAAGATCTGCGAAGGTGCATCGAGTTGCAGATCGATGCCGAGGGTAGTGGACTTATTGCGCGGGCCTTGCGGCTGCCGGCCCTTGAACTGGGCGCTGACGGCGGCCGGCGCATTCCTGTGTCTGATGTTGATCTCGGAGAGCGAGGCCGGCAGCTTTTCCGGCACGGTAATGGACGCCTTCGCGAGCGTCAGATTGCCCGTGAGCACCGGGGCGGTCAGAAGCGGTCCCCTGATGCTGAGCGTGCCGTTGATGGTTGCGGTCACCAGCGTGCCGTCGACATAGGTGGCGTTGTTGAATCTCAACTGGATATCGGCGGGAAAGCCGCTGTTCGGAGCGATGCCGACCGTGCCGCTTGCAGATACGCTGCCGCCGCTGGCGAGATTGCCGTTGAGCCGCGAGATCACCGCCTGCCTGCCGTCGAGGGTGACGGTGACGGCAAGGCCGTTGAGAGTGAGGTTGCGACGGACATCGACGAGCTTCGCGCCGTCGGTGGAGACCGAGCCTGTGATGACGGGTGCCGTGGTCGTACCAGCGATCTGCAGGTCGATCCTCGCTGCGCCTGTCATGCTCAGCCCCTGGGCAGCGAGTTGTCCGGCCATCGCATCGAAAGGCAGAGTGCCGGAGAACTTCATCGCCAAGGCCTTGTTGCCGGCAACGGCAACCGTGCCGCCGCCATTGAGCGCCAAGCCATTCTGGCCGGTCAAGTTGGTGTCGATGGTGACGATATTGTTGGCGAACTGGCCATTTGCCTTGATGCCGAGCGGGCCGAGGCCGGCCGATTTCGTCTGGCTGGTCGCCGCCCCTGACCAATTGGCCTGAAAGCCGACAACGGGTGCGGCCGGCTTACCGGTCACCGTCACCTTACCGGAGATCGTGCCTTCGGCGGCAAGCGTCGGTGCGAAGACATTGGCGAGGCTGGTGGGCAGGTTGGCGATCTCGGCGGTGATGTTTAGCGCTTGCCCAGCCGTGCCGTTGACCGTCACCGAACCGCCGCCGGTCTGAATAGTTAGGCCGTTCAGCGATGCCGTGCCGTCCTTGATGGTGATTTTGGTCGGCGAGGCCAGTTTGACCGGGATGGTGCGCGGTGCGCCGGCGAAATTGTCGAGGCTGACGACCGTCTGGCCACCTCCGGTCTCGACATTGCCGCTGGCGGTCAGCGGAGCGTTGTCATAGTTGGACTTGAGATCGAAAACCGTGCGGCTGCCCTGCTGCGTGAAGGTCAGCGCGAGATTGGCAATGCGGTTGGCGCCCGAGGCGATGGCATCGGCGCGGATGCTGCCATTGGCGGAAAAGGCCTTGAGATCGTCGACCGTCAGCGCGATGGAAGGCTTGTTGATCGAAAGATCGTCACGGCGGATGCCGCTGCCGTTGGCATCTACCTTCAGGCCGATCTTGCTGTTAGCGCTGGAGAGATCGACCGAGCCCTTGAGATCACCCTCAGCTTTCTGCCCGGCCAGGGCGGCGAGCAGGCTGAGGTCGGGAAGATCGAAATTCAACGCGCCTGACGGTTCGAAACTCGGTGATAAATCCAGCTTGCCCTGCAGCTTGTTGGGGCCGACTTCGACGGCAAGGGCGGGGATGCTCGTGCGGCCGTTCTGAGACGCGGCGTTGGCGTTAATGCTGATCGGTTTGCCTTCGATTGCGCCGTTTGCCTGTATGCTTGCCTGGGGCGCATTCGGATCGGCCGTTCCGGTGAGCGCCACATCGAGCGTGTCCAGCAGGCGGCCGGCGAGCTTGACGTTGACAGCCTTCACCGTCGCTTCGATGCCGAGCGCGCTCAGCTGCCCCTTGGTCTTCAGACCGATATCCGCCTGTCCCTCTGCATTCGGGACAAGCTTGGAAAGATCGAGCAGTCTGCCGGTGATGTTCGATGTCAACGTCTGGCCATCGAGTGCCGCATTGCCGCTGATCTCGCCAACATTGGATTTCAGAGCCAGGTTGGAGAGGTTCATCTTCGTCGGCACGGTACCGGCAACCTGACCTTCCAGCGAGATCGTCCCCTCGAATTTATCCGATACGCCGTCCGGCAGCACGGCCGGCAGCGCGAAGATCTTGAAGTTGCCGGTCAGCGCCTTCGATGACAGCGTATATTTGCCGTTGATGGTGCCGCCGATGCTGGCGCTCTCCAGCGTCGTGTTGTTGAAGCCGATCGTGTCGGGCGAGAGCTGCAGAGGCGCAGTCAGCGCGATCGGCGCACGGATCAGGCGGTTGAGATCGGGGCTGGTGAAGGCGGTCTGGCCGATGACGAGGCGAAGCTGCAGCGGGCCGGACCCACTGGTCAGGTTGAAGGCGTCGCTCTTGGCGCTGAGGTTCACCTGGCTGATCTGGCCTTGCGGCATGCTGGCGCTGTCGAGCGAGGCCTTGGCATCGATCTTCACGGACTGCGCGGCGCCCGTCAGCGCAACATCGACACGCGAAATCATCGCCCGCACTTCGCCGCTTTCCATCGGCCAGCGGAAATCGACAGGACCGGATGTGCCGAGCAGGTTGGCGTTGAGGCTGTTATTGCCTGAGGGATCAAGCGTGCCGGAAGCGGCGATGACGACGCTGCCGGTGGCGAGATTGCCGGTCTGGATGTCGATCTTGCCCTTGCCGTCGAAGGTGGCGGCAAGGTCTATCGTCGTCTGGCCGGTGAAGAGGGGGCGAAAGGTCGGCGGCAACAGCGAGTCGACGTCGCCTCCGCCTTTGACGTCGATATGGTGCAGCCCGTCCGCGGAAATGGCGTGATGGCCCTCGATCGACACCGTCGGCTTGCCGTCGAGCGCGGCTTGTAGCTTGCCGGCCCAGTTCGACAAGGGGCCTTCGCCGGAAAGGTTGATATTGATCGCTGGGCCGCCCGGCAGATGCAGCATGCCGGCGAGCATGCCGTCTCGCGGTTCGGCGATTTCGGCTTTCAGGTTCAGCCGGTTTTCCGCGGGTGCGAAAGCAATATTGGTGGAAAGCTTGGCGTCAGGGACGTCCCGGCGATTGGCATCGAGGATAAGGTCGATGCTGCTGCTGTTGGCCTTGACACTGCCGTTGGCGGCAAGCGCGAAATCCTGGCCGGCCACGGCTTGCCCGATACGCAGATTCGGCAAGGCGATGGCGCCGATATCGACCGCGATGGGCAGCGAGAAGCCTTTGCTCTCAGTCGTCGTTGCTTGGGGCGCGGCGTTGGCGGTCGTGACGGGCAAGCGTTGAAAATCCACGGCGCTGGCGGCAACACGATCGGCACGGAAAGTGCCCGTCAGCAGTGAGATCGGCGACCAGTCGATGGCGATATCCCGAACCTTCGCGCAGGTGCCCTTGGTATCGGCAATCGCGATCGAGCCGACCCGCAGGTTGCCGGTCAGGAGCCCCGACGGCTCGGTGATCGTGATGGTGTGGTCGGGCGTCGAAACGAGTTTCGCCACCTGATTGACGGCATAATCGGTCGCGGCGGGCACGAAGCCGACGATGAGCACGGCGGCGATCGCAAGCGCGAGGATTGCCACAACCGCATAGGCGATGAGGCGCACCAATCTGCCGAGAATTCGAATCAACGTGCTCATGAGAGCGACAGTAACCTCAATTTTGTAACCGCGTGCTGAACCGTCTCCGACTGTACGGCTTGTCAGAAGGCTTGGCCTATGCCGGCGTAGATGCCGTATGCCGTGCCATTTGGATATTTGTTGAGTGGGACGGCAACGTCGAGCCTGATTGGGCCGAAGGGCGTAGCGTAACGCACACCGACGCCCGCGCCAATGCGAACATCGGAAAAGTCAGGAAAAGTGCTGCCGGTGACGCTGCCCATGTCGACGAAAGGCACGATGCCGATCGTATCGGTGATCTTGACGCGGGCTTCAAGAGAGGCGGTGGCGTAAGAGCGGCCACCGAGTGCGTTGCCGCTGGCGTCGTAGGGTGTAATTTCCTGATAGGCGTAGCCGCGTACCGAACCGCCGCCGCCGGCATAGAAACGCCGGGTCGCTGGAATGTCCGCGATGCTGTTGGCGCCGATCAGCGAGCCCAGAGAAAGCTTGCCCGCGAAGACGACATTGTTGTTGGCGCCGATGCCCTGATAGCCAGAAATCGAACCCTCGAAAGAACTGAACACCGAGCCGCCCATAGTTTCGTAGCTAGGCGTGGCGCCGATCGAGGCGCGGTAGCCCTGGGTCGGGTCCAGTTTGTTGTCGCGCGTGTCCCTGACATATTCGAGCGGGATCGCCAGCGTCAGAAAGGTTTGTTTGCCATAGGCGTCGGTGGTGTCTTTCTCATAGCTTACTTCGCCGCCGCCGGAGACGGTATCCTGATCGGATAGCTCGTAGGCAAGACTGCCGCTCGCGGTAATGGTATCGGCATCGTAGGCATCCGGATGCAGGCTTTGCATCTTCAGGCCGGCGGTCAGGGTTGCCGAGGGATAGAAGGTCGCGGGTCGGACATAGGTGATGCCGGCGCTATAGTCGAGCTTGCCGACATCGGTCGTTTCGCCGATGCGGGAGACCGATCCTTCGATGCGTAGCGAGTCCGCCCTGCCCGTCAAGTTGCGATGGCCCCAATAGCCCTGCAAGCCAAAGCCGTCGATGGTGGAATATTGTGCGCCGAAGCCGAAAAAGCGCTGCTTGCCCTCCGATACTTCGATGGTCATCGGGATGCTGCCGTCCGGCGCCAGCTTGTCGGCCTCGCGGATGGTGACGCTGGAAAAGACACCGAGCTTGCGAAGGCGGTCGGAGGCTTTCTTCAGTTCGTCCGGTGAATAGGGCTTGCCCTCGTTGATGCGGGCATAGCGCTTGATGAAATCCGGATCGACCGACTTCTGGCCGGTTACGCCGACATTGCCGATAGGCGCCATCGGGCCACTGTCGATCTTCAGCATCACATCGACCCGATGGGTGTCGTGGTCGGCGATGACATCGCGCTTGGTCAATTTTGTAAGCGGATGGCCTTGATTCTTGAAGTCGGCAACGATCTTGTCGCCGGCCTTGAGAATGGTCAGCGAGCCGGCATCGCCGCCGGGCACGAGCCCGTATTGTGCGGGGTCGAGGCTTTTCGCATCGCCGAGCAGGCTGATCTTGCCAAGCGTAAAGATCGGGCCGGGATCGACCGAGACGGTCACGGCCACCGGCTGCGAACGGCTGAAGCTGGGGTTCGGCGGCAGCGCGTCGATATTGGTGCCGTTAACGGTGATGGTAACCACGCCACCATAGCGCGCTTTTTCGTAGAGGGTGGCGATCAGCCGGTCGCGATCGTCGCGCGCCTTGATGACGACGCCGAGGTCGCCGGAGACGGGCTTCTTCTGGTCGGAGACCAGCATCGAGCTTTCGGTCAGAGCCTCTTTGAGATCCTTATCGAGATTGTCCGTCTTGAAGTCGACGGTGTAATGAACCGGGTCAGAAACCTCATTAACCGTCTCGTCTTCGCCCCAGAGCCTCATGCCGAACAGCTTGAAAGCAAGTGCGTTTCCAGCATAGAGCGGGCCGAGCGCAATCATTGCCGCAACCGCCACTACGGTGCCTGCTCGCCGATACGCAATACTCTTCCTCGGGCCCGTTCTTTTACGCATACGCCGCTTTACGGTTATGTAAGAATTTTCTCAGTTTGGCGTTTCCCCCGGGTTAACGCGCGGCCACCATAGAGGCAAAAGCGTCCCGCGTGTACCACTTTAGAGTCAAAAAACGTACAAGGGACCGCTTCCGAAACGAAAAATCCCGGATTTTCATCCGGGACTTAGGGCTATCTCAGCGATCTAATCAGAGGAGGTGATGGTCGCCATTTCCATCATCGCCGCGTTCGATCCAGCGTTGAAATTTGCGTCATTTCCGCCCGATCGAAGGCAGATTTGCATCGTCTTAGAGATGAGAAAACGATGGCTGGAATCAAAAAGTCCCGGACCTCAGGCCCGGGACTCCGACATGTCGATGCGTGCTCGATCAGTAACCGCCACCGTAGTAACCACCGCGACGATAGCCACCGCGCGGGCAATCGTCGATGTAGCGACGGCCATAGCGGTCACGGTAGTAGCACTGGCCAGGCTGTTCGGCGACGCTGCCGATGACAGCACCCGAAACACCGCCAATCGCGGCGCCGACGGCTGCACCACGGACATTGCCGGTGACGGCGCCGCCGATGATGGCGCCGGAGGCAGCGCCGATGCCGGCGCCCTGTTCAGTCGGGGTGCAGCTTGCGATAGACAAGCCGACCAATGCGAGCATAAGAGCTTTCTTCATTTACTCTCTCCAACGTTAGTTAAGCCGGCACTCCGGCCAACGCCGTCCCAAATTTTTCAGCTCCACCACGATGGGCTGTCCTTGCAGTCCTGCAGCTACGAAGAAATACAGTGCAAAATATGTTTGTCCATTGGGCACTTGCGGTTTTTTTGGTGCTAAACTGGCGGCGTCTACATTCGGTAAACAAAGAAACGAGGCGGAGAGAAAAATCCAGCTTCTTCCTAAAGTAGAGGTTGATCGCACTTCAAAAAGTCAAATGATGGCTGTTGCCTCTGGAGGAGAGGCGAGGAGGAAAATATGGCAAAAGTGACGTTGACGGTGAACGGCCGGACGGTCAGCCGCGAATGCGAGGATCGCACGCTGCTCGTCCATTTCATCAGGGAAAATCTCGGTCTGACGGGAACCCATGTCGGCTGTGACACCACCCAATGCGGCGCCTGCGTGATTCACATGGATGGCAAATCGGTCAAGAGCTGTTCGATCCTTGCCGTGCAAGCATCCGGCTCCGATATTACAACCATCGAGGGTTTGGCCGCCAATGGCGAACTGCATCCCGTTCAGGCCGCTTTCAAGGAGCATCACGGCCTGCAGTGCGGCTTCTGCACACCCGGCATGGTGATGACGGCCGTCGACATGATCAACCGCCACGGCGGCGCGTTGGACGAAAAGACCGTGCGGGCTGAACTTGACGGCAATATCTGTCGTTGCACCGGCTACCACAACATCGTCAAGGCAGTTCTTTCTGCCAATGCCGAGATGCACGCTGCCAAGCAGGCGGCCGAATAAGATTTCACCGAGATTGTCTGGCGAACGCCAACGACTGCTTATCTTGGCGGATTGCCAGGCCCGGAACCCCAATGGGAGGATATCATGGGCGTTGAAGGCATTGGTGCGCGCGTTGCGCGCAAGGAAGACAAGCGATTTCTGACGGGCAAGGGGCGCTACACCGACGATATGGTGGCGCCGGGCATGAAATATGCCTATTTCGTCCGCAGCCCGCATGCGCATGCGAAGATCACGGGCATCGACGTGTCGGCGGCGCTGGCCATGCCGGGCGTCATTGGCGTGCTGGATGGCAAGCAACTGCTGGCCGATGGCATCGGCAACATAATCTGCGGCTGGATGATCCATTCCAAGGATGGTTCGCCGATGAAAATGGGAGCCTGGCGGCCGTTGGCGGTCGATACCGTGCGCTATGTCGGCGATGCCGTGGCGATCGTCGTTGCAGATTCGCTTGGCGAGGCTCGCGATGCGGCCGAGGCGGTCATGGTGGATTATGAAGAGCTTCCCGCCGTCACCGAGGCGGTCGAGGCGCTGAAGCCCGGCGCGCCGCAGATTCATCCGGAAGCTGCCGATAATCTGATTTTCGACTGGGAGCTCGGCGACGGCGCCGCGACCGACAAGGCGATTGCCGAGGCAGCGCACGTCACCGAGATAGAGCTTCATAACAACCGGCTGTCGCCCAACGCCATGGAGCCGCGCGCGACCCTCGGCATCTATGATGCCGGCGACGATCATTACACCTGCTACACCACCAGCCAGAACCCGCATGTGGCGCGGCTGGTAATGAGCGCCTTCTACAATGTCGCGCCGGAAAACAAGCTGCGCGTCATTGCGCCGGATGTCGGCGGCGGTTTTGGCTCCAAGATCTATATCTACCCCGAGGAGATCGTCTGTCTTTGGGCGTCGAAAAAGACGGGCGTACCGGTCAAGTGGACCGCCGACCGTACTGAGGCCTTCCTGACCGACGCCCACGGCCGCGATCATGTCTCGAAAGTGAAGATGGCTTTCGACGCACAAAACCGCATCACGGCGCTCAAGGTCGACACTATCGCCAATCTCGGCGCCTACATGTCACTCTTCTCCTCATGCGTGCCGACCTATCTCTACGCGACACTGCTTTCGGGCCAGTATGCGATCCCGGCGATCCACGCCAATGTCCGCACCGTTTATACCAACACCGTGCCCGTCGATGCTTATCGCGGCGCCGGGCGTCCGGAGGCGACCTATCTTCTCGAGCGCACGATGGAAACGGCGGCGCGCGAGCTCGGCGTTTCGCCCGCGGAACTGCGGCGAAGCAACTTCGTCCGCTCCTTCCCTCATCAGACGCCGGTGATCATGAATTATGACGCGGGTGACTATGAGGCCTCCCTCAACGCCGCCATGCAGCAGGCCGATTGGAACGGTTTCCCGGCCCGCAAGGTGGAAGCAGCGGCGCGCGGCATGAAGCGCGGCATCGGCATGAGCTGCTACATCGAGGCCTGCGGGCTTGCGCCCTCTCAGGCGGTCGGATCTCTCGGCGCGGGTGTCGGCCTGTGGGAATCGGCCGAGGTTCGGGTCAATGCGGTCGGAACGGTCGAGGTCCTGACCGGTTCGCACAGCCATGGCCAGGGTCATGAGACCACCTTCGCGCAACTTGTCGCCGACCGGCTCGGCGTGTCGATCGACACGGTTTCCGTCGTGCATGGCGATACCGACAAGGTACAGATGGGCATGGGCACTTATGGCTCGCGCTCGGGTGCCGTCGGCATGTCGGCGGTGGTCAAGGCGCTGGACAAGGTGGAGGCCAAGGCGAAGAAAATCGCCGCACATCTTATGGAGGCCGACGAAAGCGATATCGTCATCGAAAACGGCGAAGTGAAGGTGGCGGGCACCGACAAGTCGCTGCCCTGGTTCCAGGTGGCGCTGGCTGCCTATACCGCTCATAACCTGCCCGCCGGCATAGAGCCGGGCCTGAAGGAAACCGCCTTCTACGATCCGTCCAACTTCACCTTCCCGGCCGGCTGCTACATCTGCGAAGTCGAGGTCGATCCGGAAACCGGCAAGACCGAAATCATCCAGTTCGTCGCCGCCGACGATTTCGGCAATATTATCAATCCGATGATCGTCGAAGGTCAGGTGCATGGCGGCATTGCTCAAGGGGTCGGTCAGGCGCTGCTGGAAGGCGTGCATTACGATGCCAATGGCCAGTTGCTGACGGCGAGCTTCATGGATTACGCCATGCCGCGCGCCGACGACCTGCCATCCTTCAACCTGTCGCACCAAAACACGCCTTGCCCGAACAATCCGCTCGGGGTCAAAGGCTGTGGCGAGGCTGGTGCCATCGGCTCGCCGCCGGCGCTGATCAACGCGATCACCGATGCGATCGGTAACAATGCCCTGACCATGCCGGCCACGCCGCTGAAGGTGTGGGAAGCGGCGCGGGCCGTGGCCTGAGACAAGAGGAGGAGAAAACCATGTATGCAACCAACTATCATCGCGCCTCCTCGGTCGACGAAGCCGTCAAGCTTCTGTCGGACTCGCCTGAAGGCAAATATGTCGCCGGCGGCATGACGCTGATCGCCACCATGAAGCAGCGTCTGGCCTCGCCGAGCGATCTCGTCGATCTCCGGCATATCCCGACGTTGAAAGGCATCCGCGTCGACGGCCGCAGAGTGACGATCGGGGCTGCAACCACGCATGCGGAGGTCGCCTCTTCGGCGGCGATCCGCGCCGTCTGTCCAGCACTCTGCGATCTCGCGGGCATGATCGGCGATCCGCATGTCCGCCATATGGGCACGATCGGCGGCTCGGTCGCCAACAACGACCCGGCGGCGGACTATCCTTCGGCCATGCTGGGCTTGGGCGCCACCATCGTCACCGACAAGCGTCAGATCGCGGCCGATGATTTCTTCACCGGCCTTTTCGAGACGGCGCTGGAAGACGGTGAGTTGATCACCGCCATCACCTTCGAGGCGCCGGAAAAGGCGGGCTACGCCAAATTCCCCAATCCTGCCTCGCGTTATGCCATGACCGGCGTTTTCGCCACCGGCGGAGCGGGTGGCGCCCGGGTTGCAGTCACCGGCGCGGGTGCGGATGGGGTGTTCCGTCATGCCGGCATGGAGCAGGCGCTTGCTGCGAACTGGTCGCCGGATGCGCTCGCCAATGCAGTCGTCGATTCGTCGGCACTGATGTCCGACCTGCATGCCACGGCGGAATACCGCGCCAATTTGATAAAAGTCATGGCCAAGCGCGCTGTGGCCGTCGCATAAATCTCGCACAAAAAGGCCGGAAGGGCGGGCCGCCCGCTCTTCCGGTTTCGTGCGTTCTGGACATAGACTTGATTGTCAATTCTCGGTGATTGGCTATTCTTGTCTGGAATTGTTCAAAATTATGGGCCATTTGCCGCAGCAGGTGCGAAAGCGATGCGGAGGGGTTGACGTGCAGACCGGCAATCATGAAAAAACGGTCGCACGGTTCTGGAGCAGATGATGGATTTCGAAGCATTTTTCAAAGGTGAACTGGACGGTCTACACAACGAAGGCCGATACCGCGTGTTCGCCGATCTGGAGCGTCAGCGTGGCAGCTTTCCGCGCGCGACCTGGCATACGCCCGAAGGCCCCAAGGATGTAACGGTCTGGTGCTCCAACGACTATCTCGGCATGGGGCAGCATCCGAAAGTGATCGAGGCGATGAAAGAAGCCATCGATCACTGTGGCGCGGGTGCGGGAGGCACCCGGAATATTTCTGGCACCAGCCACTACCATGTTCTGCTCGAGCAGGAACTCGCCGATCTGCACGGCAAGGAAGCGGCGCTGATCTTCACCTCCGGCTACATCTCCAACTGGGCGACGCTCGGTACGCTCGGCGCGAAGATTCCCGGCTTGATCATCTTCTCCGACGCGCTGAACCATGCGTCGATGATCGAGGGTATCCGCTACGCAAAGTGCGACAAGGTCATCTGGAAGCACAACGATTTGCATGATCTCGAAGCCAAGCTCAAGGCGGCCGATCCCAAGGCGCCGAAGCTGATCGCTTTCGAAAGCGTCTATTCGATGGATGGCGATATCGCCCCGATCAAGGAGATCTGTGATCTCGCCGACAAATATGGCGCGATGACCTATCTTGATGAAGTGCATGCCGTCGGCATGTACGGCCCGCGCGGCGGGGGCATCGCCGAGCGCGAAGGGCTGATGGACCGGCTGACCATCATCGAAGGCACGCTCGGGAAGGCCTTCGGCGTCATGGGCGGCTATATCGCCGCCTCGGCCGCACTTTGCGACTTCATCCGGTCCTTTGCATCCGGCTTCATCTTCACGACATCGCTGCCGCCGGCATTGGCTGCGGGCGCCGTCGCCTCCATCCAGCATCTGAAGGTCAGCCAGTTCGAACGCGCCCGACATCAGGATCGCGTCCGCAGGCTGCGCGCCCAGCTCGATGCGTCCGGCATTCCGCATATGCCGAACCCGAGCCATGTCGTGCCGGTCATGGTCGGCGATGCCGCCAAGTGCAAGTGGATCTCGGATCTGCTGCTCGATTGCGGTGTCTACGTTCAGCCGATCAACTATCCGACCGTGCCGAAAAAGACCGAGCGCCTGCGCATCACACCGACGCCGCTGCACTCCGATGCCGATATCGAGCATCTCGTCGGTGCGCTGCATGCGCTCTGGTCGCGCTGCGCGCTGGCCCGCGCGGTGGCATAAGTCACGGCTTACGTTTTCATATTTTAGTCAGGGCGCGGAAATGCTGTTTCCGCGCCCTGACTTTTTAAACTTCGGGCGACGATCAGGATGTTTGCCAGGCCTGTAATTGAGCGACGGGAGCCGTCGCCCCGCCGCAAACAACGATCAGGACTCGCTCATAACGCGCCAATCGATAGGCATGTGCATATGCGACGGCCAAGCTGCGCCGCAGGCCGGTTCCACGACCACGCAATGATCGTCAAGGAAGCGCATGCATGCGTTGACTGCAGCTTGGTCATCCACGACTACGCAATCAACGGGCAGCGTCTGCGTAATCTCGAAGGCCCGCTGGCGGACCTTTCGGGCGCCAAGCGACGTCGCGATGCTGGTGATGGCGGGTAATTCGGTTATCTTGCCGGCTTTCACGGAGACGGCCAGGGAAGCTGCGCCCTCGGTTTCGGCGGCGATGATTGAAATATTTTGAAGGCCGTTACGTGCCAGATAAAAAGCTTGGTTGCTCCGACTCGTTCCCTCTTGCATTGTCCTGTCCGTTTAACAGGTTGAGGGATAGGCCATGGGCGGGATCGAAATCAAGGTGGCAACGGGAGCGGATGTCGTGGCGTTGGCGCGGCTGATGGCCGAGCTGGGCTATCCGACTTCGCCGGGCGAGATGGCTGCCCGACTCGAGCGACTAAGTGGCCGGGAGGAGTATGCCACGTTTGTCGCCGATGAGAATGGTTCGCTTGCGGGTATGATTGGCCTATCTCTCTCTCCAACGCTGTACCGAGATGATCTCGATGGCGCCATCGTAGCCCTCGTCGTTTCCTCGAATTTCCGAGGCAGAGGGATCGGCGGACTATTGATCGATCACGGCGAGCGCTGGCTCTATGACCGCGGTGCCCGCCTCGTGACAGTGAAACCCAGCGCCCGCCGCGACGACGCGCATCGCCTCTATAAACGTTGTGGATACGAACATACCGGCTTGAGATTTACTAAAGTGCTGGAAGGGCTCGGCGGATAGATCGCTCGCTGGCCCGATCCGCCGTTATCTTCTTGACAGATCAGAACCTTAGCTAGGGGACGGGATTCGAGCAGCGGAGTTTCGAGATGAAGTGCCATAGGAGGCCCTGTCCAGAATGCGACGTTGGTGATGGCCTACCGAATATGTTGAAAGCTTCCCGCCAACAACACATTCGCCGCTGCTGGTGAGAGCGGTCATCTGCTTCCGACTTTGCACCTTTTCGCGGCCGGCTTACGCAGCCCTTTCCCTTTGCTTTACAAACGCGGCGGCGCGGCGGCGGGCTTCGTCATCGGCGGCAAAGACCGCATCCATCGTTTCGGCGCTGCCGATAGCGATCATCTGGTCCATGACCGCTTCGGCGATGTCGGCCATGTCCAGGAAACCGATGCGTTCGTCCACGAAGGCCTGAAAGGCAATCTCTTCGGCGGCATTCATGACGGCGCCCTGCAGCCCGCCGCGCTCCAGCGCGGTGCGCGCAAGACGCAGTGCGGGGAAACGAACCTCGTCCGGCGCTTCGAAATCCAGCCGGGCCAATTTCGCAAAATCCAGCCGGTCGACATTGAGTTTTGTCCGAGACGGATAGGTCAGCGCATAGCCGATAGCGGTGCGCATGTCCGGACAGCCGAGCTGCGCCAGCACCGAGCCGTCCGTATAGCCGACCATCGAATGAACCACGGATTGCGGATGGACGATAACCTCGATCTGATCCGGACCGACATTGAACAGATGCTTGGCCTCGATCATCTCCAGTGCCTTGTTGAACATCGAAGCGCTGCCGATGGAGACCTTCAGGCCCATGGACCAGTTTGGATGGGCGCGCGCGGTCGCCGCCGTGACATTGGCCATCTGCTCTCGCGTCCATGTGCGGAAGGGGCCACCCGAAGCAGTCAGGATGATGCGCTCCACCGCATGCTGCTGGTCGTCTTCCAGTGCCTGGAAAATCGCGCTGTGTTCGCTGTCCACCGGGATCAATCGCCCGCCGCCTTCGCTGACTGCACGAACGAAAAGATCGCCGGCGGAAACCAGGCATTCCTTGTTGGCGAGCGCGATGTCGGCGCCCCGGCGTGCAGCCTCCAGCGTCGGCGCGAGCCCCGCCGTGCCGACGATCGCCGCCATCACCCAGTCGGAAGGAATGGAGGCGGCTTCGATTAGGGCATTTCTGCCGGCGGCCACGGCGATGCCGGTGCCGGCAAGCGCGTCCTTGAGCGCCAGATAGCGGTCTTCATTGGCGGTCACGGCAAGTGCTGCGCCACAGGCCTTCGCCTGGCTTGCCAAGAGATCGATATTGTCGTGTCCGGTGATTGCGGCGATATCGAACGCTTCTCGTCCGCCCAGTTGGGCGACGACGTCGAGCGTGTTTTGGCCGATCGAGCCGGTCGAACCCAATATCGTCAGGCGCCGCGGCGCTTTGCTCCCGGTTGTCATTTCCAAGTATCCGCATCTTGCTGTCTTCGCCTATGGCTCTACAGGGGATCGCAAAAGGCGGCAAGTCCGCAGGCACGACGGCGAGGCTCCGCTCGCGGTCCATCACTCCCGAAATTACTGATTTTAACAGTAATTTACAGGCATCTTATGAACCAATAGGCGGATACCGCGTTTCCCCGTCCTGCAGAAGTGCCTGGAGATGGGGCGATGGTTTTCAAAGCGGCAACGTTTCATGGTGTCGAGCCCAAAATAGAAAGCGAAAATGCCAGGCGCTCGGCGCTGGAATCCGCCGTCGCGAATGCTCTCGCCGTCGCCGGCGGCCTCGACGCGTCCGACGTCACAGTCGTCGCCGCAGGCCAGGAAATCCGGCTCCATGGGACGGTGGCGACACCGGAAGAAGTCGAACGCGCGACCGCAGTTGCCGAGGCGGTCCCGGGGGTGAGGCTGGTGTGGAATAGGATCGAGGTGGGGTGAGCTTATTAAATTTCCCAACCGTCGAGGCGACCATTTTCCATAGCGATGCCAAGAACTTCGCGTTTTTCGCAGTCCTGCAATGAAGGCATCAGCCGGGTTGAGCGCCTGCTCAAGTGTTTTACTGCGCTTGACGTGCTTGCTCAGCCACCGCTGCTGCTTGATGGATAGGTCGAAGTGGGGTGGCCGGCACCCGCTACAGTGCCGACCACGCAACGCTTTGTGCTTCTACAATGTCGGAACAGATTTTGGGTTTGGCAGCACCACGGGCGCGGTGGGGTAACTGAAACTGTCCCCAGCAACGACTTGATCGTGCCGGTCGACTTCTGTTGTCTGGCCGGCGATCTTGTCCTTGTCGACAGTCAACGTCAAAAATCCCCATTTCTTGTCGGCAGCATATCGAAGAACGGCACCTGTATCTGGCGCAACATCGCCCACATTGGAATGGACCGAATGGAGATTGTGATATCCCCCATTGCCGCAGACGATGAAAGGAGTAGGCCCGTCATCGGAGATTTTTTGCTCAATTCGCTGATAGTCGTGAACGTGACCGGAAAGAACCAGGTTTGGCACACGGCCAGTGTCTCGAATAGCATTCTCGAGCACGTCAGCCATCTTCGAGCTGCCGCTGTGATAGGCGTCGAATGAATATATTGGGTGATGCAGGGCAAGAATAAGAGCGCGATCTTGCGGAGCTGTTGCGAATTCGTGAGTGACCCATTGCTGTTGAACTGAGTCGATCGAGCCGCCCTCAGGTACGTTCGTGTACATTCCGATGATCGTCGCAAAGGGCGTTATCAAGGTCCAATAGACGTTTGGGAGGTTCATTTGCACCCGTGGACAATCCTTGGAGATCGGGTCCACGTCTGGCTGAGCCTGCATGAAATAGTTTACCCAGCCGTTCAGTGACGCCCCAGTGCTGGGATCGTCGACCTCACCGTCATGATTTCCGGGAATGGAGAATATTGGTATGTCGTAGTGGGCATATGGTTCGTAAAACTGAGCATAATAGTCATCTCTTGCGCCGGTAAAATAAACAAGATCACCGGCGTGATAACAGAAATGCGGTCTTTCATCGGCGGGGTTGGCGAGGTCACGAATCATCAAGGCTGCGACATTGTTTTGGAACTCGCCGTCCTGAACGCCGCCACTATCTCCTACCACATGAAAGATAATTCGGCCCGCTTTTGTGCACTCCTGTTGAATTTCCGGGAAATGGTCAGCGATATCATAATGGTATGGAACTAGGCCAAGGGGACGTGGAAGCGGTTGAAAGCTGGTATTGCGATGGCTTACGGGATGAAGGGGGCTAACACCTGGATGCGCCTGCGAATGTTTTGCCGGTGGCGTTGGTCTCGTGGCTCCGGCGAAAAAAGGACTGTTTAATCTAGCTCTGCCTGGTACTCTCGACATTTGCAATCCTCCGATTAGCGAGTGATCTGGCAGATCTGCTTAGGTTTAAGCATTGGCAGCAATCAGGCACATAACAGTGTTATATTCAATCAATGATGCGCGTTATACGCGTTCCTCTCTCATTTGTTACTTGATGGTACTTGGGGGCAGACGAAACGGTGGTTCGCGAAATAAGCAGGTAGGCCTTGCATGGAACAAATATTGACCACGGCGCTGATGTTGCTCGGCGCGCATTGGGTTTGCGATTACCCGCTGCAAGGTGAATTCCTTGCTACAGCAAAGGTCAAGGGACCGCTGCGGTTCTATCATCTCGTCGCTCATGCCGGCATTCATGGGGCGGCAGTGGCGTTGGTGACCGGTAACGTCTGGCTCGGCCTAGCGGAATGGCTGGCCCATACCGTCATCGATGAGCTGAAAGTGAGGGGTAAAACGGCGTTAGCCCTTGATCAGACCCTTCATATTGTCTGCAAGGCCGTTTGGCTGCTCGTTGTCTTTGGAAAGCTCTGAAGTGGTTTGTCGGGCTTTCCGCTCATAAGCGGAAGCTAAGTGGGTCAGGCGGTTATGTATCCTTCAGGTTCTTATGATGCCAGTGCGAGTACCAATTGGGTCGAGCGCAGCGTGGAGTCGTTGAGCATTGAGGGCGCAACAAATTGATGGCCTTGTATATGCTTCCTGTGCCAAAGGGCGGCTTCGCTTCGATGCCTTCATTTTTCGCGACATGTATGCGCGCGCGCTTGGGAAGCCCAGGCCGATGCTCATACGCAAAAAGGGCTTTCCTAGTTGGCGGACCAGGAAAGCCCTTAATCTTTGCCGCAGGATGGGGCGGTTCTGCGACTCAGATCAGTCAGAACATTAATTGTTATTGGGGCGGATGAAATCGGACTGAAGCCCGAAGCTCAGCCGGACTTTGGTCTGACAACGTGTTGCAGTCCATGTCGCTGGATTTACCATCATCGTATTGCGATGCCTGGAAACCGACGGAAGCGCATTGCAACAAGATGCAACACGTCACGAGCGAAATATGAATGTTAAGCTCCTGAATTTAATGGTGATCCCGACGCGATTCGAACGCGTGACCCTCAGATTAGGAATCTGATGCTCTATCCTGCTGAGCTACGGGACCACTCGCATTGATCCATACAAAAGCAAGGGCCGGAAGCCAAGCCCTTTTGCGTCTTGGAGACAATCTGCTTTTGCATGCTCCGTGCGCCATGATCAGGCGCACGGGAAGATGGTCACGCCTCAGTTGTTCAGGCGTTGCTCGGCGAGCCGCACCCAGTAGGAGATGCCGTGGGCGATGGCTTCGTCGTTGAAGTCATAGGCCGGGTTGTGCAGGCCGGCGGTGTCGCCGTTGCCGACGAAGATGAAGGCGCCGGGGCGGGCGTTCAGCATATAGGAGAAATCCTCGCCTCCCATCATGGGATCGACGTCTGGGATGACGTTGGCCGGGCCGGCGATGTCGCGCGCGGCGGCAAGCGCGTGCTCGGTCTCCTCGGCGTGGTTGACGGTAACCGGATAGTTTCGGTGGAACTGAATATCCGCTTCGGCGTCATGACTGGCGGCAATGCCGCTGACGATCTGCCTGAAGCGCTGCTCGGCGAGATCGCGGATCTCCGGGTCGAGGGTCCGCACGGTGCCGGCGAAGCTGGCGTCATTCGGAATGACATTATATGCGTTGCCGGCATTGAACTTGGTGACGGAGACGACCACCGACTTCAGCGGGTTGGCGCTGCGCGAGGCGATGAGCTGCAGATTGGTGATGATCTGTGCGCCGATGGCGATGGGGTCGATGGTCTTGTGCGGCATGGCGGCATGGCCGCCGCGGCCCCTGATGGTGATGGTGAACTCATCGGTCGCCGCCATGATCGCGCCCTTGCGGATGGCGAACTGGCCGACCGGCAAGCCCGGCAGATTATGCATGCCGTAGACTTCCTCGATCCGGAAGCGCTCCATCATGCCGTCCTTGACCATGGCATCGCCGCCGGCGCCGCCCTCTTCGGCCGGCTGGAAGATCACGGCGATATTGCCGTTGAAATTGCGGGTCTCGGCGAGATATTTCGCGGCCCCGAGCAGCATGGCAGTGTGGCCGTCATGGCCGCAGGCATGCATCTTGCCGGGCGTGGTGGAAGCCCAGGGCTTGCCGGTGATTTCGGTGAGCGGCAAAGCGTCCATGTCGGCGCGCAGGCCGACCGTGCGGCCTTCACCCTTGCCACGGATCAGGCCGACGACGCCGGTGCGGCCGATGCGGGTGACGACTTCGTCGACACCGAACGCCCTGAGCTTCTCGGCGACGAAGGCGGCGGTGTTTTCCACCGCATACATCAGCTCGGGCCTGGTGTGGATATGGCGGCGCCATTCGGTCACTTCGTCCTGAAGTTCGGCGGCTCTGTTCAAAATCGGCATGCTGATTTTTCCTGCTGCTCAATATCGGATTCGGGTCTAGCAATTTGGTTTGGCACAACCTCGGACGTCACATCGCACCTTTTGATGCCGTGCGCGCGATCACAAGGCCGTGATGCATTCGTAATAAACTCGTCAATCGCCTTTGCCTTCTCCTAGCCATATAGGTTAAATAGGCGGAGCTTTCGAGAAAATTCCGGACTTCTGAAGGATAGACCGTGCCGACGAAGCAAAATCGTTTGTATGCCGCCATGCGGCTTGTTCCCATGGCCGCAGCCGCATCCATGCTTCTCCTGTCGACCGCGCATGTGGCGGAAGCCAATCCGCATATTCTCGTCGATGTCAGCACCGGCCGCGTACTCGATCATGAAGAAGCCTTTCGCAAGTGGTATCCGGCCTCGCTGACGAAGCTGATGACGGTCTATGTCACCTTCCGCGCCATCCAATCCGGCCAGATCTCGCTCGATACGCCCGTCGTCATGTCCAAGCTTTCCTCGTCGCAGCCGCCGGCGAAGATGTATTTCAAGCCGGGCCAGAAGATGACGCTCGACAATGCCTTGAAGATGATGCTGGTCAAATCCGCCAATGACCTCGCCATGGCGATCGCCGAGACGGTCGGCGGTTCCGAGCAGGGCTTCGTGGCACGCATGAATGCCGAAGCAGCTCGCCTCGGCATGCATGATACGCACTACATCAATCCGAACGGCTTGCCCGGCAAGGGTCAGTACACCACGGCGCGAGATCTTGCGGTCGTGAGCGTCGCGCTGCGCCGCGAGTTCCCGCAATATGCCAGCTATTTCTCGCTGGAAGGCTTTACCAACGGTGTCAAGCAGGTGCCGAACATCAACATGCTCATTGGCCGCTTCGACGGCGCCGACGGCATGAAGACCGGTTTCATCTGCGCTTCCGGCTTCAATCAGATCGCCTCGGCCACCCGCAACGGCCGCACGCTGATCTCCGTCGTTCTCGGCACGGATAGCCTTGCGGCACGCGCCGACGATTCCGCGAATTTCCTCGAAAAGGGTTTCGAGAACCAGTTCCCAGGGCGGGACACGCTGGCAAGCCTGCAGCCGGATGGGCCGGCGCAGGACGAGGTCGCCGACGTCACTGCCGATATCTGCAGCGCCAAGGGCGCAAAGGCTCGCAGCGAGACACGCGACCCCACGGGCCGCACGAAAGTGCTGTCGCCCTATATCCACGAAATGGATCACGATCCAAATTTCGTCTATGCCGGCCTGATCGGCGGCCAGGACGTCGCAACTGCAAGCAAGGGCGACCAGGACGATACGACCGCGAAAGGCGACAAGGCCACAAAGGCAGACAAAATTGTCGCCAGGAGCGATGTCGTCGGCATACCTATCCCAATGCCACGTCCCACTTTCTGATCGGACCTGAACCATGAGCGTTCCGCAGCAGAGAGTGCCGGTTTCGATCCTCACAGGCTTTCTCGGAGCCGGCAAATCGACATTGCTGAACCGCATCCTCAAGGATGCAGAGATGCGGGATGCGGCTGTTATCATCAACGAGTTCGGCGATGTCGGCATCGACCACCTGCTGGTCGAAAGCTCCGGCGATGCCATCATTGAGCTCTCGGATGGCTGCCTCTGCTGCACAGTGCGCGGCGAGCTGGTGGATACGCTGGCGAACCTGATGGACGCCATGCAGACCGGCCGTATTCGGCCGCTGAAGCGCGTCGTCATCGAGACTACCGGCCTTGCCGATCCGGCGCCAGTGATGCAGTCGATCATGGGCAATCCGATCATCGCCACCAATTTCGACCTGGACGGCGTGATCACCGTCGTCGATGCGGTGAATGGGCTGCAGACGCTCGATAATCACGAAGAGGCGCGCAAGCAGGTGGCGGTCGCCGACCGGTTGATCGTATCCAAGACCGGCCTGGAAGGTGCGGCTTCCATCGGTATGCTGGAAAGCCGGCTGAGGTCGCTTAATCCGCGGGCGCAGATGCTGAATGCCGACAGCGATGAGGCCGGCCGCGCCGCCATTCTCGTCAACGGCCTCTATGATCCGGCCTCCAAGATCGCCGATGTCGGCCGCTGGCTGCGGGACGAACTGGAGGCGGATGATCACGATCATCATCATGACGACCATGGGCATCACGAGCAGGAACACGGGCACGATCACGATCATCACCATGACGGGCATGGCCACCACGGCCACGGCCACCATCATCATGGCCATCGGCATCAACATGCCCATGACGTGAACCGTCACGACGAGTCGATCCGCTCGTTCTCGATTGTCGAAAACCAACCAATCGATCCGATCGCGCTGGAAATGTTCATCGACCTCCTGCGTTCCGCGCATGGCGAGAAGCTACTACGGATGAAGGCGATCGTTGCCATGTCCGACAGGCCGGAGCGTCCGGTCGTGCTGCATGGCGTGCAGAATATCTTCCATCCGCCCATGCGCCTGCCCGCTTGGCCCAATCCTGATGACCGGCGCACGCGCATGGTGATCATTACCAAGGACCTGACCGAAGATTTCGTGAAGGGCCTGTTCGACGCGTTCCTCAGCAAGCCGCGTGTCGATACGCCGGATCGCGCCGCACTTGAGGACAATCCGCTGGCTGTGCCTGGGATGAGGTTTTGAGACGCTGACGTCCTGAGGCTGGCGACATCAAGCAACCCGCCTCGCCCTTCGAGGGCTCTGCGAGCCACCTCAGGGTGAGGCTGATCTTTGTGCATTGCCGCCCATAATCAGAGTGCAGTGTCAGGTGTGCCCAAGGAAAGCCAGGCTCGCGCCATCCTCATGGCGAGGTGGGAGGACTGAGCTTGTCGAAGGGCGACCCTCGAACCACGAGGATGGCCCGTTGGCCGCAGCCGATCAACCCTTGCGCATCACGAACCGATGGCCTGTCTCGGTCTTCTCGCTTGCGACTAGGATGTGGCCGTTTTCACTGCAGAAATGTGGAATGTCGATTATAGCCAGCGGATCGCTGGTCTCGACCGTGAGTATTGCCCCGGACGGCAGGCCGCGCAGGCGCTTTTCCGTTTTCAGCACGGGGAGCGGGCATTTCAGCCCGCGCAGATCGTAAACCTCGTCGGTCAGGCTATTCACTCTTGGCCCAGAACTTCCAGAAGGGCGGCTTCTTGGCCGGCTCTGTCTCTGCTGTTTCCACGGGCGGGACTGCATAGGCGAGCGGATTGACCATGGGGTTTGCCATCGGGATCGGCACATTCGCGGGGACGTTGGCTGCCACGGCGATGCCGGCAGGTTGAGCCCCCTGTTGTCCAGCGAGACCCGGAGCGGCTGTCGCCATACGGACGCTTGCAGTGGTCGGATTGGCGACGGTGGCGCCGCGGGCGAGCTGCTGGCCCGACTGGTTCGCCACCATCGACTCCAGATCGGCCACCTTCATCATCTTGCCGGCGGCAAGTGCGGTACCAGTCGGAGCGTAGGCGATATCGTGGCCCTTGCGGGTTTTGGCGACGACGGCCTTGCGTTCGGCTTCGGTCGGATCGTACCACGCCATGCCGTCATATTTCTTCAGCGCTGTGGCGTAGTCGGCGTCATACTGCTTGTCGTGGGTCAGAAGCGCAGTCTGCAATGCCGGTGGGGTGGTCATGACAGGGCATTTGCCGCCGGCGTTGAAGGGGCCACTGGCCTCCTGGTTGAAGACGTATTTCTTCTCGCAGACCTCGACTTCCGGCGGACGCTTCGTCACTTCGAAATTGTCGTAGCCGATCTTCAGCATCTTCCAGAATTCGATGTTGGGGCTGAGGCGATGCTTGACCATGTTTTCCGCCGTCATGCGGAAAGGAAATGCCTCGAGCTGGACTGCCTTCTGGCCGCCCTTGAAGGCGTCGCGTGCGAAGGCATAGATTTCCAACACCTCCTGGTCGGTCATCGAATAGCAGCCCGACGACGAGCAGGCGCCATGGATCATCAGATTGGCACCCGTGCGGCCATTGGCCGCGTCATAGCGGTTCGGAAAACCGGTGTTGATGGCGAGATAATATTTGGAGTTCGGGTTGAGGTTGGCCGGTGTCAGCATGTAGAAGCCTTCCGGCGCTTGCCGGTCGCCTTCCTTTACCTTCGGGCCAAGGCGGCCGGACCAGGCGCAGATATTGTAGCTGGCGATCACCTCGAAGCGATTGCTCTGGTTCGCCTTGAGGATCTCCATCACGCCCTCTTCCTTGAAGATGCGGATCATGATCGGCGAATTGCGGTCCATCCCCTTTTTTGCCATGTCGGCGATGATATGGGCAGGAAGCGGCTGCTCGACCTTGTTTTTAACCGTCGACAGGTCGACCGACGCCGATTCCAGCGTGTCGTTACAGCCAGCGAGAGCCAGCGCCATCAGGGATATGTAGGCGAGGTGACGGATGCGCATTCTGACTTAGCCCATAGATGCGAAGAGCGGCCGCACGAACTGTTTCGCCGCCCCAATCGAAACATGAAACAGAATCATAGACGGCTTATACTTGAGAATTCCTTACCAGCCTATGACGCGCCCGCGGCGCACCCGCAAGCTTTTCTTTGCCATAATCGTTTCGATAACAAGAATGTGGCCAAGATTTGGCCTCATTCCCGTTTTGGGTGGTCACGATTCTCGAACTTAAGTTACAGATTGCGACCCATGTTGAGGAATTTCTGACGGCGGTCGCTGCGCAACTGTTCGCCCGAACGGCTGGAGAGTTCGCCGAGCGCGTTGGAAATCACGTCGCCGGTTGCCGCAATCACCGCCTGCGGATCGCGATGGGCGCCGCCGAGCGGTTCGGGAATAATGCCGTCGATAATGCCGAGCCCCTTCAGGTCGTCGGCGGTGATCTTCATGTTGGTGGCCGCTTCCTTGGCGCGGGTGGAATCGCGCCAGAGGATCGAGGCGGCACCTTCGGGTGAAATCACGCTGTAGATCGAATGTTCGAGCATATAGACGCGATTGCCGGTGGCGATCGCGATCGCGCCGCCCGAGCCGCCTTCGCCGATGACGACGGAGATGATCGGCACCTTGGCGCCCAGGCACATTTCCGTGGAGCGGGCAATCGCTTCCGCCTGGCCGCGCTCTTCGGCGCCGACGCCGGGGTAGGCGCCTGCCGTATCGACCAGCGTGACGACAGGCAGCCCGAAGCGATCGGCCATTTCCAGAATGCGGATCGCCTTGCGATAGCCCTCGGGACGGGCACTCCCGAAATTGTGCTTCAGGCGCGTCTTGGTGTCGTTGCCTTTTTCCTGGCCGATGACGGCGATGGGCTGGCCGCGGAAGCGGGCGAAGCCCGCCTGGATGGCGGCATCCTCGGAAAATTTGCGGTCGCCGGCCAGCGGCGTGAATTCCGTAAACAGCGCTCCGGCATAGTCGACGAAATGCGGGCGCTGCGGATGGCGGGCAACCTGCGTCTTCTGCCAGGCGTTGAGCTTGGAATAGATATCGGCCATGGCCTCGCGGACGCGGATCTCGAGCCGGCCGACTTCATCGGACGTGTCGATGCTCTCGTCTTCGCTTGCCAGCTTCTTCAGCTCGTGAATCTTGCCTTCGAGATCCGAGATGGGTTTTTCGAAGTCGAGATAATTGTGCATGAGGTGCGTTTCCGATCCTTTTGCCCGTGACGAGAGACGGCACGTATAGCCTGTGTGCCGGTCCTATTCCTGTTTTTTGGCCTGTTTGGCAAGGGGGTGATGCGTTTGCACCAGTTGGTGAAGCCGTTCTTCCAGCACATGTGTGTAGATTTGTGTGGTCGAAATGTCGGAATGGCCGAGAAGTTCCTGCACCACGCGCAAGTCCGCGCCATTGGCAAGCAAGTGGCTGGCGAAGGCGTGGCGCATGACATGCGGCGAGATCATCGAGGGCGTCAGCCCGGCACGAATGGCGAGATCCTTCAGGTCGCGCGCAAAAACCTGCCGCGGCAGATAGCCCTGCTTGGAGGCTGCGGGGAAGAGCCACGGGCTTTCCGGAACCGGCTGTTTGGCGTTCGCCGCTACCTCTGCCTGCCGCCGGCCGTATATCTTCAGTGCAGCGATGGCCGACTGCGACAGCGGCACCAGCCGCTCCTTGTTGCCTTTGCCGCGGATCATCAGGAAACGCCCTTGCTGGTCGAGCACTTTGGCCGGCAAGGAAACGAGCTCGCTGACACGCATGCCGGTGGCATAGAGCAGCTCCAGCAGAACCAGCATGCGCAGATGCTGTAACTGATCGGGGCCTTCCACGGCCGCTTCCTGTTCGGCCTGGGCGAGAAGACGCGTCACCTCGTCCATCCCCATGGTTTTCGGCAATGCGCGCCCCTTCTTCGGCGCGTCGAGAATGCCGGTCGGATCATCCGTGCGCAGACCTTCGGCATAGAGGAATTTGTAGAACTGGCGCATGGCCGACAGCCGCCGCGCCTGCGACGATGGCTTGAAGCCCTGGCGCGAGAGGCCGGAGAGGTAGGCGCCAAGATCGTTCGATCCCGCTTCCGTCAGGCGGACCTTCCGCTCGGACAAAAAGGAATGGAGATCGTCGAGGTCGCGCTCGTAGGACTGCAGCGTGTTGACCGCCGCGCCACGTTCGGCGCTCATCATTTCCAGGAAGGCTTCCATATGGACGCGGCTCAGATCCTTCACCATGATCTCCGCGCTTACGGCTTCACAGAGCCGGTAGACGGCGGGTTGATGCGTTCCGATGGTATGCGGATCGTCACATCGCGCGGCTGCGGGTCGACGAAGAGCACGAGCGCCCACATTGCTCCATAGACCGATCCGGCGATCACCGCACAGATGACAAGGAAGCGAAACAGGGTCGGCATTTAGAAACTCTCCTCGTCCCAATCATTGGTCCGGCGATATATTGTAATCCTATCTGCCAACCGTTAGCGGAAGGATATTGCAGACATGTTTATGTTGCGGCGTCTTGACGCTACAGGCGCATTTGACGATACCGTTTCCAAACAAATTGTGAATGGCCCGATGAGTGAACAAGTGCTGACCCTTGCAGAAAGCCTTAGAGACAGAGCGCGCGTCGTTTTGGGCACGCGCAATCTTGTCCTCGTCGGGTTGATGGGGGCGGGAAAATCCTCGATCGGCCGGTTGGTCGCGCATCAGCTCGGCATTCCCTTCGTCGATACGGATATCGAGATCGAACGCGTGTCGCGCATGACGATTGCCGAGCTGTTCGAGGCTTACGGTGAAGCGGAGTTCCGGGCGCTGGAAACGCGGGTGATCAAGCGGTTGCTCAAGGGCGGCCCCCGTGTTGTTTCCACCGGCGGCGGCGCCTTCATCAACGAGCGTACGCGCCGACACGTCAAACGGAGCGGCCTGTCGATCTGGCTGAAGGCCGATCTCGACGTGCTCTGGGATCGCGTCAGCAAGCGCGACACCCGGCCGCTGCTCAAAACCGAGAATCCGAAACAGACCCTCGAAAATCTGATGAACGCGCGCTATCCGATCTATGCGGAAGCCGATCTCACGGTCTTATCCCGCGATGTGGGCAAAGATGTCATGGTCAAGGAAGTCCTTGCCGCCATCGTCGAGGGGAAAGAAGAAAGCAAGACACCATGAATGCGATCACACCGGCGTCGGAGCGCCTCGTCCGCGTGCCCCTCGGCGAGCGCGCCTATGACATTCTGATCGGCCCCGGCCTGATTGCGCGCGCCGGCAAGGAAATCGCAGCAAGACTGAAAGGTCGCCGGGCTGCAGTCATTACGGACGAAAATGTCGCCCCGCTCTACCTCGATGCGCTGATTGCGAGCCTCCAAGAGGCCGGTATTCAGCCTTCCAAGCTGGTGCTGCCGGCCGGCGAGAAAACCAAGAGCTTCGAGCATTTGATGGCCGTCTGCGATGCCGTGCTCACAGCCCGTGTCGAGCGCAACGACGCCGTCATCGCGCTCGGGGGCGGCGTGATCGGCGATCTCTCTGGCTTTGCTGCCGGAATCGTGCGCCGCGGCGTCCGTTTCGTGCAGGTGCCGACCTCGCTGCTGTCGCAGGTGGATTCGTCCGTTGGCGGCAAGACGGGTATCAATACCCATCACGGCAAGAATCTGATCGGCGTCTTCCATCAACCCGATCTCGTGCTTGCCGATACCGACGTGTTGAATACGCTCAGCGAGCGTGAATTTCGCGCCGGCTACGCCGAGGTCGCCAAATACGGCCTGATCGACAAGCCAGATTTCTTTGCATGGCTGGAGGCCAACTGGAAAGAGGTGTTCTCCGGTGGTGCTCAGCGCATCGAGGCGATTGCCGCGAGTTGCCAAGCGAAATCCGATGTCGTCGTTGCTGACGAGCGTGAAAACGGGCCGCGGGCGCTGCTCAATCTCGGCCATACATTTGGCCACGCGTTAGAAGCCGCCACCGCTTATGACAGCCGCCGGCTGGTGCACGGCGAGGGTGTTTCGATCGGCATGGTGCTGGCACATGAGTTTTCCTCGCGCCTCAATCTGGCAAGCCCGGATGATGCCAAGCGCGTCGAGACACATCTGAAGGCAGTCGGCCTGCCGACGCGGATGGGCGACATCCCGGGTGAGCTGCCGCCGGCCGAGGTGCTGATGGACGCGATCGCGCAGGACAAGAAGGTCAAGAGCGGCAAGCTGACCTTCATCCTCACCCGCGGCATCGGGCAATCCTTCGTCGCCGATGACGTTCCTTCCTCCGAAGTTCTCAGTTTCCTAAGGGAAAAACATCCGTAATGACGCTTCAAGGCACGCTGGCTGTTCTGTGGGAATATTGGCCTGAGATCATCTCGATCATCGTGCTCGTGCTGCTTTCGGCGTTTTTCTCCGGTTCGGAAACCGCGTTGACGGCGGCCTCGCGCAGCCGCATCCATACGCTGGAGGCGAATGGCGACAAGCAGGCGGGGATCGTGCGGCAACTTATCGAGCGCCGTGACCGGCTGATCGGGGCGCTGCTGATCGGCAACAACCTCGCCAACATCCTGTCCTCGTCGATTGCGACCAGCCTGTTCCTCGGCCTGTTCGGCAGTTCCGGCGTCGCACTGGCGACGGCGGCCATGACCGTCATCCTCGTCATCTTCGCGGAAGTCCTGCCGAAGAGCTGGGCGATCTCGTCGCCGGATCGTTTTGCTCTCAGCGTCGCCGGTACCGTGCGTCTCTTCGTGGCCGTAGTCGGGCCGATATCGAGCTTTGTCAACGCCATTGTCCGGCGGATTCTCGGCATCTTCGGCATCAATCTCTCCAAGGAGGTGTCGATGCTGTCGGCCTATGACGAGCTGCGCGGCGCCGTCGACCTGCTGCATCGCGAAGGTTCGGTGGTCAAGGCCGACCGGGATCGGCTGGGCGGCGTACTCGATCTTGGCGAGCTGGAGCTATCCGACATCATGGTGCATCGCACGGCGATGCGCGCCATCAATTCCGACGATCCGCCGGAGGTCGTCGTGCGCGCCATTCTCGACAGTCCGTATACGCGCATGCCGCTCTGGCGCGGCACGATCGACAACATCATCGGCGTCGTCCACGCCAAGGATCTGCTGCGGGCGCTGGCTGAGCCGAATGTCGAGCCGGAAAATCTGGATATCTCCAAGATCGCGCAAAAGCCCTGGTTCGTGCCCGACAGCACCAATCTTGAAGATCAGCTCAATGCCTTCCTGCGGCGCAAGCAGCATTTCGCCGTCGTGGTCGACGAATATGGCGAGGTGCAGGGCATCGTCACTCTGGAAGACATTCTGGAAGAGATCGTCGGCGATATTGCCGACGAGCACGATCTCGATATCCAGGGCGTGCGGCAGGAGGCCGATGGTTCGATCGTCGTCGACGGCGTCGTGCCGATTCGCGACTTGAACCGCGCTCTCGATTGGGATCTGCCCGACGAGGAGGCGACGACGATCGCCGGCCTCGTCATTCACGAATCAATGACCATTCCGGAAGAGCGCCAAGCCTTCACCTTCTACGGCAAGCGCTTCATCGTCATGAAGCGGGAAAAGAACCGTATCACCAAGCTCAGGATCAGGCCGGCGGAGACGGAAGAAGGGAAGCCGCAATAGCGGCTTACCACCGCACGGCTTCGCCCGGTGCGGCCGGCTCGATGGCCAGCGCATGCAGCCCTGCATCCAGTTCCGGCTTCAAAAGCTCTGATATCGCCCTGTGGCGGGCAAGACGCGGCATGCCGGTGAACTTGGCGGAGACGATCCGAACTCTTATATGAGTTTCGCCCGTTCCGGTCATGCCGGGCTGATGGCCGGCGTGCATGTGACTTTCGTTGATGACAATGAGACGCTCGGGCGCGAAGGCGTCGGTAAGCTTTTTCTCAATGCGGGATTGAAGTGTCGTTTCCATTTTCCCGCCATCACCTTGTTCGCGAAAAAGGTTCCCACAAAGCCTGCAACATTCCGATTTGTCAATTCTTGTTGTGGGGTAGCTGAGGGCCCATAATTAGGCCGCCATGAGACTCGATTCAAAATACTTCGATCGCATTCGAACCCGCCGCAAACGCGAGCCGGAGGCCGAACAGGCCCCGCCGACGTGCCAGTGGGACGGCTGCGACAAAAAGGGCACGCATCGCGCTCCTGTCGGACGCAATGCGGAAGGGCAGTTCTTTTTGTTCTGCTTCGAGCACGTCAAGGAATACAATAAGGGCTACAATTATTTCTCCGGCCTCTCGGACGGTGAGATCGCGCGGTACCAGAAGGAGGCCATCACCGGCCATCGTCCGACCTGGACCGTCGGCGTCAATAAGGCGGCGCGCAACAGTCCGCTGCATTCTGACGTCCGCTCTGGTTCCTATGCCCGGGTGCGCGATCCCTTCGGCTTCGTCAAGGAAGGGCAGGGCCCGGGACGTGGCCCGCGTTTCCCGCAGGAGCGCAAGCTGAAGACGCTCGAGGCGAAGGCCTTCGACACGATGGGGCTGGGTGCGAATGCCTCCGGGCCGGAGATCAAGAGCCGTTACAAGGAATTGGTGAAAAAGCACCATCCGGACGCCAACGGAGGCGATCGCGGGTCGGAGGAACGGTTTCGCGCCGTCATCCAGGCCTATCAATTGTTGAAGCAGAACGGTTTTTGTTAATTCCTGTCCTTGCTCTCCGCCTTCAATCAGGTATGGTCCAAATCGGCTGAGGCCGCAGGCGACTGCGGCAAGGTGCGCTTTTGGCTGGCTGCACCTCGGCCAAATTTCCGGACGCGGCGTTTCTTGTCCGGGACTCTGTTCAAGAATGCTCGCAAGCGGTCATTTCATCGCGCCGAGGTTTCGCTTCAGTCCCGGAGAAGTATCGCCGATGTCCGACCGGACGGATGCGGGCAACAAGCTGCGGCGTCACGGACACAAATGGCTGAGATTGATATGGCTGGGTGACAGTCACCCGCCTTGGAGACATGATGAGCAAGATTGACCTTGATATTTCCGAGCTTCCCGACACCACTGTTTCGGTCCGCGAAGTCTTTGGCATCGATTCCGATATTCGCGTTCCGGCATACAGCAAGGGCGATGCCTATGTGCCCGACCTCGACACCGACTATCTGTTCGACCGCGAGACGACGCTCGCCATTCTCGCGGGCTTTGCCCATAACCGCCGCGTGATGATCTCCGGCTATCACGGCACCGGCAAGTCCTCGCATATCGAGCAGGTCGCAGCCCGCCTCAACTGGCCTTGCGTGCGTATCAACCTCGACAGCCATGTCAGCCGTATCGACCTCGTCGGCAAGGATGCCATCGTCGTCAAGGATGGGCTGCAGGTTACCGAATTCAAGGACGGCATCCTGCCCTGGGCCTACCAGCACAACGTCGCCCTCGTCTTCGACGAATACGACGCCGGCCGCCCGGACGTGATGTTCGTCATTCAGCGCGTGCTGGAATCCTCGGGCCGCCTGACGCTGCTCGACCAGAGCCGCGTCATCCGTCCCCACCCCGCCTTCCGCCTGTTCGCGACGGCCAACACGATCGGTCTCGGCGACACGACCGGCCTCTATCACGGCACGCAGCAGATCAACCAGGCGCAGATGGACCGCTGGTCTATCGTGACGACGCTGAACTATCTGCCGCATAACAACGAAGTCGATATCGTGCTGGCGAAGGTGAAGTCGTTCCGTACGGAGAAAGGCCGCGACACCGTGTCCAAGATGGTGCGCGTTGCCGATCTGACGCGTGCGGCCTTCATGAACGGCGATCTTTCCACCGTCATGAGCCCGCGTACGGTCATCACCTGGGCGGAAAACGCGGAAATCTTCGGCGATGTCGCCTTTGCCTTCCGCGTGACCTTCCTCAACAAGTGCGATGAGCTGGAGCGGCCGCTGGTCGCCGAGCAATATCAGCGCGCTTTCGGCGTCGAGCTGAAGGAAAGCGCCGCCAACATCGTGCTCGAAGCTTAAGAGAAGAAGAGCCAGCAAGTCATGGCAGGTCGCGGAGACAATTCCAAAGCGAAGCCGGGCGCTCCGGTGGACATGGAGCCGTTGCGTCGGGCAATTACCGGCTGCGTGCGTTCGATCGCCGGCGATGCCGAGGTCGAGGTAGCCTTTGCCAACGAACGCCCGGGGATGACGGGCGAGCGCATTCGTCTGCCGGAGCTTTCGAGGCGGCCGACGGCGCATGAGCTGGCCGTGACTCGCGGTCTCGGCGATTCGATGGCACTGAGGCTTGCCTGCCACGACGCCCGCGTGCATGCCACCATGGCGCCGCAGGGTGCCGATGCACGCTCTGTCTTCGATGCCGTCGAGCAGGCGCGCGTGGAATCGATCGGTGCACTGCGGATGAGCGGTATGGCCGCCAACCTCAACTCGATGAATGCCGAGAAATATGCCAAGGCGAATTTCTCCGGTATCGAGCGGCGGGAGGACGCGCCCCTCGGCGAGGCCATGGCGATGATCGTGCGCGAGAAGCTGACTGGCCAGCAGCCGCCGGCCAGCGCCGGGAAGGTGCTCGACCTCTGGCGTTCCTTCATCGAGGACAAGACCGGCGGCGAGCTCGACCATCTGCTTTCCACCATCAACGACCAGCAGGCTTTTGCCCGCGTGGTCCGCAATATGCTGACGGCCATGGATATGGCCGAGGAATACGGCGACGAGGAAATGGAGCCGGATTCCGACGAGGAGTCTGCGGAAGAGGACAAGCCGAGCGGCGAAGACCAGGACGACCAGGATGTCGAGAGCGATGACGGTTCCGACTCCGCGCCTGCTGAGGACAGCGAAGCCTCCGACGAGCAAATGGACGACGGCGAGATGGATGGCGCCGAAATCTCCGACGACGACATGAGCGAAGAGGGCGAAGAGGATTCGGAGACGCCGGGCGAGACCCGCCGTCCGAACACGCCCTTCGCCGACTTCAACGAAAAGGTCGATTATCACGTCTTCACCGAGGAATTCGATGAGACGACCACGGCGCAGGAACTTTGCGACACGGTGGAGCTCGAGCGCCTGCGCGCCTTCCTCGACAAGCAGCTTGCGCATCTGCAAGGTGCCGTCGGGCGGCTTGCCAACCGCCTGCAGCGCAGGCTGATGGCGCAGCAGAATCGCGCCTGGGATTTCGATCTGGAAGAAGGTTATCTTGACCCTGCACGGTTGACGCGCCTGATCATCGATCCCATGCAAGCGCTTTCCTTCAAGATGGAGCGCGACACGCAGTTCCGCGACACGGTCGTAACGCTGCTGATCGACAATTCCGGCTCGATGCGTGGCCGGCCGATCACCGTTGCGGCCACCTGCGCCGATATTCTGGCGCGCACGCTGGAACGCTGCGGCGTCAAGGTCGAGATCCTCGGCTTCACCACCAAGGCGTGGAAGGGCGGTCAGGCACGTGAGAAATGGCTGGCCAACGGCAAGCCGCAGACGCCGGGCCGGCTCAACGATCTCCGCCACATCATCTATAAATCCGCCGACGAGCCCTATCGACGCGCGCGCACCAACCTCGGTCTGATGATGCGCGAAGGCCTGCTCAAGGAAAATATCGACGGCGAGGCGCTGATCTGGGCGCATAACCGCCTGCTCGGCCGCCGTGAGCAGCGCCGCATCCTGATGATGATCTCGGACGGCGCGCCGGTCGACGATTCAACACTGTCGGTCAATCCGGGCAATTATCTGGAGCGGCACCTGCGCGCCGTTATCGAACAGATCGAGACGCGCTCGCCGGTGGAGCTGCTGGCCATCGGCATTGGCCATGATGTGACGCGCTATTATCGCCGCGCCGTCACGATCGTCGATGCCGACGAGCTGGCCGGCGCCATGACCGAGCAGCTCGCATCGCTGTTCGAGGATCAGGCGAGCCTGCCGCGCATGCGTCGCGCAAGCTGAATATCCTATAATCAAACGCGCATCGGTCCCCGCGGCCGCTGCGTCCGTCGCTTTTCCGTCAGTTGTAAGGCCGCGTGAGAGCCCATGAAACGCCTTTGCCGCGCGACCATGCTTGTTGTAATGCTGCTCGCTGGCTGTGGCCCTGTGGATACCCCGGAGGGTGGGTCTGCGGATATCCATGCAACGGCGATTTCGGCGTTCAAGCCTCGTTCCGAGCAGACACGGTTCGGGGCGCTTGAATTTCTCGGCGGCCTCGAACTCAGCTCCAGCAATGCGCTCCTGGGCGCCCTCTCTGCCATCCGCTTCCGTCCGGATCAGCGTCATTTCGTTTCGGTCCTGGACACCGGCCATTGGCTGACCGGCTCTATCGAGCGCGATGAGGACGGTAGGCTGAAGGGCGTCGTCGACGCCCGCATCATGCCGATGATCGATCGTTTCGGCGAGACGGACGCCGGCACAGGCGCGATGGATGCGGAGGGGCTGGTGCTACGGGGCAACCACGTGCTCGTCAGCTATGAGCAGAATCATCGCGTCGACTCCTATCCCGATCCCGGTTTCGAGACGTCGCCGCCCGATGGCAGCATTCCGATCCTGATCCCGAAGAAGCAATTGCGTGCCAACCGCAGCCTGGAAGCCCTGATGATCGCGCCGCAATCGAGCCCGCTGGCGGGGGCGACGGTGACTGTCGCGGAGCGCAGCCTGGACGATCAAGGGAACATGCTGGCGGCGATTCTGGACGGACCGTTGAGGGGCCGCTTCACCGTGCGCCACTATGACGACTTCGACGTCAGCGACGGCGTTTTTCTACCCGATGGCGATCTGCTGCTGTTGGAGCGGCGTTTCGATCTGGCGCACGGAATCGGCGTGCGCATCCGTCGCATTGCAGGCACCGATATCCGGCCTGACGCGGTCGCGGACGGCAAGGTGATCTTCGAGGCCAATGCCGACGATCAGATCGACAATATGGAGGGGCTGGACGCCTTCAGCGCCGAAGATGGCACGATCCATCTGATCATGGTGTCGGATGATAACCATTCGATCTTGCAGCGGAGCTTGATGCTGGAATTCCGGCTGAGGGACGACAGTCTCGTCAGCCAAAAATGAGAAAGCCCGCGACGTGCGGGCTTTCATGAAATTGTTGCCGGTCGCCGTTTAGGCGGCGCGGACCGGCTGCATCGGCTTCAGCACGTTCATCAGCGCGCCGTAGGGCAGCAGCATGACGAGGCCGACGGTCATCTTCACCGAGAAATCGCCGATAGCCCAGGAAATCCAGCGCGGCGCCGACGTCTGGAAGACACCGAGGATGGGCGCCCAGTCGATCGCGAAGGGCTCGTTCGGGCCGAAGAAGACGAAGAACGGCGCGAAGGCGAAGGAGAAGAACATCGCCGTGTCCAACATCGAGCCGATCAGCGAACCGAACAGCGGCGCGCGCCACCAGGCCATGCGGCGAAGGCGGTTGAACACGGAGATATCGAGAAGCTGGCCGGCGAGATAGGCTGAGCCGGAGGCGATCGCGATGCGCGGCTGCGCAGTGAAGAAGGACAGGGTGACACCGACCACGAAGCCGGCGAACACTACCTTGCGCGCGGCCTTGGGGCCGAACTGGCGGTTGGTCAGGTCGGTGATCAGGAAGGCGACAGGATAGATGAAGGCGCCCCAGGTCAGAATGTCCGCAAGATTGATGCCGGCGAGAGTCGCCTGCAGCGGATACTGCACGAGGATGTTGGAGGCGACGACGACCAGCGTCATCAGCGTAACGTAGATAAGGGTATGGCGTGCTGTCAGCATTTTTTTATCCTGGGTGATGCCACCAGTTGGAGGGGAAAACCGGGCATGGAAAAAGGCCTGTCCGGAGGTTATCCGTGCAAGCCTTTTAGCCCGTATGATATCGTAAAGTGCTGTAGCTTAGGCGGCTACGGCAGCTTCAGCGGACTTCTTGACGATCTGACGACGCAGCAGGCGGGCACGCATGCTGAGTTCGTTTTCGCTGGCCTTCAGCAGGAAAGCGTCGAGGCCGCCACGATGTTCGACCGAGCGAAGCGCTGCAGCGGAAACGCGCAGACGATAACGCTGGCCAAGAACGTCGGAGATCAGCGTGACCTGGCAGAGGTTCGGCAGGAACCGACGCTTGGTCTTGTTGTTGGCGTGGCTGACATTGTTGCCCACGAGGACGGCCTTGCCGGTCAATTCGCACATGCGGGACATGAAACACCTACTTTTGTTTTTCTTGGCCATCGGATAGTCATCCCGGGCAAAACCCAGCGCGCAATCCAACAGGCCATAATTGGAAAGTTGCGGTTCTATAGTCAGCCCCGCCGGCTACGTCAAGCCAATCCTTGAGCTTTCCCGCAATTCCGTCAAAAAGCTGCTGTTTTCTGACTGTCGCAGCAGGCGTATAAAGCGCCTATATATGCTGCCTGCTGTTGTTGAAGGCTCTGGTCATGGTTCAATTTCGAAGGTGGCTTTTTATTTCGGTCCTGATGACGTCGATGCCTCTTGCGGCATCGGCCGAGGAGCTGCGGCATGAAACGCAATACCGCGTGGCGCTCGCGGGCTTTCCGATCGCGAGGGCGGATTTCAAGACCGAGGTCAAGGACAAGCAGTTTACTATCCGCGGCGATATTACGTCGGCTGGCCTCGCGGATCTTGTCACGTCGATCGATGCGAAGACCGACGTGACGGGCACGGTCGGCGACAACAAGCTGCAGGCGACGCATTACAGGCTCTTTTACAAGAGCGGCAAAAAGGAACGGACCTATGATGTCGCCTATGCCAATGGCAATGTGACGTCGAATACGATCACGCCGGAGCCGAAGCGGCCGCAGAACTGGATACCGATCAGCGCCGGAGATCTGCATTCGGTGCTCGACCCGATTTCCGGCATGATCTTTCCGATTACTCCCAATCTCAATCTCTGCAATCAGAACCTGGCTGTCTTCGACGGCGAGATGCGCATGGATCTGAAACTGTCGCCGAAGGGATCGCACCCGTTTTCGACGGATGGTTTCAAGGGCAAGACGATCGCCTGCGGCGTACGCTTCACGCCGAAGAGCGGTTACAAGGGAACGCGCAAGGATTATCTCTATCTCGCCAAGAGCGACGGCATGGAGATCTGGTTTGCCAAGGCCGACACCATGAATGTATATGCACCTGTCTACGTCCGTATCCCGACGCAATATGGAACAGTGACGATTACCGCCGTGAAATACGGCAGCTAGACGGGCTTCCACTACAGAAAAGCCCGCAGCGACAGACTGGGGGCTAACGTGAAGTTTCGCGCAACATTGACAGGGTTTGCGGCCATCGTGATGTGGTCGTTTCTGGCCTTATTGACCGTGGCGTCGGGTAAGATGCCGCCATTTCAATTGCTCGCCATCTGTTTCGCCATCGGCAGCATCCCCGGCATCGTTGTTCTCGCATTGAGACCGGAGCGCGTGCGGTTGCTGCGTCAGCCGACCAAGGTCTGGATCACGGGCATTGCCGGGCTGTTCGGCTATCATTTCCTCTATTTCACCGCGCTGCGTCATGCGCCGGCGGTCGAGGCGGGATTGATCGCCTATCTCTGGCCGTTGCTGATCGTGGTCGGATCGGCGCTTTTGCCGAGCGAGCGGCTGCGCTGGTACCACATCGTCGGCGCGCTCATGGGGCTCGCCGGCACGGTGCTGATCGTCGGACGCAACGGGTTTCACTTCGAGGGAGCCTATGCCGTCGGCTATGGCGCGGCGTTCCTCTGCGCTTTCACCTGGTCCGGCTATTCGCTGATCACGCGCCGGTTCGAGGCGGTGTCGACCGATGTCGTCACCATATTCTGCCTGGTGACGTCAGCCCTTTCCCTGGTTTGCCATCTCGGGCTGGAGGATACGATCTGGCCGGAGACGACATCGCAATGGATCGCCGTCCTCGGGCTTGGCCTTTTTCCAGTGGGGGCTGCCTTCTATGCCTGGGACTACGGCGTCAAGAATGGGGATATCCAGATTCTCGGCGCTGCCAGCTATGCCGCGCCGTTGCTCTCGACGCTGATCCTGACCGTCTTCGGCTTTGCCGAACCGAGTTGGGGCATCGCGCTTGCCTGCCTCCTGGTGACCGGCGGCGCCGTGCTGGCGGCGCACCGGATGATCCTGCGTCGCGACGGCAGAGCGGCGCAGGCGGAAGCGGCGGAATAGACGTTCGGTTCAGGCAGTGGGCTTCCAGCCCGGCGCTGCCATTTCGAAGCTCGAAAACTCGAAGCCGGGTGCGACCGTGCAGCCGACGAGCGTATATTCGCCGAGACTTTCGGCCGCCTGCCACCAGTCTGCAGGAATGATCGCCTGGGGACGTTCGCCCCTTAGCAGATCGGTGCCGAGAACGATTGTCTCGCTCGTCTTGCCGTCGGCGGAACGATAGAGCGCCAGCGGCGCACCGGCATAATAGTGCCAGACCTCCGCGGCATCGCGCACCCGATGCCAATGCGAGCGTTGGCCCGCCTGTAGGAGATAGTAGATCGCGGTCGAGTGGCCGCGTGCGCCGCCATGCTCATCGCGGAATGTCTGCACATACCAGCCGCCTTCCGGATGCGGCTGCATGGAAAGCGCCTCGATGATCTCCTTCGGCTGCATCAGAAATTATCCTTGCGCTTGCGGATTTCGGCAAAGACTTCCTCGTTGCTGCGGCTTTCCATCAGTAGATTTCGGCGGATCGACGGATCGGCGGCGCGCAGGAAGGGATTGGTTTCCTTCTCCAGCGCGAGCGTCGTCGGGATGGTGAATTTACCTTGGGCCCTTAGTGCCTCGATGTCGGCGGCGCGCGCTTTCAGCCTTTCATTGCCGGGATCGATGGTAACGGCAAAGCGGGCGTTGGAGAGGGTATATTCGTGGCCGAAATAGATGGCCGTCTCGTCCGGCAATACGGCAAGCTTCTGCAGGGATGCCCACATGTCCGCCGCCGGCCGTTCGAACAGCCGGCCACAGCCGAGCGCAAACAGCGTGTCGGCGGCAAAAAGCAGCTTGTCGTCGACGAAATGGTAGCAGATATGGCCGGCCGTATGGCCTGGTGTCTCGATGACATCGACGGTGTGATCGCCAAATTCGAACGTGTCGCCGTCGCCGTAGGCACGATCGAGGCCGGGAATGGCGACGGCCTCGTTGATCGGACCGATGATCTCGCAGCCAAATTGCTCCTTCAGCGCCAGATTGGCCTCGACATGATCGGTGTGATGGTGGGTGGTGAGGATGTGGGTGATCGTCCAGCCACGCCGATTCGCGGCCGCTAGAATAGGCGCAGCTTCGGGTGCATCGATGGAGGCCGTATAGCCGGTTTCAGGGTCGTGCACGAGTACGCCGAAATTGTCGGAGCGGCACAGAAATACCTCTAATTCCAAAGGCTTCATAATTGGGGGTGGTCCTTGTCTTCCGGGGATGAGTCGGAATGTAGGCGGTTCGGCCTTGAAGTCCAACGGGCGGCTGATAACATTTATGGCGATGCACGCCGATATCGTCGATCTCCGCCAATTCTATCATTCCGAGCTCGGTCGCTTGGCGGAGCAGTCTATCGCTATGGCACTTTCCTCGATCTGGTCGCGGCTGCCGGAAGAGCGCCTTGTTGGCCTGGGCTATGTCGTTCCCTATCTCGATCGTTTCCGCGCCGACACCGAGCGCACCTTCGCCTTCATGCCGGCGGGGCAGGGGGCGGTGAACTGGCCAGTGGATTCGGTGTCGGCGACGGCGCTGATCTTCGATGAGGAATTGCCGTTGCCTGACAGTTCCATCGACAGGGTGTTGATGGTGCATTCGTTGGAATTTGCCGAGAGCCCGCGCGAGACGCTGAAGGAGCTTTGGCGCGTTCTGGCGCCCGGCGGTCGGCTCGTCATCGTCGTGCCGAACCGCAGAGGCGTGTGGGCGCGCATGGAGCACACGCCCTTCGGTTCTGGTCGTCCCTATTCGCGCGGGCAGCTCACCTCGCTGCTGCGCGAGACCAATTTCACGCCGGGGGCGACGGCGGAGGCGCTGTTCTTTCCTCCCTCAAAGCTGCGCGCCGTCTTGCGGCTCAGACGTGCCTTCGAGCGGGTCGGGCGTACCCTCTGGCCGGCTTTTTCCGGCGTCATCATCGTCGAGGCGCAGAAGCGGCTTTATCAGGGCCTGCCGGTCGCCGTCCGCGCCTCGCGCCGCGTCTTCGTACCGGTGCTGGCGCCGCGCGGCATACCGACGACACGCGACGGTGCGTGATCTGACCAGAGCGCCATGCGTTCATTTGAACGCACAAAGGTCGCTCTGATCTTTTGAATCTAGAGCATCTTATCCGCCTGCAGGTGATTCTACCTGAAGGTGGGATGCTCTAGCGGACCGGCAAACACTCGACAAATTCGTCAATCCGCATTAATGCCACGGGGTGTCTAAAGCCGGAATTTTCCGGCCCTTCCCAAGGTCGATCCCATGAGCATGGAAATGAGCAAACCTGTCCCGCGCCCCGGCATTCTCGATATCGCCGCCTATGTGCCGGGCAAGGAACATGCGCCAGGCGTGGCGCGGGTGTTCAAGCTCTCCTCCAACGAGACCCCGTTCGGCGCAAGCCCCAAGGCCATCGAAGCTTTCCGCGCTGCCGGCGAGCATTTGGAACGCTATCCGGACGGGCAGGCCAAGGAGCTTCGCCAGGCGATCGCCGACGTCCACGGACTGAATACCGCCAATATCCTTTGCGGCAATGGTTCCGACGAGTTGCTCGCTCTGCTCTGCCACGTCTATCTCGGCGCCGGCGATGAAGGCATCGTCACCGAGCACGGCTTCCTGATCTACAAGATCCAGATCATGGCCGCGGGTGCTACGCCGGTCACGGTGAAGGAGAAGGACCGCACGGTCGATGTCGACGCGATCCTCGCCGCCGTTACCGACAAGACCAAGATCGTCTTCATTGCCAATCCGGCCAATCCGACAGGCACCTATGTGCCGGTCAGCGAAATCCGTCGTCTCCAGGCGGGTTTGCCGAAACACGTCATCCTCGTGCTCGACGCTGCCTATGCCGAATATGTCCGCCGCAACGACTATGAGGCCGGCCTCGAGCTCGTTTCTTCGAATCCCAATGTTGTCATGACCCGCACCTTTTCGAAGATCTATGGTCTTGCGGCGTTGCGCGTCGGCTGGATGTATGGGCCGGCCGATATCGTCGATGCGCTGAGCCGTGTCCGCATGCCGTTCAACATGAATGGCGCCGCCATTGCCGCTGGTGCCGCTGCGATGCGCGATCAGGCCTTCATTGCACAGGCGGTTGCGCACAATACGCTGTGGATCGAGAAGGTGACGAGGGCCTTCGAATCGATCGGCCTCGAGGTGACGCCGTCGGTCGCCAATTTCGTGCTCGTCCACTTTCCCGATACCGATGGCAAGCGCGCCGCCGATGCCGACGAGTTCCTGACCAACCGCGGCTATATTCTGCGCGCGGTGCGTGCTTACGGCTTCCCGAATTCGTTGCGCATGAGCATCGGCACGGAAGAGGCCAATCTGGGCGTCATCGATGCGCTGACCGAATTTATGGGACGCAAGGCATGAGCAGTGTTCAGTTCGACCGTATCGCGCTGATCGGCATCGGCCTGATCGGTTCGTCGATCGCCCATGATATCAAGCGGCTCGACCTCGCCAAGGAAGTGGTGATCTCGACGCGCAGCGTGGAAACGTTGAAGCGCGCCGAGGAACTCAAGCTCGGCGATCGTTATACGCCGTCGTCAGCCGAGGCGGTCAAGGATGCCGATCTTGTCGTCGTTTCGGTGCCGGTCGGCGCTTCGGGAAGTGTCGCTGCCGAAATCTCTGCGCATCTGAAGCCCGGCGCCATCGTCACCGATGTCGGCTCGACCAAGGCCTCCGTCATCGCGCAGATGCAGCCGCATATGCCAAGCAATGTGCATTTCATTCCCGGCCATCCCATCGCAGGCACGGAAAAGTCCGGGCCGGACGCCGGTTTTGCCGGGCTGTTCGAGGGCCGCTGGTGCATCTTCACGCCGATCCCCGGCACGGATGAACAGGCAATCAAGCGGCTTCGCCATTTCTGGGAGACGCTCGGTTCGCGTGTCGACGAAATGGATGCCGCCCATCACGACAAGGTGCTGGCGATCGTCTCGCATCTGCCGCATCTTATCGCCTATAACATCGTCGGCACTGCTGATGATCTGGAGACGGTGACGGAATCGGAAGTGATCAAATATTCCGCCTCCGGTTTCCGCGATTTCACCCGTCTTGCCGCTTCCGACCCGACCATGTGGCGTGACGTCTGCCTGCACAATCGCGATGCCATTCTGGAAATGCTGGCGCGTTTCTCGGAAGACCTCGCCTATCTGCAGCGCGCCATCCGCTGGGGCGAGGGTGACAAGATCTTCGATCTCTTCACCCGCACCCGCGCCATCCGCCGCTCGATCGTCGAGGCCGGCCAGGATGTCGACGCCCCGGATTTTGGCCGTCACGCACTGGATGCCAAGAAGTAAGTATCTATATACCCTCGCCCCAATGGGGAGAGGGTCGCGCGGCACGCGCGGGGTGAGGGGGCGTTACTGGGAGAGAATTGCCCTTCACGTCCGTTCAAGGCCTTCGAAGCTTTGCTCCGAAGCCCCCTCATCCGGCCACTCTCGGCCTCGTTTCACTCCGCCGTTCATGTCCACCTTCTCCCCGCTGGGGCGAAGGTGTTGATTCTCAAAGGGGCGGAATCTTCCCAAGCGGGATGAAGCCGCTCAGCGACAGGCGTCCACGATCGGCGGTGAGGTCGACGGAGACTTTGTCGCCGCCAGCTGCGAGCGATTTCAGGAGCTTAGTGGCGGTGTCGATCATGTTTTTGGCTGACGGGATCGTTGCTTTCAAGCTTTCTCCCCACGGCTCGATCTGATTGATCTCCAGCTTGAACTTGCCGGAGAGAAAGCCCTGATCGTCGAAATTGAAGGGGCCGGTAAGGGTCATGACGCGGCCGTCGCCGATATCGATCGTTACCTGACGGAGAACGCCAGCTGTACCATAGAGGCCGTGCCCATCGGTGCCGTCGAGCAAGCCGGCCTTGCCGGTCAAGGTGATATCGGCACTTGTCGATGCTGTCGGCAGCGTCTGCGGAAAATCCTTGATCACTGCATTGGCGTTTTGGATGCCGATCGCAAGCTCCAGGTCGTCGCCGTTCTGGCGTGCGTGCATTTCTGTGTGGGCAGCGGTCACATCGGCGCTCTGTCCGGTGAAGGAGGAGAGGATGCTGGCCTTCAGCCCATCGATGACGGTCTCGCTCTGCGAGATGCCGCGGCCCTTGGCAACGAGATTGGATTGCAGGTTGGTCCATTCGGCCGACACCGTCAGGCCTTGCGCGGTGCGGAATTCCGCCGGCGACTTCAGGTTCCATCCGACATGGTTCGGCTGATAGACTGGCGCCGACGCATGCAGATTGTCGAAAGAGGCGGAAACGCCCTTCACATGATCGTCAACCGTCACCTTGGCGCAGGAGAGGCCAATGGCGAAGGGAAAGCCGCTGAAACCCATGTCGGTGCATTCGCCCGAGATGCCTGCGGCGTTCTGCTGGCCAAGCGCCTTCAACACGGTCGCCTTCACCACGGTGGTCGCATAAAACCAGCCGCCGGTGTAAAGCGCGGCGAGGACTACGATCAGCCCCAGCCCGATGAGCCACATGCGTTTGCCTTTGCCGGACGCCACGCTCTGGCTTGACGCTGCCATGTTGTTCTCCAATGGTTGAACCGAGGTGTTCACAGTGATTTGGCGTTGGATATGGACGAATTTTGGGTGTTTGGCTACGGATCGCTCATGTGGAATCCGGGGTTTAGCTATGTTGAAAAAGCAGAGGCGCTGATTTTCGGCTATCGCCGCTCCCTTTGCGTCCATTCCTGGGTCCATCGCGGCACGGAGGCAAGCCCGGTCTGGTGCTTGGCCTCGATCGCGGCGGCTCCTGCCGCGGCATGGCATTCAGCATAGCCGCTGCCGAGCGGGATGACGTGCTGGCTTATCTACGCGAAAGAGAGCTAGTCACCAACGTCTATTTGGAAAAGAGGCTGCCGATTCGCCTTGTGGATGGCCGGAGGGTGACCGCCGTCGCTTATGTCGTTGACCGCAACCACCAGCAATATGCCGGAGCGCTCGATGCTACGGCGGCCGCGCGCATCGTCGAATCCGCCATCGGCCAATCCGGGCCAAACGATGCCTATGTCTTCAACACGCTGACGCATCTCCGCGAAATGAGGATTCGCGATCAATGGCTTGAGCAGGTGGCGGGCGAGATCGAGCGGATGCGGGAAGCGTCTTAAACCGTGGCTGCCACCTTCGCCTTGGCAATCTCCGCCAGGCGCTGCGCCGCCGTCGGCGGGACCGGCAGATGCGGATTGTTGGCGATGGTTTCGACCAGCAATTCGTCGCTCGCCTTTTCTGTCTCCTCCATCAATCGTGCGAAGAATGCGTCCGGGTCCAAGCCCGGCGGGATCGGCGGCAGGATGCGGACTTTGAAATGGCCGGGATATTTACGGAAGGTGCGGCGCGGCCAGAAGAGGCCGGGATGCATGGCCACCGCGACCACGGGAATGTTCAGATCGCGATACATCCGGGCGATGCCATATTTGTAAACCGGCTCGGCGCCCGGGGGACGGCGGGTACCCTCGGGATAGATAATCAACTGGCGGCCGCTGGAAAGCTCTTCCCGCGTGCGCTTCAACACATCGAACATCACCTTGCCGCGGGCGCTGCGGTCGACCGGGATCATGCGCTGTTTCTTGGCGTACCAGCCGAACAGCGGAATCCACATCAGCTCCCGCTTCAGAATGTATACGGGATCGTCGAGATAAGGCAGCAGTGCGAAGGTATCCCAGAAGGATTGATGCTTCGGGGCGAAGATGTAGCTGCCGGCGGGAATATTTTCCAGGCCCTCGATTTCGCAGGTGGTGCCGACGATTTTCTTCATCAGCCAGACGCTGGATTTCGCCCAGGCTTTGGGGATCGCATAGGCGGCCTTGCGCGGCATCAGGAAATAGATGGGTGAGAGCACGATCATGCGAATGATCAGGTTGGCATAGAAGATCGTATTGAACAGGATCGAACGCAAGGTAATCATCAAGGCTTTCCCAACACGCAGGCTTTCGCCGGCATCTAAGCCTTGCCTACACGATTACGCTGTCAATAAAAAGTCAGTCTCACGTGCCGTCGAATATCTCAGCCCGGATCATCGCCCGGTTCGCGAGAGCGCAGGCCGAGCGGGCGTCCAAGGCCCGTGAGATTGCGGGCGCCGGCGAGGAGAACCTTGGCATATTCGGAGACCATGGTGCGCAGCGCATTGGGATCGGTGAACCAGTTCTTGGTCTTGAGATCGGAATTGACCACCGGGTAGGGAATGAAATCCGTGGCTGGATCGACATATTTCAGCTCAGCCAGGCTGCGCGGCATATGATAGTTGTTGGTCACCACCAATATGCTCTTGTAACCCTTGGCGTGGATCCACTTCGCGGCCTCACGGGCATTGCCGATCGTGTCGATGGCATCGTAGCCGATATCGACGCAGCAATTGAAGAGACTGACGGGACTTTGGGTCAGCTTGCGGATTTGCGACGGCGTGGTGGTCGGATGGACGCCTGAGATCAACAGCCGGTTGCCGGCGCCGGTGCGCAGCAGTTCCACCGCCTGGTCGATGCGCTGATAGCCGCCGGTCAGCACGACGATGGCATCCGCCTTCGGTTCCGGAGGCGGCTTCAGTGTAGTGATCGAATCGGCGAAATGCAGGAAGCCGCCGAAAACGATGGCGACGAGGAAGATAAAGCCGAAGCCGCCCCAGCGCAGAAGGCGACGGAAAAGACTGCGCCGCACGGGCCTGACGCCGCAGGAGCCTTCCTGCAGTGTCTGCGAACTCACGGTCTTGCGAGTCGTCATTTCCATGCTCATGATTCGTCATTATCCGCAAATTGCGGCAAGGAACGGGCCACTAAATCGAAAAAAATCATTGCCGTAGCGTCAGTTCTGCACACTTTCGCTCCTCCCCGGGTCCGAGCGGATCAAATCGATCTCGTAGATGGTGCGCATGACGGTGAAACGAGCCGTGACCGTGGTGAGCAGGGCGATGATGATCATGGTGGCGAGAATGCCGAGATAGCCGAGTGCGCCGACCGAAAATGTGCCGAACAGGGCCGTCGCCTGGTCGGTCTGCGGCGTGGCGATCGTGCGGCTTTGCAGAAAGCCGGCACTGGCAAAGAAAAGGGCGGCAAGCGCACTGCCCGCGGCCGAGCCCTTCAGGCTGATCTTCAGGAAATGCTTCTGGAATTCCGTGGCGACGAAGGTACTCTCGGCGCCGACGAAATGCAGCACTTCGACGATGTGGCGGTTGCTGGAGAGCGCGCCGCGCGTGGCGAAAACCACGGTCAGTACCATGGCGGTGAACACCAGCAGCAGGACGCCGGTGCCGATGAGGACGGTGGTGTGCGCCATCGAAACCAGCCGATCGACCCAGGTGCGGTGATCATCGAGTGACGCCTGCGGAATCTGATCCTTGAGAAGGTTGCGCATCGCCTCAAAATCAGGGGGATGCGTCTCGTCGATAGTAATGATCACCAATCGCGGGACGGGCAGTTCCTTGAGGTCGAGGCCGGCGCCAAGCCAGGGTTCGAGCAGGCGAGCCGTCGCCGCCTCGTCGACGATTTGGCCGCTTTTGGTGCCGACGAAACCGAGCGCGATGTCGCGGGCGCTGGCGAGCGCCTTGTCCATGTCGAGATTGTCGTCCGGCTTGATCTGGATGGTGATTTCGCGGGAAATCTGGCTTTCCCAGCTTGCCGCCGTCGAACGCACCATGCTGACGGCGCCGAGTGTCAGACAGGCCAGGAAAGCCATGATGGCGATGACGACGATCAGGGCGTTGCCCTGGATATTGGAGGAGGGCACGATCGGCCCGGTCGGGCGCACGCGCATTTCCGGCCGTCTCCTCTCCGGCGCAGTTGCGACGGGTCTTTCCTTGTTGTTGGTGGCCCCGGCGTTCGGGGCTCTCCTGCGGGGGGCGGGCTCAGTCATAGATATCGAGATGCCCTCCCGATAAAATCATGCGCCGCGCCTCGATCTGATCCATGAGGGTGAGGTCGTGCGTGGCGATGACGACCGCCGTACCAAGGCGATTGAGTTCGAGGAACAGGTTGAGCAGTCGTCTGGCCATGGGTGGATCGACATTGCCGGTCGGTTCGTCGGCAAGCAGGATCTCCGGACGGTCGATCAGCGCGCGGGCGATGGCGGCGCGCTGCTTCTCGCCGCCCGACAGCACTGGCGGCAACACATTGATGCGTTCGCCGAGGCCGACCCATTTCAATAGTTCCAATACGTCGGTGCGATAGGAACTTTCCTCCTTGCCACGCACGCGGAGCGGCAGGGCGACGTTTTCGTATGTCGTGAGATGCTCCAGCAGCCGGAAATCCTGAAAGACGATGCCGACGCGGCGGCGCAGCAGTGGCAGTTCGTTGCGCGGGATCGAAGAAATCTCGCGATCGAACATGCGGATCAGCCCGCGGGTCGGCTGCAGCGACATGAAGAGCAGCCGAAGCAACGTTGTCTTGCCGGCGCCCGAGGGGCCCGTCAGGAACTGGAACGATTTCTTCGGAATGTCGAAGGTCAGGTCGCGGAGGATTTCCGGACCCATACCATAACGCAAACCGACGTTCTCAAAATGAATCAACGGGTGTCCAGTCTTCCGCAGTGTTCAATCAGGTGACTTGTTAACCAACGGCGTTAACAGCCGGTAAATTTTGCTGGAAAGGCGCCCGATTCATGGCGATCTTTGCGAAGCATTAACTAATAAAATTTACGACTGGGCAGGATTCGTTTCAATGCCCAGAATTTAGGTGGGCGTGGAAACCATGTGGATCACCGGAAAGGGAGATCGTCATGGGCGCTTTTCGCCACCGCCAACAGGCGGGATTGATCTATGACCTGCTGCCGCCCGAGCGCGGATTGGGTTCGGGACTGTCACGCCGCCTCGGGCCGAAGCCGGATGTTGTGGATGCCGAGTTCGTGACGGTCATCCCCAGCCGCATCAAGAATGCCTCGGCCAACATCGCCGGCGAGGGTGCTTCTCGATCCGGACAGCAGCCGTCGCCGGCTCCCAAAGGTACCCTCCTTCATGCACTCGTCGGTCTGCGTCTTGCCGAGGACTGGCTGCAGCAGGCCTCGCGCCGCAGCTTCGTGGCACTCATCGCTGCTCTCGCCATCCTGGTCTTCGGTCTTGCCGGAGGTTTCTCGGGGCTGTCCGGCACACAGGCACAGGCGACGTTGGAGCCGCTGCAGTTCTCCCATGTGACGCTGACACCGCGCGACGAAAACGGCATGCGGGTGCTCACCGTCAACGGCATCATCGAGAACGAAACAGGCGCCACACTCTCAGTGCCGCCTGTCCGCGCGGATATCTTCTCCGGCGGTCAATTGCTGACAAGTGTTGTGGTGAACCCGCCGGTGAACCGCATCGGACCGCATGAAAGCCGCGGATTTTCCACGCGATTACAGCATCCCGGTGGAAAAATGCCGGATGTTCGCCTTTCCTTTATGCCTTAGGGGGTGTGTCGGCCTTCGTGATTGTGCTACGGGCTAAAGCTTGATCAGCGGACAAGCGCCGCAACAGCCATGGAGCATGCCAATCAATGCCTGTCGTACGCGGGAAAAATATCGAGCCGCTTTTCACCGCCGAGCAGATTGCGGAGCGCAATCGCGCCATGGCGAAGGAAATCGCCAGCGGGCCGACGAAGGATCTCCTTGTCATCGCGATCCTCAAGGGCTCCTTCATTTTCGCCGCCGACCTGCTACGCGCGCTGCATGAGACGGGGCTGGCGCCGGAAGTCGAATTCATTACGCTCTCGAGCTACGGGGCAGGAACGGTCTCTCAGGGTGTACGCATCGTCAAGGACATCGACAGCGATGTCAGGGATCGCGATGTGCTGTTGATCGACGACATTCTGGAATCCGGCCGCACGCTGCGGTTCGCCAAGGAGTTGCTCTACGAGCGCGGCGCCCGCAACGTCACGCTCGCGGTGTTGCTCGACAAGAGCGTCAAGCGCCAGGAAGAGCTGGAGGCCGATTATGTCGGTTTCGAATGCCCCGACTATTTCGTCGTCGGCTACGGCATGGACGTTGCTTACGCCTTCCGCGAGCTGCCCTTCGTGGGTGTCGTTACCGGGGACGCATGAGGCATCGGCCCCCAAAAATGGCCGCCGGTTTTGGGACAATTCAATGCCTGCGCAAGCTGTCCCAATTTGCTCCAGCGATGACGACTCATTAACCACGGAGCCGGATCGCACCGCCGTCGTTTACCGATCGCAAACGGAATTCTGGTGATTTCGGTCGCGGAACATGACGGACCACGGAGCAAGACCATGGCAAAAATTTTGATTACGGAAGACGAGGACTCTCTTCGCACCTTTGTCGCCCGCGCGTTGCGCCTGGACGGCCACGAAACCGAAGAGGCGGCCGATGGCGCCGAAGGTCTGGAAAAACTGAAGCAGGGAGCTTACGACCTGCTGCTCTCCGATATCCGCATGCCGGTTATGGACGGTATCGAACTGGCGCATCAGGCTGCCTCGACTTGCCCCGGTATGAAGATCCTGCTGATGACCGGCTATGCCGAGCAGCGCGAACGCGCCGACGACCTCATGGAAAAGATCGTCGATGTCGTCGCCAAGCCCTTCGCCCTGCCGGATATCCGCAAGGCGGTTGCCCGCGCGCTGGCTGCCTGATCGCAAATGGCAGGAAAGAACCTTCGCCGGATCGGCGGAGGTGGTGTGGGTTTTTACTGCCCGGTATCCAGCAGGCGCTCCAGATAGCGCCGTTCTTCGGATAGAGACGGATTGTTGCTCAGTCGCTCGCGGATGGCGTCAAGGATTTCGCGAGCGCGCTGTGGATCTATGGTGTCCGGTATTTTGTTTTCGTTGGTCTCATCAAAGAAATTGCCATCGCTGCGTTGCCGGCCCAACGGATCACGGCCGTTCTGATTACCCTGGCCGGCCTGACCTTGCTGCTGGCCCTGGCCTTGTCCCTGCTGCTGTTGCATCTGCGCCATAAGCTGGTTCATCATATCGCGCGTGCCCTTGCGCAGCGCGTCGAGCGCGCGGCCTTGGCCCTGCACGGCGGCTTCGCCATTACCCTGGGCGAGATCTCCGGAGGCGCCTTTCATTTCCTGTTGGGCCTTGCCGTAATTCTGATTCGGCTTCATGCCCATTGAGCCCAGGTTTTTTTGCAGTTCGCCGAGCTGCTTGCCGAGTTCATCCTGCTGCTGGCGCAATTGCTTCAGCGCATCGCGTAGCTGATCGGCAGTCATGTTATCCGTCTGATTGTCGCCCTGCTGCTTTTGACCCTGTTGTTGACCTTGCTGATTCTGGCCCTGCTGATTCTGGCCTTGCTGCCGATCCTGTTGGCCCTGATCCTGCTGCCCCATGTCCGGCTGTGTCGGATCGTTCAGGCCAGGCATCGGCTGGTTCAGCGCGTCGTCACCATCCTCGTTGGGATCGCCGCGCTGCATGCGGTCGCGCATGGCCTGGTCCAGCTTGAAGGTCTGCTCCATCAGCTTCTGCTGGTCGCGCAGGATGCGGCCGAGCTTATCCATCTGCTGGCGCATCTTGTCGTTTGCTTCGTTCTGCTGCTGGTTCTGGCCGCGCTGCGGCCTGCCGGCCTGGAGGCTGTTCATCATCTGCTGCAGCTCAGACAGCATCTGCTGCGCCGCCTGGCGATTGCCGGAGCGGGCCAGATTCTCGATCTGGTCCATCATCCGCTGCAAGTCCTGCTGGCGCAGGATATTGGCCGACCTCTGGTTGGGCTGCGCCGGCATGTTCTTCATGCGCTCGGCGAGTTCCTTCATATAGTTGTTCATCGCCTTGCGCAGCTCGTCCATCAGCTTCTTGACTTCCGCGTCGGGCGCATTGCGCTGCAGGGCGTCGGAGAGCTTCTGTTGCGCGTCGCGCAGGGCCTTCTCCGCATCGGTCAGTTGCGCGTCTTCCATGCCGAGCGCGATCTGCCAGAGGTAGTCGGCAGTATCCTTCAGAGCGACATCGCCGCTGGCGAGCTTCATGCGTGTCAGCGCCGATTGGATCAGCAGGTAGTTGCCGAGATCCGGGATCGTTTCATCCGGCCGGATCGCCAGCGACTGATTGAGTTCGATCGCCTCCGGCATCTTGCGGGTGTCCAGCGCGAAAACCTGGCGTTCTTCGGCAACGGCTGCGGCAAGAGGCTCGCTGAAATTGCGCGAGGGCAGGGTCATTTCATAGGGCGCGCTGCGCCCGGTCTGGCCGGCGCCGTCGCGCGCGACGAGGGTGATGCGCACCTGCTGGCCGGCAAGCGGGTCCTGCGTCAGGTCGTGGTTTGCCAGCCCCTTGCCGTTGCGGCGGTCGCGACGCGAAATTTCGAGCTTATATTCCGGTAAACCGTAAAGCGGCGTGGCCTTGGGATCGGTGTCGACGGGCACGATTTCGGCATGGGCTTCCTCAACGCCGTAGTCGTCCTTGACTTTGAAGCCGATTTCGAGTGCGCCGTTGGGCATTGCGTGCGGGATGCCGTCGAAGGTTATTTCCGGCGGCTTGTCGGTGACCACTTTGAAAGACCAGGACTTGCCGTTGACGGTCAGTTTGCCGCCTTTTTCGAGTTTCAGCACATGAGTGCGGGCAATCATCGCGTCGGCGCCGGCCGAAGCGGTGCCGGTAGCGGACACCGGCTGCACGGCCGGCGGCGGGGCGGCATTGCCGTTTGCCGGCGTCTGCTTGCCGGCATCCGCGACTTGCTCGGGGATCTCGGCGTCCGTGTCGCTGCCAGCGGCCTGGAACAGTACTTTTTCATCCGTCGAGACGCCCGTGACGCGCACGGTGAGTTCGGAGAATTGCGGTACGTTGACGCTATCGCCCGTGTTTGCAGCACTGCCGGTCAAATACACCGGTGCTTCGCCGGTATAGTAAGGCGGCGTCACCCAGGCATCGACGCGAACGTCGGGATTGCTCGACGTCGCGGCTGGAGCGGTGAAAGCATCGCTCAGCGAGCCGCCGCCGTTGGACATGGAGAAGCTGAAAGCCGTCACTAGCAGCAGTGCCGGGATGGTGCGCAACGCGAAGCGATCGTAGCGGGCGATGTCAGGGCGCGGCAAGCCGGCGTCCAGAGCCGCGATCCGTGCCGCCATGCGGGTCTGGTGCTCCTGCCACAGCGCCCGGCCGAAGGGCGTGTCGACAGCCGGCTCGTCTTCCTGCACGGTGACTGGCTGGTGAGCGAGGCCATTGCGCTCCTCGAGCATCCGGTCGGCTTCACCAACCGTTGGCCAGCGCAGGCGGCGGAACGGGAAGACGGAGACGGCGAAGGCGACGGCGAAAACGGCGAGCAGGGCGTAGCGTAGCGCATCCGGCGCGATGCGGAAAATACCGAACCAGGCAGCCGAGACGAAAAGGGCAAGGATGGAAAGCGGCACCAACAGCAGGGGTAGGATCTGTTCCGAGATCAATACCAGCCGCGCAAAGAGACGCTTGACCGCAACCAGCCGCGCCAGCGCCGGACGGGTGGCGAAAGCGCCCTTCTTTGGACTGCTGGGGCTGATCATCGGTCCGGTTTTCTCCCCGATCTGACGTTGATGGCTATCTGCCCGTTGGAGACGATAGGGCGTCCGATGCGCCCGCAATCACGGCGCCCGGCGAGACGCCCGTCACAAGAAGATAACATTCTTTGTGGCGAAGACGAGGGCAAGGCCAGTTTTTCATCGGATTTCGCCGAAACGTGATCAAGCCGGTTGGCTGGGCGTGATGGACAAATTCCATCTGATAATCGGTTCCGATTTCCGAAATTATGCGCTGAGCCAGGCCGGGATCGAATCGAGGCCGATCAGCTCTTCATAGGTCTTGCGCGGCCGAATGACGTGGAAGTCGCCGCCTTTAACCAGCACCTCAGGCACCAGAAGTCGGCTGTTATAGGTGCCGGCCTGTACCGCACCGTAAGCGCCGCCGGAGCTGATGGCCAGGAGATCGCCGGGCTTCGGCATCGCCATTTCGCGGTCGAGGGCCAAATAGTCACCGGTTTCGCAGACCGGGCCGACGACATCGGCCTTGATGCGTGGGGCATTGGCAGCGGTGATCTCGACGGCACGAATTTCGTGATACGCCTCGTATAGCGTCGGGCGGATCAAGTCGTTCATGGCGGCGTCGACGATGACGAAGGTCTTATGGCCTCCGTCCTTCACATAGATGACTTCCGTCACGAGGATGCCGGCATTGCCGACGATCAGGCGGCCGGGCTCGGTGACGATCTTGCAATTGAGATCGCGCAGCTGGTTTTTGACGATATGGGCATAGGCTTCCGGGACCGGCGGCGGGTTGTTGTCGTCGCGGTAGGGAATGCCAAGGCCGCCGCCGATATCGACGTGATGAATATCGTGACCATCGCCGCGCAGCGTCTCGACGAGATCGCGCAACAGCTTGAAGGCATCCTCGAAGGGCTGCAGCTCGGTGATCTGGCTGCCGATGTGCATGTCGATGCCGGTGACCTTGATGCCCGGCAGGCTGGCGGCGCGGCCATAGACGGCGCGGGCACGCTCCCAGGAAATACCGAACTTGTTTTCCTTCTTGCCGGTCGAAATCTTTGCGTGCGTACGGGCATCGACGTCCGGATTGATACGGAACGAGACGGGAGCGATTTTGCCGGCGCGAATGGCGCGCTGGTTCAGCACTTCCAGTTCTGGTTCGGATTCGACGTTGAAGCAGTAGATGCCGGCTTCGAGGGCGACATCCATCTCCTGAGCGGTCTTGCCGACGCCGGAGAACATGATGCGGTTTGCGGGGATGCCAGCGGCCAGGGCGCGATGCAGTTCGCCGACGGAAACGACGTCGACGCCGGCGCCGAGTCGGCCGAGCGTCTTCAGCACCGCCTGGTTGGAATTGGCCTTCATCGCGTAGCAGACCATGGCATCGACATCACCGAAGGCTTCGGAGAAGACACGATAATGACGTTCGAGCGTTGCCGTCGAATAGACATAGAAAGGCGTGCCGACAGCCTTGGCGATCTCGGGAACGGGAACGTCCTCGGCATAGAGAATGCCGTCGCGGTATTGAAAGTGATTCACGGTCGAGGCCTTACAGAAGTGGGTCGAGGAAGAACTTCTTGTCTTCGGTGCCCGGCTGTTTTGCCGGCTTGTTGACGTCGCCGCCCTTGGTCGCTGCCGCGCTCGGCGGATCGAGTTCGCCTTTGCGGCCACATCCGACGACGGCAAGGCCGATGACCGAAAGCACGACGGTCAGGCGGATGATGTGCGGCATGTTGATCTGCATCGAAATCCTCTTGGGCGACAAACGCTGAAGCAGTCCTTCATAGCGAAGTTTCCGGGGCTTGTGCACCCTGATTGTTTGATTGTGTTTTGCGCTATTTGCTCAGTTGCGGGCGCGCCAGAAGGCGATCTGCTTGCGCACTTCCGACGGCGCCGTACCGCCGTAACTTTTGCGGCTGGCGACGGAAGCTTCGACGGTCAGAACGTCGAAGATCTTGGCCGTGATTGCCGGGTTGATCGCCTGCAGTTCTTCGAGCGAGAGTTCGGCGAGATCGCAGGATTTGCTCTCGGCGAGCGCAACGGCGCGGCCGGTGACGTGGTGAGCATCGCGGAAAGGCAGGCCCGCTTCGCGCACCAGCCAATCGGCGAGGTCGGTCGCTGTCGAATAACCGGAGCCGGCGGCGGCCTTCATGCGGGCGGTATTGATCGTCATGTCGCGCACCATGCCGGTCATGGCCGCAATTGCCAGCTCCAGGCTTTCGGCCGCGTCGAACACCTGTTCCTTGTCTTCCTGCATGTCCTTGGAATAGGCGAGCGGCAGGCCTTTCATGATGGTCAAAAGCGCGACCAGTGAACCGTTGATGCGGCCGGTCTTGGCGCGCACCAGTTCGGCCGCATCCGGGTTCTTCTTCTGCGGCATGATGGAGGAGCCGGTCGAGAAGGCGTCGGACAGGCGCACGAAGCCGAACTGCGGCGTCGACCAGATGACGATCTCTTCCGCGAGCCGCGACAGGTGCATGCCGGCGATGGCGGCGATCGACAGAAATTCGATGGCGAAATCGCGGTCGGAGACGGTGTCGATCGAGTTGCGGGTCGGCTCGCGGAAGCCGAGCGCCTTGGCCGTCATGTGGCGGTCGATCGGGAAGCCAGTGCCTGCGAGTGCCGCGGCGCCGATGGGTGACTCATCCATATGTTCGATGGCATGGCGCACGCGCGAGCGGTCGCGGCCGAACATTTCCACATAGGCCATGCAGTGATGGCCGAAAGTGACCGGCTGTGCGGTCTGCAGATGGGTGAAGCCGGGCATCACGGTTTCAGCGTGCTCTTCGGCGCGGTCGAGGAAAGCTGATATCAGCTCGGTCAGCGCCTGTTCGCATTTCTGCAGCTCTTCCTTGACCCAAAGGCGGAAATCGAGCGCCACCTGGTCGTTGCGCGAACGGGCCGTGTGCAGCCGTCCGGCAGCGGGACCGATCAGGGTCGCGAGCCGCGCTTCGACATTCATGTGGATGTCTTCGAGGCGGCGGGAAAATTCGAAATTGCCGGCTTCGATTTCTGACAGGATCGTGTTCAGCCCGTGAACGATCTTGTCTTTATCCTCTGTCGAAATAATGCCTTGATGAGCAAGCATGGCGGCATGGGCGATCGAGCCACGGATATCCTGCGCAAACAGCTTCTTGTCGAAACCGATCGATGCATTTATCTCCTCCATGATTGCCGCGGGGCCGGAGGCGAAGCGTCCGCCCCACATCTGGTTGGAGGATTTGGTGTCCGTGCCGTCAGCCATGAGATGCCTACCTGGAGAATGAAATGACAGCAAAGAAGCCGTTCGGTCTGCCGTCCGTGAAACTCGTTCTGCTTGCCGCCGTCGCCGGGATCGTCGCCGGTGCGGCAGCGGTATACGTGAAGGAGGCGGGGTATGGCAATGGCGTCGGTGAAATGGCCTCGTCCGGACAGTGTGAGACGGCAAAGGAGCGCGCTGCGGCTCTGACACCGTTCACCAAGGGGCAGGTCGCCGCAATGGCTGCGCCGCAAGCGCCGATCTCGCTGCAGAATGTTTCCTTCAAAGGACCGGACGGCCAGCCGCTGTCGCTCAGCAATTTCTCCGGCAAGACGCTGCTGCTGAACGTCTGGGCGACATGGTGCGTGCCCTGTCGCGAGGAAATGCCGGCGCTGAATGCGCTGCAGAAAAGTATGGGCAATGACAAATTCGAGGTCGTTGCCGTCAATATCGACACCGGCGACGACGAAAAGCCGAAGGCGTTTCGCGCCGATTACGGCATCGACAAGCTCGGTTATTATCGCGACAGCACCATGGGGGTCTTCAACGCACTGAAGAAACAGGGCCTCGCCTTCGGTCTGCCGGTGACGTTGTTGATCGATGACAAGGGCTGCCTCGTCTCGGCGATGAACGGTCCAGCCGCGTGGGACAGCGACGATGCAAAGAACCTGATCAAGGCTGCAGCAGCGCTGTGAGGCCGTTTGTGCGGATCGTGAGACGCGAGATCTGGAACTGATCGAATAGGGGTCATCCTCGGGTAAGGCTCGTCTGAGAGGCTGGAACAATCGCCCAACCGATTCTCTGTTTGAAAATCGATCCAGATGAGCCAGTCTCCAGCCTATCCTTCGCCCGACGCATCAGCGCTTCCCTCCATCCTGGTCCAGGCTGCGACCTTGATGGGGGCCGGTCGTTACGAGGACGCTATCAATGTGTTTCTATCGGCTGGCGAGCTTGTCAGCCGCGAACCGCTTGCATGCAACACACTGGGTTTTTTGCTGCTGAATGTCGGCAGGCCGCAGGATGCCATCTTGTGGTTCGAAACAGCGCTCAGCCTCAAACCCGATTACGTGCATGCGATGTCCGGCCTTGGCATGGCATGTCAAAATGCCGGCGATTTTACACGGGCGCTGCTGTGCTACGAGAGCGTGGTTGCCGCGCAGCCGGACGACGCGGCGTCCTGGTACCACCAGGGGGCTGTGCTTCAGGAGCTGAGGCGATCGGTCGAAGCGCTTTCGAGTCTCGAGCGGGCAATCGCTCTCAAGAGCGACTATAGCCAGGCTCTTTCCAAGCGCAGCCAAGTCATCGAGTCGCTGCGGAATGTGCCAGATGCCATACAGGAAGCTTTGCGCAACTGCCATCAGTCGCCCGAGGACGCGACATCGTGGTCGCGGCTTGGAGATCTTCTCCAGAAATCCGGCGATTTCGACAGGGCAATAGCAGCCTATGACAGAGGATTGTCTCGCTTTCCGGAGGATTTCCACTGCCTCTGCAACAAGGCGCAAGCGCTGGAGGCGACCGGGCGTTGGCGCGAGGGCCTAGCCACTGCTCAACGGGCGCTGCGTGTCGAGCCGACTGATCGCGAAGCACTGATACTTTGCGGAAAGTTTGAGCTCAAGCTTGGAAATCCGGCGGCTGCGCATGTTTGTTTTCTGACAGTCGCCGAGATGGGCGTGGTCCGCAACTATCCTGCGGCAAGGAAGCCCGCAAAGTTTCGAGTGCTCCTGCTCTTCTCACCCGAAGCTGGCAACACGCCTTATGAGGATCTGATCAGAGACAGTTACTTCGACACGGAGGTGATCTTTATCTTGCGTGGTTATCGCAATGACCCGCAAGTTCGCAGCGATCGAGTTGATGTCGTCGTCAATCTCGTTTCGGAAACCGACTTTGGGCTCGATGTGATAGCTTCGGCTATCGATGTCGCAGATTCCCTGGAAAGGCCGGTCGTCAATCACCCGCGGCTGATGCTGGCGACGGATCGCGAATCCATCTCGCGCCGCCTGAGCCATGTTGCGAGCGCGGTCATGCCGGTGACTATTCGGATCGAGGCGAAAGATCTGCGGCGCCGGGTGCGGGACGGCGATACCGGTACCTTTCCGTTGATCGTGCGTCATACTGGTAAGCATGGCGGCGATATGATGGAACTGGTGGCGGATGCCGACGCCCTGCTAAGCTTTGCCGAGGAGGCCGGAGAGCAGGCCCTCTATCTGACGGATTTCGTCGACTACAGTTCACCCGACGGGCTTTTCCGCAAGTACCGCTTCCTCTTCATTGGAGATGAGACACTTCCTTATCATCTGGCCATCGGTGATGGCTGGAAGGTGCATCATGTCACGACGCGCATGTCCGACGTCGAGTGGATGCGCAAGGAGGAAGAGGCCTTTCTCAACGACCCCGGCAGCGTTTTCGGGCCACAAGGCATGGCTGCCCTCGATGCCATCCGCCGCCAGATCGGTCTCGATTATTTTGGTATCGACTGTTCACTCGATTCTGAGGGCAGGGTGGTGATTTTCGAGGTCAACGCCTCGATGCTGATTCACCTTCACAATGAGCGCTTTGAATACAAGACGCCGCATGTGAAGAGAATCAAACAGTCGTTTGAGCAGCTTCTGGAGCGGCGCGCGACCGAGTACCGCGCATCGGTTTCGGCAGCCGGTGACGCTGCTGATCGACGGTGAGGCATCTTCCCCTTCTCCCCTCGGGGAGAAGGTGCCTGAGAGGGCGGATGAGGGGGTGGCACGTCATATTCGGACAGGTCGATCAGGCAAAGAAGCGCGATCTTACCGGTAACGCCCCCTCACCCCGCGCTATCGCGCGACCCTCTCCCCGGTGGGGCGAGGGTATTTATCGCGTCGGAATCGGAGTTTCACCGCGATAGTCATAGAAGCCGCGGCCGGACTTGCGGCCGAGCCAGCCTGCTTCCACGTACTTCACCAGCAGCGGGCAGGGGCGGTATTTCGAATCCGCCAGGCCATCATGCAGCACCTGCATGATCGACAGGCAGGTGTCCAGGCCGATGAAATCGGCGAGCTGCAGCGGACCCATCGGGTGGTTGGCGCCGAGCCGCATGGCGGTGTCGATGGCATCGACGGTGCCGACGCCTTCATAGAGCGTGTAGATCGCCTCGTTGATCATTGGCAGCAGGATGCGGTTGACGATGAAGGCCGGGAAGTCTTCGGCCACCGTGATCGTCTTTTCCAGCGAGGTGACGAATTCCTTCGCGGAGGAGAAGGTCGATTCCTCGGTGGCGATGCCGCGCACCAGCTCCACCAGCTTCATCACCGGCACCGGGTTCATGAAGTGAATGCCCATGAAGCGCTCCGGCCGGTCGGTCGCGGATGCAAGCCGCGTGATCGACAGCGATGAGGTGTTGGTGGCGAGGATCGCCTCGGGCTTCAGGACCGGACAGACCTGAGCGTAGATCTTCCGCTTGACGGTTTCGTCTTCGGTCGCGGCCTCGATGGCGAGGTCGACTTGGGCGAGATCGTTGAGATCGGCGGAACCGGTGATGCGCGACAGCGCCGCCTTGCGGTCTTCGTCGCTGGTCTTGCCGGAAGCGACCTGGCGGGCAAGGTTGCCGTTGATGGTGGCAAGGCCGCTCTCGATACGATCCTGCGACAGATCGTAGATGTGAACCTTGTAACCGGCCATGGCGGACACGTGGGCAATACCGCAGCCCATTTGGCCTGCGCCGATAATACCGATCGTCTTCAGCGAACTCATTGCCAACTCCCCGGCGGCACGTTCTTGATGGCGCGCCATGCTTTTCGTCATAAATTTGCCGGACTCTTTCCAGCCCGGCAAGATTGATAGCTCCATAAAGGACAATTTTCCAGTCTTTCGCAACTGCGAAAGAGACCAAACAGCGCGATCACAGCGCCTTTTCGAGTTCCGGCAGGGCCTCGAAGAGATCGGCGACCAGGCCGTAGTCGGCGATCTGGAAGATCGGGGCCTCTTCATCCTTGTTGATGGCGACGATGACCTTCGAATCCTTCATGCCGGCCAGATGCTGGATGGCGCCGGAAATGCCGCAGGCGATATAGAGCTGCGGTGCGACGACCTTGCCGGTTTGGCCCACCTGCCAGTCGTTCGGCGCGTAGCCGGCATCGACGGCGGCGCGCGATGCACCGACGGCGGCACCGAGCTTGTCGGCCACCGGCAGGATAACCTCGCGGAACTTTTCCGCCGAACCGAGGGCGCGGCCGCCGGAGATGATGATCTTCGCCGAGGTCAGTTCCGGACGATCGGACGTCGACAGCGCGTCCTTGACGAAGGTCGAAAGGCCGGGATTGGCCACCGCCGGGATCGCCTCGACAGCGGCCGAGCCGCCGTCTGGGGCCGAGGCGAAAGAGGCCGTGCGCACGGTGATGACCTTCTTGGCGTCGGTCGCCTGCACCGTCTGGATGGCGTTGCCGGCATAGATCGGACGCTTGAAGGTATCGGCAGAGATCACCTCGATGATTTCCGAAACCTGGGCGACATCGAGCAGGGCTGCCACGCGCGGCATGACGTTTTTGCCGACCGAGGTGGCCGCCGTGATGATGGTGTCGTAGCCTGCCGCCAGCGACACGATGAGATCGGCGAGCGGCTCGGCGAGATTGTTGGCAAGCTCGTCGCTTTCGGCCAGCAGCACCTTGGAAACGCCGGAAAGTTTCGCGGCGGCATCGGCGGCGGCCTTGGCGTCCTTGCCGGCGACGAGCACATGGATATCGCTGCCGATCTTGGAAGCTGCCGTCAGCGCCTTGGCGGTCTGGTCGGAAAGGCTTGAATTGTCGTGGTCAGCCAGAAGAAGAATGGTCATGGTAATATCTCCCTTTCTGGATTCTCAGAGCACGCCGGCTTCGACTTTAAGCTTTTCGACAAGCTCGGCGACCGACTTGACCTTGACGCCCGCCTTGCGGCCGCCCGGCTCTTCCGTCTTCAATACTTTCAAGCGCGGTGTCGTCGAGACGCCGAAGTCGGCAGGCGCCTTCTTGTCGAGCGGCTTCTTCTTCGCCTTCATGATGTTCGGCAGCGAGGCGTAGCGCGGCTCGTTGAGGCGCAGATCGGTGGTGACCACGGCCGGAAGCTTGATCTCGATCGTCTGCAGGCCGCCGTCGACTTCGCGGGTCACGGTCGCTTTGCCATCACCGATCTCGATCTTCGAGGCAAAGGTTGCCTGCGCCGAGCCGAGCAGGGCTGCCAGCATTTGGCCGGTCTGGTTCGAATCGTCGTCGATCGCCTGTTTGCCGACGATGATCAGGCCCGGCTGTTCGGCATCCGCAACGCCCTTGAGGATCTTGGCCACGGCCAGCGGTTCGACGGCATCGTCGGTCTCGACCAGGATCGCGCGGTCGGCGCCCATGGCAAGCGCGGTGCGCAGCGTTTCTTCCGCCTTGGCCGGGCCGATCGAGACGACAACCACTTCCTCGGCCTTGCCGGCTTCCTTCAGCCGCAGCGCTTCCTCAACCGAAATCTCGTCGAACGGGTTCATCGACATCTTCACATTCGCAAGCTCGACGCCCGAGCCATCCGGCTTCACGCGTATCTTGACGTTGTAATCAACAACCCGCTTCACGGGGACGAGAATCTTCATGGAATCCTTCCTTCAACACTGCGCCCAAAGAACATGGCCTGTTCAGCGCCGCTCCGTTTGTCGAATGGCGACATGGATACGCGTTTTTTCCCCAATTACAACGCTTCCATGTCGCAGAGCGGCAAATTGCTTTAAGGACATAAATAACGTTGACGTCAACGTCAATGTGATCGGCTGTTGTTAGAACTGGTTTGCCCTACCTATCGATTCTTCCCTGGAACCCACAGCACATCGGCGCGCCCGTGATCATTCGCATGGCGCGCGGCGACAAACAGGAAATCCGAGAGGCGGTTGATGTATTTCATTGCTGTCGGGCTCACCTGCTCGCCCTCGCTGCGAGCCAGGGCCACCATCAGCCGCTCTGCGCGCCGCGCGATCGTGCGGGCGAAATGGAGATGCGCTGAGGCGTGACTGCCGGCGGGCAGAATGAAGGATCTCAACGGCTCGAGATCGGCATTGAGCCTGTCGATATCCTGTTCGATGCGCTCGACCTGGCTGTCGACAATGCGTAGCGGCTCGTAAGAGAGTGGCTCGTCCGTTTGCGGCGTCGAGAGATCAGCGCCGAGATCGAAAAGGTCGTTCTGGATGCGCATCAGCATGGCATCGAGTTCAGACACGCCGGTGGTGTGCAGCCTCGCGACGCCGATGGCGGAGTTGGTTTCGTCGATCGTGCCGTAGGCTTCCACGCGCAGATCGTTCTTCAGCCGACGCGGGCCGGAAACGAGGCCCGTCGTACCGTCGTCACCGGTCTTGGTGTAGATCTTGTTGAGCTTGACCATCTTGATCCCGCAATCAGCTCGGACGGCCGCCGCCGGTCAGCCACAGCGTCAGCATGATCAGGATAACAGCGATTGCCTGCAGCAGCACGCGAAGCTGCATCAGCCGGTTCGAGAGATTTGGATTGTCACCCTTCATCATGTTGAACAGGCCGCGGACGAGGACGATCACGACCAGGCCCATGACGATGACGGCGGCGATATAGGTAACGGTAGACATTGCTTCGGGCTTTCGTCTTTCAATCCAACCGGCGCATCAGACGATAGAAAAGGTTAGCCGGCAACAGCCTTTTCAGAAGAACGCCCTGTTTTGCGGGTAGGGTCACAACATAATGCGGGCGCGGATTTTTGGCATTCAATGCGGATTTTAACACGTCATAGACCGCTTCGGGTCCCATTTTATGCCTGTTGACCGGGCCTGTGCCATTCAGCCGCGCCAATTGTCGCCGATATTCGGCCGCATGAGCCGAATGCTCGAGATCGACATGTTCCCCGATCTTGGCGAGCGCATTGGCGGTGAAACGGGTGTCGATCGGGCCGGGTTCGATCAGGCTCACATGGATGCCGCTGTCCTGCAGCTCCATCCTGAGCGTGATCGTCAGGCCCTCCAGCGCGAATTTCGAAGCCGTGTAAGCGCCGCGAAAGCGATAGGGAATCAGGCCGAGAATAGAGGATACGTTTACGATGCGGCCTTGGCCTTGCCTGCGCATCAGCGGGATCACCTGCCGCGTCAGCTCGTGCCAGCCGAAGAAATTCGTCTCGAACTGTTCGCGAAGCACATCCGTGGAGAGGTCTTCGACCGCGCCGGGCTGGCCGTAGGCGCCATTGTTGAACAGGGCATCGATGCGGCCGCCGGTCCGTTCGCGCACGGTCGCGGCCAAGGCGGAGATCGTTTCCGGTTGGGTGTAGTCCATCAGCAGCGTTTCGATTCCGTCGGCTTCGAGGGAGGCACGGTCCGCCTCCTTGCGCACGGTTGCGAAAACGCGCCAACCATCGGCCTTCAGCGCACGGGCGCAGAATGCGCCGATGCCGGAAGAGCAACCCGTCACGATGATTGTGCGTTTATGTGCCATGGAATGATTCCTGTACAATCCGGGAGTCGTTTCCCATATTCATAGGCCCGACACAATCGACAACCGGCGGACGAGAACCGGGCCCAAGCGGAGATGGAATGCCTTTATTCGTTCGTACGCTCTATAGGGTCGTCTACGACGCAGTTTTCCATTTCGTCGAGGACGATGGTTTCGCGATGGCAAGCCATGTGGCGCTGTCGACGCTGCTGGCTGTTTTCCCGTTTCTGATCTTCGGCACGGCGCTTGCAAGCTTCCTCGGCGCCAGCCAATTCTCCTCGACGGCGGTGCACCTGATTTTCGATACATGGCCGGAAGCGATCGCCAAGCCGCTGGCGGATCAGGTGGTGCAGGTTCTGACCATTCCGCGCGGCGGGCTGCTGACCATCTCCGTGCTGGCCGCCGCTTATTTCGCTTCCAACGGCGTCGAGGCGCTGCGCATTTCGCTCAACCGTGCGTACCGCGTGCCGGAAACCCGGCCCTGGTATTTCAATCGTCTTGCAAGCCTCGGCTATGTGCTGATCGCGGTTTTGATCTTTGCCCTTCTCAGCATCATGCTGGTCGCCGTGCCGCTGGTATTGGATTATACGCGGAAGTGGGTGCCGCGGCTTGCCGATATTCTGGAGGTCGTCTTCAGCTGGCGCATATACGGCACCGTCTTCCTGCTGCTCGCCGGATTGCTGATCTTGCATCTGTGGCTGGCGGCCGGCCGGCGACGGCTGCTCGACGTCATCCCAGGCGTGTTCCTGACATTGCTCTTCTGGTCGCTCGGTGCACTCATCTTCGCCTATTACCTCGCGACCTTCGCCAATTACACGGCGACCTATGCCGGTCTTGCCTCGGTCATGATCGTGCTGATCTTCCTCTACATGCTCGCAGTGATCTTCATCCTGGGCGCGGAGATCAACGCGGCACTGATGAAGTTCAAGGTGCGGCGGATACTTTTCGGCAAGGCAGCAAGCGTTCCGGGAGCGGATAAACAAAAAGCAGACAAACAATCAGAGGCCGATGCGGCGGCGAAGCTCCATCGGTGATGAGCCCTGCCGGCGCCATTCGGCAATGCCGGTGTCGCCTTGGCTCTTCGACAGCTTCTTGCCGTCTTCACCCAGGATCAGCCGGTGGTGGTGATAGAGCGGCTGCGGCAGGCCGAGCAGGGCCTGCAGCAGGCGGTGGATCGAGGTGGCGTGAAAGAGGTCGAGACCGCGAACGACATGGGTGATGCCCTGTGCCGCATCGTCGACGACCACGGATAGGTGATAGCTTGACGGCGCATCGGAGCGCGACAGCACCACATCCCCCCAGGCTGAGGGATCGGCGAGGATGTCGCCCGTCTCGCCATCGCCGTTTTCATGCCACTGGAGCGGTCCTCCGACTTCGGAGAGGGCTTTATCCATGTCGAGCCGCCACGCATGCTTGAGGCCAGAGCCCAGCAATTGCTTCCTTTCCTCGTTGCTGCGCGCCCGGTCGTCGGGCGGATAGAGCGGCGTGCCGTCCGGATCGCGCGGCCACGGATTTCCGCCGGCTTCGCCGGCTGCGACCCGTGCCTTCACCTCGCCGCGCGTCAGAAAGGCGGGATAGACGAGGTCGCGCTCGATGAGCGACTGCAGGGCGGTCTGGTAGGCCGGGAAATTCAGGGATTGCCGGCGCACCGGTTCCTCCCAGGTGAGGCCCAGCCAGGCGAGATCGGCAAAAATGCCCGCTTCGAAATCGGGTGTGCAGCGGGCTTGATCTATGTCTTCGATACGCAGGAGGAAACGGCCGCCTGCCTCTCTTGCCATGTCATAATTGAGGATCGCCGACAGCGCATGACCGAGATGCAGCGGGCCATTCGGGCTCGGCGCGAAACGGAATATCGGCTTTTGACGAGGAATCACGTTCATGCTTTCTTCTGCCACGAATTTTAATCCCGGACCACGAGAAGCCATGCACATCATTCGCGGTGAAGACGATATCCAGGAAGGGCTTGCGGCGCTGGTCGAGCTCGATCCGCGCCTGCGGCAGATTGTCTCCGAGGCCGGACCGGTGCCGCTGCGCCTGCGCGAACCGGGCTTCGAGGGGCTTGCCCATATCATCGTGTCGCAGGTCGTGTCGCGAGCGAGCGCCGACGCGATCTGGGGGCGGATGATGGCGAGGATGGGCCGAGTGAGCGCCAAGGCCTATGCGGAGCTTGAACCGGATGCGTGGCGGGCCTTTGGCCTGTCGCTAATCAAGCACGACACGCTGGCGCGCGTCGCCGATGTCGTCGTCGATGGCGGCCTCGATCTCCACTCTCTGAGTGCCGAAAGCCCGGAAAAGGCGCTTTCCGAGCTTACCGCCATCAAGGGAATCGGTCCCTGGACGGCGGAGGTCTATCTGATGTTCTGCGGCGGTCACGCAGATGTGTTTCCGGTGGGCGATGTCGCCTTGCAGGCTGCCGTCGGCATGGCGTTTGGGCATGATGTCAGGCCCTTGCCCAAGGTTTTGGCCAGGGAAGCGGCGGTTTGGATGCCCTGGCGCTCGGTCGCCGCCCGGCTCTTCTGGGCCTATTACGCCGTCAAAACCCGGCGTGACGCGCTGCCCATCGATTGATCAGCGGGCCTCATAGAATCGCCGCTATGCACTGAATTTATTGGACTTCACAATCCTGTAACAACCGGCCTAATATACAGGTACAGATGCCGAATCGATCAGGAGGGTTCCTTGACGATTGCAGTCTCGCCGCAGTCCCTGCCAGCGCTCGTGCTGAACGCTGACTATCGACCGCTGAGTTATTACCCCTTGTCGCTCTGGTCCTGGCAGGACGCGATCAAGGCGGTTTTCCTTGACCGTGTGAATATCATCGCCGAATATGAGCAGTCCGTTTCGTCTCCCAGCTTCTCGATGCGGCTGCCGAGCGTCGTCTGTCTCAAGACCTACGTTCAGCCCTCCCGCAACCCGGCCTTCACCCGCTTCAACGTCTTTCTGCGCGACCGGTTCGAATGTCAGTATTGCGGTAATCATGACGATCTGACCTTCGATCACGTCATCCCGCGCGCCCATGGCGGCGAGACGACCTGGGAAAACGTGGTCGCGGCCTGCTCGCCATGCAATCTGCGCAAGGGCAGCAAGCTGCCGAAGCAGGCAGGAATGTTCCCGGCGCAAAAGCCCTATCAGCCGACCGTGCAGGACCTGCACAACAACGGCCGCCTGTTCCCGCCGAACTATCTGCATGATAGCTGGCTCGACTATCTCTACTGGGATACGGAACTGCAGCCGTAAGATTTCCTTCTCCCCTCGGGGAGAAGGTGGCCCGAAGGGTCGGATGAGGGGGAGTGCTTGCGAGTTCCGCTTTGTTGCGCTTATGCGCACGGCCCCTCACCCTAGCCCTCTCCCCGCAAGCGGGGCGAGGGGACGACAGGGCAGGAAACCAAGCTCATCATGTGGAGCGCGATCCTAGCGGCTCGCTAAGCTCCCTCGCCCCGCTTGCGGGGAGAGGGTTGGGGTGAGGGGTCAGGCACGCAGTTGCAACAGCCGCTCGCTCGCCTGACAGGCCTCAGTTCAATCAACCAGCCTTCTTCACACCCATAAACGCGATCGCCGCCAGAATGACGCTGGCGATCACATTCCAGCCGGCCATCGACAAGCCCAGGACGCGAAGTGCGGCTTCCGTGCAGGACGGGCCCTTGATCGTGCTGAGTTCGTTCAGCAGGTCGCCGGCGTTCTGCGTCATGCTGCTGGCGGTGGTCGAGCAGGTCGTCGGGCCTGCCCAGAAGTGCCATTCGACGCCGGCATGATAGACGCCGATGCCGCCGCCGACCACCATCATTATGCCGGCGATGGCCAGCAGCGTGCGGGTGATCCAGGAGGGCATGCCCATGGCTGCCGTGAGCGCCGCGACGATCGCGACCGGAATGCCGTAGTAATAAGGCTGGCGCTGCTCAAGGCAGAGCGCGCAGGGAATATAGCCGCCGATATATTGGAAGCCGAGCGCCGAGCCGATGACGATAATCATGCCGAGCGTAAGCAGCACTGAATAGGTTAGGCCGGCGCGAGAAGTCGAAGTCTGGGACATGCAAGGGCTCCGTCGTCAGTGCGCCAGTACATAGTGGAAGACGATGTAAAGAAGAATGAGGACGGCGGCGACCGCCATCGTGATCTGGCCGAGGCGCTTCTCGATGAAATGCCGGATGGATTCGCCATAACGGCGCAGCAGGAAGGCCAGGAAGAAGAAGCGGGCGCCGCGGGCGACGATCGCCGAGATGATGAATAGGCCAAGGTTGATGTGGGCGACGCCGGAAAGGATGGTGACCACCTTGATCGGCGGCAGATGCGCCAGGCCCGACGTGACGAGCAGCAGAACGACCCATCCGTAGGTGACGCCGGCGCTCATCTGGTTGAAGGCGTCGAGCTTGCCGTAGAAGATCAGGATCGGCTTGGCGATGGCCTCGAAGGCGTAATAGCCGAGCGCCCAGCCCGCAATGCCGCCGAGCACGGAGGCCACCGTCGCCGTCAGCGCATAGCGCCAGGCGCGCTCGGGCTTTGCGAGCGACATCGGCAGGAACAAGACGTCGGCGGGCACGAGGAAGATCGAGCTTTCAACGAAGGCGATAATGGCCAACCAAACTTCCGCCGATTTGCGGCGAGCCAGCGACATGGTCCAGTCGTAAAGTCTACGAAGCATTCTGCCCCCTTTTGCTGCGTTGCACACCTTTAGGGGGGAGGATTATGGCTGTAAATGGTCGCTGGGTGACGGAAGTGGCACAAAATCAAAATTTTTCGTGATGGGTGGGGGCTTTTGGGGCGAGGACGTGCACCGGTTTGGTCTCGTTCATAGGAAGCCGTGATCACTTCCGATGAAAACGCGTAGGCAACGGGCGGCGTGATTCCACGTTTTGACAGACCGCGAACATCTGCGCCTTAACCATACGCGAACGATTGTCGTCGATGGTGTCAGGCATTCCTTTAGGTGATTCCTCGGAGAAATCATGACTGTTCTGCAGTTCCCGGCCGATCGGCGTATTCGGGATGTCAAACACTGCGCAGAAGCTTTACAGAAGCTCCATGGTGAGGAGGCGAACTTTTTTTGGCGGTCAAAGATGGCTAGCTTCGCGGCAGCGCTTCGCGGGCAGGGAGCCACCGAAGAGGAAATAGCTGGTCAGGCTCACTTATTCATGCACGCGGTCCAGGTGGAACTGCAGGCTGCTTTTGACGCGGCATGACCGTGATCGGGGGCTCTCCCCAACAGACTTGACGACTCGTTCCTTTCAGTTCGGCCTCCACTCGGCGGTATTGAGAAGAACGAATGTCAAAAGACAAGCCGCCGTCGAAAGCTTCCGTCAGTCGTCGTCGCCCTGGTCGTCGTTGTCTTCATGATGACGGTGGCGCCAGCCTGGCGGGGGGTCGCGGTCGCGCCGGCCGGGAGGGCCGTACCAGCCATAGTCGCTGCGGCGATAGTCATACCTGGGTGTCGGTTGCCAATAGTTTGGGCGACAATCGCCCCATTGCGTCAGGTGCCAGCCGGGACCGCAGGCATAGTCGACGAGGACAGGCCTCTGCTCGGTTGCCGCCATGCGGGCTTTCAACGTCGGCATTGCATTCGCCGTACCGCCGAGAAAGCACCCGGCGAGCAGCGTTGATGTGATCAGGATCCGATTCATTTCGCACTCCATCCAGCCGCCCAAGTCGCATTAGGTCCCGCGCCGGCTGAACGTCGGCTGAACCAAAAGTGTTCATTTTGGAGCGGTGGAGGTGTTCCCCTCAAACAAGAGAGGTTTAGGGGAGTCGAATTCCCATGCATAAAATGAAAATCTGTTGTCCTAACCCGCCAAGCCATGGGCAGCGGATCCGGAGGGACTTGGCCAGTTTGTCACATGGGCGCCGCTACCGCGGTCGGAAAGGTGGACATAAAGGGGGATTAATTTTTAGTCTTTGCTAAAACGGAAATAGTTACAGGCGCTTAAGTGATATTTTTGGTGCCCCATGCCGGAGTCGAACCAGCACTTCTTTCGAAACTCGATTTTGAGTCGAGCGCGTCTACCAATTCCGCCAATGGGGCAACGGATCCTGACGAGGCGGGTGTCTAGCATGTGATCGCCCGCGCGCGCAAGTCGGTGGATAAGTTATTGCGAGTGTTTCCGCAGGGTTGCGGTTGAGCCCACGGCGACAGATTGACGCCATGGGCCGTTTGGCTGGCCTCAGTGCGCCATTGCGGGGGCCTTGTCCGTCGAGTTGGACCGGCTGATCGTCAGCGCCAGAACGGCGGCGAGCACGCAGAAGGCGCCGGCGACGAAGAAGGCGGGCAGGTAGGTGCTGAGTTCGGTACGCGAGAGACCGGCGCCATAAGCGGCGGTGGCAGCACCTAGCTGATGGGCGGCGAAGACCCAGCCGAAGACGAGGCCGGCTTTTTCGCGGCCGAAGCGGTCGGCGGCAATCTTGACGGTCGGCGGCACGGTGGCGATCCAGTCGAGGCCGTAGAAGACCGCGAAAATCGACAGGCCGTAGAAAGTGAAGTTGCTGAAGGGCAGGTAGACGAGCGACAGGCCGCGCAGGCCGTAATACCAGAAGAGCAGCCAGCGATTGTCGAAGCGGTCGGACAGCCAACCGGAGCCGATCGTGCCGAAGAAATCGAATATGCCCATGACGGCAAGCACGCTGGCGGCGGCCACTGGCACGATGCCGAAATCGCCGCAGAGTGTGACGAAATGCGTCTGGATCAGGCCGTTGGTCGAAAGGCCGCAGATGAAGAAGGTGGCGGCCAGGATCCAGAAGGTGGAACTTGCGGACGCTTCCTTCAGGATGACGAGGGGCGAGGCCAGGGCTGCGTTGAGGTTCTTGGTGGCGGGCGGCGTCGGTGAGACGTGGATTTCTCCGACGAGCGGCAGATTGACGTCGGCTGGGCGGTCTCGCATCAGCAGCAAGACGACGAGGGCGGCAACGACGATCATGCCGCAGACGAAGAGCACGGTGGTGCGCCAGCCGTAGCGTTCCGTCAGCTCCGCCATCAGCGGCAGGAAAACGAGCTGGCCAGTGGCCGAGCTTGCCGAGAGCATGCCGACGACGAGGCCGCGATGCTTGGTGAACCAGCGCGTCGACACGGTGGCGGCAAGCACCATAGCGGTGAGGCCGGTGCCGAAGCCGATGATGATGCCCCAGCAGAGCAGCAGCTGCCAGACTTGCGTCATGAACAGCGAGCCGATGAAGCCGGCGCTGATGGTGATCAGCGCGAAAACGATGACCTTGCGGACCCCGAAATGATTCATGAAAGCGGCGGCGAAGGGACCCATCAGGCCGAACAGCAGCAGGCGAACGGCAAGTGCGGAGGAGATCGACGATGTGCTCCAGCCGAATTCATCTTCCAGCGGCTTGATGAGCACGCCGGGCGCGCCCATGGCGCCAGCGGTGACCAGCATGGTGAGGAAGGTGGCGCCGACGACGACCCATCCATAGTGGATGTTGCGCCGGGCGAGCGTCGAAGCAAGGACTGTGGAAACCATGAGGTGCGTTCCGATGAGGGTTCGAGTTTCAGCGCTGGGGCCGGATTGGGGCGGGACTGCTGTCAGAATACCTGTATCGCAATGTCTCTCCCCCGGCTTGAACGATTGTGCAAAGTAGCTGTATAGAAATTTAGATGATCATCATCATATTTCTTGCTTATTGATGATGGCTATCATATAAATTGTCAATACAGATTTATTGATGCTCTGATGGAGTTTCTTGATGAGAGTGAGCCGGGAAAAATTCGCCGAGAATCGCGAGAAGATCCTTGCGGTCGCGGGCGAGCTTTTTCGCGAAAAAGGTTTTGACGGCGTTGGTGTGGCCGACATCATGAAGGCCGCGGGGCTGACGCATGGCGGCTTCTACGGCCATTTCGAATCGAAGGATGATTTAGCTTGCGAAGCCAGCAAGGCGCTGGTGGCACGCGCGCAGGAACGCTGGCAGGAAGTGGTCGAAGGGGCAGCGCCTGAGGCATCGCGCGACGCACTGCTCGAACATTATCTCTCGCACCGCAACGTCGTTGAGCACGGCACCGGTTGCGTCTTCGCGGCGCTGACGCAGGAGGTCAGCCGCTATGGTCCTGAAATGCAGTCCACCTTCACCAACGGCCTGATGGGAATGGCGGCAATCCTCGAAGAGATCACGCCCGGAGAAACGCGGGAAGAGCGGCGGCGCAAGGCGCTTGCCGATCTTTCCACCATGGTCGGCGCGGTCATTCTCGCCCGCGCCCTGGATACGCCTGCTCTTTCGGAGGAGCTCCTGGCAGCAACCCGGCAGGAGCTCGCCTCGCGTTGAGAGGCGGGGCGGCTGGTTCGATCAGCCGCGGAAGGCAAGCAGGCCGGTTGATTCGACGATCTCGGTGAACTTGCCGTCAGGAGCGACCTCCAGCAACTCGGCGCGCAGCGCCGCCTCGAAATCCGCAAGTTTGTCGCCGAGCGCCTGCGGCGAGGTGGAGGACATCGAGAAGACTCGGCCGACGATGTCCTCGATATCCCTTTGATATTCGCTGACGATGCCGATGCGCTCGAGATTGCAGAAGGGCGAGGCGAGCAGCATAGCCTCATGCGGCGCCCAGGCCTTGCTCTTGCGCAGCAGGCGCTCCTCATGGCGCTCCGGTGAAAAAGTCTCCGCCAGCTTTTCGACGATGCTGCGCCAATCCGGGTTCGCCAGCACCTGTTTGTCATGGAACAGCACGACCGCTCCACCCGGCTCGATCAGCTTGTCGAGGGCTGCGAGTGTGGCCGGGCGATCCATCCAGTGGAAGGAGCGGCCCATGATGCAGAGATGAAGTTTGCCGATATCCGGCCCGAGATCATAGGACGAACCCTGACGGACAGTGATCTCGACGCCAGCTTCCTTGGCGCCGGCCTCAACGGCCGCAAGCATTTCCGGCTCCGGGTCCATCGCGGTGACGACGGCGCCTTGCAGTCGCGCAAAAGCGATGCCGAGCTGGCCGGGACCGCAACCGAGGTCAAGCACATGACCGCCTGCCTTCAGGCCGCTTCGCTCGGCGACGCGGGTTATGAGCGTATCCGGATAGGGAATGCGATAACGCAGGTAATAGGCGGCGGTCGACTGAAAGCGCCGCGCTTCGAAAGGAACTGTGATCATGGCCGGTCCTCGGGGATAGGGGGAACCTCATCCCGTTAAGATCGAACTGTGACCGGTTCGTGAAACAGCGTTCACGCTTGCTTTACCGGCTTCCATCGCCCGAGCTTCGGCGGAGGTCCCCCGCGCGATATCCTATTTAAACCCGGCAACCCCATGCGGGATATACGGCGATTCCAGCGCCTCGATCTCTTCCGGCGTCAGCTTGACCGACAGGGCGGCGACGGCGTCGGTGATGTGGCCGGATTTGGAGGCACCGATGATCGGGGCGGTGATGGCACTCTTCTGCAGGATCCAGGCGGTGGCGACCTGGGCGCGGGCCACGCCGCGGGCCTTGGCGATGGTGCCGACGGCTTCGACGACCTTGCGGTCGGCGTCGATTGCCTGGGTGTAAAGCGTCTTGCCGAATTCGTCGGTTTCCGAACGGGCCGTGGCCTCGTCCCAGTCGCGGGTGAGGCGGCCGCGGGCAAGCGGGCTCCAGGGAATGACGGCGATCTTCTGGTCTTCGCAGAAGGGCAGCATTTCGCGTTCTTCCTCGCGATAGAGCAGGTTCACGTGGTTCTGCATGCTGACGAATTCGGTCCAGCCGTTGAGGCGTGAGGTATAGATCGCCTTGGCGAATTGCCAGGAATACATCGAGGAGGCGCCGATGTAGCGGGCCTTGCCGGCCTTGACGATGTCATGCAGCGCTTCCAGCGTTTCCTCGATCGGCGTCGTATAGTCCCAGCGGTGGATCTGGTAGAGATCGACGTAGTCGGTGCCGAGACGGCGCAGGCTGTTGTCGATCTCATCGAAGATCGCCTTGCGCGACAGGCCGGCGCCATTCGGGCCGGGACGCATGCGGTTGAACACCTTCGTGGCGAGCACGATGTCCTCACGGCGGGCGAAATCCTTGATGGCGCGGCCGACGATTTCCTCGGACGAGCCGTTGGAATAGGTATTGGCCGTATCGAGGAAGTTGATGCCGGCTTCGATCGCCTGCTTGAGCAGCGGGTGGCTGTCTTCCTCCTTCAGCGACCAGGCATGAGTGCCCTTGTTGGGATCGCCATAGGTCATGCAGCCCAAGCAGATGCGGGACACTTCAAGGCCGGTTTTTCCAAGCTTTGTGTATTCCATCGATAGTCTCCATCCTGTTCTCGAGCGCCGTGCGTTCATTTGAACGCACAAAGGTCGCTCTACTCTTTTGAATCTAGAGTATTTGAATCTAGAGTATCCCGCTTGCAGGTGATGCCACCTGAAAGCGAGATACTCTAGGGGTCCGATACAGAAACGCTCCGCCGCCGGATCGGAGGCAGAGTGGATATGACATCAAAAACAGACTAGCGGAGCGTAGCTTTGCCGATTAGCTCAATAATTCGCAATAGGCTTTGAAGCGGCGCTAAACAAAGATGGCGATTCCGGGGAGCGGGGAGGCGACTACTGCAATTGTTTTCTTGAACCCCTGGTGCCACCGGTGTTAGCTGCGCCGCAGCATTTTTCCTGGAATTTGGTATGAAACTGCCCCCGCGCGACACCTATGAGGCCCTCTACCGCGATTTTCGCTGGGAGATTCCAGCGAAATTCAACATCGGGCGCGCTGTTTGCGACGATTGGGCCGAACGAGAGCCGGACCGGATCTGCCTCGAGCATTTCAGTCCGGACGGCAATCATCTGAAGATGACCTATGGCGAACTTCGCGATCGCTCCGCAGCCTTCGCCAATGCGTTGACGGCACTTGGCGTGCGGCCGGGCGATCGGGTTGCGTTGCTTCTGCCGCAGAGTTTCGAGACCGTCATCGCGCATGTGGCCATCTATAAGCTGGGGGCGATTGCCCTGCCGCTGGCGCTGCTTTTCGGTGCGGAAGCGCTGGAATATCGGCTGGCGAATTCGGGAACCTCTGCGATCGTCACCAATCAATTCGGTCTCACACGGCTGCGGCCGATCCGCGATCGCTTGCCGGAACTGGCGCATGTGATCAGCATCGATGGCGGCGACGAGGGCGTGGCCAGTTTTGCCGAGCTTGTAGCGGCCCATCCACCGCTTTTCGAAGCGCTCGATACCGGACCGGACGATCCGGCGCTAATGATTTTCACCTCGGGCACGACCGGGCCGCCGAAAGGCGCGCTGCATGGCCATCGTGTTTTGCCAGGGCATATCCCCGGCATGCAATTCGCCCATGAAGGCTTTCCGCAGGTGGGAGACAAGCTCTGGACGCCGTCGGACTGGGCCTGGGCGGGCGGGCTGCTGAACGCGCTGCTGCCGAGCCTGATGCTCGGCGTGCCCGTCGTCTCCTCGCCGGCGCAGAAATTCGATGCACATATGGCCTTCCGCATCATAGCCGAGATGGGCGTGCGCAATGCCTTCATTCCGCCGACGGCGCTGCGGCTGTTGAAATCGGTCGACAATCCCCAGGCGCTCTACGATCTCAAACTGCGCACCATCGGTTCGGCGGGCGAGGCGCTCGGGCGCGAAACCTATGAATGGGCGCGTTCCGCCCTTGGGATCACCGTCAACGAATTCTTCGGCCAGACCGAGTGCAATTTCGTTCTGTCCTCCAGCGCCGCCTTTGGTGTCAGCCGCGGTGGTGCGACCGGCAAGCCGGTGCCCGGCCATCGCGTTGCGATCGTCGATGCGGACGGCAGGGAGATGCCGGTGGGCGAGAGCGGGCAGATCGCCATCCAGCGGCCCGATCCGGTGATGTTCCTTGGCTATTGGCGCGACGAGAAGGCGACGGAGGCGAAATTCGCCGCCGACTGGCTGCTGACTGGCGATCTCGGGCGGCAGGATGCCGACGGTTATATTGCCTTCATCGGCCGTGACGACGATGTCATTACCTCGTCGGGCTATCGTATCGGCCCGAGCGAGATCGAGGACTGCCTCGGCGGCCATCCGGCCGTGCGGCTCGCGGCCGCCGTCGGCAAGCCGGATGCGGTGCGCACCGAAATCGTCAAGGCCTATGTGGTCCTCGTTCCCGGCCGTGAGCCGAGCGATGTGCTGGCCGCCGAGATCCGCGACTGGGTGAAGACGCGGCTTTCCATGCATGAATATCCGCGCGAGATCGAGTTCGTCGACGAGCTGCCGCTGACGACCTCCGGCAAGGTGATCCGCCGCCTATTGCGCGAACGTGCGGTTGCCGAGGCTCAGTCTTCGAAAGACTAGGATGTGCCTCGCATGGGCATTTGAACGCGCAGCTCAAAGCATGCCACTCGATTCCACATATGTGGCGGGCGCGTATTCGATAGCGCTGCAAAAAACTCCTCCCAACTAGGACGGCTGCGCTGCCATTTGGATATTTTCGGTGTAAAATTCTCCGTGACGAAGAGTGAGGGCAAGTTCATCAGACACTAGAAGGGGGCAGTGTTGTGAGATTGCTGACGCGCCTTTTCCAGAGGTTCCTAGTTTTTTGTCTGGGCGTACTTAGCGTTTGGCTGATAGTCTTCGTCGTTTTCGATACTGCGGATCACAGACTTCCATGGATACTTGCGGCGTGCCTTACCTATGGCTTGGCTGCTTACGTCATTCTGCCGAACGTGGTCCGATTGTCCCTGAAGGTTCTTCATCGGGGGCTCATCCCCAGATACACGATCGCGGCTGATGGTTTGCCCGGCGATCCTGTAAATTTCGTCCTCGTCGGCACTCTTCAACAACTCCGCGAGGCCTTTGCAACGGCAGGCTGGTCTACGTCCGACCGTTTGGGGATCGCAAGCTCGTTGCGAATGATACGAGCATTTCTGATGAACTCTGCCTATCCCACCGCACCTTTCAGCACTTTCTATCTGTTCGGGCGACGGCAAGACATGGGATTCCAAGAACCCATCGACGATAGCCCCCGCAAGCGCCATCACATCCGTTTCTGGGCCCTTGGCCTCGCCCATTCCGAGGACGACATGAGCGCAGCAAGCTTCTGGCTGAACACCGACAGGCCATCGCCCGACGAGCGCGTACTTTGGGTTGGGGCGGGCACGAGAGATACCGGGCTTTCTCTAACTTGGCTAACGTTCCAAATTACGCATGCGACCGATTCGGATACGAATGCCGAGCGCGACTACATAGTCAATGAACTGAGAGCAAAGTCCGTTATCGGGGAGGTCGCGCGGCACCCATCTGGTTCACGTTTGATGACGGGAAAGGTCAACCATTACATTACCGATGGTGAGATCGCGTTTGCCAGCTTGACTGTTGGTGCGGCGGGTGGCGACCACACTGCGCTTTAACGCTTCGTAAGCGACAGTATCTTCTGGCGCAGCAGTTTCGCTATGTTGCGGGTGCTGCGGTACATATGGAGTTGCGTTGCCACCTGTCGGGCGTCGCGGTCGCCGTTTTGTGTCAGGCCGACGACCAGTGTGCCCATGTCTTCGCGTTCCTGCCAGAAGCGGCTCATGATCGGATGGTCCGGCACGGCGCAGGAATCGGAGCGGACGATGTTGGCATCGTCGAGATGCCATTCCGTCAGCTCGCCCATCAGCAGCTTGCCCGGCGAATAGCGGGCGTAGTCCTCGTTATAGGCAGTCTTCCAGGTATAGGCCTCGCCGCCCATCATCAGCACGATCATCGAGGCGATTGCCTTGCCGTTCAGGTCGATGGTGTGAATGCGCACGGCGTCGATGGCGGCCAGGTTGGAGACGGCTTCGCGGGCGAAGGCCGCATGGTGGCGGTCGATGACCAAAGCGCTGCGTTTCTTGCCCTTCCAGCCGCTCGCCTCCAGGGCCAGGAATTCTTCCATGCGTAGATGAATGTCGCGCGGCTGGCGGGCGACGGAATAGACGACGTCGCCATGACTTTCCAGGAGACGCCATTGGCGGCGCATTTCGCGCAGATGCGCGTTCGAGATCGTCCGCTTGAGATAGGCAAGCGCGTCCTCGCTGCTGTCGAGCATCGGCCGTTGATAGGGATTGGCAACCGTGAGGGGCAGGTTGCGGCCGATGGCGACAGCTTTTGCCATCTGGGCGAAGCGGCCGTTCAACCGGATATCGGGCAGTACCAATGTCGTCGGCAGCTGCAGTTCACGCATGGTCAGTGCTTCGAAGAGATTGTCGAGCGTCTCGCCAGCCTCCTCGGCGTCCAACAGCGGCGTGCCGAGCGGACCGAAGGAATTCGACCACACGCGGATGATCGAGGGACCGATCGCAAAGCCCGGCTTGTCGACGGTAAACGGCATCAGCAGGCGCATGCGGCTACGGGCGCCGTTGTCGTCGCGCATCAGCGCGAGGCGGATCTGCCGATCTTCCAGGCGCGGCATGGCAGGCGCCAGGAAACGGCCGGAGAAGAAGACATTCGGCTCCATTGCGCGATTGGAAAGGAAGTCCAATTCGTCCTGCAGCTCGTAGCCGAACTTACCGGGATAGAGACATAGTTCGCGCCCCGACCGACCGACCTCGACGCGGGCCTCCGCCTTGGGCCGTTCGAAATGCAGCGCTGCGAGCGTGTGCGTCAGGGCGTTTACCTGGCTGTCGGTGCTTTCGGTAAAGGGAGGGCGCGCCATGGTCAGAGTGCCCCGTTCGTTGCTGGTGTCATCGGTCGGCGGATAAGGGCGAAGAGTATGATACCGAACGCACGGCGGACTGCGATATGCAGCAGCATGGCTTCGATCATCATGGCGCTGGCGACGGCAATGGCCGCGCCTTCGATACCAAAATGTGGAATGAGCACGATGTTGAGACCGACATTGGCCACCAGCGCGGCGGCATAGAGATAGACGCAGAGCATCTGCCGGTCCGCCATCATCAATAGCACCTCGGCCGGACCGACGAGCGCCTTGGCCAGAACGCCGGCAAGCAGGATGGCGATGACGACCTGGCCCTCGGTAAAGGCGGTGCCAAACAGCGAAAGCAGGAATTGCCCGGCTGCGAGTACGGTCAGACCGACGGCAAGCGCCGGGAAGAAGGTCCAGCGCGCAGCCTCCGTGGCGAAGGCCGCAAGTTTTTCCCGATCGTTCTCGGCGATGATGGCGGCAAAGCGCGGGCCGATTGCCGCCTTGACGGCGAAATAGACGAAATGCACCAGCGCCATGATCTTGGCAGCGGCGAAATAGACGGCAACCTCGGTGGGATCGAGAAAAATGCCAACCACGACGACATCGGAATTGGTCAGGAGATAACCGACGCCCTCCGCCAGAAAGACTGGGAAGGCGACGGCGAACCAGGCATTGAACTCGATTGTTTTTAGGCCGTTGGGATAGTGGCGGCGCAGGCGGAAGGTGACCGCGAGATATTGGCAAAGCACCGTGACGAAGGCGGCAGCAAGTGCTGCCGCCATTGCCGTCACCGCGCTGTGGGCCGCGCCGAAAAGGATGGCGGCCAGCATGAACAGCAGGATCAGCGTCGGGCGGATGAGGAAGGTCGGGCTCAGCGCCATGACCGGCCAGTGATTGGCGCGCGCCGTGCCGTCCAATACGTCGCCGAGCGCGATCATCGGTACGGCGATCAGGCCGAGAAAGATCGGCATGACGTAATAGCTTTCGACCATGCCGCTGAGAGCATAGAGCGCCGCCATGCCGATCAGCGCCAACCCGCCGGCAACGGCCAGAACGAAGCGGCGGGCGGTGGTGGTCACACCGCGGATGGCGTCATGATTGCCACTTGCGTCATATTGCGGCAGGAAACGGATGATGGCGGTCGGGAACCCGAGGCAGGCGAGATTGCCGAACAGGATCATTAGCACCCAGACGAAGACGAAGACGCCGTATTCGAACCTGCCCATCATGCGGGCGAGCACGATCTGCGAGACGAAAGCAAGGGCGGCGCCGGCGATGCGGATGGCAAAAGCAACCAGCGCCATGCGCTGCGAGACGGCTTTCTCATCATTGCCGGTGAAAACAGGGCGAAGTTTGCGCAGATATGGCGACAGCGCGGTCCGCAGCCCGGAAGGCAGCATTTTCTCTGCTGTTTGAAAGACTGCCATGATCGATACGCAATACTTAAAACATGATCGTAACCTTACGTTAGTCTTGGCAGAGGCGGGTTAAGATTCAGTTCCCGCGGACGTGGGAAAACGCCATAGATGTAGGCGTGTGCGTTGATGGTCTCCGCGCAGGAATCGGGTGGCGCGCGACAGGTCGGCGTGCAGAGTTGTCTGGCCAATCGGGAGGACTGCCATGCTGACGCTTCATGACTACTTGCCATCGCAGAACGGTTGGAAGGCCAGAGTCCTATTTGGACTGCTGGAGATCCCATACGAGAGCCGTTTGGTGTCGATTTTCGAAGGAGAGAGCCGCACGGATGCTTTCCTCGATCTTAATCCGGCGGGCAGCATTCCTGTTCTCGAATTGGAGGATGGGCGGACGATTGCCGAATCAAATGCAATTCTCACCTATCTCGCGGAGGGCACGCTGTTTCTCCCAGCGGACCGCTATCAACGCGCCAAGGTGATGCAGTGGCTGTTCTTCGAGCAATACCATGTCGAGCCGGTAATCGGTTCGCTGCGTTTCTGGACGTTGACGGGACGGCTCGAGCTCAATCATGCCATGGTTGCAGGCAAACGCGCAGCCGCGGTCCGGGCGCTCGCCGCGCTGGAGCGTAGCCTCGCGGATACGCCGTTTCTTGCTGGCAAGGAGTTTTCGATTGCAGATATCGCGGTCTACGCCTACGGCCACCGGGCAGAGGATTGCGGCTTCGCCCTGACCGATTATCCGGCGCTCCTGGCATGGTTCGATCGTGTACGGGAGGCCATCGGTTCTGGCTATCCCATCTATCCTTACAGCAACGATCCACATTCTGCTGTTTGATCGTCGTGCAGACAAAAATGCGGAATTCGGTAGCAACTTGCCGCCAATCGCCGGTGCTTCTTTATGACACCTTTGCGCTGATAGCAGACTTCGGCTCCGCTGCGACGGATGACCGGCTTGGTGAAGGTTTTTCGATGCGGGCCGCGGTGTGACGGTGGCGGCTGGGCGTGTGTCGGCCCGCGTTGAAAAACCTTCCAAGGAGGAGGCCTGCGGGGGCTGGGTGGAGCGCCTATGGGGAAAGCGTGCGGCTGCGGTTTTCTGAGGTGGCTATCGGTGGGAGCGTCGGGTGCAAGCGGGTTGCCCCGAAGGCTTGCAATGACGCGATCGGGGTTGGGGTGCTCCTCTTTCGTAGGCCTCGCATCGGCGGTTTTGCAGTGTGCGGCGTTGCCTGGCGCAAATCGGCGCCACCCCGGAATGCATCGCAGATCCGGGCCGGCCTTGGCTGATGTGACAGGCGTTTCGTCATGCGGCGTCCTTTCGGGGTGGCGCACGGGATTTGGGTCGCTGGCCACGGCGGAATATCTCGACGATGCGCATCGGGCCGCCGCAATCTGGGCATGGCTGCCTCAGGGTGAGCGGGATGCTCTCGGCGCTTGGCGTGTCGTCCTGTGATGGCGCTTCCGTCCCGAGCAGTTTCCTTATCTTTGCGACATTGGCCTTGCGGCCTGCTCCGGCCAGCAGGCCGTAGTGGCGGATGCGGTGGAATCCGTCGGGCAGCACGTGGATTAGGAAGCGGCGGATGAACTCGTCGGTGGCCAGCCGCATGACCTTGTGACGGTCACCGGTCTTGATGCGGTAGTCCTTCCAGCGGAAGGTGACCGCCTCGGCATTCGCGCTGATCAGGCGGCTGTTCGAGATCGCCACGCGGTGCGTGTAGCGGCTGAGATAGGCCAGCACGGCCTCGGGGCCGCCGAATGGGGGCTTGGTGTAGACGACCCAGTCGGATTTGCGGAAGGGGGCAAGCCAGGCAGCGAAGGCATCCGCCTCTGCAAGCCGGGCTAGATCGCCGAAGAAGCAGAGCACCCCGGATTGACTGAGTGCCATCAGTCCTTCGAGAAACAGCCGCCGAAACAGACGAGACAGAACCTTTATGGGCAGAAGGAACCCCGGGCGACAGCCAATCCAGCGCGTGCCATCCGGCGACAGTCCACCGCCGGGCACGACGATGTGCACATGCGGGTGATGGGTCAGCGCCGACCCCCAGGTGTGCAGCACGCTGGTCATGCCGATGTTTGCGCCAAGGTGCCGGGGATCGGCGGCGATGGTGGTCAACGTCTCCGCCGATGCCCGGAATAGAAGATCATAGACCGTCTTCTTATTCCAATAGGCGATCTGCGCGATCTCGGCGGGGATGGTGAAGACAACATGGAAATACTCGACCGGCAGCAGGTCTTCGGCACGGGCGGCCATCCAGTCCCGCGCCGCGGGTCCCTGGCACTTCGGGCAGTGCCGATTCTTGCAGGAATTGTAGGCGATGTGATGGTGGCCGCATTTGGCACAGGCTGCCACATGCCCGCCGAGCGCCTCGGTTCGGCAGGCCTCGATCGCCGCCATGACCTTGAGCTGGGTCAGGCTAACATGCCCGGCATTGGCCCGCCGCCACGCCGGGCCATAGGCACGGAAGATGTCGGCGATCTCCAGTTTTGGCCGGATCACCGGACGGGCGCTACTCCAGTTCGCGTCGGAGCGTTTGGTCCTGCAGCTTCTTCAGGGTCTCGAACGGGCTGATCGTGTCGCGGATCGTCTTCGTGGCGACATGCATATAACGGGCGGTGGTCGTCAGCTTGGCGTGTCCCAGAAGGACCTGGATCACCCGCACATCCGTGTTCGCTTCCAGCAGGTGGGTGGCAAAACTGTGCCGCAGGGTGTGCAGCGTCGCTGGCTTGGCGATCCCGGCCAGTTTTTTGGCGGCGGTGAAGGCGCGGTTGAGCTGCCGCGGCGAGATCGGGTTGATCTTCGGTTTGCCAGGAAAAAGCCAGCCCTGCGGCCGTGACTCGCGCCAATAGTCGCGCAAGAGTTCCAGCAGCAGGGGCGACAGCATCACCTTGCGGTCCTTCTGTCCCTTGCCCTGTTCGACATGGATCAGCATCCGATCGCTGTCGATGTCGCTGATCTTGAGGTTGCAGACTTCGGAGGCCCGCAGTCCGGCGCCATAGGAGATGCTGAGCGCCGCTCGATACTTCAGGCCCGGCCCCTGGGCCGCCACAAGCAGGTCGGAAACCTCCTCAACGCTCAAGACAACGGGCAACTTCTGCGGTTGCCGACGGAACTGCATATGCCGCTTCATCTCTTCGCGGTCGCAGGTGATGCCGAAAAAGAACCTCAGCGCGACGATGCGGGCGTTGAAGGTCGGCGGCGTGACGCCCGCATTGGTCATGTGCAATTGGTAGGCGCGCAGGTCGTCGGGTGTCGCGGTATCCGGAGATCGCTTCAGAAACCCGGCGAAATCCTTGATCGCCCGAATATGGGCTTGCCGGACTTTGTCGCCCATCCCGCGGATGCGCATGTCTTCGATCATCCGTTCGCGCAGCGGGGTCGTCTTCTCCTCCGTCATGGGAACCTCCTGTCTGGTGATTGAGAAGACCCCAATCCTCAGCCAGGACGGCAAACCCACAAAATGCACGGCGTTCAGATCGTTGCTGCACCGTCACCACGGGCGCCAATGCCGCGCGAGCGGCTTCGTCCTTGGGGCCGAGAGCAGCAAGTCTGCTTGCTCTTCTGTCACAATGTCGGAGTCCGTAATGCGGCATGCAGAGATAAAGGCAACTATTCAGGAATGGTATCGTTGGGCGATGCCTTCGTGCGGCGACGACGTTTCGCAGGACGAGATGGATGCGATGCTGGTGGCTTGATGGGCCGTACAACTGATCTCTGGAACGCCCGAACTGCCGGAGTATCACGCCGCAGAATGAGAGACAGCAGGTTCAGGAGGTCTGGACCTATCTGTTCGTCATCGAGTGTAGGGCTGCTCTGCCCGTAGTAGATGTCGACGTTGTGCCCGATCCCCACGCCATAAAGCTCAACCTCGCCCAAGGACCTTATCCAAACAGCGCTTGATTTGAGGTGGTCGTGCAGGAAGGCGTCAGTGTTCACAAATAGGGTTGAATCGTCGACGGGAGCGCCGTCGCTCAAAACAACGAGAATTTTGCGTTCGGCATGACGGCGCTGCAAACGGGAATAGGCCCATAAGAGGGCTTCGCCGTCGATGTTTTCTTTCAGGAGACCCTCCCTGATCATGACCGAGAAATTGATGTCTGCTTCCTGAAATGTCTCGTCGAAGCTCTTGTAGACAATGTGGCGGAGGTCGTTCAGACGACCAGGAAGTTCGGGCTTCTTGTCAGAGAGCCACATTTCCCTCGACTGACCACCCTTCCAAGCCTTGGTGGTGAACCCCAAGATCTCGTTGCTGACACCAGCGCTCGACATGATCGAGGACGCGATCGATGTCCATGCGGCAGTGTCTCCAATCTTCTTTCCGCGCATGCTTCCTGAATTGTCAATCAAGATAGAAATCGAAATGTCTTGCTCGTTTGCGACGTCGGCAATCTGGGCAGTTCCATTCTCAATCGCATCTTTAAATCGCAGTGTTTGTGTACGAATCGTTTTGAGGAGAGCTTGGTGTAGCCGAAGACTTTCATCGGATGACATCAATTGGCGCGGGCTGATTACCTCGTCAAATTTCGTCGTATACACGTAATAAGGTTGTTTCTGTGCGCGCTTGAGAGCGCTTGCCGAGGCTTTCTCGACCCGCGCCACGGGGATCGCAATCGGATTCGCAACGATGACAAGCTGCGGAGCGGCAACCTCAGCCGGAGGTGCCGGTGACGGCACAGCTTGAGCAGGCTGGAGCTTGCTTTGATCTGCAGCGTCCAACTCGGCGCGCAGTTCGACCATCGTCTCCTTAATCGTCTTCGCGAGTGTCGCGATTTGTTCGCGGATGATCGGACGGTCGAGCGGGGGAAATCTCAGTTCACGCCAGTCCGACCAGTTTCGCTCCCGCAGGACCGCTGCCATATCGTCCGGGTGCTTCACCGCGTCGTCAATTTCGTCGGCTGAGACGTAGTAAATCGGCAGAATCAAACGAGGAAGGCCAAGCGAGCGCTCTCGAAGGAGAAACGCCTCAAACTCTTCCCGGCACATATGGCTACGGAAATAGCTAGGCGTAATGATCGGGATCAGGAATGAGATGCTGTCAATCGCCTCCTTGATTCGCTCCCTCCAACGCTCACCCCAAACGATGTCATTGCGGTCCTGGAAGATCGGAAAGGGACGGCCGGTCTGTATTCGGACTTCGCCTTCAAGGCGCGTTCTCAGATCTGATATGCGGCCAAGGTCATGCGCGTCGTCATCTCGGACATAGCTTAAGAAGGCCAGTGGATCTCTATTCTGCATTAGGCGACTCGATTTTGAAAATCCGATCGCCACAACATATGCGAGAATGAGCGGTCGTCATATCACCTCGAATGCCATATCCTCGTCTGAGCGGACTATAGTAGTTGAAGATCGGAGTACAATCGATCGAGGCCTCACTCCGGACACGGCTGGCTGATCCTCGCAGCCTTCGCGACTGCATTCCACTTGCGACGGGATCTGCCGCTGTGCTGAACCAAGAGCTCCGCGCCAGATCCAACCGTCAGAACGAACTCACCGCTGGACAAACGTCGGTCCGTCGCAACTGCGATATCCAGCGATTCAGCCAGCAACGTCCGCTTTCAGGAAGTGGTCATTGTCACTCGAATGGCTAAAATTGGCGCGAAGCGGCCTTCGATTGATCCGACCATGATGTCCTCTTCGTCGTGGTGGCATTTGGTGCATAAGACAGCAACAAAATGCCGCCCGAAGGCGGCATCTCATGGCTGATCCGGGGAGGGCGAAGCCTCAAACCACTTCGCTGCTCTCGAACGCCCCATGGCAATGCTTGTATTTCTTGCCGGAACCGCAGGGGCAGGCTTCGTTGCGGCCGACGCGGCCCCAGGTTGCCGGGTTCTGCGGATCGCGGTTTTCCGGGGCGACGACGTTTTCGTTGACGAGGCTGAGCGGTGCGAATTCGTCTTCACCGGTGGTGGCGTCGATATGGCGTGCCTGCATCGGCAGCGCCTGCGGCTCAGCGGGCTGCTGCACCAGCTCCACGCGCGACAACTGACCGGTGACGGCCTGGCGCAGATTGTTCAACAGCGACTGGAAGAGTTCGAAGGCTTCGGCCTTGTATTCCTGCAGCGGGTCGCGCTGGGCATAACCGCGGAAACCGATTACAGAACGCAGATGGTCGAGGTTGACGATGTGCTCGCGCCAGAGGTTGTCCAGCGTCTGCAGCACGATGGAGCGCTCGACATAGGTCATGATTTCGGGGCCGAAGCGCTCGGCCTTTTCTGCGGCGGCCTTATCGGCGGCTTCGGTCAGGCGGGCGCGGATATCGTCTTCGGCAATACCTTCTTCTTTGACCCAGTCATGCACGGGCATGTCCATGTCGAAGAAGTTGGCGATGCCAGCTTTCAGGCCGTCGGCATCCCACTGCTCGGCATAGGCCCGCTCCGGGATATGCTTGGAAACCAGATCCTCGATGACCTCGTGGCGCATGTCGCCGACGGTTTCGGAAAGATCCGTTGCGTCCATCAGTTCGACGCGCTGCTCGAAGATGACCTTGCGCTGATCGTTCAGCACGTCGTCGTACTTCAGAACGTTCTTGCGGATATCGAAGTTGCGGGCTTCGACCTTCTTCTGGGCGCGTTCCAACGCCTTGTTGATCCAGGGATGGACGATCGCTTCGCCTTCCTTGAGGCCGAGCTTCTGCAGCATGCCGTCCATGCGGTCGGAACCGAAGATGCGCATCAGGTCGTCCTGAAGCGACAGATAGAATTTCGAGCGGCCGGGGTCGCCCTGGCGGCCGGAACGGCCGCGCAATTGGTTGTCGATGCGGCGGCTTTCATGCCGTTCGGTGGCGATGACGTAGAGACCGCCGGCGGTGAGCGCCTGCTGCTTGAGCTTCTGGATCTCCTCGGCAATCCCCGCGATCGCTGCGTCGCGCTCCGCGCCGGGTTCCATCTCATTCAGGTCACGCTCGACGCGCATTTCGAGGTTGCCGCCGAGCTGGATGTCGGTACCGCGGCCGGCCATATTGGTGGCGATCGTGACGGCGCCGGGAACACCGGCCTGGGCGACGATATAGGCTTCCTGTTCGTGATAGCGGGCGTTCAGAACCTGGAAGTTGCTGAAACCCTGCTTGCGCATGCGGTCGGCAAGAAACTCCGACTTTTCGATCGAGGTCGTGCCGACGAGCACCGGCTGGCCACGCTTATGGGCGTCCAAAATCTCGGTGATGATCGCCTTATACTTCTCGTCGTGGGTGCGGTAGACCTCGTCGTCCTCGTCGATACGCTGGATCGGCAGGTTGGTCGGCACTTCGACCACGTCGAGGCCGTAGATGTTGCCGAATTCTTCCGCTTCCGTCGATGCCGTACCGGTCATGCCGGCGAGCTTGCCATACATGCGGAAATAATTCTGGAAGGTGATCTGCGCCAGCGTCTGGTTTTCCGGCTGGATCTGAACGTGTTCCTTGGCTTCGAGAGCCTGGTGCTGGCCGTCCGAATAGCGGCGGCCCGGCATCATGCGGCCGGTAAACTCGTCGATGATGACGACTTCGCCATTGCGGACGATATAGTCCTTGTCACGCTGGAAAAGCTTGTGTGCCTTCAAGGCATTGTTGACGTGATGGACGATCGCAACGTTTTCTATGTCATAGAGCGATTCGGCCTTCAGCAGACCGGCATCGCGCAGCATGTTTTCCAGCTTTTCGGTCCCGTCTTCGGAAAAGTTGGCCGAGCGCTGTTTTTCGTCGATTTCGTAATCGTCCTTCGACAGGCGCGGAATGAAGGCGTCGATCGTGGTATAGAGATCGGAACGGTCGTCGAGCGGACCGGAAATGATCAGCGGCGTGCGCGCTTCGTCGACGAGGATCGAGTCCACTTCGTCGACGATCGCGAAATTGTGACCGCGCTGCACCATCTGGCCGTGGTCGTATTTCATATTGTCGCGTAGGTAGTCGAAGCCGAGTTCGTTGTTGGTGCCATAGGTGATGTCGCAGGCGTAGGCGTCGCGGCGTTCTTCATCCGACAGGCCGTGGACGATAACGCCGGTGGTCATGCCGAGGAAGCCATAGATGCGGCCCATATGGCCGCTGTCGCGCTGCGCCAGGTAGTCGTTGACGGTGACGACATGAACACCCTTGCCGGCGAGGGCGTTCAAATAGACGGGCAGGGTCGCAACCAGCGTCTTGCCTTCGCCCGTCTTCATCTCGGAAATGGCATTCGAATGCAGGATCATGCCGCCGATGAGCTGCACGTCAAAAGGTCGCATGCCGAGAACGCGCCGGGACGCCTCGCGCACCACGGCAAAAGCGGGTACGAGGAGATCGTCCAGCGTCTTGCCGTCGGCGAGCTGCTGGCGGAATTCGACCGTCTTGGCGGCCAAGGCTTCATCAGACAAAGCGCGCATCTGTTCTTCGAGCGCGTTGATCGCAACGACATTCGGCTGGAATGACTTGACGCGGCGGTCGTTGGACGAGCCAAACAACTTTCGGGCAATTCCACCTAGGCTGACCATATGACTGGTCCTTTCTGAGATTTCATCCTGTCGTCTCTGCTTTATCCGTCTCCGAAAAAATCGGGAGTTTAGCATAAAACGCCCGGAAACTGTTCTAGACGCGAGGTTGCGTGACAGATAAGAGGGGGGTCGATTGATGTCAACGGGAATTGGCCGATACAGAAAGGCCACATTCTCTTGCTGAAGGCTTTTCCTGCCGGATTCACAACTGTTGAGCCGGTCGAGACCACCGAAAGGTTATTCTATGTTGAGCTACAACAAACTTGCTGCGGTTGCGTTCGCAACATTCGTCACCTTGCAGGCGCCGGTCTTTGCCGCTGACGCCAAAGACCCCGTTGTCGCCAAGGTTGGCGATGTCGAAATCCATCAGTCCGAACTTGATCTCGCGATCGCCAACCTCGACCCGCAGCTTGGCCAGCTTCCGGACGATCAGAAGAAGGTGGCAGCACTTTCGGCTTCGATCGACGTCAAGCTTCTCGCAAAGGATGCGGCTGCCGAAAAGCTCGACCAGACGCCGGACTTCCAGTCGCACATGGCCTATCTGCGCGACCGTGAGCTGCATAATGCCTATTTCAAGGCACATGTCGCAGATACGATCACGGACGCTGACGTCAAGGCTCGCTACGACAAGGAAGTCGCAGCACTGCCGAAGCAGGAAGAAGTCCATGCCCGCCACATCCTGGTGAAGACCGAGGATGAAGCCAAGGACATCATCAAGCAACTCGACGCCGGCAAGGATTTTGCCGAACTCGCCAAGGAAAAGTCGACGGACCCGAACAAGGCCGACGGCGGTGACCTCGGCTATTTCGCCCGTGGCCGCATGGTCAAGGAATTCGAAGACGCAGCCTTCGCGCTGCCGGTCGGTACCTACACCAAGACCCCGGTGAAGTCGGATTTCGGCTGGCACGTTATCAAGGTTGAAGACAAGCGCGACGCTCCGCCGCCGCCGTTCGACCAGGTGAAGGATCAGGTTCGTCAGCTCGTCATGCGCGACAAGTATCTTGATCTCCTGAACAAGGCCAAGCAGGAGTCGAAGGTCGTCATCAACGACCCGGCGCTGAGCAAGGCCTATGAGGATGCGCAGAAGCAGCAGGATCAGGCTCCGGCAGACGACGCAATCGTGCCTGAATCCCAGCCGCAGCAGTAAGCCATAGCAGTCAAAACCATCAGGGCCCGGTTTTTCCGGGCCCTTCACTGGAGTCGGATGATTATAGGTCGTATCGACCTAAAATCTGAATCCGCTCCAGAATCAAAGAAGCAGAGCATGATGTCATCCGAAAACCGCCTACACTTTTCGGCATCATGCTCGTTCAGGTGGCCTCATGTCCGGTTCCGTCTCTCCGCTCGCTCCCAAATCCTTTGTGTCCATGCCGGCATTGCGCGGCGTGCGTATGACCACGGCATCCGCCGGTATCAAATATAAGAACCGGACTGACGTCCTGCTCATGGTCTTCGACAAGCCGGCGGCCGTCGCAGGTGTCTTCACCCGCTCGAAGTGCCCATCAGCTCCCGTCGATTTCTGCCGGTCCAACCTGCCGCATGGCAGCGCCCGCGCCGTCGTCGTCAATTCCGGTAATGCCAATGCCTTCACCGGCCTCAAGGGCCGTCAGGCGACGGAACTCACCGCCAAGTCGGCCGCAGCTGCCGTTGGTTGCGGTGAAAGCGAAGTCTATCTCGCCTCGACCGGCGTCATCGGTGAGCCCCTGGATGCAACCAAGTTCGCCGGCGTGCTGGACACCATGGCAAAGGATGCGACCAGCGATTTCTGGTTCGAAGCCGCCAAGGCGATCATGACCACGGATACCTATCCGAAGGTCGCGACCCGCAGCGCCGAGATCGGTGGGGTCAAGGTCACGATCAACGGCATCGCCAAGGGCGCCGGCATGATCGCGCCGGATATGGCGACCATGCTCTCCTTCGTTGTCACCGACGCCGATATTTCTTCTGCCGCTCTGCAAGCTATGCTCTCCGAAGGCGTCGGCCCGAGCTTCAATTCGATGACGGTCGACAGCGACACTTCGACATCGGATACACTGATGCTGTTTGCCACCGGTGCTGCGGCTGCCGATGGCCAGGCCCATATCGAACGTGCCGACGATCCCAAGCTCGCTGCTTTCCGCACGGCGCTGAACGAGCTCCTTAAAGATCTCGCCATCCAGGTCGTTCGTGACGGCGAAGGTGCCACCAAGATGCTGGAAATCACCGTCACCGGCGCAGAGAATGATGCGGCCGCCAAGCGCATTGCGCTTTCGATCGCCAATTCGCCGCTGGTGAAGACCGCCGCTGCTGGCGAGGACGCCAATTGGGGCCGCGTCGTCATGGCCGTCGGCAAGGCCGGCGAAATGGCCGACCGCGACAAGCTCGCCATCTGGTTCGGCGATGTCCGCGTCGCCGTGAATGGCGAACGCGACGCCTCCTACTCCGAGGAGGCCGCCTCCAACGTGATGAAGCAGCAGGATATTCCTGTGAAAGTCGACCTGGGGCTCGGCAATGGCCGTGCGACGGTCTGGACCTGCGACCTCACCAAGGAATATGTTGCCATCAATGGCGACTACCGGAGCTGATATCCTTTCGATGCATGCGCAGTCCACAATGAACAAGCTGCCTTTGGTCCGCAGGCTCGAAGCGGTCGGCTTCCGGGCATGGCCGGCCTCGTCCGTGCAGTATGACGGCAGCTGGCAGGTGCGGTTGACGGCGGGCCATCCGTCGAAGCGGCTTAACAGTGTCGTGCCGCTCGATCCCTCCGATTATCGCGATCTGGACATCCGGCTCGCGAAGGCGCAGCGCAAGTTCGAAGCCTATGGCCGGCCGATGGTGGTGCGCGAAACGCCGCTGGCCTCGCCAATGCTGATCGAGCTGTTGCAGCACCAGGGCTGGACGCGGTTCGAAGAAACTATCGTCATGACTGCCGATCTGATCGATCTCGAACTGCCCGATACGCTCGATCATCTGCCGAGCCACGATATCGGCCGCTACGTCGATGCAAGCCTTTTGGTGGATAAAGCCGATCCCATGCTCAAGCCTGCCCTGGCGGAGGTTGTCAGCGGTATCAAGCCGCCGTCGGGTCTTTTCGTCATCGAAAATGACGAGGCCGGACCGGTGGCGACGACGCTTTGCGTGCAGGATAACGACCTCGCCGGCATCATGTCAGTGTCGGTGGTGGCCGAGCACCGGCGCAAGGGATTGGCGATCGAGATCCTGACGTCGGCGTTGCGCTGGGCGCGCATGCGCAGCGCAAGAACGGCCTGGCTTCAGGTCGGCGCGTTCAATGAACCGGCGCTGGCGCTCTATGCCCGTTTCGGTTTCCGCGAGGCCTATCGTTATTGCTACTGGCGCCCTGCGGGTGAGGCATGAGCGAAGCCGGTCGTAAGATCATTCTAGTCGCTGCCTGTGCGCTGATCGACACCGATGGCCGCATTCTCCTGGCGCAGCGGCCGGAGGGAAAGTCGCTTGCCGGGCTATGGGAATTTCCGGGCGGCAAGGTCGAGCCTGGCGAGACGCCTGAAGAGACTTTGGTGCGCGAGCTTCAGGAAGAGCTTGGCATCCAGACGAAGATCCCTTGCCTCGCACCACTGACCTTTGCCAGCCATACCTACGAGACCTTCCATCTGCTAATGCCGCTTTATGTCTGCCGGCGATACGAAGGAATCCCGCATGGCCGGGAAGGTCAGGCGCTGAAATGGGTACGGCCGCAGGCGCTGCGCGATTATCCGATGCCGCCGGCCGATGAGCCGCTGATTCCGTTCCTGCAGGATCTTCTCTAAGCATTCTGACCCATGACACCAAGCGTTCCGGCGATGGTAAACCGGATGCGAAGGCTATCTCAAATTAGTGCGCCGGGAGACCGGCAAGGAGTAGGTGGTGAAAGTCCACTACGACGAAGGAGTAGCGACCCACATCGGCCCCGAGCCGTGCGCAGGCATCCGCGAGGATGCCGGCGAAGCGTCGGCAGGGGAGCGCATAGGCCAGCCATTGAGCCACGAAAGGGATATCGTCCCGGATGCCGACGCCGTTAATTTAGCGGAAGGCGAAACGGACAAGCGCGATTTTTCGCGAGCGCCTGTTCCGATCTGGCGTGGTCTGAGACCCTGGCATGTGCGGAAGCTCCTTGTACGGGAACCGGGAGATCTCTGGATTGGCCAAACACCCCAAGACTACGGTGTGGATGGTCCGCAACGGGAAGGCGAGGAGCCGTAGCCGTTGATGCACGATCCAGAGAAGTCTGACTCCGGCATAGTAGCTGGGAAGCCGACGAACAAAGCCGGGCGACCGGTGGCGGAGTTGGTGGAGCCAAGGCCGGGGACCAAGGGGAATGCGGAACAGCAACACATGCACCGGACACAGAGCCGGGCTCGCATGTCCCAGGCGCTGGACCGCGTACGGCAAGCCGCAAGGCTGAGGAAGAAGGAACGGTTCACCGCGCTCTTCCACCATATCAATGTCGACACACTTCGGACGGCGTTCTACACGCTTAAGCGCAAGGCCGCTCCCGGGGTGGATGGCATGACATGGCAGGACTACGAGGCGGACCTTGAGCCTCGGCTCAGGGACCTGCACGAACGGGTCCATCGGGGAACGTACCGACCACAACCGTCTCGCCGGACATATATACCGAAGGCGGACGGGAAACAGCGGCCGCTAGCGATTGCAGCTCTGGAAGATAAGATCGTTCAGGGTACAACGGTCATGGTGCTCAATGCCATCTATGAAGGCGACTTCTGTGGGTTCTCCTACGGGTTCCGACCCGGAAGAGGGCCGCACGATGCATTGGATGCCTTGTACGTCGCAATCGACCGACGGAAGGTGAACTGGATCGTCGACGCCGACATCCAGAATTTCTTCGGGGCGGTCAGTCAGGAATGGCTGGTTCGCTTCGTCGAACACAGGATCGGCGACAAGCGCATCATCCGCCTGATCCGCAAATGGCTCAAGGCGGGCATCCTCGAAGACGGGATCGTGACTGTGGAGGACAGGGGAACGGGTCAAGGATCGGTGATTTCGCCGCTTCTGGCCAATATCTACCTGCACTACGTCTTCGACCTGTGGGCCCAGCGCTGGCGACAGCGTGAGGCTACCGGCGGTATGATCATCGTGCGCTATGCCGATGATGTGGTCGTTGGTTTCGAGCGCGAGGAGGATGCTCGTCACTTCCTCGATGCGATGCGCGCAAGGCTTGAGGAGTTCGCACTGTCGCTCCATCCGGACAAGACCCGCCTGATTGAGTTTGGTCGCTTTGCGGCGGTCGATCGCAAGAAGCGCGGGCTCGGCAAACCGGAGACTTTCGCATTCCTGGGATTTACCTTCATCTGCGGAAAATCGCGCAAAGGGCGCTTCCAGCTTAGGCGGAAGACCCGAAGCGACCGCATGCGGGCGAAGCTCAAGGACATCAAGGCGGAGCTGCGGCGTCGGATGCATCGGCCGATCCCCGAACAGGGGAAGTGGCTGAGGCAGGTCGTGACAGGTTATTTCGGCTATTATGCGGTGCCGACGAATGGCCGGGCGCTTTCGGCGTTCCGGCACCATGTGACCGATCTCTGGCGGCGAACGCTTCGGCGGCGCAGCCAACGAGACGGTTTCACCTGGGCCCGCATGACGAAACTGACCGACGACTGGCTCCCCAAACCGCGTATCCTTCACCCGTGGCCCAATGAGCGCTTCGCCGTCAGCCACCCAAGGTAGGAGCCGAGTGCTCGAATCGGGCTCGCTCGGATCTGAGCGGGGGGCGCCCAGTAATGGGCGTCCCTACCGCGAAAGGCACCTAAAGCGCTGCGCAGGTGCTTGAAGGGACGGCCACGCGGCAAGCGGCGCAATATTTCACGCGTCACGGTATCGTTATTGCAACTACCGCTTTCAAACGTTCCACCAACTAAACATGGTTAATCGAAATTAATCGCGTGATATCAATCAGTTAATGTCCGTCAAGTTCTGTTCCGCGAATCGACACATCTCTAATTTACATGTGGATATTAAGGGATCGTTTATGACCTTCTGGCATTGAATAATCTCAATCAAGCGGTTGGTGTGTGCGTTTAAGAAGGCTTGGCATTATGGACGACGATTTCTGGAAAGCTGTTCAGGAAAAAGAGCAGTCCTATTCCTCGTCGCGCAAGACGGGCGCGTTGAATATCGCCTTGCTGTTTGGAACGGCGGCGGTTGCGCTTTCGCTTATCCTGACGCCGATGCTTTCCGACAAGTCGAAGTCGAGCGTGCTTGCGAGCGCGCCTGATCTCGACAACATCACCACCGGCTCTATCCCGCAGATGGAAAACGGCAAACGTTACACCATACGCCGCAGCGTGCTGCAGCAGGAGCCCGGTTCGGTTTGTATCGTCCAAGGTTATGGCGCCGACAGCGGCTGCTGACCGTTACACTGGTAAAGCCTATCGGGTGCATGAAGGCGCCGGATACGCTCGTTTTCAGATGCTAGAGCGGTTCAGCGTTTTCACGGAATCGCTTTCCCGCTCTATTCCTTTGTTGTTACGCAATTCCGGACGGAAAACCGCTTCGCACTTTTCCTGGAATTGCTTTAGGAGCTTGAAGCGTATGCGTTCCGTACGGCGTTTTTTTCGTGACAAGACCGGCGCCACGGTCATCGAATATGGCCTGATTGCCGCGCTGATGTCGGTGGCGATCATCAGTGGCGTCGGCGCTTTCGGCAGCAGCCTGTCGGCGATGTTCAATTACATCTCGGATACGGTCACTAACTCGCCTGCGTCTAAATGACGTCGCTTCGAGGTGAGTGAACCGGGTTCCAGCTGCTTACTGTTTCAGCTTGTGTTCCTCGACTTTCAGCGCATCGGCGAGTCGCGCCTTGGCCGAGCCTGGCCGTAGCGGTTGCTGCTGGCTTTCGTGTGGCGTCCAGCCGGACGCGTAGATGATCGAGAAGGTCGCCCTTATCCTCCCATCGGGATCGGAATAGCGTTCGGCGTAGAGTTCGGCAGCGCGCAGGAAGAACGCGCGCGTCAGCGGCTTGCGGCTGCGGTCGGCCAGCGGATTTGTCATGCCCATGGCGCGCAGATCACGCATCAGCGCAAAAAGATTGTCGTAGCGCACCGTATAGGTCTCGGCGTCGATCACTGGCAAGGTGAACCCCGCACGCTGCAGCAGACCGCCGACGTCGCGAACATCGGCAAAGGGAATGACGCGCGGACTGGCGCCGCCGGTGAGCTCGATCTCGGTCGCGAGCAGCACGTCGCGCAGTTCCTGTAAAGTGCCGGAGCCGGGGATCGCGGCCAGAAACAGACCGTCGGCCTTCAGCGCCCGGCGCACTTGGATGAAGACGCCGGGCGTATCGTTGGTAACATGCAGGCTTAGCGGCGACAGAATGAGATTGACCGACTGCGCTTCTAGCGGCAGTTCCTCCAACGCGGCTTTGGTCAGATCCTCGCCGGGTGCGGCAAAACCGACCTCGCTTTCGATACGCCTGATATGGCCGATTTTGCCAGTCGCAAATGCCTCATGCGCCGCAATCCCGGTTGCGCCATGCAACTCGACCGCCTCGTCGAAATGCCGTTCGATGACGGCAAGCCGTTCGGCCAGTTCGCGGCCGGCGATTTCCAGAAGGAAAGCGGCCTTCTGGTCTCCCCCGGCAAGCGCACGGCGCCTGCGGGCGGCGAGCAGCGATTGGTCGAACACGATTTCCATGGCGATTTCCTGCAATCAAGACTGTCTTCGGCGGCTGCGTTGCGTGCGCCTGCTTTTCCCTTCGCAAAGGCGCCAGGAAAAAGCTAGTGTCAATCATATGGGGATGATGGGACGCGAAATCACGGCATCTATGTTACGGACCGGCTTGATAAAGCCGTGGTTGGCGCTGGCCGATCTCATCTATCCGCCGGCTTGCGCCGGTTGCGGCGTCTCGACGGGCGCGCATCGCAGCCTTTGCCCCGCCTGCTGGTCCGGCATTCGTTTCATCGAGCGGCCCTTTTGCGAGGTGCTGGGCAGTCCGTTTTCCCATGATCTCGGCACGGGGATTTTGAGCGCGGAGGCGATCGCCGATCCGCCTGTGTTCGACCGGCTGCGTTCGGCGGCAATTCATGACGGCGTCGTCCGTGATCTTGTGCTCGGATTGAAATATCGCGACCGCACCGATTTGGCGCCGATGATGGCCGGCTGGATGCTACGTGCCAGCGACGGCACGATTGCCGCCTGCGATGCCATCATTCCGGTGCCATTGCATCGGGCGCGGCTCTTCTCGCGCAAATATAACCAGGCGGCGGAACTTGCCCGTCATCTGGCGCGGCTTTCCGGCAAGCCAATGCTTGCCGCGACGCTGTTGCGCACGAAACGGACGAGCCAGCAGGTCGGTCTCGGCGCAAGGGCACGCCAGGACAATGTGCGTGGCGCATTCGCCATCGCGGAAGGTCGAGCCGGCGATGTTTTCGGCCGCCGCGTGGTGCTGATCGATGATGTCTACACGACCGGCGCGACGGTTGCCGCAGCGACGCGGGTCTTGAAAAAAGCCGGTGCGACGGATGTGACGGTTTTGACCTTTGCAAGGGCTGTCGGTGATCTTATATGACAGCAAAACTGTCTTTTCCGGAGTGGATCATGGCATCGGTTGTCATCTATACGCGTGAATTCTGTGGCTATTGCGCCCGGGCGAAATCCTTGCTCGACTCCAAGGGCGTGGACTACGTCGAACACAATGCCACCTATTCGCCCGAGCTACGCCAGGAGATGATTTCCAAGGCGAAGGGTCGTTCGACCTTCCCGCAGATTTTCATCAATGGCGAGCATGTCGGCGGATGTGATGATATTCATGCGCTCGACCGGGCCGGCAAGCTCGATACGCTGCTTGCCGCCTGAGTTGGACCAAACAGGGAGAGAACAATGACCTTCAAGGCCGCCGCCATTCAGATGTGCTCCGGTGTCGATCCGGTGAAGAACGCCGCCGATATGGCGCGGCTGGTCCGCGAGGCGGCAGCAAAGGGCGCCGTCTATGTGCAGACGCCGGAAATGACCGGGGCCGTACAGAAGGATCGGGCGGGTCTGCGCGCCGTGCTGCGCGACGAGGCAGATGATGTCATCGTCAAGACAGCCGCAGAGCTCGCTCAGGAACTCGGCATTCATGTGCACGTCGGCTCGACGGCGATTGCACTCGATGACGGCAAAATCGCCAATCGCGGCTTCCTTTTCGGTCCGGACGGCAAGTTGCTCAGCCGCTACGACAAGATCCACATGTTCGACGTCGATCTCGACAATGGCGAGAGCTGGCGCGAGAGTGCTGTCTATCGTCCTGGCTCCGAGGCGCGCATCGTGTCGTTGCCCTTCGCCGAGCTCGGTTTCTCCATTTGCTACGATGTGCGTTTTCCGCAGCTCTTCCGCGCGCAGGCGGTTGCCGGCGCGGAGGTAATGACGGTGCCTGCCGCCTTCACTAGGCAGACGGGCGAGGCGCACTGGGAAATCCTGCTCCGGGCGCGCGCCATCGAAAACGGCATGTTCGTCATTGCCGCCGCCCAGGCCGGCAGGCATGAAGACGGCCGCGAGACCTTCGGCCACTCGATGATCATAGATCCCTGGGGCGTGATACTGGCATCGGCCGGCGGTACGGGCGAAGCGGTTCTCATCGCCGAGATCGATATCGCCGCCGTCAAATCCGCTCACGACAAGATCCCTAACCTTAAAAATGCGCGCGAGTTTTCGCTGGAGAGGATCGCGACGCCGGCGGCTGGAGGCGTCGCTGCTTGATCCGTTATTCGCTGAGATGTGACAACGCCCATGAGTTCGAGGGCTGGTTTTCGGAGAGCGCCGATTTCGACCGACAGGTTGCAAGCGGTTTCCTGACCTGTCCCGTCTGCAATTCGAGTGCGATTTCCAAGCTTCTGATGGCGCCGTCGGTTTCCACCGCGCGCAAGAAGGAGGAGCTGCAGACGCTTGCAATGGATACGGCACGCAAGGAGGCGTTGACCAAGCTCAAGGAGGCCGTCGACGCCATCAAGGCCAATGCCGAGGACGTGGGTACGAAATTCCCGGAAGAGGCCCGCAAGATCCATTATGGCGAGGCGGACGCGAGGGGCATCATCGGCAAGGCGACGCCCGACGAGGCGCAGGCGCTGGTCGAGGAGGGCATTGAGATCGCCGCTATCCCGGTGTTGCCGGACGACATCAATTGATGCCGCGTGGCGGCAAACATCTCGCGATGTACAATTTCGGGCTGCATGTCGCGCCCTATGATAGCCCTGCGGTCGAAGGATTTCTCCTACGGGAAGCGGCAAATTTCGAGGCGGCCGCCCGCGCTCAGGGCTTCATTGGCCGCTCCGGCTACGACGGCGAACCGGACCTGCCATGCTGGGGCAAGCAGGTGTTCCCGCGTTTCATCGAAGGCAGCGGCTTTGCGACGGCGCCATCTTCGTTATCGCTCTGGGCCGATATCGAATCCCTGATGGCTTTCACCTATAACGGCGTTCACGCCGATGCGTTGAAGCATGCGCGGCACTGGAACGTGAAACAGCGTTGGCCGGCGTTGGTTCTGTGGTGGGTGGATGCCGCTGTCATTCCGGAATGGAAAGACGGTGTCGAGCGGCTGGAGCGGCTTCACGACGAAGGGGCGAGTTCGGTCGCCTTTTCGTTTAAGCAGCCCTACGCTGCCGGTGGTCATCCGACGACGATCGATCGCAGCAGAGTGAAGGAAATCGCGGCGAAAAATGCGATTGGCCAGGGTGATTTGCTGACGCATGTCTTGACGCTGAAAGCTTAGCGGACAAATCGCCGGCCTTCCTCCCGCGACAGGAATATCTCACCCCGCCCGCTTCGCCAGCAGCATGTAGTTCACATCCATATCCTTCGACAGATTCCATCGGTCCTGCAGCGGCGAATAGAAGACGCCAGTGCGGGCGATGATGTCGAGTCCGTTTGCGCCGAGCGGCTTCTCGATCTCCTCCGGGCGGACAAGCTTCTCATATTGATGCGTGCCGCGCGGCAGCCAGCGCAGGACGTTTTCGGCCGCGAAGATGGCCAGCGCCGCCGCTTTCATGGTCCGATTGATGGTGGCGATGAACATCAGGCCGCCGGGGCGCACCATCTTGGCGCAGGTCGAGAGGAAAAATTCGACATCGGCAACATGCTCGACCACTTCCATGTTCAGCACGATATCGAACGTTTCGTCGGCCTCCGCCAGTTGCTCGGCAGTGACAGCGCGATAGTCGACGGGAACGCCGGAGGCTTTCGCATGCGTCGAGGCGATGCCGATGTTCTTTTCGGAAGGATCGGCGCCGACGACCGAGGCGCCCATGCGTGCCACCGGCTCCGACAGCAATCCGCCGCCGCAGCCGATATCGAGCACCCGCAGGCCCTCGAGCGGCCGTGCACTCTTCGGATCTCGCCCGAAATTCTCGCAGGCGTGGTCTCGGATATAGGTCAGGCGTACCGGATTGAATTTGTGGAGCGGCTTGAACTTGCCGGTCGGGCTCCACCATTCCGCCGCCATTGCGGAAAAGCGGTCCACTTCGCTCTGGTCGATCGTGCTTTTCGCCGCTTCGGTCATGGTATCGCTCCTTGGTCCACGCCGCGCCATCCGCCGGGCAATTGTGTCGGTGACGCATTGGTAGATGTGAAGTCGGACGATCGGAAGCCGATGTCAAGGGTCCGGCTGTCTCGACGGCCTGTGGCGGCTATTCTCAGCGGGCCGGAACAGGCATCCGGCACAGCTTTTCACTATGCGCGATGTTTCCGACCGCGCTTCAGGCCGTTCAGGACATCCGCCAGCAAAGCGAGGACGAGGGCTGCCGCACCACAGAGGAAGATGATGCTGTAGTTTTCGCCGGTTTGGATGAAGAGATAGGAATAGCCGTAGCCGCCGAGTGCCTGGAAGAGAGCGAAAGCTGTCGTTGCCCGGCTCCAGGCGGCGCGCTGGTCGAGGTGGCTGTGCGGCAGGATTTCCTGAATGCGGCCGAGCACTAGTGGCACGATGCCCGGTGTAAAGATGCCGAGCAGCACCGTGGCGAAGCCGATCAGCCAAGGATTGCCGGATGCAGCCAGAATGGCGCCGGCGACTGCCTGCAGCAGCAGCGCGCCGCGATAGGCGGAAGCGAAACCGATGCGGTCGGCGGCATAGCCGGTAAGAACCGGACCGGTAATGGCGGCGATGCCATAGAGCACCCAGCAGGCTGCACCGATGTCGGCGCCACGCCCGAGACCACGGGCGACGTAATCGACCAACAGCACCATGGTAGGCACGAGGCCGAGGGCGTTGGCGGCATATTGGCCATAGAGGATGCGCAGCGACCATTCGCTCTTTGCGGTGGTATGGTGGTGGGTCACAGCGTGCGCAGCCGGCTGCGGTGGATTGGTTGCCGGCCAGCCAAACCAGCTGACGGCGGTCAGGATGAGCGACAGGACGCCGAGGCCGATCCAGGTTTCACGAAGACCGAGGCGCAACAGCGCCGGCACGAGGGTTCCGGAGGCGGCGATGCCAAGACCGAGGCCGAGGAAAATCATGCCGCTGACGAAGCCGCGGCGAGCGACCGGGATATGCGGCAAGATGCTGGTGGCAACCAGCACCATGATCGCGCCGCCGGCGAGACCGGAAAGGAAGCGCCAGACGAAGAACCAGGTGACGGAGACGGGGAAGGCGCAGGCGAAGAAGGCAGCAGTGGCGGCGACCATCAGCAACCGCAGCGCGTGACGGTTGCCGAGACCGGCAGCGAGCGGGCGGCCAAGCAGCGCACCGGCGAGATATCCGGCAAAATTGGCAGCACCCAACGTTACCGTGTCACGGGCCGAAAACCAGTGCGCGCCAATGAGCGGCGGGATCAGCGGCGTATAGGCGAAGCGGGCGAGACCGATGGCAACAAGGCTGCCGCAGAGACCAGCGATGGTGGCGTACCGGGCCGCGGCGGTGAGAGGAGCGGGTTCGGTAACGGAGTGAGAGGGGCTCGATTGGCGTAACGGAGCGGACATGGCGCAAAGCTTTTCTGTTCGGAGCGGGCTTGCCGTCTCCGGTTCTGTGTTTCGGGAAGAAAGGGAGTTTTATGGCTGAGGCTTAGCCGTCCGGCCTGCTTTCGGGCAGGGGCCAGGGCAAGGTCAGCATGGCCATTGCCGGCCGCAGGATGCCGTTCAGCAATTCGCGCTCGGGGCGGACGCGGACGAGGACGCGCAAACCGAATTGGACGGAGAGCAGCAACTTGGCGATGTCCTCCGGCGGCTGGTTTGCAGGGATTTCACCGCTTGCCTGCGCGGCGGTGACCGTTCGAAGGAAAAAGGCTTCGATCTCAGCCGTCTCGTCAGCGACAGCACGCTGCATCTCGGGATCGTCCGAACGCGCCTCAAGGGCCGTGTTGACCAATAAGCAGCCGCGATGTTCGGCATCGGCCAGGGAGCGCTCGACGATCTCCTCGAAGTAGCCGACAATCGTGAGGCCTGGTGAATAGGTTGCTTCCATCCGCGCGATGCGGCTGCGCAGGTTCCGATCGAGATAGCGCTGCAGTGCCTTAAGATAAAGGCCGCGTTTGTCACCAAAAGCATTGTAGAGGCTCGCATGCGTCAGCGCCATGCGATCGGTCAGATCGCGGGTCGAGGTTGCTTCGTAACCCTTCGCCCAGAATATCTCGCCTGCGGCGTCCAGAACGCGGTCCTCATCGAATTGCCGGGGTCTTGCCATGGGAATTCTCGCTCAATCTGCTCAAAGTCAAATCTGCTGCAATTGTGGAGCGTTTGCTCCAAAACATGATATAGAGCGCGCGCTCTAAAATGGCAAGGCATCGGTATTCTTAAAAATGGAGGCCGCGGCGAGCTGATTGACAGCGAGGCGGCTCGCGGTCGATCAAAACATCATGACTGTCAAATATGCTTTCAACTCCGAGGCTATTGTGACGCGTCCGGTCATGGGAGACCTTCATGCGTTCATTGTTTCATTCGGCTGTCGTTGTCATGTCTTGCCTTGCGGCGGGCGCCGCGCTTGCTGGTGATGGCAAGGGATTCCGCCTGACGATCGACGGTGTCGAAGTGGGCATCAATCCCGGCGACATGCTGGAGATGACCACCAAGGACGGACGCAAGCTTTCGGTGGAACTTCAGCGCAGCGACACGGTCACCTTCGCCGGCGACAAATTTTCCTTCGACCATGATGGCCAGTTTACAGTCGCGAAAAGCGATCTGAACGACGGCGTCACGCAATTTGCTCTGATCACACCGATCGGCACTGGTGTCATCGTGCAGCAATATAAGGGTCTCAACCCCTCCAGCATCACGGATTTCGTGCTGCAGCAGATGGTTCGGGAAAGCATCGACGGCGGCGCCAAGATGACGAAGGAAAACACGCAGCGGATGCTCGCCGCCGGCAATGTGTTGAAGGGCGTCAAGGCGGAGACAGCGACTGCCAACGATGTCATGGATTATGAAATCGCTGCGATCGGCCGCCCCGATGGCGGCGTTCTCGTCGCCACTTTCATCAACAAGGAAAACATCGCCAAGGAAGGCACAATCCTCGACAAGCTCTGGTCGAGCCTGAAGGTGGACTATTAGGACAGTCCCGGCCGTCCTCCTGCAGCCCCGCCGGCTCAGGGCTTCGGCACCAGACGGGTAGCCGGTTCAGCGCTATTGCACCCGCCAGCCAAACTCGCTAAGAGACGCCCCCATTGACATCAGGCTTTTCCGGCCAATGGACCGGAAGGGCGATTTTGCATGCCGGGCTTATAGCGTATCGGCCGCCCGGCGCTGGTACTGGTAGAGGCACATGGCACGCATCGTGATGAAATTCGGCGGGACCTCCGTCGCGGATCTGGACCGTATCAAGAATGTCGCCCGCCATGTCAAACGCGAGGTCGATGCGGGCCATGAGGTCGCGGTCGTCGTTTCCGCCATGTCCGGCAAGACCAACGAACTGGTCGGCTGGGTGCAGAACACGCCGAAGGTCGCCGGCGCCGATCACTCGATCTATGATGCCCGCGAATATGATGCCGTCGTCGCGTCCGGCGAACAGGTGACCTCAGGGTTGTTGGCGATCGCGCTTCAGGCGATGGGCATCAACGCCCGCTCGTGGCAGGGCTGGCAGATCCCGATCAGAACCGACAACGCCCACGGCGCGGCGCGCATTCTCGAAATCGACGGCAGCGAAATGATCCGTCGCATGCAAGAGGGTCAGGTTGCCGTTATCGCCGGCTTCCAGGGCCTTGGCCCCGACAACCGGGTCTCGACGCTCGGTCGCGGCGGTTCCGATACCTCGGCGGTGGCGATCGCCGCGGCAGTGAAGGCTGATCGCTGCGATATTTATACCGACGTCGACGGCGTCTATACGACCGATCCGCGCATCGAGCCGAAGGCGCGGCGTCTGAAGAAGATCGCTTTCGAAGAAATGCTGGAAATGGCCTCGCTCGGCGCCAAGGTGCTGCAGGTGCGCTCGGTCGAGCTGGCCATGGTCTTTAAGGTCCGCACTTTCGTGCGCTCCTCTTTCGAGGATCCCGATGCTCCGGGCATGGGCGATCTGTTGAACCCGCCCGGAACGCTGATTTGTGACGAGGAAGAAATCGTGGAACAGGAAGTAGTCACCGGCATTGCCTATGCCAAGGATGAAGCCCAAATCTCGCTGCGCCGTCTTGCCGACCGGCCAGGCGTCTCCGCCGCGATCTTCGGGCCGCTGGCCGAAAGCCACATCAACGTCGACATGATCGTCCAGAACATCTCCGAAGACGGTTCCAAGACCGATATGACCTTCACGGTTCCTTCGGGCGACGTCGAAAAGGCGCTGCGCGTTCTCGGCGAAAACAAGGAAAAGATCGGCTACGACGTTATCCAAAACGAATCAGGTCTCGTCAAAGTCTCTGTCATCGGCATCGGCATGCGTTCGCACGCTGGCGTTGCTGCGACCGCTTTCCGTGCACTTGCCGAAAAAGGCATCAACATCAAGGCCATTACGACGTCAGAAATCAAGATTTCCATCCTGATCGACGGTCCTTATGCAGAACTGGCAGTCAGGACTTTGCATTCCTGCTACGGTCTGGATAAGAGTTGATTCAGGACTGGTGACGACGAACCGCGACGGAGGTGAGTTTCGGCCAGCCCTGAAGTGGGCGACACTGGCATAATATCTTGATTTCGGGAGCTAGAGACGCAATGAGAGACCTATCCGGCGGTCCACGCGTTCTGCTCAAGCGGCTGCGCGAACTCATGGCGGAGCCGCTGGAGCCGCAAGAGCGTCTTGACCGGATCGTCCGCCAGATCGCCAGCAATATGGTCGCCGAAGTCTGCTCGGTCTACGTGTTGCGCGCCGACGGCGTGCTCGAGCTCTACGCTACCGAAGGTCTGAAGAAAGAAGCCGTCCACCTGTCGCAACTGAAGATGGGTCAGGGTCTGGTCGGCACGATTGCCGCTTCCGCACAACCGCTCAATCTCTCCGACGCGCAGTCGCATCCGGCCTTCCGCTACCTGCCGGAAACCGGCGAAGAGGTCTACCACTCCTTCCTCGGTGTGCCGATCCTGCGTACCGGCCGCTCGCTCGGCGTTCTCGTCGTGCAGAATAAGGCGAGCCGCAACTATCGCGAGGAGGAGCTCGAAGCCCTCGAAACGACGGCGATGGTGCTGGCGGAGATGATCGCCACCGGCGAGCTGAAAAAGATCACCAAGCCGGGCCTCGAGCTCGATCTCACCCGCTCGGTCACCATCGACGGCGACAGCTATAACGAGGGCATCGGGCTCGGTTATGTGGTGCTGCACGAGCCGCGCATCGTCGTCACCAATCTCCTGAACGAGGATACCGAGAAGGAAATTCGCCGGCTGGCGGATGCACTCGGTTCTCTGCGCATCTCTATCGACGACATGCTGTCGCGCCGCGACGTCTCCATGGAAGGCGAGCATCGCGAGGTCCTGGAAACCTATCGCATGTTCGCCCACGACCAGGGCTGGGTGCGCAAGCTCGAAGAGGCTGTCCGCAACGGCCTGACTGCGGAAGCCGCGGTCGAGAAGGTACAGAGCGATACCAAGGCGCGGATGATGCGCCTGACCGATCCATATCTGCGCGAGCGCATGCATGATTTCGAGGATCTGGCGAACCGGCTGCTCAGGCAGTTGATCGGCTTTTCCGGTCGCACGACCGCCGAAGGTTTTCCGAACGATGCGATCATCATTGCGCGCGCCATGGGCGCGGCCGAATTGCTCGACTACCCCCGCGCCAATATTCGCGGCCTGGTGCTGGAAGAAGGCGCCGTCACCAGCCACGTCGTCATCGTCGCCCGCGCCATGGGTATTCCCGTTGTCGGCCAGGCAGTAGGGGTTGTGGCACTGGCCGAAAACGGCGATGCCGTGATCATCGACGGCGATGGTGGTCATGTGCACCTACGGCCAATGGCCGATCACCAGCGTTCCTATGAAGAAAAGGTGCGCTTCCGCGCCCGCCGGCAGGAGCAGTTCCGGGCTCTGCGTTCGGTCGAACCGGTCACCAAGGACGGACAGCGGATTTCTCTGTTGATGAATGCCGGCCTGTTGGTCGATCTGCCGCAGCTGGCCGAATCCGGCGCCGAAGGCATCGGCCTGTTTCGCACCGAGCTGCAATTCATGATCGCGTCGACCATGCCGAAGGCGGAGGAGCAGGAGGCGTTCTACCGCAATGTCATGAAGCAGGCGGGCGGCCGCGTCGTCACTTTCAGGACGCTCGATATCGGCGGCGACAAGGTCGTGCCCTATTTCCGCGCCCATGAGGAAGAGAACCCGGCGCTCGGTTGGCGCGCCATTCGCCTGTCGCTCGATCGGCCGGGTCTGCTGCGTACGCAATTGCGTGCCATGCTGAAGGCAGCGGCGGATGGTGAATTGAAGATGATGGTACCCATGGTCACGGAGGTCTCCGAGATCGAAGCGGTCCGCGAACTCGTGCAGAAGGAAGTGCAGCATCTGTCGCGCTTCGGCCATAGCCTGCCACGCAAGTTTCAGTTCGGCGCCATGCTGGAGGTGCCGGCACTGCTGTGGCAATTGGACGAGCTGATGGCGGCGGTCGACTTCGTCTCGGTCGGCTCCAACGACCTCTTCCAGTTCTCGATGGCGGTGGATCGCGGCAATGCCCGCGTCTCGGACCGTTTCGATCCGCTCGGGCGCCCGTTCCTGCGCATCCTGCGAGACATCGTGCGCGCCGGTGAGCGCAACAAGACGCCGGTGACGCTTTGCGGCGAACTTGCCGGCAAGACGATTTCGGCCATGGCGCTATTGGGTGTCGGTTTCCGCTCGGTGTCGATGTCGCCGGCATCCATCGGCCCGGTCAAGGCGATGCTGTTGGGTCTCGACCTCAAGGCATTGTCGGAGGTCATGGAAGAGGCGCTCAATGACACGCATCCGAAAGCCTCGATGCGTGACATCCTTGTCCGCTTCGCAGAGAGCCACAATATTCCATTGTAGAACAGAACGAATAAGAAGAATCGGAGTGTGGGGTGGCGAATCTTCCCATTGAAAAAATGCGCGAACTGGAGCGCCGTTTCGGCGAGATCGAAGCGCGTATGTCGGCCGGCCCGTCGGCGGATGTCTATGTGAAGCTTGCTTCCGAATATTCCGAATTGCAGCCGGTCGTCACCAAGATCCGCGACTACGAGAAGGCGATCGCCGAGGCTTCGGACCTTGAGACCATGCTCACCGACAAGTTGGTCGACCGCGAGATGCGCGATCTTGCCGAGATGGAACTGCCGGAGGTCAAGGAGCGGATCGAGGTCCTGGAAAAAGACATCCAGATCCTGCTGCTGCCGAAGGACGCGGCCGACGAAAAGAGCGCGATCCTGGAAATTCGCGCCGGCACCGGCGGTTCCGAAGCTGCGCTTTTCGCGGGCGATCTCTTTCGCATGTATGAACGCTTCGCGGCGAATAACGGCTGGAAGGTCGAAATCCTGTCGGCCAGCGAAGGTGAAGCCGGAGGCTACAAGGAAATCATCGCGACAATCAGCGGCAAGGGCGTGTTCTCGCGGCTGAAATTCGAATCTGGTGTGCATCGCGTGCAGCGCGTGCCGGAAACCGAGGCGGGCGGGCGCATCCACACCTCGGCGGCGACCGTCGCCGTGCTGCCGGAAGCCGAGGAAATCGATATCGAAATTCGTCCCGAGGATATCCGTATCGATACCATGCGCTCTTCCGGCGCCGGCGGTCAGCACGTCAACACAACGGACTCTGCGGTGCGCATTACCCATCTTCCCTCGGGGATCGTGGTGACGAGCTCGGAAAAGTCGCAGCATCAAAACCGCGCCAAGGCGATGCAGGTGTTGCGGTCGCGCCTCTTCGACATGGAGCGCCAGCGCGCCGATAGCGAACGGTCCGCCGACCGCAAGAGCCAGGTCGGCTCCGGCGACCGCTCGGAGCGCATCCGCACCTACAATTTCCCGCAGGGCCGGATCACCGACCATCGCATCAACCTGACGCTCTATAAGCTCGACCGGATGATGGAAGGCGACATCGACGAAGTGGTCGATGCACTTTTGGCGGATTATCAGGCGAGCCAGCTCGCACAGCTTGGCGAACAGGCATGACCAGCGGGGAGGGGCCAACCGTCACCGAACTTTTTCGGGAGGTGCGTGCCCGCTTTATCGAGGCCGATCTCGACGATCCTGCTGCCGAGGCGCGCATTCTCGTCGGTGGTCTGCTCGATCTTTCTTCGACGGAGCTGGTGACACGCGGCTCCGATATCGTGTCGCCGGACCGCGTGGAAATGGCGCGGGCGGCGATCGCACGACGGCTCAATCACGAGCCGGTGCACCGTATCCTGGGCGAGCGGGAGTTCTACGGCCTACAGTTGACGCTCTCGCCGGCTACGCTGGAGCCGCGGCCCGATACCGAAATCTTGGTCGATACCGTACTTCCGCATGCGCGACGTCTTGCATTAGAGTTTGAGAATATCCATATACTCGACATCGGAACGGGAACCGGGGCCATATGTCTCGCGTTACTCCATGAATGCCCGCAAGCGACGGGCATCGGTTCGGATATTTCCAGCGAAGCTTTGGAAACGGCGCGGGCAAATGCGGCGCGCAATGGCTTGGCGGCACGGTTCGATATCGTGCAGGGAAGTTGGTTTGAAGCCATCCACGGCCTATTTCACGTGATTGTCTCAAATCCGCCCTATATTGAGTCCAGTGTCATTTCCACTCTCGCTCCAGAAGTAAAGAATTTCGATCCTCCGGCAGCTCTCGACGGCGGCCTTGATGGGCTGGATGCATACAGGGCAATCGCAAAGGATGCGGCGCGATTTCTACACCGAAATGGAATTGTCGGGGTGGAGATCGGTTACAATCAGCGCAAAACGGTGACTTCGGTTTTTGAAGGAGCAGGATTTTTCCTTATCGAGGCAGTTCGAGACTACGGTCATAACGACCGGGCTCTCGTGTTTAAACATCATGATTGACGCGACAATTTGCTGCAGGTTCATGGAACCCGTTGTCATCGCAAAGAAAAGGCTTGGATTTCCTGAGGAAGCGATATAGGTTGCGCTCACGCGTTGGGCGGCTGGGAATAGGCGAAAGGATTCGCCTCTCTTGGACAGCCTCGGGGATCCGCTCTGGTAAGAGTGTCAAAGGTTGAAGATAACCCAATGCGTGATCAGTTAATCTGACGTAGTCGAGCGGCAGACAGGCGCTTAAGGCGCGGTTTGCTTGCGGCACGCAAGCCCTGGCTTGGAGCTATCTGGCCAAGGCGGCAGGTGCCGCGCATAATTTCATCCCAACTAAGAGAATTCAGGTGAAGGATCTATGAGGCCAGGACAGCAGAACAAGCGCGGTCGGGGGCGTGGTAACAACAACGGCGGCGGCGGCGGAAATAACAATAACAATTTCAACCGCAAGGGCTCTAACCCGCTGACCAGGACTTACGACAGCTCCGGTCCCGATGTGAAAATCCGCGGAACCGCACAGCATATTGCCGAGAAATATTCGGCTCTCGCCCGTGATGCACAAAGCTCCGGCGACCGCGTGATGGCGGAAAACTATCTTCAGCACGCTGAACACTACAATCGGATCATTGCCAGCGCTCAGGCGCAGATGCAGGAACGCTATCAGCGCGACGAGCATCATAACTACAATGATCGCGACAATGCCGACCGCGACATGGATGATATCGATGCGAGCGAGATGGACGACCAGCCGCAGATGGCTCCGCCTCAGGCGCGTCAGCAGCCTGCTCCTGCCGTTGTCGCAGCCCCAGCTCCCGAGCCGGAAGTTATCGATGGCACCGGCCCGCAGCCGGTGATCGAGGGTATCCCGGCCGAGGTGGCGATCGAAGAAGAGACACCTGCAGCTGCGACCGAGCGCCAGCCGCGCCGCCGCAATGCCGGCAACCGCCCGCGTCGTCAGCCGCGCCGCAACGCCGATGGCGAAGGCAAGGGCGAAGCTCCATCGGGCGAAGCGCCGGCTTTGGCAGACGTCGCATCGGAATAATTCGCTTTCTCCTTCCCAGGGCAGGCGACAATGATACGGGAACGGCAGCGCTGAACGCGCTGCCGTTCCCGTTTTTATTTGCCAGTTAGTCTCGATGCATAGCAGGAGCTTGCCATCATCAGTTTGCAAAGAGGAAGCCATACCTTCGGGGTATGACGAGCGGGATCGTTCGATGCTTGAAAATGATGAAGCCGATTGTCGTTTTTGTCTCGGAAACGCGTTGCTTGGCGATGAACCCTTGGGTGGCAACCGTTCCTTCTATATGCTTGGCAGCGTCGATCCGGAGATGCCGCATGCGTTGATGATCATCCTGCGTCGGCATGCGGAAAGTCCTTTTGATATTCACCCCGACGAATGGATTGATCTGGGCGAAATGCCGACATTGGCGAAAGCCTATTTGGCATCCTCCAGCCCCGACGGCTTTACTCTAGGCTGGAATGTTGGCGCCGTTGGCGGACAGCATGTGTTTCACGTTCATTTGCACGTGGTTGCCCGTTTCGCCGATGAGCCCAACGCGGGCAAAGGAATCCGGGCCGTCATTCGCAAATGACATGTCGCCTCCGTTGATATTGTTATCCTCATGGGCCTTCGGATGAGGCGTATTTTTCCGCAAGACGTTCTGTTTTTTTCACTTTTGCCACCCTTTAAACTCCTGAGTGATCCTCCCATATTCTTCGCAGTTGCTTCGCCGCAAATCTCAATAAGCGGCGGGCAGGGTCTGCCTTTCAGGGGGCTCAATCTCAGTCATCGGCCTGTGCCATTAAGGGCAGGGCGATTCATGGAGGTCTAATTATGAATATTGAAAAATACTCCGAGCGGGTGCGTGGTTTTTTGCAATCCGCGCAAACCTATGCGCTGGCGCAGGGAAACCAGCAATTCACTCCCGAGCATGTACTGAAGGTGCTTCTGGACGACGACCAGGGCATGGCGGCGTCGCTGATCGAGCGCGCCGGCGGTGATGCCAAGGCCGCGCGTCTTGCCAATGACGCCGCATTTGCCAAATTGCCGAAAGTGTCCGGCGGCGATGGCCAGGTCTATCTTGCACAGCCGCTCGCCAAGGTGTTTACGACGGCCGAAGAGGCCGCCAAGAAGGCCGGCGACAGTTTCGTCACTGTCGAGCGCCTGTTGCTGGCGCTGGCGATCGAGCCTTCGGCATCAACTTCAGCCACGCTGAAGAAAGCCGGCGTGACGCCCGGTGGGCTCAATCAAGTCATCAACGACATTCGCAAGGGCCGTACTGCTGACTCCGCCAATGCGGAACAGGGCTTCGACTCCTTGAAGAAATATGCCCGCGACCTCACCGCCGAGGCTCGTGAAGGCAAGCTCGATCCGGTGATCGGCCGCGACGATGAAATCCGCCGCACCATCCAGGTCCTGTCCCGCCGTACAAAGAACAATCCAGTTCTGATCGGCGAGCCCGGCGTCGGCAAGACGGCGATCGTCGAAGGTCTGGCGCTGCGTATCGTTAATGGCGACGTGCCGGAATCGCTGAAGGACAAGAAGCTCATGGCACTCGACATGGGCGCCTTGATTGCCGGCGCGAAATTCCGCGGTGAGTTCGAAGAGCGGCTGAAGGCCGTGCTCAACGAAGTGCAGTCGGAAAATGGCGAGATCATCCTGTTCATCGACGAGATGCATACCTTGGTCGGCGCCGGCAAGGCCGATGGCGCGATGGATGCCTCGAACCTCTTGAAGCCCGCGCTTGCCCGCGGCGAGCTGCATTGCGTCGGCGCGACCACGCTCGACGAGTACCGTAAGCATGTCGAGAAGGATCCGGCGCTTGCCCGCCGTTTCCAGCCGGTCATGGTCGACGAGCCGACGGTCGAGGATACGATCTCGATTCTGCGTGGCCTGAAGGAAAAATACGAGCAGCATCATAAGGTCCGCATCGCCGATGCCGCCCTGGTGGCTGCAGCGACCTTGTCGAACCGCTACATCACGGACCGCTTCCTGCCGGACAAGGCTATCGATCTGATGGACGAAGCCGCAGCGCGGCTGCGCATGCAGGTGGACTCCAAGCCGGAAGAGCTCGACGAACTCGACCGCCGCATCATCCAGCTCAAGATCGAGCGCGAGGCGCTGAAGAAGGAAACCGACCAGTCCTCGGCCGACCGGCTGAAGCGGTTGGAAACCGACCTTACCGCACTGGAAGAGGAAGCCGATGCGCTGACCGCACGCTGGCAGGCCGAAAAGCAGAAGCTGGGCCTTGCTGCCGATCTGAAGAAAAAGCTCGACGAAGCCCGCAACGAGTTGGCGATCGCTCAGCGCAAAGGTGAATTCCAGCGCGCCGGCGAACTTGCCTATGGCGTGATCCCGAACCTGGAGAAGGATCTCCAGGCTGCCGAGGGGCAGGACGGCGGTCGTGATTCCATGGTGCAGGAAGTCGTCACCGCGGACAACATCGCCCATGTCGTTTCCCGCTGGACCGGGATTCCCGTGGACAAGATGCTGGAAGGCGAACGCGACAAGCTGCTCCGGATGGAAGACGAACTGGCGAAGTGGGTGGTTGGTCAGGGCGACGCCGTTCAGGCGGTGTCGCGTGCGGTTCGCCGCTCGCGCGCGGGCCTGCAGGATCCGAACCGCCCGATCGGCTCGTTCATTTTCCTCGGCCCGACCGGCGTCGGCAAGACGGAGCTCACCAAGGCGCTTGCCCGTTTCCTCTTCGACGACGAGACGGCGATGGTGCGCATGGACATGTCGGAATACATGGAGAAGCACTCCGTTGCCCGGCTGATCGGCGCTCCTCCCGGCTATGTCGGCTACGAGGAAGGTGGCACGCTGACCGAATCCGTCCGCCGCCGGCCCTACCAGGTCGTATTGTTCGATGAGATCGAGAAGGCGCATCCCGACGTCTTCAACGTCCTGCTCCAGGTTCTGGATGACGGGCGCTTGACGGACGGCCAGGGCCGCACGGTCGATTTCCGCAATACCATGATCATCATGACCTCGAACCTCGGCGCCGAATACCTGACCCAATTGAAGGAAGGGGATGACAGCGATCTGGTGCGCGAGCAGGTGATGGATGTGGTGCGGGCGCATTTCCGGCCGGAATTCCTGAACCGTGTCGATGAGATCATCCTGTTCCATCGCCTGAAGCGTGATGAGATGGGTGCCATCGTCGATATCCAGCTGGAGCGGCTGTTGAAGCTGTTGTCCGAACGCAAGATCACACTCGAGCTCGATGAGGATGCCCGCAACTGGCTCGCCAACAAGGGGTACGATCCGGTCTACGGCGCAAGGCCGCTGAAGCGGGTGATCCAGAAATATGTTCAGGACCCGCTCGCGGAACAGATTCTTTCCGGTCAGGTGCCGGATGGATCGGTGGTCAAGGTCACCAGCGGCTCCGACCGGCTGCTGTTCCGTCCGCGTCAGCCGGTCAGCGCAGCGGCATAAGCGACCGTACCAACGCATCGATCCATGAGATGGCGGCTTTCGGGCCGCCATTTCGTTTTTCTGACCTATTGGCAGCCGCCTTGCCACGGCAATCCTCGTCTGTGATGTTGCCATGGACTTTGGAGGATGTTCGGAGACGGAGACCATGCTTGTTATCTTCGGCGGTTTACCGGGCAGCGGAAAAACCACGATCGCGCTCTCGCTGGCGAAGCGACTGCAGGCTGTGCATGTTCGGGTGGACACGATCGAGCAGTCATTGCGACAATCGGACATGTTGAAGGCCGACGTAGGTCCCGCGGGCTATATGGTTGCCTATGGGGTCGCTGAGGACAATCTCTGTCTGGGAAGAACGGTGATCGCGGATTCGGTCAATCCCATCCGCATAACACGCGATGCCTGGTTGCAGGTCGCCAGGCGAGCCGGCTCGCGCGCAATCGAGGTGGAGATCGTCTGCTCCGACAAGGCCGAGCATCGCCGGCGCGTCGAAACGCGCATGACGGATGTCGAAGGCCTCGTAAAGCCATCATGGAACGAGGTGGTCAACCGGACCTATGACGATTGGGGCGGACGACAGATCCTCATCGATACCGCTGGCAAGGCCGCAAACCATGCCGTTGCCGAGCTGATCGCTCTGCTGGGGCACGACGTCATCTAGAAAATCCGTGCCGGGACTTCAATCCTTGCTTGCGACCTGCTTCGATTTCTCGTCGGTCAAGAGCGCGTCGATACGCTTGCGCTCGTCCTCGAATTTGGCGAGTGCTTCGCCGTCCAAGGACTTGCCGCCGGGCAGGCGGACGCGCAAGGGGTCAACCTTGGTGCCGTTGACGATCAGCTCGTAATGCAGGTGCGGCCCGGTTGCGAGGCCAGTCGAACCGATGAAGCCGATGACCTGGCCCTGCACCACCTTCGCGCCCGGTACGATACCTTTGGCTATGGCGCTTTGGTGGTTGTAGGAGGAGACATAGCCGTTGGCGTGGCGGATCAATGTCTGGTTGCCGAAGCCGCCGGAATCCCAGCCGGCCTTTTCGACGACGCCGTTGCCGGCAGCGATGATCGGGGTGCCGCGAGGTGCAGCCCAATCGGCGCCGGTATGCATGCGCGCAAATCCGAGGATCGGGTGTCGGCGCATGCCGAAGCCGGATTTGAAGATACCGGTCGGGACGGGATTACGCAGCAGGAACTGGCGGATGCTCTTGCCGTTTTCGTCGAAGTAATCGATCGAGTGATCGTCCGGCTCTTCGAAACGATAGAAGCGGGTGACGGTGTCGCCGAATTTGGCGTTGACGTAGAGCAGTTCGGAATCGGCGCTTGCCTGGCCGTTTTCGTCGGCAACGGAGAAAAAGGCTTCGAGCGAATCCGTCGGCTTCAGCTGCGCCTGGAAATCGACGTTGCTGGCTAGCAGTTTGATGATCTGCGCCACCATCTCCCTGGTCATGCCATAGGAAAGGGCCGCACGATATACGCCGTCGTAGACGCTCGGCAGGTCCCGGCCGGCGGCGACTGCAGGCGCGTCGTTGTCGAATGCAGTGGCGATTGCGTCGAGCATCTGCGGCTCGCTGCCGGCGACGAAATCGCCACGATCGTTCTCGGCAACAGTCAGGACATGCTTGGTCCCGCGATAGATGCTGGCACGGATGATCTTCGCGTGCTCGCCCTTTTGCAGGATTCCGATGCGCAGAACGTCGCCGGCGGAAAGATCGGACGAACCGAACAGCGGCTCGATCTTCGCCGTAATGTCGTCGGCATCCACTTTGAGGTAGCCGGCATTGGCGAGTGCCGTCCCGATCGGCGTATCCTCGCGCACCGGAATGATGTCGTCGGCGAATTCCTGGGTCTGCGGCGTGACCGCTTCGGGCGAGGATACCGACATGTTTTCTTCGACGATGCGGGCCGCAAGCCCCGCCGTCAGGTCGACATCGGTATCGTCGGTCGCAAAACGGCGCGGATCAACGTAGTAGAGCGCGGAAAGCTGG